>NZ_JBVIEB010000013.1:0-115514 GCF_055572075.1 Streptomyces sp. NPDC030820
CCCACCGTGTTCAGCGTGGGCGCACTGGGGGTGTTCGGCACGTACCCGCAGGACACCTCCCAAGCCACCCACACCGGCCCGCAGTTGACACCAGAGGGACTGTTCGCGGCCCCGTTCAGCTGCTACGGCCAAGGCGTCGATGCAGCCGCCCCCGGTGTGGCGGTTTTGTCGTGCGTGCCGCAGGGCGGCTACACGGCCCTCGACGGCACCGGCACCGCCTCGGCCCATGTCGTCGGTCTCGCCGCCCTCGTTCTCGCTCACCACGAGGACTTCCACGGCCAGTTGCTGCCCCGCGGATCCGGCCGGGTGCAGCACTTGTTCGAGATCATCGCCGCCAGCTGCCGCCAGCTGGCCGCCCCGGGCACGCTGGAGGCGGCCCGGGTCGGACGCGGCCTGCCGGACGCCCTGGTCGCCCTCGGCCTGGCCCCCGGAGTGCAACTCGCCCCGGCCGTATCGCCGTACGCCGTGTCCATGGTCGGCTAGAGCCACTCCCCATTGTTGAAGACCAGCGGCATGTTCATGCCTCCAAGCCGGCCCAGCACACAACCAGGGGTGGCCGTGGCCGCAGGAGATGAGCAGGGGTAAATGATCGGGATGGGCCAGTAGCAGGGCCGGCCGGCCGCCACACAATCTGGCGGCGGCCGGCCCCGGTCCCTCACTCCCCGGCTGTGATCTCGATGCGGCGGGACTTGGTCGTCTCCGCCTTCGGAACCTTGACGGTCAGCACTCCGTCACGGAGCGTGGCATCAATACCTTCGGTATTGATTTCACCGGGCAGCATCGTCCGGTATTCGAAGCGCCCGGTCCGCCTCATGGCCCGGCGCATGGTGCCGGTCTTCTCCCGTTCCTTGATTTCGCCGCTGATGACCAGCTCCCGGTCGTTCAGCTCGATGTCGATGTCCTCGCGCTTGACGCCGGGCACGTCGACCTCGAGCAGATAGGCGTCGTCGGTCTCGTAGAAGTCGGCCGGCGGAGACCAGGCCATGCCCGGTGTCCAGGCCATACCCGGGGCCGTGGGCGCTGTGCCGAATGTGGATTCCAGCAGCGATCCCATGCGGTTGAACAGGTCGTCGAATTCGGCCAGTGGCTCCCGCATCCAGCTGGGGAACGGCCGCTCGGCGAGCAGTCTGCCGGGGGTGCGTCGTACAGGCAGAGTCATGACAGACCACCCTCCCTTGATGTCTCCCGATCGCCGTCGCCGAGTACCCGCCCGGAGTTCGGCCACGCTGTTCGATAAGGCGGTGCGACCGACGGGTGTGCTGTGTCGGCTTGCCACGTCCCGACAGAGCGCGCAAGCCTGGGTGGTGTGACGCTCTCCCACGGCACGCTGGCGCACCGGCTCATCGCCGACCATCTCGTCGACGGCGTGATGGAGCCGGGCCGGGAGATCGGTCTGCGGATCGACCAGACCCTCACCCAGGACGCCACCGGCACCCTGGTGATGCAGGAGCTGGAGGCCCTCGGCCTGGACCGGGTCCGTACCGAGGTCAGCGTCCAGTACGTCGACCACAACCTGCTCCAGGCGGACGAGCGCAACGCCGAGGACCACGCCTTCCTCCGCTCCGCCTGCCGCCGCTTCGGCATCTGGTACTCCAAGCCCGGCAACGGCGTCTCCCACCCCACCCACATGCAACGCTTCGGCATCCCCGGCAGGACGCTCGCCGGGTCCGACTCGCACACCTGCGCCGCCGGATCGCTGGGCATGCTCGCCCTGGGCACCGGAGGCCTTGAGGTGGCGCTCGCGATGGCCGGACGGCCGCTGCACGTGACCATGCCGAAGATCTGGGGCATCCACCTGACCGGCGAGTTGCCCGCGTGGGTGAGCGCGAAAGACGTGGTGCTGGAGCTGCTGCGACGCCACGGCGTCAAGGGCGCGGTCAACCGGATCCTGGAGTACCACGGCCCCGGCCTGGCGCACCTGACCGCCATGGACCGGCACGTCATCGCCAACATGGGCGCCGAGCTGGGCGCGACCACCTCCGTCTTCCCCGCGGACGATGCGGTCCACGACTTTCTGCGCGCCGAGGACCGCGAATCCGACTTCCGCGAACTCGCAGCCGATCCGGACGCCGTCTACGACCTGACCGACGAGATCGACCTGTCCACGCTCGAACCGCTCATTGCCCGCCCCACCTCGCCCGGCAACGTCGTACCCGTGCGCGAGGTCGCCGGCGAACCGATCGGGCAGGCCGTCATCGGCTCGTCCGCCAACCCAGGGCTGCGTGACTTCGCCATCGCCGCCGCGATCGTCGCCGGCCGCCAGACCGACCCGGCGGTCAGCTTCGACGTCAATCCGACCTCCCGCGAGATCCTCGCCGACCTCACCCGGATGGGCGCCACCTTCGACCTGATCGCCGGGGGAGCGCGCATTCACCAGGCCGGCTGCCTCGGCTGCATCGGTATGGGCCAGGCCCCTGCCCCGGGCCGGAACAGTCTGCGCACGTTCCCGCGCAACTTCCCCGGCCGCTCCGGCACCGAGGAGGACGCCGTGTGGCTGTGCTCCCCGGAGACAGCCGCCGTCTCCGTCCTCACCGGCACGATCACGGACCCCCGCGCGTGGGCGGCCCAGGAGGGTGTGCCGTACCCGGACCTGCGGCTGCCCGAGCACGCCTCGGTCAACCGCGCCATGCTGGAGCCCCCGCTGCCGCCCGATGAGGCGGCCCGGATCGAGCTGGAGCGCGGCCCCAACATCTCCGGCCTGCCCGACTTCGACCCGCTGCCCGACGCCCTGGAGGGCCCGGTCCTGCTCAAGTGCGGCGACAACGTCTCCACCGACGAGATCTCCCCGGCCGGCGCGAAGGCACTGCCGTACCGCTCGAACATCCCCAAGCTCGCCGAGTTCACCTTCACCCGGATCGACCCCGACTACCCCCGGCGCGCCGCCGACCTGCCCACCGACGGCAGGTCAGGCGCACACTTCGTCATCGGAGGGGAGAACTACGGCCAGGGCTCCTCCCGCGAGCACGCCGCCATCACCCCACGCCACCTCGGACTGCGTGCCGTCATCGCCAAGTCCTACGCCCGCATCCACTGGCAGAACCTCACCAACTTCGGCGTCCTGCCTCTGGAGTTCACCGACCCGGGCGACTACGACCGCATCGACACCGGCGACCGGCTACGCCTGGAGAACCTCCACACCGCCCTGGCACCCGGAACCGAGCCCCTGCTGCGACTGCACAACACCACCAAGGACGAGACCTACGAGGTACGCCACCGCCTCTCCGACGGCCGCCGCCGCACCGTACTCGCCGGAGGCACCATCGCGGCCCTCGCTCGCGAGGAGCAGCAGAACCGTTGACCCGGCTGCCCCGCAGACCGCACTACCCGGCCGGCCAGGAACGTGCGAGTCGCCCTGCTCACTCCTCGGGGGCTCCTTCGTCCACCCGGTACGTCCTGGTCCATGTGGCACCGCAGCGGCAGCGAGACAACTCGATCAATTCGCCGCCATCAGTCACACTCAGGCCGTCCCGAATGCGGACGTGAACGTGCTCACCCATAGCAACTCCTCCGATTGGCCGGATGCTATTCAGCGAGCTGTCGAATGGGACAGAGCCGCCCACATGGTGAGATTCGCGTCCCGACCCGGCCGCGGACCGAGCAGGGACCGGTACGGCCGTCTTTGCTGCGGACCGCTGTCCTCACCCTTCGCTGAGGCAGCGGCGCTCGTTGGTCTCTGCGCGGGCGACGGGCGGCAGGTAGTCCAGCACGAGGGTGCGGTGCCACCAGGCGCCGGTCCGGCGGAATTCTGACCAAGTGGTGAAGCGGTAGGCGAAGAGGCGGGCGCGCAGGAAGGTGGGCGGGGCGGCGGGGAAGGGATTGCGGCGCAGGAGCCGCAGGATGGCGGCGTCGTTGTCCAAGAGGCGGACGAGAAGGGCCACGAACCACTCGGCGGCGTACACGGGTGAGAGCGCGGCAAACCACATCAGCCAGTCGAGCCGCAGGTGGTACGGCGCCACCTGCGGCGGCAGCCGCCGTCTGTCGCCCGGCTTGGCCTTGAACTCGTACTCCTCCCACTGATGTTCGCACCGCCGGTGCATGCAAGGAGATCCACAGCTTGTGCCCAGCCGTGTGGATCACAGGCGCTCCTTCGGCGGACGAGCCGCCCGCGCGTCGGGCTCGGGCTGGGTATGACCGGTCGACTGCAGGAGGGGCGCTGTGTGGCGCTCGGGGCGGTGGGCTCCCTCGGCTGGGACGCGGGTGCGGAGGGTTTCCGTGTCGCCGGTCACGGGGATGGGGCGGCGGGCCACGAGTCTGCCGACCCAGCGCCGGCCGCAGTGTTCGCAGGGCGGGGCGCCGGCCGGGGTGTAGGGGGAGGGGACCGCCGTGTTGTCCCGGTAGAAGTACTCCCACTCCGCGTCGAGAGCATCCCGGTAGCGTTGGACGTCGTAGTCCACGCTCCAGCGGTGCCAGCATGCGCCGCAGGTGAACTCGACACGTTCGACGGCAAGTTCGGTGATCACCGCACGGTACCTCCTGTCGGCTCGGCTGGGACGGCTTCCGCCCAGTGCGACGCCGGAAACAGAGCCATGGTCCTTCTCCGTCTCCGCCGCTCCATGCCCGTCGACGGCCGCCGCACCGGTCACGCTGCAGTGGTGCGGCGGCCTCACCGCGTGTCCTGGGTACTGTTCAGTTCGTCCCTCCTCTCTGCCGCTCGTCTCTTTGACGTGGTCAGCCCTCGATCTGCTTGGCCTCTCCGCCCCGGCTGATCTCGATGCGGCGCGGCTTGGCCTCCTCCGTCACCGGGATGTGCAGGGTGAGCACGCCGGCGTCGTAGCTCGCGCTGATCTTCTCCAGGTCGAGCGAGTCGCCCAGGAAGAGCTGGCGGCTGAAGACACCGGTCGGCCTCTCGGCTACGAGCAGGTCGGCCTCCTTGGCGTCCGGGCGGGGCCGCTCCGCCCGTACGGTCAGGACGTTGCGCTCCACGTTGAGATCGACGGTGTCCGGGGTGACGCCGGGCAGGTCGAAGTGGACGACGAGGGCGTCCCCGCTCTGGTAGGCGTCCATCGGCATGGCGGCCGGCCGGGCGAGGGTGCCGAACATCTGCTGGGTGAGCCGGTCGAGGTCCCGGAAGGGGTCCGTGCGGATGAGCACCATCACTCAGCTCCTTTCGCCTGGTGGAATCCATTCGTTGCGGATTCGCCGGCCCGGGCTCCGGGAGCCCGGAGTGCCTTCGACAACCCCTATACCTCGCCGGCTCAGACTTGACAAGAAGGCGCTCAAGTTATTCAGCCTTATAGGCAAGTAGATCCGAAACCGCAGCTCACAGCAGGGGTGGGGAGGTGGCCTCGATGCGGTGCCGGAGCTGCGCCCCGACACGCGGTGGATGCCGTCACGGCGGAAGCCAGGCCCCGGCGCCGCCCCGCAGATGCGTCGTCGTACTCGGCACCACAGCCCTGAACCGCCACTGCGCGCGGGACCGGTCCGATAGGAACCCAGTGGATGAACAGGCCTCCGCCCACACCGGCCCAGGTGTGCGCACCGGTTCCGCTGATGGCCGGTGGCCGCGACCGGGAGGTGCCAGGCGGACAACGCCCATCCAGGCAACAGAGTTCAGCGAGGCCACGCTGTCCTGAGGCCCGCGCCCGGTGGTGTCGTCGAGGAGAGCCAGGTGACGACCCGGCTGACGTCGGAGCTGGTGACGATGCCGAGGACGCGTCCGTCCGCCAGCACCAGGGCGCGGCGGGCGGGGCTGGCATCCAAGGCCGGCAGCAGCTGGGCCAGGGGGTCGTCCGGGCCGGCGGTCGGAAGGTCGCCGAGGGGCACCATCACGGCGTCGAGTGAGGTCGAGTCGCGGTCCTCCACCGGTACCTGTCCTGCCCGCCGCACGCTGATCAGCCCCGCCGGTCGCCCTGCCGGATCCGTGACCGGGAAGGTGGAGTGCCGATAACGCCACGGCGGGCTGCTGAGGAACTCCTGGACGGTCGTTCCGGCCGGAACGGTCACCGGATCCGTGCTCATCGCCTGCCGCACCGGCACGGAGCCCAGCAGTTCACGGAGTTTTGCCTGGCTGCCCTCGACGGTGGCCATGGCGACCATGAACCAGCCGATGAGCATCAGCCACAGGCCGCCCGCGAACCCGCCGGCCAGGGCCTCGTACCCGCCGACCACGACCAGGATCCAGCCCAGCGCGCGTCCGGCTCCGGTGGCGACCTCGGTGGCGCGCAGCCGGTTGCCGGTGCGCCACCACACCAGCGCGCGCAGCAGCCGTCCTCCGTCCAGGGGAGCTGCGGGCAGCGCGTTGAACACCGCCAGCAGGACGTTGATGCCCGCGAGCCAGGCCAGCGCCTCCACCAGCAGTCCCGGGCCGCGCAGCGCTTGGGCCCACCAGGTCAGCAGGGTGAAGAGCCCGCCCAGCAGAAGGCTGACCAGCGGTCCGACGCCCGCGATGCGTAGTTCCGCCGCTGGAGTGGGCGCCTCGTTGTGCAGACGTGCGGCCCCGCCCAGCAGCCACAGCGTGATCCCGTCACTGCCGACGCCATTGCGGCGGGCCACCATCACGTGGCTGATCTCGTGGGCCAGCAGGGACAGCAGGAACACCACGGCCGTCGCCAGCCCCGTCAGCCAGTAGGCCCAGGCCGCACTGCCCGGGAGGGCACGGGGTAGGCGCCCCTCCGCCAGCACGAACGCGATCAGCGTGAAGATGACCAGGACACTCCAGTGCACGCCGACCCGGATACCCGCCACGCGGCCGAGCGAGAAGGTCGCGCCCACGGCCGACACCTCCTTCATCGCCGTCCCCGGGTACCCAGCGGCGGTCGGCGTACCCGGGCACGGCGTCACCAGGGACGCCGAGTCGTCCGGCCTCATCGCGTGCGATGCGGCCTGCGAAGCGCTCCGTCGCCCGGGTCCTGTCATCGAACTCCCGCCGTCCCTCCGGAGGGCGGGCTTCGCGGCGTCGGGTGCGTGCCTTCGACCGGGCGGTGCCCCAGCCCTACGACGCCATGCACGCTCCTGGGGTAGGGAGTTCGACGACAGGGCCCTAGGTGGGAGCCATGTCGGCCGGGTCGCGGTAGCGCAGCAGGACTGCCAAACCATCGGGCAAGGACTCGTCGTTCGGGTGCAGGACGACGAGTTCGGCGCACGTTCGGACGGTGGCGTACAGGAGGACGGCGCCGGCGGGTTCCGCGCGTGGCGAGGTCACGCCGAAGGAGGCGAGATCTTGGGCCGAAGCTGCGATCCAGGGTGGTTCCTCAGCCATCCACAGCGACTCAGGCAGTACGGGCGCGCGGGTGAGCAGAAGAGACCGGGCCTGAGCGCGCTGCAGGGCAGTGACGGCGGCCGTGATGCCTTGCGACCTGCGCGGGTGGCGGGCCCTTTGGGCACGGAATGTTTCGACCTGGCGCCGGTCCTCGGTGCTCAGCCTTCTGTTCAGGACCTGGGCCGCTTGTCCCTCCAGCAGGGCCCGGCCGGCCGTCCGGTCCGCGCCGCCATCGCCGGGGCCGACGAGGGCGACGCGGTTCTGCACATGGATCGGCATGCGGTTGACCAGGAGTCCGGCCGCCCACGAGTCCTCCGGGGCATGGCCGAGTACGACCACCTCGGCACGATGGCGGTCGGCAAGATCGCCCAGCTCCTGCGCGATCCGCAGAGCCGTGTCCCGCCACTCCTCCAGGGGCAGTAGATGACTGAACCGCGGCCCCGGACACACCCGAGCGAGCGGCCATCGGCCCGTCTCGGCGATCACATGCACGTGCGCGGGCGGCTGCTCCTCTCCCTGTCCGTCCCGGCGCGGCAACCCGTTGCCGCAGAACAGGAGGACCGCCAGGTAGGGAATGTCCGGCGCGCGCTGCACAGCCAGCGGCAACACGTCCGGGAGCATGCCGAACCGGGCCGTGTCCCGCACAGGCGGCTCGGGCAGTGCCGCCGCAAGGACCAGCCGCCCGTGCGTGGCGAACAGGGCCTGGCCATGCCGGCCTCCTGGCAGCACCTCCTGACCACCGACGACCGCGGCGTCCAGGGCGGCGACAGTGGCGGCGTCGGCGCCCTCGACGCGCAAGGCGTCGCGCAGGTGCCGCCACCGCAGCTCGATCGCCTTACCGGGATCGTAGAGGTCCTGCGAGGTGTCCAGCTGAACGCTGGCCCACGGGCCGGGCTCGGCGAAGAGGGGCTCCAGCAACGAGAGCTTCATCATCGCGTGGGGTAGTTGGTCGTCTTTCCCGTTCCCCGTACCCGTGCTCGCCCTCGCCATGTGTTCCGCCTTCGCCAGCCCCTGGTTCGTCCGGCGATTGCCGATTGCCGACTGTCGCACCAGGAGCGCGGAGGAGCCGGTCGCCTCAGACAGGGATCCCGTGGCCGGTGCGGCCGGCGGCGGGCTGCATGCGGCGCTTCCGCGCTGTCGAGCGGCTTTCTGCGGCGAGAGCCTCCGTCGTGGCAGCCTCCCGGCCTGGCTGGGGCGGGTGGTGAAGGGGCGGGGGCTGCTCGGCCCAGACGGTCTTGCCGGTGGACGTGTGACGGGTGCCCCAGCGTTCGGCGAGCTGACCCACCAGGAAGAGGCCTCGGCCGCCCTCCTCCAGAGCGCGGGCCCGGCGCAGGTGCGGGGTGGTGCTGCTGGCGTCGGAGACCTCGCAGATCAGGGCGGTGTCGTGGATGAGCCGCAGCTGAATCGGGGGGTGGGCGTGGCGGAGGGCGTTGGTGACCAGTTCGCTGACGATCAGCTCGGTGGTGGCGCTGGCGTCCTGGAGTCCCCAGACCGAGAGCTGGCGTGCTGCCCGCCGGCGTGCGGTGGCGACGATGGCCGGATCCGCGGGCAGGGTCCAGGAGGCCACGTGGGAGGCGTCCATGATGTGAGTGCGTGCGACGAGCAGGGCGACGTCGTCGTCCGGCCGGCCAGGAAGGAGCGCCTCGACGACGCGGTCGCAGGTGGTCTCCAGAGTGGAGGCGGGTCGGGTCAGGGCTTTCAGCAGAACCTGCTGTCCGGTGGCGATGTCGCGGTGGCGGGTCTCGACCAGTCCGTCGGTGTAGAGAACGAGCACGCTGTCTTCGGGCAGCCTGGTGTCGGTCGCTTCGAACGGCAGGCCGCCCACGCCCAGCGGTGGCCCGGGCGCCACGGTGAGGAAGCGCGCCCTGCCGTCGGGGGTGACGAGGGCCGGGGCGAGGTGGCCGGCGCTGGCCATGGTGCAGTGACCGGAGACCGGGTCGTAGACCGCGTACAGGCAGGTGGCACCGACCTCACCGACCGATTCGATACCTTCCTCGATCTCTTCGAGGATGAGGTCGTCGAGCTGGGTCAGCAGCTCCTCGGGGGCGAGGTCGACATCGGCGAGGGTACGAACCGCTGTGCGCAGCCGGCCCATGGCGGCAGAGGCATGGATGCCATGGCCCACGACATCGCCGACGACGAGTGCCACCCGGGCTCCCGAGAGCGGGATGACGTCGAACCAGTCGCCGCCCACACCGGCCTGGGGATCGGCCGGCAGATAGCGGCTTCCGGTCTCCACGGCCAGCCGGGCCGGCCGGTGATGCGAGAGCAGGGTGCGCTGGAGGACCAGGTCGGCGCCCTCGCCCTCCTGCGGGAGTTCGGCTTGGAGGAACCACTGGATGTGTTGCTCGGCGTCCATCAGCGGGCAGGCCAGAAGGTCGGCTTCGACCCGACGCCCGCCCTGGTCCCGCAGCGTGACTCGTCCCGTCCACGCCTGCCGCCGGGCGGCGCTCTGCCTGGCTGCTGGGGGTAGATCGGCGGCCAGGAGATCCGACGCCGGGCGTCCCACGATCTCACCCGGCGCGTAGCCGAGCAGCAACCGGGCACCACGACTCCAGGCGGTCACGACGCCCTGCGCGTCAACGGCCACCACGGCTGACTCCGCCACCTGCGGAGTGCCATAGATACGCATCGTCCTCAGCCCCGCACGTGCCTGGCGGTTCGGTGAACCTGCCGCACAAGGACAACACCGGCCGGCCTGTGAACATTCCCCCCGACAGTCCGCGGCTCCCGCTGTCATCGTGCGCGCCGCTCGGGGAGATGGGGCCGTGACCTTCGGCGGCTCGGTCGTGACGCCGTAGCCGGCCCGGCGCATCTCCCTGCGGGACGCCGTTTCCGGCGGCGTCCCGTACGCGCGCCGCTAGACCTTCGGACGGGCCTCGCCCGGATCCAGCGCCGAGAGCTTGTCCGGGTTCGTGACCAGGTACACCTCGCGGACCTGCGCGCCGTCCGGGTCGAGGTCCATGACCATCACCGCGTGCGGGGAGCCGTCCTCGAACACCACCACGGCCGCGTCGCCGTTGACGTCCCGGTGCTGGAACTCCAGCCCCGCCGCCGAACGCGCGGCGTAGCCGGTCAGCGCCCGTGCCACCTTGTCCCGGCCGCGGATCGGCCGCGGTGCCGCCTGCGCCTTGCCGCCGCCGTCCGTCCACAGCGTGGCCTCCGGTGCCAGGATCTCCAGCAGCGCCCCGAGATCCCCGCCGAGCGCGGCGGCCACGAACCGTTCCGTCGCCTGCCGCCGGACCCGGGGATGGGCCTGGTAGCGGGGGCGCCGGGCGCGCACATGGGACCGGGCGCGGTGCGCGAGCTGTCGTACGGCCGCGGGGCTGCGGCCGAGGATGTCCGCGATCTCGGTGTGTGCGTAGCCGAACACCTCGTGCAGGACGAACACCGCCCGCTCCAGCGGGGTCAGGGTCTCCAGCACGACCAGCATCGCCAGGGACACCGACTCGGCGCGCACCGCGCCCTCGGCCGCGTCCTCGCCGGCCGCCGGACCGGCAGGGCCGTCCGTGAGCAGGGGTTCCGGCAGCCACGGCCCCACGTAGGTCTCGCGCCGCCGGGCGATCCGCGCCCGCCGCGCGAGCGCGTGCCGCACGGCGATCCGGACCAGATAGGCCCGCGGATGCTCGATCTCCGCAGCCTGCCCCGCGTCCCCGGCACCCGAGCGCCCCGCCCAGGACAGCCAGGTCTCCTGCAGCACGTCCTCGGCGTCGGTGACGGTGCCCAGCATGTTGTACGCCACCGCGAACAGCAGCTCGCGGTGGTCGAGGAACGCCTGGGTGGCGGGGTCCGTCCCCGCGGGCGTCCGGTTGTGGGGCATGGCCTCTCCTCACGACGTCTGCCCACCCAGAGGGGCCGGGGCCCGGGAGTGTGACATCGGGTGCGGGTGTGTGCCGAAGGTCTCATCCTGCGCCCGCGTTGTCACACCCGCCGCCTTCGCGGCCCTCTCGGTCCACGGCAGCAGCACCACGCAGCGAAGGAGCAGCCCATGCGACTCGTCGTCTTCGGCGCGAACGGGCCGACCGGACGGCAGGTCACCGAGCAGGCGACCGCCGCCGGACACACCGTCACCGCCGTGACCCGCCACCCCGACGCCTTCCCGCTCGACCATCCCCGCCTCACGGTCGCGGAGGCCGACGTCCTGGACGGGGCGGCGGTCGACCGCGTCGTCCCCGGCCACGACGCGGTGATCTCCACGCTCGGCGTCCCCTACGGCCGGGCCCCGGTCGCCGTGTACTCGACAGGCCTCACCCACATCAGCCGGGCCATGACCCGGCACGGCGTCCGGCGCCTGGTGTGCGTCAGCTCCACCGTCCTGTTCGACGTGCCGGCGCCCGGCGAGGGTGTCTTCTTCCGGAAGGTGCTCGAGCCCTTCTTTGTGCGGGTCGTCGGGCGCACGGTCTACGACGACATGCGCCGCATGGAGGAGATCGTGCGCGCGAGCGGTCACGACTGGACGGTGCTCCGGCCCGCCGGCCTCTTCGACACGAGCGAGGTCAGCGACTACCGGCTGGCCCCCGGCCGGCTGCCCGGGCGGTTCACTTCCCGGGCCGACCTCGCGCACGCGCTCGTGCGCGAGGCCGTCACCGAGGGGCATGCGCGCGTTTTTCTCGACGTGCGCACCACCGAGGGCACGCCGCGCTTCCTCGACCTCGTCAAGAAGGAGGGGTTCGGCCGGTGAAGCGCGCCGGTCAGGAGGGCCGACCGCCGTAGGGGACGGTGATCAGCTCCATGGCGTGGCCCGTCGGATCCATGAAGTACACGCCGCGGCCACCGTCGTTGTGGTTGATCGTGCCGGGGGACGCCACGGCGCGTCGGTGGTGTCCCGTGCCGGTCGCAGGAAGAACAGTGGCAGGAGCGGCTGTTCGCGCGCTGACGTGTCGCTGACGGGAGCCGTCAGACGCTCCGGTGCACCACGTGACCGCCGGTTACCGTCAACACCACCGGAGATTGGGCGAGTTCGTCGCCGGGCGCGTGCACGGGATCCACGGCCAGCGCGGTGAGGTCGGCCCGGCAGCCGGGTGCGACACGGCCGGCGACCTCGGTCTCGCCGGCGGCGGCCGCCGCGTGGCTGGTGCAGCCCTCCAGCGCCTGCAACGGCGTCAGGCCCGGCCGGTGGGCCGCGGCGCCCTTCGGTCGGCGGGCCGTCGCCAGCACGGCCCGGACGTCGTAGTGCGCGATGGGCCAGTCCGAGCCGAGGGCGAGCGTGGCACCCGCCTCCCGCAGCTCGCGCAGCCGCCAGGCGCGGGCGGCCCGGTCGTCGCCCAGCCGGCGGGACCACTCGTCGCTGCCGTCGTCGCGCGTGTACCCGGTGTGCGGCGGCTGCAGAGAGGCCGCGACCCCCAACTCGGCGAAATGCGGCAGGAGTTCGTCCGGAGCGGTCTCGATGTGCTCGATCCGGTGGGCGCCGCGCCCGCTCGGCCCGAGAGCGGCGACGGTGTCCAGGACATGCCGTACGGCCGCGTCCCCGATGGCGTGGGTGGCGGTGCGGACGCCGGCCGTGTGCAGGGTGCGGACGGCCTCGGCGTAGGCGTGCGGATCCGGCCAGAACGCGGCGGTGCCCTGACCGTGGCAGTCGGGGTGCTCCAGCCAGGCCGTGCCGCCCTCGACGGTGCCGTCCATGAAGAACTTGACCCCGCCGACCAGCCAGTGCCGCCCGCCCCTGCCCTGCAGCTCGACCAGCTCCCGCAGCGCGTCCTCGTCGGCACCCGGCATGCACCACGGCGCGAACCGCAGCCGTACCGGCAGGACCGTCTCCTCGGCCACCGCCTGCACCAGGTCGAGGTCGCCGCCGTCCATCGCATGGGCCCCGGTGAGCCCCGTCGCGGCCATGGCGGACAGCAACTCCAGCAAACGGGCCCGCCGTTCGGCATGCGACGGCCTGGGTACGACGTCCGCCACCAGGTCCATCGCGGCGTGCTCGACCAGATGGCCGGTGGGCCGGCCCGAGGCGTCGCACACCACCTCAGCGTGCTGGGCGAAGGCACGCGGGCCGGTCACCCCGGCGGCCGCGAGGGCGGCGGCGCACGCGAGGGCGGAGTGGCCGTCGTACAGGCGCAGGAACGCCGGTGTGTCGCCGAGCACCTCCGCCACCAGGTCGTGATGGATGGGACGGCCCTCGAACGCGTTGTGGTCCAGGCCGAAGCCGACGACCCAGCCGTCGATCCGCTCGGCCTCGGCGAGCGCCGCGCGCAGCCCGGCCGGGTCGGTCACGCCCGACAGGTCCGTGCCCGTCGCCATGTCCAGCCCCCACACCGGATGGCTATCGCCCTGGAGAACCTGGTGCTCGGCTCCGCCCTCGATCTCTCCGCACCGGAGACGATGTGGGAGCTGACGGACCGCATACCCACCCGAAGGACGCCGGCCGCTGACCGGCGAGCCGGGGGCCGCTCGGACCGGGCTCAGCGGTGACCGTCTGTACGGGTTTCCCAGTACCGCCAGTAACATGATCAGCTTTGTTTCGGGTTACCAGTCAGTCAACTTGGCGCGGTCCCTGGACGCGCCCTGCCCGGAGATGTCCATGTCTTCTCTCAACGACGCGTTGGAAAACGCGCGCCTCACCTATGAGCAGCACATGCGGACCTGCCGTCAGTGCCATGCCGACGGCGCGGCCTGTGCCGTCGCCAAGCATCTCCTGCGGATCTACAACAACGCGCGCAGGGACCATCTGCGGTCGGGCGGACGGCACAACGCGACGGACTGACCGACGTCAGGTCCCGTACACCGAGCGGACATTGGCGCGCGGCGGCGGGGCGTGCCGGGTCGCGGGGCCCTTCGCGAAGGTGCGCAGGAGGTTCTCCGTGGTGCGGGTGACGAAGGCGCGGGTACGGGCGTCCATGCCGTGGTCGCGCCCCAGCATGCCGGTCCCGGCCACCAGGCCCTCCACCCAGCGCATGGTGCCGCTCGCGAACACACCGGCGCCACTGGAGGCCGTGTAGTACGCCGAGTCGCTGTGGCTGGCCCGCCCGCCGCAGACCAGCGGGGAGTGCGCGATGATCTCCAGCGGCTCCGGGGTGGGAGCGCCGGGGGTGATCCGGTCGTACTCCACACCGACGAGATGGGCGAAGGCGTCGCCGGAGCGGGCGCCGGTGCCCTCGTACAGCCAGTGGTCCGCGGCCCGGACGACATAGGGGGCGTCGACCGGATAGCCCTCGTAGAGCACGCCGGTCAGGGAGGACTCCGGATCCGCGGCCGGCGGGAGACGGTAGTCGGTGGTCACCAGGGCCGGCTGTGAGCCGTAGCAGGGGTCGGCGTGGTAGGCGGTCTTGTAGCAGACCACCGTACGGTTGTCCGCGCCTTCTCCCGCCTCCAGTCGGATCCGGCGGAAGCAGGTGTTCGCGCCGAGGAAGGCGAGGTTCGTACCGGCGTCCCGGGCGGCGGTCACATGGGCCCGCTGCTCCGGCGTCCAGTACTCGTCGTGGCCCAGGCAGACGACGGCGTGCGCGCCGCGCAGCACCGCGGGGTCCCGGTGCACGTCCATGCCGGTGGTGTAGGCGAGCGGGATACCGAGCCGCTCGGCCAGCACCACCAGCGCCCACTCGTACACCCGGAACTTCTCGGCGCCGTCGCCGTCGTAGGGGCGGTCGAAGCTCACCGCGAGCGAGCGGGTGGCATACGCCCCGGACGCGCCGTTGTAGAGGCTGCTGCCGCCCCAACGGTTGTACGCCTGCCAGGTGGCCGGCGCGTGCAGCAGGACCGTACGGCCCGTGCCGTCGCTGGAGCGGACGATCAGCGGAACGTACCGCTGGTGGCCGGTGTCCGCCTCCAGCCGCAGCAGATAGGCGCCCTCCGGCCAGCCCGAGGTGTCCACCGGCAGCGTCACCGGCCAGTCGGCGAGCACCGTGCGGGTGGCGGACAGCACGCGCGGGGCCGGCTGGGCGCGGCCGGGTATGCGCCCGGACGCCCATATCCTGCGGGCCTGCCTGCCGCCGTACCAGCCGACCCGGAACGCCGAGACCCGGAACGCGGCGGCGGTGGTGGACACATGCAGCCCGAACTGCTCGCCCGGAGTCACACTCACCCGGTCCGTGTAGCCGGCCACCGCGTCCGGCGGGCCGGTGGAGGCCAGACGCCAGTCGGCGGTGCCCGGGGCGTCCCGCTCCGCCTCGGGCCGCAGCCGCCCGTCGGGGGCCGCGGTGGAGTGCGGATGCGGCGGTGCCGCCGTGCACGCGGCGGCCGTGCCCAGGCCCAGCCCCGCGGACAGGACGAGGAAACGCCGGCGGCCGAGGCCGTCCGACGGCGTGGTGTCGTGTGCCGGAGCCACTGCACCTCCCGGATGTGTGTCGGCTCCAGCGTTCCGGCGCCCGCCCGGCTGGCGCAACCCGCGAGAGCCGCGGGAACACCGGTCGGCAGGCCGCGCGAGCGCGCCTGGTCGGCCCGGCGGCGATACGGCCGAACGGGTGATGCCGTGGGGTGCGCTCAGGTACGGAAGCCGATGTGCACGTGGTCGTGATGGGTGGCGTCGCTGAAGAACTGACCGGCACCACCGCCCGACAGCAGCACCGGACCGCCCACGTTGTACGACCCGGCGGCCGCCGCGTCCCGCATGAACCGCTCGATCAGGCTGCGGGGAGTCGCCGGGTCGACGACCGCGTGGCCGTCGATCCGCCACACGTCGAAGGCCCGGCCCCGCGGATGGTCGCTGGGCCGGCTGGTGCCGAAGACGTTCAGCGGATGCCCGGAGCGGACGACGCTCACCTCCAGCCGGTAGGTCCGCGCCAGCGCGAGCATCGCCTTCGCCACACTGGTGTGCACCTGACCACTGCGCAGGTCGGCCACGGCGGCGGGCGGCAGCACGATCCGGTCGTCGGACAGCACGTGCCGGATGTCCAGTGCCGGCGACCGGGCGGCCGGTCCCGGGTGCGCCGGATGCAGGGCGTCGACCGTCCAGCCGGCCCCGGACCGGGAGAGGCGCACGTCGACCGTCGTTCCGCCGGCGCTCACCGTGCCGGCGCGCCGGGTCCACTGCCGGCACACCACCAGCACGCTGGCCGACCGGGACAGGATCCCGCCGTACTGGGCGTCCACGACCTGCAGCGCCGCCTGGTCGGCCGTCGGCAGCAGCGGCCCGGCCTGGCCGACCAGTGCCGTCGCCAGCCCGAGCGCCGCGACCCTCGCCCGTGCCGCCGCCGCGCCGCCGTGCCCGTCGGCCCAGGCGCCGATCGCCTCCACCAGCTGCACGGCGCGCAGTTTCGCGGCCGGTTGGACTTCGGCGGACGTGGGCCGCCAAGGGCTCGTGCGCGGCAGAGCGGGGGAGGGCGACGGCGACCCGGTGCCGGTCGAGAACCGCTGGGACGGATGTGCTGGAGTGGGCGTAGGGGACGGGTGCTCGGCCCGCGCCGTACGGCCGGAACAGCCCGCCGCGCCGAGCGCGGCACCGGCGAGGGCCGCCAGCACGGTACGGCGGCCGGGTGGGGAAGCGGCGGGCGCACCAGTGCGGGTCATACGGCCCAGTGTCCGCCGCGCGGTACGGGGGCGGCGAGCGCGAGCGGGCGCGGGCGTCGACCTCGTGCTGCTGCCGAGCCTCCACGCTCACTATGCGCGGGTGGACCTGCCTGACCATCCCATGTGGGCCGGCGCGGACGACTCGCCGGTGCGCTGGTATGCGGCGCCCGGACGAAGAGCTCCCTGGGCGGTGGGTCCGCTGACCGTGCGCTCGTCAACGACGCGGACCGGTTCGGCACGCAGGTCCCGGAACGGGAGCCCTTGCGCTCACCGCTCGGGCCCAGCGACGAGCTATGAGAACGGCGGGTCGTCGAAGATCCCCAGCAGGGACTCGGAGCTCTGCTGGGCGCCCGGGGTGGTGCCCGACGCCGTGGGGAACGTGCGGCCCCAGGACGCGGCGCGGCCCAGGATGCTCAGGCGCCAGGCGAGGTGGGCGGCGCGGCGCAGGTCCGCGGGCGTGCGGCCAGCGCCCGTCCAGGGCTCCAGGTAGGCGTCGAGGAGCCGGGCCAGGACCTGCGGCCCGTACCGTGCGCGCGCCTTCTCGGCGGGGACCCGCAGGCTGCAGAACGGGTGTGAGACGGCCGCGTCGCCCCAGTCGAAGAAGGTGAACCGGCCCGGCGCCGGACGGAACAGCTGACCGTCGTGCAGGTCCGCGTGGTCGAGGGTGTCCTCGACGCCGAGGGAGGCGAGTTCGGCGCACCAGTCGGCGAGCCGGGGGCGCAGTCGCTCCAGCCGCTCGCGTGCCTCCGGACGCAGCGCGGTGCTCCGCGTGAGCAGCTCGTCGAACGCCTCGGGCAGGTCGGCGGTCCGGGTGGCGGGCACTCCGAGCTGCTCGATCTCCCGCGCGTGCGGAGTGAGGGTCCGCTGCAGACTCGCGTACCGGCGCAGCAGCTCCTCCCAGATCCGCGGCTCGACCGGCTCCCGGGCGAGCACGTCGCGGAACAGCTCTCCTCCGTCGGGCAGCAGGACCCAGGCACGCTCGGCGTCGACGGCCAGCGGCCGGAGCACGTGCTCCGGCACCCAGCGGGCCAGCGCGGCGGTCAACGGACCCTCGAAGGCGCTGGCCGGCGGATTGGCCTTGAACCAGACGGCCTCCCGCCCCTCGACGGGCACTCGCACGAGCACGGACCACGGCCGCAGCCGCACCCGCAACCCACGGCTCGGCCGCAGGTCGTGTGCGGCCAGCTGCTCCGCCACCCAGTCGAGGGCCGAGGCCCGCCACGACTCTTGCTCCCAGGGAGTCGGCGTGTACTGGTGGTTGCTCCGGTCCACGACGATCGAAAACTGTTGCAGCACCGTGCCATCTCAACATCACGGCCGTGGTGGCGGCCACCTGTTTCGGCAGGTGACGCGCCGCACGGCGTCATCGGACGCGAACGCGCCCCCGGTCACCGACCGGGGGCGCGTCGCTGTGTGCGGGACTGCGGGATCAGGCCTGCTGCTTGCGGCGCAGCGTCAGGTACGTGCCGGTCGCACCCGCGGCCAGCAGGGCGCCCACGCCGAGACCGACCGGGAGGGTCGGGAAGCCGGACGCGTCGCTGGTGGCGGCCGTGTTCTGCATCGCCGGGCCCGGGGTGATGCTGGTGGACACCGGAGCGACGTGCTCGATCGGGCCGATGTGCTGGACCGAACCGTCGGAGTTCAGCAGCACCTGCTTGTTGTTCGGGTGCCCGAAGTCGAACATGCCCGCGAGGGGGCCGGCCGTGGCGTCGAAGGAGTGGTCGCCGATGCGGCCCGTCTTCCAGTTGTCCTCGATGAACCGGGTGATGGACGCCTGGTTCGTCAGGGTGTGGTCGACCTTGTTGACCTTGCTGTACGGGGAGATGACGAGCAGGGGCTGGCGGGTGCCGGGGCCGCAGCGGTCGGCGTAACCGCCGGACGCCTTCGGGCCCTTCTGGCAGGCCGGGCTGTCGGTGGCCTTGCCGTTGGAGCCGAGGGAGGTGTCCGTGGAGCCGTTCCGCGGGGCGACGTAGGCGTGGTCGTACCAGCCGTCGGAGTCGTCGTAGGCGACCACGATCGCGGTGGACTTCCACTGCGGCGAGCTCTGGATCGCGTTGATCTGGTTCACCAGGAAGTGCTGCTCGTCGGTCGGGTCGGAGTAGCCGGCGTGGCCGTCCTGGTACTCACCGGCCTTGACGAAGCTGACGGCCGGCAGCTTGCCCGCCTTCAGGGCGGCGGAGAAGTCGGTCAGGTCGTAGTTGTGGTTGGCCTGACCGTTGTGGCCGATCTCCGAGACGCTCTTCGGCGCGAGGTGGTGCGGGTTCGCCGTCGACTTGTAGTACGCGAACGGGTTGTGGTGCGGACTGTAGTCCGCCACGGCGGCGCCGCCCAGGTTGGTGTGGGTGGTGTCGCACTTGGCGTACGAGCCGGACGTGCCGGTCCACGCGGTCGACGGGCGGAAGCCGCCCTGGAACCAGCCCCAGCTCACCCGCTTGGCGTTGAGCAGGTCACCGATGTTCTTGCCCTGCATCGAGGCCAGCGCGTTGCTGCTGGTGTGGTCCTTGTCGGAGCAGTCGTCGAAGGCCGGGTCGGGGTCGTTGATGACCGTGCCCACGCCCTTGGCGTCGGGGGACT
Organism: Streptomyces sp. NPDC030820; assembly: GCF_055572075.1. NCBI lineage: Bacteria > Bacillati > Actinomycetota > Actinomycetes > Kitasatosporales > Streptomycetaceae > Streptomyces > Streptomyces sp. NPDC030820. The sequence continues at coordinate 19,217 of NZ_JBVIEB010000013.1, forward strand.
TCACCGTGTAGGCGTCGGGCGTCGACGTCTGCTTCGGGTTCTCCGTACCGGTGGACGGGTCCATGGAGATCACACCGTGCGTCTGACCGGAGATCAGGTTCAGCGCGCCCGGCGTGGAGGGACCGTAGACCGAGCTGAAGCTGCGGTCGGACAGGGAGTAGTGCTGGGCGTAGTTCCACAGGGCGGTGACGGTGTTGCCGTCGTAGTAGTCCATGACCAGGCCGGGCTCGCCGAACAGGCCGCCGCTGCACTTGTCGACCTCGGTGTTCTGCACGTACTGGTCGGCCTTGCCGCCGTTCGCCGCGTACTGCTCGGCGCCGTAGTTGTGGTTCTGGTCGCAGGTCATCGCCTGGGACGGGGACAGCCGCTTCGGCGCGTACTGGTTCGGGTTCTTCGTCAGCAGCCCGGCGTGCGCGAGGGTGTCGATGTCCTTCGGGGTGTTCTTCGACGCGGTGAACTTCGTGCCGTCGGTGTTGGCGGCCTTCGGGTACGTGGCGAAGTAGTGGTCGAAGGAGATGTTCTCGTCGAAGAGCACGACGACGTGCTTGATCGGCGTCGTGGTCGAGGAGTGCCCGCCCGCAGCCGCGGCGGGCGCCGCCGCCCAGCCGGGCGCGTTGCTGCCGAGCACGGTGAGCGCCGCGGCTCCCGCGAGCGCGCCCAGGCTCCGCATCGCGGCTCGTCTTCCTCTGCTGGCCATGGTGGTCTACCCCTCCGGACAGAACGTCTGTGCGTCGTACGAGCAGGGATGCTGCGCCCGTTGCGGGGCGCGTCGGCGGAGCCATGATGGCGCGCGGGTGAACACCGAGTCAGGGATGCTAGGGCAAAACTTGACTGTGTGTTGACCCATCTGGTGGCCGAGTTGTCCGGACAGGTTCAGCCGAACAGGGCGCGTCCGTACCAGTCCTGGGCATCCCGTACGCCGGGCAGCGCGAAGAAGTAGCCGCCGCCGAACGGGCTGATGTAGTCCGTCAGCGGCTCGCCCGCCAGCCGGTGCTGCACCGTCTCGAACTGCCGCTTCAGGTCCTGCTGGTAGCAGGAGAACAGCAGGCCCATGTCGAGGTTGCCGTTGGCGTCCATGCCCCGGTCGTAGTTGTACGCGCGGCGCAGCAGGCGCTGGTCGGCGGTGTCCGGGGTGCGCGGGTTGGCGAGCCGTATGTGTGCGTCCAGCGGGATGACGTCACCCTTGGGGTCGTCGGCGTACTTCGGCGTGTCGTGCTCGTGGTCGCCGTCCAGGGGCGCGCCGGAGGAGCGGGCGCGGCCGAACATCCGCTCCTGCTCGCTGAGCGAGACGCGGTCCCAGAATTCCACCAGCATCCGGATCAGCCGTACGACCTGGTAGCTGCCGCCGACCGCCCAGTCCGGCTCGCCCATGCCCTTGCCCACCCACACCAGGCGGTCCATCTCGCGGGTACTGGTGGCGTCGGGGTTCGCGGTGCCGTCCTTGAAGCCCATCAGGTTGCGCGGGGTGCCGGAGGGCCGGGGCGGGCTGGAGAAGCCGTCCAGGCGCCAGCGGACCTGCGCGGCGCCCCGGGTGTGCCGGGCGATGTCGCGCAGCGCGTGCAGGGCGGTGTCCGGTTCGTCGGCGTGCAGTTGGAGACTGAGGTCGCCGTGGCACCAGTCGGCCTGGAGGTCGTCGTCGGGGAAGGCGGGCATGGCGGTCAGCCGCCGGGGCCTGATCGCGGCCAGCCCGAACCGGTCGTCGAAGAGCGAGGCGCCGACGCCGACGGTGACGGCCAGTTGACCGGAGGGCAGCCGGTCGCCGAGGACGCCCGAGTCGGCGGGCGGGGCGGTGATGCCCACCGGGGACGGCGTACCGCCCGAGGTGAGGAAGCGTGCCCGGTCGGTGAGCGTGCGCAGCAGGTCGGTGAGTTCGGCGCGGTTCTCGGCGGTCACGTCGAGGGAGGCGAACACGCAACAGCGGCGCGGGGCTGCGATGGCCGAGGCCTGGTGGATGCCGTGGAAGGGCGCGACGGACGCCGTCGCGGCTGCCGGTGTCCGAGCGGGGGCGGCGGCACTGGTGGCGAGCCCGGCACCGGCCAGCGCGGCACCGCGCAGAAAGCCGCGCCGGCCCAGGCCGTCGGGTCGCTCGGCGGTCACTGCAGGGTCGCTCACACGGTCCTCCGGGGGTCGCACAGGGTGGCCACCGACGCCAGGCGCTCGACCAGGTCGCCGAACACCGCGTTCACATCCTCGCGCTGGGTGCGGGTGAGACGGTCCGGCGGGGTCCAGGAACCGCCGTGCTGGAGCCCGTCGAGGGTGTGCTGGGCGCGGTCCAACTCCTGCCGGAGTTCCGGAAGTCCGGCGTACCGGGTGGCGAGCAGGGGCCTGAGCCGGGACAGCACCTCGCGGGTGCCGTCGAGGTTGGCGCGGGCCGTGGCGAGGTTGCTGCCGCTGCCGTAGTCGGTGCGGCCGGTCAGCTCGAACTGCACGGTGTTCTCCAGGATCTCGTGCGCGCGCAGCCCCAGTTGGGCGGGGTCCATACGGGTCTGCGACCAGTTGTCCCGCAGCCCGGTCACCGCCTTCACCAGCGCCGCCGCCGGGGCGCGCAGCCCGTCGGCCGGCTCACCGTGCCACAGTCCGTACTCGATGCGGTGGAACCCGGCGAAGTCCTTGTCGTGCACCCCGCCGGGCAGGCCGGCGTCGGTGCCGTTGATCGCCGCGTCCGCGTCCCCGAAGGCGTCGTACGCCGCGCCCAGCCGCTCGTACTCCAGATGCGCCGGCAGCCAGGCCGACCGGGCGGCAGGGAGGTCACCCCGGTCGATCGCGTCCCTGAGCTTCGTCGTCAGCCGGACGACGTCGCCGAGCCCGGTGCCGACCCACTTCTGGTAGGCGAGGGCGGGCGGGATCAGATCGTGCTCCGAGACCGGCGCGGCGCCCGGGCCGCGCTGTCCGCCGGTGATGTGCACGGTGGGGCCGGTGACGGCGTCGGCGTCGTCGGGCACGCACTTGAAGGCGTACGTCCCCTTGCCCAGCCGGACCGTCAACTGCCGTGTCGTACCGGGCCCGATGCCCTCCACCTCGCCGTACACCAGCTGGCTGCCCGGGTCCTCCAGGTAGACCTCGGCGGCGCCGTCGGAGGAGTTGTGCAGGTCGAAGGTCCGCACCCCGGGTTCGGGCCGGGTCCAGCCGCGGCCGCAGTGGCTCTCCGACACGTCGATGACGACGTGCCCCGCCGGGGCGCCGGCGGTCCCGACGTGGTGCCGGCCGCCGAGCGAGTACGCCAGCAGCGTGCCCGCGAGGGCCGCGGCAAGGGCGACGAACACGGCGGGCGCCGTCCGGAGACGAGCGGACCGCGTGCCGAGGCGAGGCAACGGCATGGCGAGCCTTTCCGGTACGACGTGATACGCAGCGGCCTCATGGTAGGCACCCCTCCGGATCCGAACAGGCGTCCCAGCACATCGATGACCAAGATTTCCCCCGGGGTTCACCGACGCGTGGCCTGGCACTGCCGTACGCCCGCTTCGGGCACCCTTCGACAATCCCCGACGGCGGGAAACGGCTCAGGATCAGCGCACCGGGAAACCGAAGGAGTGGCCCTGCTGTTTCAGCCACGGCAGCAGGGTGCGCAGCGCGGCCACCGTCTGCGAGCGGTCGCCGCCCGCGTCGTGGAAGAGGATCGTCGGCCCGTTCGTCGACTCACGCTGGACGGTGGCGACGATGGTGCCCGTGCCCGGCCGCTCGAAGTCCTTGGAGTCCACGTTCCAGCCGAGCGGACGCATGCCGTGCGAGGCCGCCAGGTGCCGGCTGTACGGCGTGAAGGCGCCGCCCGGAGCCCGGTAGTACATCGGCCGTACCCCGCCGGACGCCTGGGTGATCTGCTGCTGGGCCTCCAGGATCTGCTGCGACTGGTAGGCCTCGGACTTCTTGTCCATCGTGGTGTCGTGCGACACCGTGTGGTCGCACAGCCGGTGGCCGGCCGCCACCACCTGGCGGACCAGCTCCGGGTGCGCCTGGGCCAGCGGGCCGATCATGCAGAACGTCGCCTTCACGCCGTTCTCGCGCAGCACCTGCAGCACCTGCGGGGTCCAGACCGGGTCCGGGCCGTCGTCGATGGTGATGTTGACCGCGTGCTCGCCACCCTCCGAGGCATGGGCGATGTCGGCGGACACGGTCGCCGTTCTCGGCGCGGCGTGCCGGGCCGGGGCACCCGCCCCGGCCGAACCGCCGCCCGGCTGGCCCGCCTGCGCGGTCCACACCGACGTGGCCGCCGCCACCGCGGTGACCCCGACCGCCGCCGCAAGCATCCGGCCGTACCAACCCCGCCCACCGTGCCGCGCCATGCCCCGCCCCGTTCCGTGTCCCTGTGTTCTTGTGCACCTGCGTTCCGTGCACCTGTCAGGACGGCCGGGGTTGATCGCAGGATCCGGCTGTTACCGATCACGGACAATTCCGGGGCGCTTCCGCGACAGATGCCACCCACGGCCAACGGCGGCGGCGCGGCGAAGGACACCGCGGAGAGTCGGGGTCCCCCGTGTCTTACGACAGGCGCAGTACTACGGCCCGGGTCCGAAGGACGGGGTGATCCGGACGCCGCCACCAGCAGGGCGGAGGTTCGACACGGGCACCGGGCCGCCACGGCCCTGACGAGGATCATGCTCAGAAGACGTCGGGGAGGCGCTACGGTGCCCGGATGGCTCTCTATCCGGAGATCGAACCGTACGCGCACGGCATGCTCGACGTGGGCGACGGCAACCACGTCTACTGGGAGACCTGCGGCAACCCCGACGGCAAGCCCGCCGTCGTCCTGCACGGCGGACCGGGATCCGGGTGCACCCCGTACCCCCGGCGGCTGTTCGACCCGGCCGCCTACCGGATCGTCCTGCTCGACCAGCGCGGTTGTGGCCGGTCCACACCGCACGCGAGCCGCCATGACACCGACATGAGCGTCAACACCACGGCCCATGTCATGGCCGACCTGGAACTGCTGCGCCGGCACCTGGGCATCGAGCGGTGGCTGGTGTGGGGGGTGTCCTGGGGGTCGGTGCTCGCGCTGCGCTATGCGCAGACCCACCCGGGTGTCGTCTCCGAGCTGGTGCTCACCGGTGTCGCCACCGGGTCGAACGCCGAGGTCGAGCTGCTGACCCGCGGGCTCGGCCGGATCTTCCCGGACGCCTTCGCCGCGTTCCGGTCCCAGGTGCCCGCCGCTGAGCGCGACGGCAACCTCGCCGCCGCCTACAGCCGGCTGCTCGAATCACCCGACCCCGAGGTGCGGGAACGGGCCGCGCGGGCCTGGACCGACTGGGAGACCGCCACGATCCCCGCGCCGCCGCGCTCCGTCGCCCGTTACGAGGACCCCGTCTTCCGCATGGGCTTCGCTCGCACCGTCGCGCACTACTGGGGCAACGACCACTTCCTGGGTGAGGGCAACGACGAAGGTGTGATCCTGCGCGACACCCACCTGCTCAAGGGCATCCCCGGCACCCTCGTCCAGGGAAGTCTCGACTTCGGCAACCTCCTCGGCATCATCTGGCGACTCCAACAGGGCTGGCCGGGCAGTGAGTTGGTGATCGTGGACGACACCGGCCACAATGCCGGGGCGCCGGGTGTGGCGGAGGCGCTGGTCGCGGCAACCGACCGGTACGCGGCCCGCGGCTAGCCACCGAAGGGGAGCGGCTGCGGGGCGGCTGCGCCAGGCCGGCCGGCGGAAGTCCGCCCCGTGCGGGGCGCCGTACCGGCTCGAACACAGGTCGGTCCGTCCACCCAGGAGGAGTGTCCGATGACGACCACGCCACCCCGACTGGTTCCGCTGCTGGACCAGTTCGACTTCGCGAGCGAGCGGCTGCTGCGCCGTCTGGCCGGGCCCGTCATGGACAGCGGCGACGGCGGAGAGACCAGGGTCGAGCCCATGACCGACGACGAGTACTTCTGGGAACCGGTGCCCGGCTGCTGGACGGTCAGACGACGTGCCGACGGGCCGGGACCACGGGCGGCCTTCCTCGCCGGCGGCGGCCCATGGGGGCGGGACGCCGCGCCGTACCCGCACCCCTGGCCACCACCCGTCACGACCCTCGCCTGGCGGCTGAGCCACCTCACCGAGATGCTGTCCCTGCGCGCCGACCACACCGCCGGCAGCCGCACGGCGACCCGGGAGAACCACCCGGTCAGCGGGGACGCCGTCGGCGCGGTCGCGGCCTTCGAGACCGGCGCCGCCGTCTGGCGCCAGGCACTGCTGAGCGTCGACGACGCGGCGCTGGACACGGTCGGGTACTGCACCTATCCGTACGGCAGCGACGCGGAGGAGCCCTTCCTCGACATCGTGTGGTGGGTCAACCAGGAAGTGCTGCACCACGGAGCCGAGATCGCCCTGCTGCGCGACCTGTACCGGGCGCACCGGCGGACCTGACGGCCGCGTCGGATCACTCCCCGGCCAGCGCCGCTCGTACGATCGCCGCGGCCGCCGTGCCCGCGGCCCGCACCGGCTCGGTGCTGCGCGCGGCCCGGCCCAGCATGAAGGCGCCCTCCAGCAGGGCGATGACCGAGCTCGCCGTCTCCCGGGCGGTGGGCTCGGGCATGCCGCCCTGGGCGTAATAGGCGGCGAGGTGGTCGATCCAGCTGCCGAAGACCTCCGAAGTGGCCCGCCGCAGCGTGTCGTTGGTGCTGGCGACCTCCATGGCGACCGTCGCGATGGGACACGGGTCGGCGAAGTCCAGCTCGGCGAGGGTGCCGGCCGCGGCGGCGAAGGCGTCGGCGGTGGCCGCCACCCGGTCCTCGTACGGCTCCATGAGCGTGGTGATCAGGCCCAGATACACGGCCCCCGAGGTACGGATCACCTCCTCGCCCAACTGGGCCTTCCCGCCGGGGAAGAAGTGGTAGATCGAGCCGAAGGGCGCGTCGGCGGCCTCGGCGATCTGCTTCATCCCGGTGCCGGTGTAGCCCGAGCGCCGGAACAGCTCGGTGCCCGCGTGCACGATGCGCTGCCGGGTCTCATGCGTGCTGATGGCCTTGCCGTCGCTCACGGTCGCACCTCCGGGGAGCCGCTGTTTGCCAAAGGGCGGTCGGCGCCTATTCTGTCACTAGAACGATCTATCAAGAGCCACAGGCGAGGCGGCCGACCGAGGCGGAGGCAGGGGCATGCCCCAGATCGAGCTCAGCGCGGGAACCATCGACTACCAGGACACCGGAGGTGACGGGCCCGTCGTGGTCCTCGCCCACGGCCTCGGCTTCGACGACTCGGTCTGGGACGACGTCGTCTCCGCCCTGCGCGCCGACTTCCGTGTCCTGGTCCCCGTGCTGCCCCTCGGCAGCCACCGGCGCCCCATGCGGCCGGACGCGGATCTCTCCGCGCACGGCATCGCCCGTCTGCTGGCTGAGTTCATGGACCGCCTGGACCTGCGGGACGTCACTCTCGTCCAGAACGACACCGGCACGGCCCAACTCCTCGTCGGCGTACGGGACGAACGCATCGCCCGGCTCGTCCTGACCTCCTGCGAGGCGCTGGACAACTACCCGCCCGGCATACAGGGCCGGATCCTGAACGGGGCCTGCAGGATCCCCGGTGGTGTCCTCCTCCTTCTGCAGTCCTTCCGCTTCCCCTTCCTCGCCCGCATGCAGACCTCGCTCGGCGGAATGGCCAGGAAGCGACTCCCGAAGGAACTCATCGCGCGCTGGTACGGCCCCTTGCTGACGAGCCGTCACATTCGCCGTGACTTCGCCAAGTTCCTTCGTGCGACCCGGAAGGACTGCTACCTGGAAGCGGCCCGTAACCTTCCGAAGTTCACCCGTCCGGCACTGGTCGCCTGGGGCGCCGAGGACCGTATGATGCCGCCCGCGACGGGTCGCCGGCTGGCCGAACTGCTGCCGGACGCCCGCTATGTGGAGATCCCCGACGCACGCACCCTGGTCCAGCTGGACAACCCGGTGGCGCTCACCGAGGAGATCCGCCGTTTCGTCAAGGACAACCCCCTGCCCGGGGAAGGCTGACTCCGCGGGCCGGCGATGACACGGGCCCGCCGGCCCAGGAGGTCACGCGTTCAGCGAGACGTACAGTCGTGTGCCGCCGGGCCGGAAGCCGACCCTCTCGTACACACGGCGGGAGCCCTCGCCCGAGTACTCCAGCCACACGGACCGCGCGCCCCGCCCGAACATGGTCCCGGCCAGGGTCGCGGTGACCGCGGCGGCGATGCCGCGTCCCCGGTACGCGGGAAGCGTGCCCACGCCCGCCAGCTCCGCCGTGCCCTCGGCGGGCGCCGAGCAGAGCGCGCCGCCGGCGCAGCCTCCGCCGGGGGCGCGGACGAACCGGACGGCTCCGCCGCCCTCCTCGGTGCGCCGCAACCGTGCCGCGCCCTCGGGGGACGGGGCCCACTCGCCGCCGAAGGCTTCCGACAGGGCGACGTCGATCGCGGTGTAGTCCGCGTCCGTGGCCGGGGCCGCCACCTCGACCGGGCCGCCGAGCCAGGGCCTGAGCGCGGGGTGACCAGGGTGGCGGGGGTGCAGACCAGGTATGCGTGGACCGCCTCCGTGCCGAAACCGGCCCGGCGCAGCGCGGGTTCCACGGCGGGGGCGGCGTCCGGGGCGAACTCCAGCCGGGGCCGCAGCCCGCGCTCGCGGAACGCGGCGATCAGGTCGGCGACGTCCCGGTCGGTGGGCTCGGCGCCGGGGAACGGGGTGGCGTAGTTGACGTACGGGCTGGTCGTCGAGGGATCGAACCCCGCGACGAATCCGCCGACCTCACGCGCCGCCGGGCGGCGCAGGAGGTGGGCGACGGCAAAACTCTGGACATCGGTGCGCACGATGAAGACCTCATGGTGTGGGCCGGCAACAAGAGAATGACCTCGGCGAGGAGGCAGGCGGTGTGCTGGACACCGCGTCGTCGGGCCGCTGTGAGGAGACGCGAAAGTACTGCGCCGGGCTGCCGTCGGGCAGGCGGCTCAGTACCGGCGGCGGCCGCTGGGGGACGCCGGAACCATGGACCTCAGTCCTTCGTGACGAGTGGCCGGATGCGCTTTCGAACTCGTTGGATCTTGCCACGGTGTACGGGTGCATGACAAGCGAGGGTTTGTCCCGGTGGAGTGTCGAGGTACGAGTGTCCCGTTCGACGCTTGGGCAGAGAGGCAACCCGCCTCGGGAGGACAGTCCGAACAGGAGACGACATGAAGATCCGAGCCCGCGTGGGAATGAGCGTCGACGGTTGTGTCACCACACCGACCGGCTGGCCCGCGCACACGGCCGACCCCGCTTTCGTGTCCGGCGAGAGCCACGGCATCCGGGAGTTCCTGGCCGGATGCGAGGCCGCGGTGATGGGCCGCACCACCTTCGAGCCCGCGCTGACCAACGACCGCTGGCCCTGGCCGAACCTCGATGTGTTCGTGCTCGGCTCGCACCGCCCGGCCGGCACCCCCGACCACGTCGTCACCGACAGCGATCCGGTGCGGCTGCTGGAGAAGATCCGCGCGGCCAACCGGGGTGGCGACGTCCACCTCGTCGGCGGACCGCGCACCATCCAGACCTTCCACGCCCTCGGCGCGCTGGACACGCTGGAACTGGTCGTCGTACCGCTGCTGTTCGGCGGCGGCACCCGGCTGACGCCCGCGCTCGACCCGTCCCTCGGGCTCACCTTCCAGAGCGAGCGCGCCCTGCCGGGCGGGTCCGTGGAGATCGTCTACTCCTGCAAGGGCAGCCGCTCTCCACTGCCGGGCAGTCCCGTGAGCCAGCGCTGACCACGGCAGGAAGGACGGAGAGGGCGGGATCGTGGCGCCTCAGCGGCTCGAGCGCTGGGCGGCCACGATCGCGTTCACCGTCGGCTCGGCCCCGACCAGCCGCTGCACCCGCTCCGCGAACCCCGGGAACTGCGACGCGACCTTGGTGAGGAACCGCAGCTCGGGCGGTGCCACATTGACCTCGGCGAGATCGCGTTCGATCGCCCGCGTCACGCCCTTGCAGACCTGCGCCGGCGAGACGGTGCGCACACCGCCGGGCGTCGCCGAGCCGGTTTTGGCGAACATGCCCAGGTCGCGTACGAAACCCGGCTGGACGATCGAGACGCCGACGCCCGTGCCGTGCAGATCCTGGCGGAAGGCCAGCGAGAAGCCGCGCAGCCCGAACTTCGTCGCGGTGTACAGGGACGAGGACCTGGTGGCGGCCATGCCGGACAGCGACCCGACGAAGCAGATGTGGCCGCGCCCGGCGGCCACCATGCCCGGGGCGAGCAGCCGGGCGAGGATGGCCGGGGCCCGCAGGTTCACGGCCACGGCCCGGTCGATCTGCTCCGGTGTGTAGTCGAGGACGTCGCCGCTGGACGGCAGGGCCGCGTTGGCGATCAGGATGTCCGTGCCGGCGGCCTCCTCGGCCAGCCGCCGCACATCGTCGGGGTCGGCCAGATCGGCGGCGATCGTGCGGGCGCCGTAACGATCCGCGAGGGGTTCGAGCGCTTCCAGGCGGCGGCCGGTGAGCACGAGACGGGCGCCGCGGGCGGACAGGTCGGCGGCGAGGGCGCCGCCGATGCCGCCGGTGACACCGGTGAGCAGAACGGTTGACCCGGCAATGTGCACGACGACCACCCTTCAGTCCTGTTCGTTCGAACGAACAATAGGGAGCTCGAGCAGCCCTGTCCACCGCCGAGGCAACCCGGTGATGGAAGAATGCACGCCATGCCGCACGCCGCCCCCTCCGCCCCGATGCGCCAGCGCATCATCACCGCCGTCCTGCAGATCATCGGCGAGGACGGAGTCGCGGCCGTCACGAACCGGCGGATCGCCAAGGAAGCGGGCGTGTCCCTCGGTTCGGTCACCTACCACTTCGAGACCCAGCACGAGCTGCTGCGGGAGAGCCTGCTGTACTTCGTGCGCGAGGAGGCACGGCACTTCACCGAACTGGCCGACCAGTGCCAGCCGGAGGGCCTGGACGTCGAGGACGCGGCATCGCTGGCCGGCCAGGTGGCCTGCGGCTCGGCGCTGGACAGCGCCCATCCGGCGCCGTTCGAGCTGTACCTCCAGGCCGGTCGGGACGAGCGCCTGCGCGAGGCGGCGGCCGAGGCCTTCCGGGCCTACGACCTGCTCGCCGCCCGGATCCTCAGCGCGCTGGGTGTCCCCGACGCGGACCGCCTGGCCACCACGACGGTCGCCCTGGTGATGGGCCTCCAACTGCGGCGGCTGGCCACGGGCAGCCCCGAGGACGACCTGGTCGACGCCCTCCTGCTGCTCGTGCGCGGGTCCGCCGACCGGTCGGCCACGGCCGCCTCGGGAGAGCCGACGGCACAGTAGGGCGCCGGGCGCCGGCCGAACCGCGACCTGCGCCGGCCCGCAGGCTCCAACTCCCTTGGCCAGGCACGGAGTTGTCTACAGCGCCCGGGCGATGAGCAGGGCCACGTCGTCGTGGTCGTCTGGGTGGCGCAGACCGTGCAGCAGGACGTCGCAGGTCTCCTCCAGCGGCCGGCGCGGCTCGTCGAGGAGGTCCAGCAGGGCGTTCAGCCGGTCGTCGATGGCGTGCTGACGGGTCTCCACGAGACCGTCGGTGTAGAGGACCAGCACATCACCGGGGCACAGGGCGACCGTCGTGGTCTCGAACCGGACGCCGCCGACGCCGAGCGGTGCCGCGGCCGGCAGCTCCAGGAGCCTCGGCTCGTCGCCGGGCCGCGAGAGCGCGGGCGGCATGTGTCCGGCGTTGGCGACGCAGCACTGCCCGGTGCCGGGGTCGTACACCGCGTACAGGCAGGTGACGATGTAGTGCTCCAGATCGCAGGTGATCTTGTCCAGGTGCTGGAGCACCGCGCCGGGATCGAGGTCGAGATCGGCATAGGCGCAGGTGGCCGTCCGCAGCCGGCCCATGGTGGCGGCCGCGTCGATGCCGTTGCCCATCACGTCACCCACCACCAGGGCCGTCTTCTCGTCGGTCAGCGGGATGACGTCGTACCAGTCGCCGCCGACCTCGCTGGTGGCCTGCGCGGGCTGGTAGCGGGAGGCGAGCTCCAGGCCCGTGTGGTGCGCCGCGTGCTCGGGCAGCAGACTGCGCTGCAGGGTGAGTGCGGTGTTGCGGACGCTCTGGAACCAGCGGGCGTTGTCGATGGCCACGGCGGCCCGGCCGGCGAGTTCGGCGGCCAGGACGACATCGTCGTCGTCGAACGGCGCCGGATTCCGGGTCCGCTTGAGATCGAGGGCGCCGAGCACCTCGCCGTGGGCGATCAGCGGCACGGCCAGATACGAGTGGACCCCGGCCTCGGCGAGCAGGGCACCGGCCTCGGCGTCCCGGGCGATGCGCGGCAGATCCCGCGACCCGACATGACGTACGAGAACCGGCCGCCCGGTGTGGACGCACAGGGTGACCAGGCGGTCCCCCTCGTAGCAGGCGACATTGCCGGGAGGGTCGGCGGCGCGCAGCGCGACCGTGGGGTGGGCCGCCTTCAGGGCGAGGGCACGGAAGAGCTCCGGGCCGTTGTCCGGCCGGCGCATACGACGGCAGGACAGGGCGGAGTCGAGGACGTCCACGGCGACCACGTCGGCCAGCGCCGGCGCCGCGATCTCCACCAGTTCACGGGCGGTCTGGTCCACGTCCAGCGTGGTGCCGACCCGAGCGGAGGCGTCCGCGATCAGCGCCAGGCGCCGCCGCGCCCGGTCGGCCTCCGCGGCCGCGCGGTGCCGCTCGGTGACGTCCACCACCGAGACGGCCGCGCCCAGCACCCGGCCGCCCGGATCCTCCAGCCGGTAGAAGGACAGCGACCAGGCGTGCTCCTGGCCGGTGTCGGTCGGCGTACGGCCGACGTGGTACTGGTCCAGCAGAGAGGTTCCGGTGGTGAGTACTTGGCGCAGCGCGGACTCGACCGTGTCGACGTCCGGGAAGGGCAGGGTCTCCCTCAGATGGCGGCCGATGTGGTCCTCCGCGGGAGTGCCGTCGATCCGCTCCAGCGCCGGGTTGACCAGGAGGTAGCGCAGATCCGGGTCCAGGAGGGCCAGACCGATGGGGGACTGGTTGATCAGCCGCTCGCACAGGGCCAGGTCGGTCTCGACGCGCTGGAGCAGGGTGTGGTCGGCCGCGATGCCCAGGGCGTAGACGTCCCCGAGGTCGTCCAGCAGCCGCATGGTCCGGAACTCGGTCAGCCGGCTGCTGCCGTCCTTGTGCCGGACCGGGAACGCGCCGGCCCAGCCCCGGCCGGTCTCCAGCACCTCGGTGAACAGACTTACCACGGCCTGCAGATGCTCCGGGCGCACCAGCAGGCGCGCCGCGGGCTTGCCGAGGGCCTCCTGCGCGGAGTAGCCGAAGAGGTCCTCGGCCTGCGGGGTCCAGAAGACGATACGGCCGTGGGTGTCCAGGGCCACCGCGGCCACGCTCAGCACGTCCAGCAGTCCAGTCGGCCTGGGCGTCTCGTCGCCGTGTCCCTCGTGGCCGGCTTCCAAGGAGTCCGCTGCCATGCCGGTTCACCTCCGTCGGCCGGGCGGGCGGGCGCATGCTGACGGCCGGTGCTTCCATGGTCCCTCCGGTCCCGGCCACGCCCCAACCGCACGGCGCCGCGTCCGGGTGGACGCCGCATCTGCCGCTCCCTGCACACCAGCGGACAAACAGGCTCATAGTGGTGTATGGGTGGAACTGATGGAATCTGCGCCAGACGGCTTCGCCGCAGCCACGCCGCAGGGACCGGGTGATCTCTTCGACGCGTCCACCGATGCGGCCGCGGTGATATCGGAACACGGCGTCGTGGTCGGCTGGACCCGCAGCGCCGAAGCGTTCCTCGGCCATGCGGCACGGGACGTCGTGGGCGCCTCGGCCGCACGCCTGCTCGCCATGCCCGAGGACCCCGTACGGCTCGCCGGTGTCGTGGAGCGGTGCCGCGCCGGATACGGCTGGAGCGGGCAGATCAGGGTACGGCACCGCGACGGCCGCAGCCTCGACATCCAGCTGCGGGTCTCGGCCTCGTTCCGCGTCGGCGACACCGAGTGCTTCCTGCTGTCGGCCCGTGAACAGCGGCAGCGGTGGCCCATGGGCCAGTCGGTGCTGGACGGGTTCCTGACCCGCGCACCGGTCGGCATGGCCGTCATGGACACCGACCTGCGCTACGTCTGGCTCAACGACACCCTGGAACGGTTCGGCGGGGTCCCCCGGGAGGCGCGGCTCGGACGCCGGCTGAGCGAGCTGCTGCCCGGGCTGCAGGCGGAGGCCCTGGAGAGCCTGATGCGCAAGGTGATCGCGACGGGCATGCCGGTGACCGACTACGAGTACATGGGCTGGAGCTGGGCCGACCCGCACCGCCAGCACGCGTACTCGACCTCGTTCTTTCCCCTCGTCGACGCCGACGACAGCATCACCGGCGTCTGCTACATGGTCCAGGACGTCACCGAGCGGTGGAACGCCCGGCAGCTGCTGACCATGGTCAACGAAGCCGGCACCAGCATCGGCACCACGCTCGACGTGACGCAGACCGCCCAGGAGCTCGCCGACTTCGCCGTCCCCCGCTTCGCGGACTTCGTCCTCGTCGACCTGCTGGAACCCGTGCTCAGCACCGAGGGCCACGGGGCGTGGCTGACCGACGCGGGACCCGCGCCCGCCAAGGCCGTGATGCGCCGGGCGGCGCTGCGCTCGGTGCACGAGGACACGCCCGAGGCCGTCGCCCGGATCGGCGACCGGGTCGAGTTCAGCCTGCCGCCCCACGACGGTCACCTGCTCCTCGACGGCGAGCCCCTGCTCATCCCGGTCCTCCATCCCTCCGACGAGCTGTGGGGCGTACGGGACCCGGAGCGGACCGAACGCATGCGCGCGTACGGCATGCACTCGCTCATCGCCGTGCCGATGCGGGCCCGGAACACCGCCCTCGGCCTCGCCACGTTCGTCCGGTCGCTCAACCCCGTCTCCTTCGGGCCCGACGACGTCCTGGTGGCCCGGGAACTGGTGGCACGTGCGGCGGTGTGCGTCGACAACGCCCGCCGCTACACCCGGGAGCACACGGCGGCGATCACCCTGCAGCGCAGCCTGCTGCCACCCGCCCTGACCGGCGGCACCGCGCTGGAGGTGGCCTCCTCCTATCTGCCGGCGGACCCCTCCGGCGGCGTCGGCGGCGACTGGTTCGACGTGATCCCGCTGTCCGGCGCACGGATGGGCCTCGTCATCGGTGATGTGGTGGGCCACGGCATCGGCGCGGCGGCGAGCATGGGCCGGCTGCGCACCGCGGTGCAGACCCTCGCCGCCATGGAGATGCCTCCCGACGACCTGCTCGCCCATCTCGACGACCTCGTGCTCCGGCTGAGCGACGAGGAGGCGGCCGCCGGTACGGCCGCCCGCAGCACCTTCATCGGCGCGACCTGCCTCTACGCCGTCTACGACCCGCTCAGCAGACGCTGCGCGATGGCCCGGGCCGGTCACCCGCCGCCCGTCGTCGTGGCCCCGGACGGACACGCCTACTTCCCGGAGATCCCCGCCGGCCCCCCACTCGGTCTGGGCGGCATGGCCTTCGAGGCCACCGAGATCGAACTGGCCGAGGGCAGCCTCTTCGGCCTCTACACCAACGGTCTCATCGTGGGCTGCGACCACGACGTGGAGCGGGGCATGTCCCGGCTCGCGGAGGTCCTCGCCCACACCTGGGACGACCTGGACACGCTGTGCACGTCCGTCGTACGGCAGCTCGTGCCCGTGCCCCAGCCCGACGACATCGCCCTGCTCCTGACCCGCACCCACACCCTGGGAACCGACCAGGTCGCCTCCTGGGACGTACCCCCCGACCCGGCCGCCGTCGGCACCCTGCGCGCCCTCGCCACCCGCCAGGTGGAGGAGTGGGGCCTCGGCGAACTGGCCATGACGACCGAACTCGTCGTGAGCGAACTCGTCACCAACGCCATCCGCTACGCCGCGACGCCCATACGGCTACGGCTCCTCCGCGATGCCCGCCTCACCTGCGAGGTCTCCGACGGCAGCAGTACGGCCCCACGGCTCAGGCACGCCAGGAGCACGGACGAGGGCGGCCGCGGGCTCTTCCTGGTGGCCCAGCTCGCCCAGCGCTGGGGCGTCCGGTACACCGACGAGGGGAAGATCATCTGGGCCGATCAGGAGATCCCCTGAACCCGGATTTGCCTTCGAGCGCACTCCAGCATCCAGACTGACCGTGACGACGATCCCCACCGAGGACAGAACAGGACGGCGGCAGCAGATGGCAGCGACACACACGGCGGGGCATCCACTGCCGTACGACACCTACCGCGAGGCCGTCGCCCGCGAGACCCTGCGATACTGCGAGGTGGCGAGGGGCGTCGACCCCACGACCCCGGTGCCCTCCTGCCCGGACTGGACCCTGGCCGACCTGACCCGGCACGTCGGAGCACTGCAGCGCTGGTTCTGCACCCTGCTGACCCGGCTGGTGCAGGAGCCGCCCCGCAGCCGTGACATCGAGCTGGGGCTGCCGGAGGACCTGCGCGACCATCCCGACTGGGTGGCGGCGGGGGTGCCCGGCGTGGCGGCCGTACTGCGGGACACGGATCCCGAGGCACCGATGTGGGTGTGGGGCGAGGACCGGCACGCGCGGTTCTGGGCCCGCCGGATGCTGTTCGAGACGCTGGTGCACCGGGTCGACGCGGAATGCGCCGTCGGCCTGACCTCGGACATCGACCCCGAGCTAGCGGCGGACGGCGTGGACGAGTTCCTCGTCAACCTGCCCTACGCGGGCCTCTTCGCCCCCGGTGTGACAAAGCTGCGCGGTGACGGCGAGACCCTCGCGTTCCGCAGCACGGGCGTCGACGGCGGCCCCGATGAGGAGTGGCGGATGCGGCTGGACCCGGACGGCTTCCGCCCGGTGGGCCGCGAGGCCGGCGACCCCGAGCCGGTCACGGCGGCGGTGCGCGGGCGGGCGGCGGACCTGCTGCTCCTCCTCTACGGGCGGCGGTCGTACCAGGAACCCGCCTTCGAGGTCTCGGGACAGGCCGCGGTCCTCGACAACTGGTTCACCCACACCGCCTTCTGATCCGGGCCGCGCTCACTCGGCCGGCTGCCCGGCCGACGGTTCCACGGGCAGCTGGCAGACCGCGAGCGCCGCGGTGTCGTCCTGGAGGTTGTTGTGGCTGTGGGCCAGCAGGTCGTCGTGGAGCCGTGCGAGCAGCTCCGCCGGCGGGAGGGGACCCCAGGAGCGGAGGCGGTCGAGCAGCGGGTAGAAGGCGCCGGTCGCGTCCCGCGTCTCCGTGACGCCGTCCGTGTACAGCAGCAGCTGATCGCCGGGCCGGAACGGATAGGTGTCGAGGTGATACGGGTCCTCGACCAGCATGCCGAGGTTCAGGGGTGGCGCCGGCCGCCCGCTCTCCAGTTCGCGTACCTCGTCGGCCCGCAGCCGGACGGGCGGCGGATGGCCGCAGTTGACGATGCGGACGATGTGGCCCTCGGCGGGGATCTCGGCGAAGACCGCGGTGACGAACCGTTCGCTCGTCTCGGTCCCGCCCAGCTGCGTCGCCCTGCGGCTCATGCTCGTGTCCACCCGGCCGGCCAGAGCGAGCAGATCGGGTTCGTCGTACGCCACCTCACGGAACGCCCCGAGCATGGCGGCCGCGGTCTCGACCGCCACCAGTCCCTTGCCCCGGACGTCACCGATGAGCAGACGGGCACCGAACCGGGTGGGCACCGCCTCGTAGAGGTCGCCGCCGATGCGCGCCTCCGCGGCGGCGGAGAGATAGAGGCTCTGCAGGTGGAGGTTGCCGATCCGGTGCGGCAGGGGGCGGAGCAGGACGCGCTGCGCGGTCTCGGCCACGAACCGCACGTCGGCGAGCGTGCGTTCACGCCGGATCCGGTGGGCGGCCAGGATCACGCCGAGACCGCCCACGAGGGCCGTACAGATGTAGGTGGCGATGTAGTGACGGTCCCACAGATAGCCGGCGGACCGGCCCGCACAGCAGGGAGTACCGGCCAGCACCGCTTCCAGGCCGACGGCGAACACCGTGGCGGCGCCGACGGCCACGGGCCCGTGCGCGAAGGCGGCCAGTACGGGCACGGCGATCAGGGCGAAGCTCACCGGCCAGTCGAGGGGCGTGAGCGGCTCCAGCAGCAGTACGGCCGCCACATACAGGAGCGGCAGCCAGCGCAGCCATGCCGGAGGGGCCGGCACCCGGGGCCGTGTGGGTGCGCCGTCCTGCTCCGGCTCCGGGCCGCTCCGTCCGTGCTTCACCCGTCCAGCCTGGTGTGCCGCGCCCCCGTACCCCCGTGATTGCTCCACTCAACGGCATGTTCCGGGTGCCATGCGCGGTCGGTGATTGCGTCCACCATCGATGATCGTCACCCTGGGTGGGTGATCCTGGTTCCGGGCCGGCTGTGGCAGGGGAGCCCGGTGTGCAGGGCACTGGGCACCGGGCTCCCCGCCGGCGCCTTCTTCGGCGCCTTCGCCCGCGTGGAGTCGGGCTCGTGGGTGGGCGCCGCCGTCGTCTTTCTGGTCCTGAGCCCGTTCCACGGGATCAGGTCGGCACGGCGCATGGGCAGAGCATGGCCCGGGGCAGGGAACATGAGCGCCGCCGACCGCGCCGCGGTGGTGCGTGCCACCCGGCGGGGCGAGGCCGTCGGCGACCCCGCGCTGGCGCCCGCGGTCGTCGAGTACGCGGACGGCCTGTGCCGAGTCGCCGAGAAGGACCGGCTGCGCCGCCCGCTGGTCCTCCTCGTCGCCGCCCTCGCGATCGTGCTCGCGGTGTACGACACGTTGACGGCACCGACCGGCGTGCTGGTTGCGTCGTGGCTGGTGGTCGCGCTCCTGCTTGCGGACATCGCCTGGTGGCCCGGCAGACGCGCGCGCGTGCTCGGCCGGGCGGAGAGGGCGCGGGAGCTCGCCCGCTCCGCCCGGCCCGGAGACCGCCCGGCGTCCGGTTCCTGACGGTCGCCGAGCGGTCGTGAACGTCCATTTCTGCCGTTTCGACGCGGACTTCAGGCACCGAAGCCGATCGCGAAGACGTGCAGGCCCCCGGCGGCGACATCGGACGGCAGACGCACGCTGCTGACGGTCTTGCCCGGACTCAGGTCCACCGGCGCCGTGGCGAACACATACGTCCGTGTGCTGTCGGACGCGGTGCCCGCGTGGTTGCGGTAGGGCATCGTCACCGCGACGGTGTTGTCGGGAAGCGGTGAGGCGGCGCCCGCGCTCAGCGTCCAGTCGGAGAGGCCGAGGGGGACCGACTGGGCCGTGCCGTCCGTGTAGGTGACGGTCGCTGTGCCGGACACCGGGCCGTTGTTGGCGGCACCCAGGAAGGAGATGCTGCCGGAGCCGGAGGTCCGTACCGTCTGCCCGTTCGCCATGTAGTTGTCCGGTGCGCCGGGTGCCACGCCGGGCCAGGTGAAGGTGACCCCGTTGACGGTGAGCTTCGAGCCGGGGGTGACTCCCGCGGTGGCCAGGGCGTGCGCGGAGTAGCTGTAGCCCGCGCCGTCGAAGTTGGCCGAGGCCGCAGCGGTGTCGCCGGACGTCCCGACGTCGGTGTAGCCGGGCGTGCCCGGGTAGGAGCGGGGGGCGGCGGAGGCGTCCGACGCCCAGGACGTGTTGGGCGAGGTGCCGAGGACGTAGGTGAGGGTGCCGCCGCCGGTGAGGGCGCCGTCGGGCGCGTGGGCGGCGTTCCAGGCCGTGCCGTTCCAGGTGGCGGACTGGACGTACGGTGCGTCGTCCGCGGCCCCCGTGCCGTTGACGGTGAGGGTGCGGCCGGACGGCAGGGTGATCACCGCCTGGCTGAAGAGCGGGCTGCCCAGCGCCAGATCCGCGGTGCCGGGGGTCTCCGGATACATGCCGAGGGCGGACCACACGTACCACGAGCTCATCTCGCCCAGGTCGTCGTTGCCCGCAAGACCGGACGGGCCGTCGGTCCATATCTGGTCCTGCACTTGCCGGACGACCTTCTGCGTCTGGTACGGGCGGCCGATGTAGTCGTATTCCCAAGGGATGTTGAGGCTGGGTTCGTTGCCCAGGTCGGTGTAGCCGCCGGAGCCGGTCAGCGAGGACAGGTCCGTGTCCAGATACTTGGCGAGGGCCGCGTCACCGCCCATGGCGGTCGCCAGTCCGTGCACGTTGAACGGCACCATCGGCGTGTACTGCCAGGAGTCGCCCTCGACGAAGTTCTTGCCCGACGTCGGCGAGAAGCCGGCCGTCCAGGTGCCCGAGGCGTCGCGCGGCTGGATGAAACCGCTGCCGAAATCGAACAGGTTCTGCCAGTCCTGCGCCCGGTCGGCGAACCGGTGCTGGTCCGCAGTGTGTCCGAGGGCACCGGCGAAGGCCGAGACGGCGAAGTCGGCCGAGTTGTACTCGAGCGTGGTGGACGCGGCGCCGTAGAAGTTGCAGCAGCCGTACTTGCCGTTGCTGGGCAGGCGGCCGAGCTGCTCCAGATAGGCAAGCCCGGGCCGGTTGTCGTTGGGGTCGGTGGCCTCCGCGACCATGCCCTTCAGCGCGGTGGCGGTGTCGAAGTCCCTGGCCCCGAAGGCGTAGTAGTCGGCGATGATCTCGTCCGCCGGATCGCCGACCATGACATAGGTCTCCCCGTTGTTCTCCGACCATTTGGGGAACAGGCCGGTCTGGCGGTAGTCGTCGACCATCGACTGGGCGGTGTCGGACGCGGTCTGCGGCGCAACCAGGGCCTCGAGCTGGGCCTGCGAGCGGTAGACGTCCCAGCCCGAGTAGTTGGCGTAGGCGGCGCCGTGGCCCTTGTCGACGGTGTGGATCCTGCCGTCGAAGCCGGGATAGCGGCGGTTGGTGTCACTGATCACGTTCGGATGCAGCAGCGCGTGATAGAGCGCGGTGTAGAAGACGGTTTGCTGGGCGGGCGTCCCGCCGGCGATCCGCACCCGGCCGAGCAGGGACTTCCAGGCGTCGTGCGCCGCGCCGCGCACCTTGGCCAGGTTCCAACCGCTGTTCTCCGCCTGCCGGTTGCCCACGGCGTCGGCGGCCGACACATAGGAGATGCCGACCTTGGCCTGAACGGCAGGGTCGGTGGTGGTGTCGAACGTGACATAGCCGTCGGAGCCGCTCGTCCGGGGAGCGAAGGTGTGGGGCGTACGGGGCCCGGCGCCGTGCAGCGTGGGCTTGTTCGGCGCCTCGGGAGCGCTGGGGGAGGCGTTGCTCCTGGGCGTGGTGGGCGTGACGGCGGCCAGGGCGGTGCCGCTGTGGCGGAACGGGTGGTCGAAGACCATGTCGTAGTAGACGGTGTAGGAGTTGCCCCCGCCACAGAAGTTGCCGCTGGTGACCTTGCCTCTGACTTCCCTGTCGTTCACCACGTCGAACTCGGCGGCGGTGTCCCCGTTCTCGCTGCCCGTCAGCTTGAACAGGAGGTTCGCCCGACTGGTGGCCGGGAAGGTGAAGCGGGCCATGCCACTGCGGGTGGTGGCCGTCAGTTCCGTCTTGACGCCGTTGTCCAGCGACACCGTGTACGAGCCGGGGGCCGCGGACTCGTTGGCGTGCGAGAAGCTGTCGGTGGCGCCCGTGTCGACCGCGCCGACGGTCGGCAGCACGGGGATGTCACCGGCGGCCCGGCAGCCCGGTCCCGCGATGTGGGTGAGGCCGAATCCCGTGATGGCGGAGTCGGCGTACTCGTAGCCGCCGCCGTCCGGCCGGTGCGGGCTGGTGTCGGGGCTCCACTGGACCATCCCGAACGGGGCGTCGGCCCCCGGGAAGTCGTCGGCGGCGTGTGAGGTGCCGATGAACGGGTTCACGAGAGAGGCCGGATCGGCGACCGGCGCGAGCGAGACGGGATCGGCATGGGCGGGGGCGGAGACGGCACCCAGGACCAGGGCGCCAGTGGCCAGCACGGACAGAAGGCGGAACGGCACCATCGTGACCATGTCCCTTCGACAACGTTGTCCCGAAGGTTGCCCCTTCAGCCCCAGCTGTCAAGGACGCGCCGTACAGAACCAGCCGTTGTCTGACATGGAGTCACATCGGTTGAACAGCAGGCGGAGCCCACATGGGTGCCGCCGGCCACCGACGCAGAGGGTGCCGGCGGCGCCGTAGTTGTCGCAGGGCCGCGAACCCGCGGCCTGTGACGGTTCCGGGCAGGCCGAGCAACGCGCCCGGGACGAGGCCGATGACGGCCAGGAGCGACGCGAACGATCTGGGCGGCTGCTGCGGAACGTGCGCACAGTGGTAGCTTCGACCACGGCAACGCCGAGAGCACACCGGCCGACACCGGCAACGGCCACATGGACGCCGTCAGCCTCGCGACCACCGGCTACTTCGCGCCGTGCACCGGCTCCGGGCCGTGGGTCGAGGCCGTCCCCAACGGCCCCCAGGGCACCATCACCGGCCCCGGCGGCGCGGAGGACCAGCACTGGACGCACTGCGCCGACGGAAGCCTGCGCACGCCGGGACGGTGTCTGCTGAGCTGACAGCGGATCGCCTCTGGGCCGCTAGGTGTATTGATCACGAGCGCCGTCCGCCCGGAGCGGCGAGTGGGGGTGCCCCTTCCGATCAGCCGCGTCAACAACGCTTCAGGCCAATACACCTGGCGCGGAGGGGTTGTCGGAGAGCGGGTGTCAGAGGTCGTCCTCTTGCTCCGGTACGACGACCTGGTCGATCAGCCGCTGGATCTGTTCGCTGGGCAGGGCGACCGCCATGGCCCAGTAGTAGATGACGAGGCTGAACGCGGCCGTGACCCCGATGTCCCACCACAGCGGGAACCAGGGGTGCTTGAGCGGGCCGAAGTCGCTGAGGTAGACGATGAGCCCCATGCCCACCAGGTAGACCGGCAGCCATTGCGCGGCGCGCAGGTCGAGCTGGGGGGTGATGGGGTTCATCTTGAACAGCCGGTTCGCGACCAGGATGACGTAGCCGATCAGGATGGCGACGCCGAGCTTCCAGTCGGTGGTCCAACCCGACCAGAGAATGAGCAGGTTGGCGACGACGAAGGCGAGCGGCGACAGCACGCCGCCGCCGGGCAGCCGGTAGGGACGGTGGGCGTCGGGCAGCCGGTTGCGGAACACCCCGAAGGAGAGCGGGGCCCCGGCGTACATCAGCACGCTCGCGCTGGTGATCAGGCCGACGAGGGAACGCCAGCTGGGGAACGGCAGGAAGCAGATGCAGCCGACCACGAAGGCGGTGATCAGGCCGACCCAGGGGACACCGCGCCGGTTGGTGTTCTCGAACGCCGACGGCACATAACCGTTGCGGCTGAGGCCGTAGGAGACACGGGAGGAGCCGGTGATGTAGATCAGGCCGGTGCCCGCGGGGGAGATCACGGCGTCGAGATAGAGGACGGTGGCCAGCCAGCCCAGGCTGATGAGCGTGGCGACCTGGGCGAACGGTCCGCTCAGCGCGGTGAACGCGGAGTTGGCCCAGTGGCTGCCGATCTGGGAGGCGGGCAGCGCGGCGAGGAAGGTGACCTGCAGCAGGATGTAGATCAGGATGCCGATGAGGATCGACCCGATCACCGCGCGCGGGATGTCCCGCTTGGGGTTGGCGCTCTCGCCGGCGAGCTGGTCGGCCTGCTCGAAGCCCAGCAGCGCGAAGATGATGCCGCTGGTGGAGACGGCGGACAGGATTCCCTTGGCCCCGTAGGGGTTGAATCCGTCGGCCGCGGTGAAGTTGCTCGCGTGGAACTGGGCGATGGCGAACACGAAGATGGTCAGCAGGGGGACGCCGACCTTCCACCAGGTCGCTGCGCTGTTGGTGCGGGCCAGCAGCCGGATGCTGAGGAAGTTGATGGCCGTGATGACCGCCATCAGTCCGACCGCGACGGCGATACCGGGCGGGGTCAGGACGTGCTCGCCGCCCTTGACCTTCTCCCAGCCGCTCGCCCAGGAGTAGTGCTGGCCGTACGTGATCATCGCCAGCACCTCGATCGGCGCCACCGTGGCCGCCTGCAGCCAGGAGAACCAGCCGAACGACGCGCCGGCGGCGCCCCCGAAGGCGTAGTGCGGGAAGCGTGCGGTGCCACCCGAGACCGGATACATACCGCCGAGCTCCGCGTGCACCAGCGCCAGGATCAGGATCGCCAGGCCGCCGATGGCCCAGGAGATGATCGCCGCCGGCCCCGCGGCCGCCAGGGCACCCTGCGCGCCGAACAGCCACCCCGATCCGATGATCGACCCCTCAGAGGCCCAGATGAGACCGACGAAGCCGATCTCACGCCGAAGCCCGGGCTTGCGGGTCTTCGGACCGGGCGTTGCCTCTGACACGGCCATGGTGCAACCCCCTCGTTAGGGTGTGATATGCATCACCATCGTGCCACGCTGACGCGGTCATGGCACTCAACGTGCACGCACCGGTTTCTGACGGGGCTGCGCATGTCGATGAGCGCCCGCGCCCGTCGGTCAACCGGAGGTGAGGTGTGGTCCCGCCGGTGGGGCGCCGGTGACCGCCGCACGGTAGAGGGCCTGGGTGGCGGCGCCGAAGTAGGCGCTGTAGGAGATCTGCGGGGTGTTGCCGCCGGTGTGATAGCCGCCGATCACTCCGACGACCGCCCATCCACCGGGCCGGGGCACGAGCATGGGGCCACCGCTGGTCCCGCCCACGAAGGCGTCGCAGGCGATGCGCGGGAACGTGCCCGGGTCGGCCGGGTCGTCGCTGTCCCACCTGGTGGTCCAGCTCCAGCACTCCAGGGGCTTCTCCGCCCCCGCCGGATAGCCGATCATCCGCACCGGGAAGTGGTGGTAGCCGGTCCCGGTGAGCAGCCGCACGCCACCGACGGCGTCCTCCAGGCGTGTTCCGTCCTGGTTGGGCTCGGTGACCGCGAAGGCGAAGTCGTACGCGGCGCCCGCGTGTTCGCCCCGGTCGTAGTAGCGCTGGGGAACGTAGACGCCGTTGGTCCGCACGGGGAAGATCCCGAACGGCTTGAGGCTGTCGTGGTACTGCGGGACGAAGGCCAGGTGCCGCTTGGGCGAGGTGCCCGCGTAGCCCTTCAGGCAGTGGCCGGCGCTCAGTACCAGGTCATGGCCGGGGCTGCGCACGACGGAGCCGCTGCACGTCCGGCCGGTACCGGTGGCGTCCGTCCAGAAGAAGGTGCCGGCCTGGGGGATGCCGTCGAAGCTCCTGCTGGGCGGGATGTACTCGCCCGGCCGGGGGCCGTCCACGGCGGGGGACGAGCCGGTCGCCGTTGTATCGGTCCCGGAGCCGGTGCCTTTGAGGGCGTCGGCGGGCAGCGCGGCCTCCATCCGGGCCGGCGTCCAGTACGCGTCGAGCCGGTCGGCGAGCGGGTTGGGGTCGTCCGTGGCGCTGTCGCCGAACTCCGCGGCGCCGTCGGTGGAGGCCGTGGTGGTGTCGGTGGAGGCCGTCGTGGTGTCGGCGGGTGCCGCGGCTGCCTCGGCGGATGCCGTGGTGGTGAGGCCGGTACTGAGCAGAAGGGCAGCCGCACAGCCGACGGCGTACCGCACGATCCTGGTCCCGGGCTCCATCAGTTCCCCTCAGAGCGGACGCACATGACGGCCCACCATAAGCCTGCGGCGGTCGGCAGCACAGCGTCGGCCGTCGTACAGGGCGCACGGGAGGCAGAAAACTGCCGCCGGGGCGTGCATGCATGTCACCAGGACAGTCCGCACGCCGGGTGCGCCCGGCGGGTTCGCTGGTGCGCCACATGCACCGGCATGGCGGGCACTGCAGCACGCCCCAGACCCCCGGGGTCGGGGGAGGCGTGGACTACCTCGGCGCCTGCTCCGTGGCGCCGGTCGCCACGAGCTGATCGTGGTGCGCGGGGACCGGCTGCCCACCACCCCGAGGAGGCCACAAGGGTCGACTCAGATCGAGCGCCTCGGCTCCCCGGCGCGACCGTGTGCACCCGCTCCTTCCGGCGGCGCACCGGCGAGACCGCGGCGCGGTCCGGGCACGGCCCCGGGGGACGCATGGGGCGCGAGTCGCGGGGTAGACGCCCGTACCGGCCACGGGACGGGCATCGGCCCCACCGGAAGGAGAAGGCCATGAAGAAGCTGATACGGAAAGCGGGCCTGGCAGGCGCTGCCACCGCGATGGCCGCGGGGGCGCTCCTCGCCGGCGGCGGTCCCGCGGCGGCCGCTCCAGGGAGCACAGGGCACGCCACCACCGGCGCCACGGCCGTGCCCGCCGGTCACGCCGAGCACCACCACCGCGGTCTGCAGTGCATGGATCCGTGGGTCGCCGGCCAGGTGGCGTGGTTCGACCCCGCCGCCCGGCACCGCCTGGCGGTGTTCGACCCGTGGATCAAGGACCAGCTGGCGAGCTACGCCGCTCCCCGCTGTTAGCCCCCTGCGAGGGGTGCGTCGGGTGCCCCTCCGTGGGGTGGGCGGGAGATCATTCGTCATGGATCAAGCCTGACGGCACGTCGGCTCCCCGCACATCGGCGGAAGTCCCCCATCTTCCCTCTCGGGGTATCCGTAGGGGCTGCTCGCTTCACGTGCCGTCGATGCGGTCGAGCAGCGTCCGGGCTTCGACGGTGCGGTGATGGTCCGGGCCGAACGTGGCCCGGCAGGCGTCGTGGGCGGCCATGGCCCGGGTGCGGGCCTCATCAGCGCGGCCCATCCCCAAAAAGGCGGTGGCCAAGGCCAGTTCGACGGCTCCGGTCTCCGCGCGGGAGAGGTCCTCGGGCGTCTTCCGGCGCAGTGCCTCGGCGCGTTCCGCCTCGGCGAGAGCCTCCTTGTGGCGGCCCTGACCGTTGAGGGCGCGGGTCAGGCCGAGTTGCAGGACCAGGGTCAGCCGGCCCGGCGCGGGGTCGGCGGCGAGAGTCTCGCGGGCGAGTGCCTCGGCCTCCTCGTGGCGGCCCTGCTTGTTGAGGGCGAAGACCAGTCCGTTGCGGGCGGCCCCCGCTATGAGTGGCATCAGCGACCCCACACCACGGCCGGCGATCCGGGCGACGGCCGCGCACTCCGCCTCGCATTCGGCATACCGGTCGAGTCTGACCAGCGTCTGCGCGCGGTCCGAGCGGAGTTTGAGCGTCTGCGGATGCTCGGCGCCGAACCTCCTGCCGAACACCGGCAGCAGTTCGTCGTAGGCGGCAAGGGCCTCGGCATGGCGGCCCTGGGCGCACGTCGCGAGCGCGGCGACGCTCAGGGCCAGCGGCGCGTAGGTGTCCAGACGCAGTACCGACCGGGCCTCGGCCACGGCGCGTGCCTCGGCCTCCGCCTCGGCGTAACGCCCGCTCAAGTACAGGCTCATGGCCTGGGTCAACGGCGATGTCGCGGTTTTTCCCGCATCGTTTCGGCCACGCGACCGGAAGAACTTCATGCCGGGAGCATACGGATGCCGCACACGCAGGCTGGAGGGAGTGGCGACACCACGCCTCGGGGCCGTGCCGTGGCCCGCCTCCCTCACCTGCCAGGCCGGGGGCCGACGGGCTCGGTGCGCAGGCCCTGGACCAGGAGATCCACCAGTCGGGCGCGCGTCGTACCGCGGATCGCATCGGCTCGTGCACCACTGTCCCGGCCCGGCGGAACACGGGCATGGCGGTGTGATAGTTTCAGATTCAACATATTTAGGGTGATCGGCCACCGCAGCCGGAGGAGTCCACGTTGAGCAGTCCCGTCACGGCCGGTGCCACGCGGCGGATCTTCATCGACAAGCAGAGCCCCAAGGCGTATCACGCGCTGGTGCAGACCTCCGAGGCGGTCCGGGCGACCGCCGCCGAGGCCGGCCTGGACCGCATACTGGTGGAGCTGGTCAACCTCCGCGTCTCGCAGATCAACGGCTGCGCCTACTGCCTGCACGTGCACACCCGTGCCGCGCTGCGGGCCGGCGACACCCCGGACCGCCTGGGCGTGCTCGCCGCCTGGCGTGAGACCGAGCTGTTCACGCCCGCCGAACGGGCCGCCCTGGCGCTGGCCGAGGCGACCACAGCCGCCGCGGACGCCGCAGCGCAGGACGCCGCCTACGCGGCGGCCCGGGAAGTGCTCACCGACGACCAGACAGCGGCGGTGATCTGGGTGGCCGTCACCATCAACGCCTTCAACCGCGTGTCGATCATGAGCAGACATCCCGTGCGGCCGGAGCGTTGACGGCACACGACCGCGTTCAGGGCACGGGCCGCGGGTTCTGATCGATCGTCTCCGGCAGCCGCGCCACCCGTGGTTCCCTGTGGTGCCACCCTGGGAAGGCCAATCCCACCGGACAAAGTCCAATCGGCGGAAAGTGGCCTTGATCGCGGTGGCGGATGGGTGCTTGGAGGTTGTCGGTTCAGCGCTCCTCCGCCCGTCGCCAGGCGGCGCCCGCCAGGTCCCGTGCGCGCTTCGCGGGGCGCAGGAAGGCGCTCCACCCGCCCGCCGGCTTCTCGCCGACCTGGAGGCTGCGCAGTTTCGCGAGGATCTCGGGGTCCTGGGCATCGAGCCAGTCGGTGAACTCCCGGAAGGACACCAGACGTACGTCCTCCCGCCCGGCGATCTGCCTGAGCACCTCCTCGGCCGCGTCCATGTAGATGCCGCCGTTCCACTGCTCGAAGTGGTTGCCGATGAACAGCGGCGCCCGGTTGGTCTCGTACGCCCGCTGGAATCCGGCCAGGTACGACTGTGTCGCCTGGGCCCGCCAGTAGGGGTAGTTGTAGGAAGGTGCCCGCGTCGAGTTCTTGGACTGGTTCGCCAGCATGTTGTAGTCCATGGACAGCACCTCGAAGGTGTGCCCCGGAAACGGGATGCCCTGCAGCGGCAGGTCCCAGATTCCGTCCCGCTTCCTCGGCCAGCGTTGCAGCCCGCCCGGTGACGAGGCGTCGTAGCGCCAGCCGAGTTCCCGTGCGACCGGCAGCAGGTTCTCCTGACCGAGCAGGCAGGGGGTGCGGCCGCCCACGAGTTCCTTGTCGTAGTCGAAGGGGAGGGCCGGTTCGTCGTGCCAACCGGTGTGCGTACGCCATGACTTGACGAAGGACCGTGCCTGCTCGATCTCGGCGCGCCACTGTGCGGGGGTCCAGTTGGCCACCGATCCGGGGCCGGTGCAGAAGTGCCCGTTGAAATGCGTGCCGATCTCGTGGCCGTCCAGCCAGGCCTGACGGACGTACTTCAGTGTCTGCTTGAGGTGTCCGTCGGTGAGGTAGCCGATGTCCGAGGCGCCGACCGGGTTGTTCGGCGGGTCGTAGAGCCGTTTCCTGTCCTCCGGCAGGAGGTAGAGGCCGGACAGGAAGAAGGTCATGTGCGCGCCGTGGGTGCGGGCGAGCTCCAGGAAACGCGGGAACAGGCCGGTGCCCAACTCGCCGGCGCCGTCCCAGGAGAACACCACGAACTGCGGTGGTGTCTGACCGGGTTCGAGGGCCATGGGGGACGCCGGCTGGTGCGGCTGGCGTCCGGTGTACGCCGTCGAGCCGTCCCCGATCAGCCGGATCGCCCCCTGCTCGTCCGGGCTCCCGGGGGAACCGTTCCGTCCGCCCCGGTCACTGCATGCGGCGAACGTCGCGGCGGCCACACCGATGCCGGCGCCGAGACCGAGGCGTGCCACACTCCGGCGGCTGATTCCCGCCATGGCCACCATCCCAACCCGCGCCCTGCAGCGACGCGTTGCGCGCCCTCTCAGCCGAAACTCCCGTCACTCGGCACCATAAGGCACATAAATATACAAACTGGTTAAATGGTTGCGGTGTGGCGCGCAAAGTGGTTGCCAAGCATTGCGCGCGTCACCCGTCCGGCCCTACTGGGCCCCGGTCGAAAGCGCGGGCGGGCGGCCGGCAGGAAGCGTCGCCGGGCTCGACACGTGCGTACCCGCGCGGGCGTACGGTGCCGCCGTCGAGCTCTCTGCCGGGCGAGCGCCCGCCTCACCGTCGTACCCCTCGCGGCGGGGCCGATCCACGGCGGATCAGCGGAACGCCGCCACGTTGCGCGCAGCCCATGCGGAGAAGGGGGCCGCGGGGCGGCCGAGCAGGCGCGCCACGTCCCTGCCGACCGCCTGCTCCTCCGGGGTGGGGGTGCCCAGGACGGCGAGCGTGCCCTCGGCGACGGCGGGCGGCATGAACCGGACCAGCTGCGCCTGGGCCTCCTCGCGGCTCTGCTCCACGAACGTCACCGGCTCGCCGAGCGCGGCGGCGATCGCCGCCGCACGCTGTCGTGGGGTGGTGGGCTCCGGACCGGTCAGCGTGTACGTGACGCCGTCGTGTCCGTCCTCGCGCAGTACGGCCGCCGCCACCGCGGCGACGTCGTCCGGGTCGACGAACGGCAGTGCCACATCGGCGAACGGCGCCGCCGCGGTGCGGTACCGGCGGACCGGCTCGGCCCAGGCCAGCGCGTTGGAGTCCAGCCCGCCCGAGCGCAGCACCGTGAACGGCAGCCCCGACTCGGCCACCGCCGCCTCGAAGCGCGCCGCGTGCGCGTATGTGTCCGGCCGGGTGCCCGCGCCCTGCGAGGACAGCAGCACCACCTTCCCCACACCGGCCGTGGCGGCCTGGCGCAGGATGCCGGCCGGATCCTCTCCGGCCACGAGCAGGAACAGTGCCTTGGCGCCCTCCAGTGCGGGGGCGAGGCTCTGCGGCTCCCCGAGGTCGGCGGCGACGGCCCGCGCTCCCGGCGGCACGTCCTCCTCGTCGATGTGCCGGGCGACGGCGGTCACCGTCTCCCCGGCCTGGATCAACGTCGAGACCAGGGCCCGCCCGACGTTCCCCGTGGCACCCGTGACGACCAGCATGGCAGTTCTCCTCACTAAGTTAGTTGACTAACTAAGTCGGGACCTTAGTCCGTGGTCCAGCTCGTTGTCTATTCTTAGTCAGGTGACTGACTCAGATTCCGCCACCGCCGCCCGGACCGTGCGGCCCGGCCGATCCGGCCGGGGCGGCAAGCGCGAACGCCTGGTGAAGGCGGCCGTCCAGGTCTTCCATGAGCAGGGCGTGGAGAAGACCACCCTCGGCGACATCGCCCGTACGGCCGAGGTGCCGCTCGGCAACGTCTACTACTACTTCAAGACCAAGGACCAGCTGGTCGAAGCCGCGGTGGCCGCCCACTGTGAGCAACTGGACGCGCTCACAGAGCAGTTGGACGCCCTCCCGGATCCGGCCGCCCGGCTGAAGGCCCTCGTCTCCGGCTGGGTCGACCAGCGCGAGACCGCGGCCCGCTTCGGCTGTCCCTTCGGCACCCTCGCCACCGAGCTCGACAAGCGCGAGGACGGTTTGGACCGGGCCGCCGCGAAGGTCATGCGGACCCTGCTCGACTGGGTGGAGTCCCAGTTCGCCCAGCTCGGTCGCGCCGACGCCGCCGCCCTCGCCGTCGAACTCGTCGCGGCCTACCAGGGCATGTCCGTCCTCACCAACACACTGCGCGACCCCGGACTGATGGCCGCCCAGGGCGAACGCCTCCAGGCGTGGATCGACGGGATGGCGAAGCCGTAGGGCTGCTGGAACTGGTCCGGGGTCCCGCCTCCGGGGCGCAGGGCACGATCAGGGTGATCGAGTCGGTGTCGGCCGACGCCCTGTGGGCGGCCCTGACGTCAGGCTGGGGAGCGACCCCGTTCGTTGCCGCGCCTTGACCCGGTTCAGGTCGCCAGGTTCCGCTCCTCCACCGCGACCGGCACCACGATGATGTGCTGGACGGCCCGGCTGAGCACCAGCACGCCTCCGACGATCAGGAGGGCGCCCGCGGCCTCCGGGACCAGCCACCAGCCCGTACGGATCCGCTCCCCGAACAGGGTCATGCCGAGCGTCAGGCTCACCACCGCGTCACCGATGGTCAGCGCCGGCTGCGCCGCGGCCAGCGGACCGGCCTGGAGGGCGTTCTCCAGCAGGATGACGGCCCCGACGCCGGCGAGCGCGAAGCCGTACGTCTGCCAGGAGCGCAGGAACGCCGCGAAACCGTGGTCGGCGAAGGTGCCGCTGGCCGACTTCAGCAGGGCGGCGGTCAGCGCGTTGCCCGTGGCGGCGGCCGCGGCCAGCAGCGCGGCGCGCCGGGCCGGCGAGCGGTCCCGGCCGGAGGACAGCAGAACCGCCGCGGCCATCCCGCCGAGGCACAGGCACAGCGCCGGGATCCAGCGGCCGAGCGGCGCGTGGTCGACGGCGCCGTGCGGGGCGGCGGCGACCAGGAGCACGGCGAGGCCTGCCACACAGGCGCCGACGCCCCACCAGCCCGAGTGGGGCAGCCGTCTGTGCATGAGCGGGGCGGCGACGAGCAGCGCGAAGGGCAGCTCAAGGATGAAGAGCGGCTGGACCAGCGCGAGCGGGCCGTTGACCAGGGCCAGGCTCTGGAACAGCGCCGCGCAGACCACGCCGCACATGCCGATCACCCAGAACGGCCGGCGCACCAGCTCCGCGAGCAGGCGCAGCCCGCCGCGGCTGCTCGCCGACGCGGCCTTGCGCTGGAAGGCGGTGCCCACGGCGTTGCTCGCCGCACCCGCGACGGCGAACGCCGCGGCGAGTTCGATCACGACCGTCTCCTGCCTTCGGGAGGCCTCCCGGAGGAGCTTCGGGTCTCTTCAGCCTACGGAAGGGGGCGTCGGTACGCCGGTCGACGGCGCCCGGCGCCGGCAGGCCGGTCACATGAGCCGGCCCCGCCCGGTGATCGCCGAGCGGGGCCCCTCGCAACGGTGGATCAGCTCAGGGCGAGGTCGTCGGCGTAGACCGCGCCCTGGCCGTACCAGCCGTGGACGTACACCGTGACCCTGCCCGAGGCGCCGGTCGTGAACGGGACCGTGAGCTTCGACCAGGCCGAGGACGAGGCCCAGGTGCTGGCCGTCGCGCCGCCGCTCACGCCGAGGTAGGCGTAGGGACCCTGCACCCAGCCGCTCAGTGTGTAGGAGGTGTTGGGCTTCAGGGTCAGGGTCTGTGCGCACTGGCCGGTCTGCGAGGAGGACGGCGCGGTCTTCAGCGCGTGGGAGCCGCCGTGCACGGGGGAGGAGACCACCGCCGCCCCGCTGTCACAGGTCCACGGCGCGAGCGAGCCGGTCTCGAAGTCGCCGTTGCCGAGGACGGCGGTGCCGCCGGACCCCTTGACCGTCAGGGTGAGCGTGGAGCTGTGCCGGGTCGCGCCCGCCGTGCCGGTGACGGTCAGGGGGTAGGTGCCGGGCGCCGTGCCGGAACCGGTCTTCACGGTGAGTCTGGAGCTGCCGCCCGCGGTGACCGAGGACGGGCTGAGGGAGGCGGTCACTCCGCTCGGCGCACCGCTCACCGTCAGATCGACCGTCTGGGCGCTGCCGGCGGTCACCGAGGTCCGCACCGTGGCGGTCGCGGTGCCGCCCGGGTCGACCGAGGCGGTGGCGGGGGAGACGGACACGGAGAAGTCGTTGGCCGGCGGGGTCGTCGTACCGCCGGTGAAAGGCGCGAAGGTGTGCGTGAAGTACCAGGTGTCCTGGGCGATGCCGGAGCAGGTGTCGGAGGCCCCGGAGCCGGGGCAGCCGCCGTTGTCGCGCTGGAGGGCCCAGAAGGAGAGGGTGTTGATGCCCTTGGCGACCGCCCAGTCGTACACCGTGGAGGCGTCGGCGGTGGTGAAGGTCTCCGCCGGGCCGTAGTCGTCCACGCCGGGCATCTCGGTGACGCCGACCATGTTCCACAGCTGATGGCCCGACAGGTTCGGGTAGAGCGCGGACAGTTGGTCGTGCAGTCCGCTCGCGGCCGTCTCGGTGTCGGTGGCCATGTGGTGGGTGGCGCCGTCGTAGTAGTCGAACGTCATGAGGTTGACGACGTCGATCCTGGCGCCCGCGCTCTTCGCGCTGCGTAGCACGGCGAGGCCGCTGTCGGCGAGGCCGGTCGTCGTGGTCGGCAGGGTGTAGGAGAACTGCACCGAGCGGCCGTTCGTGGCGGCCCAGTCCTCGACCTTCCTGATGGCCTGGTTACGGCGGTCGATGCCGGCGGTGTCGGTGAGGGAGTTGTCCTCGACGTCCATGTCGAGCCGGGAGACGTCGTAGGTGGTGATGATCTTTTCGTAGGCGGCGGCGATGGAGTCCACGTTCGTACAGCTGTCGGCGATCTCGGTGCCGCCGTTGTCGGCTGCGTAGCCGCCGAGGGACGGGATCACGTCGCCGCCGCGCGAGCGGATGGTGGTGAAGTCGGCGCCGAAGACGGAGGAGGTGACGGGTGTGCCGGTGTCGCCGTTCCAGTACGGGGTGCAGGAGCCCTTCTTGTCGGTCTG
The DNA here is from genome assembly GCF_055572075.1 of Streptomyces sp. NPDC030820. Classification (NCBI taxonomy): domain Bacteria; kingdom Bacillati; phylum Actinomycetota; class Actinomycetes; order Kitasatosporales; family Streptomycetaceae; genus Streptomyces; species Streptomyces sp. NPDC030820. The sequence continues at coordinate 53,042 of NZ_JBVIEB010000013.1, forward strand.
CAGGAAGGCCATGGTCAGGTACTTGGCGCCGGAGGCCTGGGAGAGAGCGGCGGGGCTGTCGCCGCTGTAGGCCTCGAAGTAGGGCGCGAAGACGTGCGTGGGCAGCGGGGTCGCCGCGTGCGCGGTGCCCCCTGCCCCGAGGGCGAGTCCCGCGGAGGCGGCCAGGGTGGACAGGCCCGCGAGCAGGGCGCGTACGGGTCTCGGACGTCTCATGGGCACTCCCGGTTGGCGAACGACGCGGTGCCCCGGCCGGGGCTATTGGTCTAGGCCATGATTGGTCTGGACCAGACGTCGGTCAAGGTGCGGGAGTCGCCTTTTGCGCGTTCATGGGGGTAGGTAAACCACCTGGTTGTGAGGGGAGTTGAGGCAGTACGGGGAGGCGGCCCGACTTTTGACCGGGCCGCCTCCCAGGCCCCGTCCTGCCCTCCGCGTGGCCGCTCAGGTGGCGCGGGTGCCGCCTCCCCGGCGGATACGGCCCAGCAGATCCCGGTGATAGGCGGCGAGTTGCCCGGCGGGCACGGGCGCGGGGCTGCCGGCGAGGGTGTACCAGGTGTCGCTGCCGGAGTGCTGGATGGCGACGCGCACGCTGTGGCCGTCGGACAGCAGGATGGTGGCCACGGTCAGGTCGCCGGTGATGACGCCGACCTCCTCGGTCATCGCCCCGCCGGGGCCGGCGGTGACCCGGTCGACGTAACTGTTGATGCTCGGTGGGGTGTGCATGGGGCGCAGGCTTCCATCAACCCGGGCGGTGAGTCCCGCACCGCGCAGGTGTCGCCCGCGTGTGTCCCCGTGTTGGGCGTGTGATCGGCGCCGGCCCGGCCGGGTGCCGGTCACCGTTCAGCCGAACAGCGGGAACCGGTCGGCCGCCACGCCCAGTGCGGCGCACTCGGCCTCGGTGAGCGCGGTCCGGCCGGTGCCCACGCGCGCGTAGTGCGCGTCGCTCCACTCCGGGAGCGCGGGCCGGCCGAGCAGACCGTCCAGGGTGGTGCGCACCGCGGCCAGCCCCTCGGGCGCCGGTCCCGGTGCGTGCGGGAGGTGGACGGTCAGATCCAGGTGGTGGACGGTCGCCTCCACCGCGAGGGTGCTCAGCAGATCCTCGGCCGTCAGCACATGCCCCTGCGTGCCGACGTGCTGCGCGGGGTCGGCGGCCTCCGCCGCGTGCACGGCCGCCGCCAGAGTCTCCAGATACAGGCCCCGGAGCTGACCGAAGTCGAGGAACATGCTCGCGTTCACCCGCACCCAGCGCCGGCCGTTCGCCGCCCCCACGGTGTCCGGCCGCCAGTCCTGCCAGTACGTCACCGCGTCCCGGTCCACCGGCGCCCGCGTCGGCGTGTGCAGGGCCACCAGAGCGCGCTGGGCGTCGCTCAGGCAGTGGAAGACGAGATCGCGGACCGCCCAGCCGGTGCAGCCCGTCGGCAGCCACGACTCCTCGTCACCCAGTGCCGCGACGACCGCCGATGCCGCCTCGTACGCCGCGCGCAGCGCCCGCGCCGGGCCGACCGCATCCACAGGACTCATGCCTCCCCTGTCCGTCCGTCGAACGGCGTGTCACACCCGGCTCGAGGTCGCCGTGTCCGCGGACAGCCGCTGGGCGACGTAGATCGGGATCACCGACAGCAGGACGAGTATCGCGGCCACGACGTTCACCACCGGTGCCTGCTGCGGCCGGGTCATGTTGTCGAAGATCCAGATGGGCAGGGTCTCGATCCCGGGCCCCGCGGTGAACGTGGTCACCACGATCTCGTCGAAGGACAGCGCGAAGGCGAGCAGTCCGCCGGCCAGCAGCGCGGAGCGGACCAGCGGGAAGGTGACGTCCGCGAAGGCGCGGAAGGTGGTCGCGCCGAGATCCATGGCCGCCTCCTCGTACGAGGCGGCCGTACGGCGCAGCCGGGCCACCACATTGTTGAAGACGATCACGATGCAGAACGTGGCATGGCCGACGATCACCGTGAACAGCCCGAGCCCCACGCCGAGCGGCTGCAGCACCGTGCCGAAGGCCGAGTTGAGGGCGATGCCGGTGACGATGCCGGGCAGCGCGATCGGCAGGACCACGATGAACGACACCGTGTCCCGGCCGAAGAAGCGGTGCCGGGCCACGGCGAACGCGATGAGCGTGCCGAGGACCAGCGCGATCGCGGTCGCCCCGAGGCCCGCCTTCACCGAGACCCACACCGCCTGCCGGGCACCGGAGTTGTGCAGGGCCACCGACCACCAGCGCCAGGTCAGGCCCGGCGGCGGCCAGCTCGCACTGCGGTCGGGATTGAGCGAGTTGACCAGGACGAGCAGCAGCGGGACGTAGATCACCGCGAAACCGAGCCCGGCGCCGGTGCGCAGGGCGATGCGCGCGGTGCGGTTGAGATGCATGACGCTCTTCTCCTCCGGGGCCTACAGGCTGTTCAGGGCGCCTGTGCGGCGGATCGCCAGCAGGTACAGGACGATCACCACGACGGGCACGGTGCCGAGCGCGGCGGCCATGGGCAGGTTGAGCTCGATGTTGGAGTACACGAGGTTGCCGATCAGCTGGGTCTTGCCGCCCACGATCTGCACGGTGATGTAGTCGCCGAGGCTGAGCGAGAAGGTGAACACCGAACCGGCCGCGACCGACGGCAGCACCATCGGCAGCACCACCGAGCGGAAGGTCCGTCCGGCCCGCGCCCCGAGGTCGGCCGAGGCGTCGAGCAGGTTGGCCGGGAGCTGTTCGAGGGCCGTGTGGATCGGCAGGATCATGTACGGCAGCCACAGGTAGGTCAGGGTGAGGACGGTGGCCAGCGGGCCGAAGCCGGGGCCGCTCAGCCCGAACGGCGCGAGCAGCCAGTCGGCGAGACCGCCCTGGGACAGGATGAGCCGCCAGGCGTACACCTTGACCAGGTAACTCGCCCACAGGGGTGTCAGGATGGCGACCACGAGCAGGGGGCGCCACCGCGGCCGGGCCACCCGCGCGGTGTAGAAGGCGACGGGGAAGGCGATCACCGCGCACAAGGCGGTCACCGCGAGCGCCACGCCCACACTGCGCAGGATCACCTGCCGGAAGACGGGCGTGGTCAGCAGTTCGTGGAAGTTGTCCGTCGACCAGACCTTCACCACCTGCGAGGTGAAGGAGTTCGTCGTCCAGAACGCCGAGACGAACAGCACCGCCAGTGAGCCGAGGTAGAGGACGGCGAGCCACAGCAGCGGGGCGGTGAGCAGCAGGGTCAGCCGCAGCCGGGGCCTGCGGTGCAGGGTTCCGGCCAGCCGCCGGACGGTTCCCCGGCCGGCGGCGGTCGTCGCGTCGGTCGTCACGGCTCAGCCCTTGATCTCGGTCCAGGCCTGCACCCACTTGGCGTACGGCACGCACTTGACGTCCTTGCGGCCGTCCAGGCACTGCTCGATGGGCGTGTTCCAGAAGGCGATCTTCTTCCAGTAGCTCTCGTCGGCCGCGTGGTAGACCGTACAGAAGTTCTTGTCGCTGGTCTCGGCGCAGGCCTTGGAGTTGGCCGGCGCCTCGCCGAAGTACTCGGCGACCTGGGCGTTGACCTTGGGCGAGACGATCCAGTCCAGCCACTTGTAGGCGCAGTTGGGGTGCTTGGCCTTGCTGTACACCATCCAGGTGTCGGACCAGCCGGTCGAGCCCTCCTTCGGCACCAGTGCCTTGACCTTGGCGCCCTCGGAGGAGGCGAGGTTCGCGATGACCTGCCAGGTGGTGCCGACCACCGAGTCACCGCTCTTGAAGGCGGAGACCTCCTTGAGGTAGTCGCTCCAGTACTCGCCCACGTTCTTGTTCTGCTGCTTGAGCAGGGCCACGGCCGCGTCGAACTGCTTCTGGTCGAGGGCGTACGGGTCCTTGATCTTCAACTCGGGCTTGGTGGCCTTGAGATAGAGAGCCGCGTCGGCGATGTAGATCGGCGAGTCGTACGCGGTGACGTGCCCCTGGTACCGGGAGGCGTCGTCGAAGACGGCGGACCAGGAGGTGGGCGCGGGCTTGACCTTCTCGGTGTTGTACATCAGCAGGTTGGCGCCCCGGCCGTGCGGGATGCCGTACATCTGGCCCTTCACCGAGTTCCAGGCGCCGTTCTTCAGCCCGCTGAAGATGTCCTTGTAGTTGGGGACCAGGGCGGTGTTGACCGGGGCGGCGTCGCCGGAGGCGATCAGGCGCAGGGAGGCGTCGCCGGAGGCGGAGACAGCGTCGTACTCGCCGGTCTTCATCAGCTTGACCATCTCGTCCGAGCTGGCGGCGACCTTGGAGTGGACCTGGCAGCCCGTCTGCTTCTCGAAGTCGCCGACCCAGTTCACCTTGGGGTCGTTGGAGCCGTCCTCGACATAGCCGGCCCAGGCGATCAGGTTGACCTGGCCCTCCGTCTTGCCGAGCTTCGTCGGGGCCTTGAGGTCGGGTGGGTTGAGCCCGGTGGCGGAGGAGCCGCCCGAGCCGGAGGAGTCACAGGCGGCGGCGAGCAGCAGCGCGGCGGCGCAGGCCGCGATGCGCAGGGTACGGGTGGGACGCACGGCGTTCTCCAAAGGGACGTAGCGGCGGGGGAGAGGTCAGGAGGGCAGCCGGACGGCGTGCCGGCGGTGCCAGGTCAGGCGCACCCGGGTGCCGCGGTAGGCGGCGACGTCCTCGGAGGAGGTCTCCAGGTTCTGCTGGAGCGCGGTGAGCCGGCCGCCGCCGTCGAGGTCGACCAGGAAGCGGGTGGCGTCGCCCAGATAGACCACCTCGGCGACGGTGCCGGTGGTGCCCGTGTGCTCCGGTTCGTCCGCCTCGGCGGACTCCTTCAGGACGCGGATCTTCTCCGGCCGGATGTTGTACGTGCCCGGGCTGCCGACGATCCGGTGGGCCGCCTCACCGTCGAGCAGGTTCGAGGTGCCGACGAAGGAGGCGACGAAGGGGGTCGCCGGGCGCTCGTAGATCTCCGCGGGCGTGCCGACCTGGGCGATACGGCCCTGGTCGAAGACGGCGATGCGGTCGCTCATCGTCAGGGCCTCCTCCTGGTCGTGGGTGACGAAGACGAAGGTGATGCCGACCTCCCGCTGGATCGCCTTCAGCTCGACCTGCATCTGCTCGCGCAGCTTCAGGTCCAGGGCGCCCAGCGGCTCGTCCAGCAGCAGCACCCGGGGCCGGCCGACGAGCGCACGGGCGAGCGCGACGCGCTGGCGCTGCCCGCCGGAGAGCTGAGCCGGACGCCGCTGGCCGTAGCCCTCCAGGCGAACCTCGGCGAGGGCCTTGCGGGCGCGGACGAGCCGCTCGGCCTTCGGCACCTTGCGGACCTTCAGCCCGTACGCGACGTTCTGCTCGACCGTCATGTGCGGGAAGAGGGCGTAGTCCTGGAAGACCGTGTGCACGTCCCGCTCGAACGGGGCGAGGCCGGTGACCTCCTGTCCGGCGAGTTCGATCCGGCCCCGGTCCGGTGTCTCGAACCCGGCGACCAGCCGGAGGACGGTCGTCTTTCCGGATCCGGACGGGCCGAGCATCGAGAAGAACTCGCCGTCCCGGATCTCCAGATCGACCCCGGCCACGGCGGTCGTCTCACCGAACGACTTCCGCAGGTCCTGCAGCCGGATCGCAATTCCCTCCATAGGGGAACCTTTCTGGCGCGCTGTACGTTGAACCGTTGACGGTAAACATATGAAGTCATAGTTCTAAGCTCAAGATCCCCTTAGGGTAAAGCTTGAGTCAATGCACGAGGTGGTGGCCGTGAGGCAGTACGAGATCGAGGGCGGCGCCCGCAAAGCCGTCTTCAGTCCGGTGAACAACCGGGCCCGCGTGGACGCGGTCGTCCGCCGCATCGGCGACGCCATCGAACTGGGTCTCCTCGCCGACGGTGAGCAGCTGCCCGGCGAGACCGAGCTGGCCGGCCAGCTCGGCGTCTCCACGGTCACCCTGCGCGAGGCACTCATGGCCCTGCGCCAACAGGGCCTCGTCACCACCCGCCGGGGCCGCGGCGGCGGCAGCTTCGTCTCCCTCCCCGAAGTCCCCGCCGACGACCGCCTCAAGGCCCGGCTGCGCGGCTGGAGCACCGAGGAACTGCGCGACCTCGGCGACCACTGGGCCGCCCTGTCCGGCGCCGCCGCCCGGCTCGCCGCCCAGCGCACCGAACCGGAGGATCTTCACCAACTCCGCCGTACCGCCGAGGAGTTGACCCGGGCCGAGGACGCGGCGGCACGCAGTCGGCTCTACGGCCGCTTCCACGTCGAACTCGCGGCGGCCGCCCAGTCCGCCCGGCTCACCCGCGAACAGGTCGCCCTGCAGAGCGAGATCGGCGCACTGCTGTGCCTTGTCCTCGCCGACGACGCATATCGTGAAGAAGTTGCGGACCGTCACCGCTCCGTGATCTCCGCCGTGCAAGATGGGGCCCACGAAACGGCCGGCACGCTGGCCGAGCGGTGCGTCAGGGAGTCGACGGCGCGGCTCGTCGCCGTACGTCTCACCCTCTGACCCGCCGCGTCAGGTTCCCGTCCGCTGGAGGACACCATGGGCCGGAGCCCCGCGCTCGCCACCCTCGGCACGGAGCCGGAGGCGTGGGTGGCTGCACAGGTCGGCGGTGCGCTGGAGGCCGTCTTCGACACGGTCGCCGCCACCCGCACCGACACCGAAGGCCTGCTCGGCCGGGTGGTCGCAGAGGGCCGGCGGCCGGCCAGCGCCGACCTCGCCGCCCTGCGCCCCGGACTGCATGTCCACCTGACCCACGAGGAACTCGTCTCCGGCGTCGGCTTCGTCGCGGCGCCCGGCCTGCTCACGGACGTGCCCGCCTGGCTGGAGTGGTGGCAGTCCGGAGCCGACGGCGACGTACGCCCGCTCCTGCTCGACCTCGATCCCGGCCAGTCGGCGTACTCCGACTACACGCACTGGGACTGGTTCACGCTGCCCCGCGACACCGGGCGGCGGGCGGTGGCCGGACCGTACGTCGACTACCTCTGCTCCGACGAGTACAGCCTCACCCTCTCCGAACCCGTCCTGATCCAGGGACGGTTCGCGGGAGTCGCCGCCGCCGACGTCTATCTGCGGCACTTCGAGACAGCCGTCCTCCCCCTGCTGCGGCGCCTGCCCCGCCCCGCCCACCTGGTGAACGCCCGGGGCCGGGTCGCCGCCTCCGCCGACCCCGCCCACCTGGCCGGCTCCCTCACCAAGGGCCCGGACTTCGGCGAACTGCTCAGCGCGGCGCGGCCCGGCGCGTACCACGGCATGCGCCTGGTGCCGTGCCGGGGCGTGCCGCTGGTGCTGGTGCTCGCCTGAGCCGAGCAGGCGGACGGCTCAGGCGCGGACGTCGTTGCCCCAGAGGATCAGCCGCTGTGCACGGCGCTGACGAGGTCGGGCAGGAGCTTCGCCGCGTTCGGCGTGCCCAGCCCGGTGACGGGGTCCCATCCTGTGGTGGACGAGTAGCCCGGGACCGAGGTTTCGGCGGTGTTGTTGCCCACGGTGACGTCGTTGAAGTCGGCTGCGTACGTGGCCGGGTCCGACGCGAGCTTGTACAGAGCCGGGTTGATCAGTCCGAGTCCACCGCCGTTGATCTGGTCGGCGAGGGAGACCAGGCCCGCCCACTGGGGACAGGCCAACGACGTGCCGCCGATGTCGTACCAGCCCGTGCTGCACGGTGTGCCGCCGCACTTCAGCCCGCCCTGGCCGTCGGGCGGGAGGGACAGGTACACCAGCGCTCCCGTGGACGGGCTCGCCTGCAAGGAGACGTCCGGAACGCCGCGCGTCGCACCGATGGAGGTGCTGCCGGCCGGCAGCGCGTCCGACTGGTAGCCCGGCTTGGCGAAGACGCTGCTGTAGCCGCCGCCGGAGCCGATCCAGCCGATCTCCGACTGGCCGGGGGCCTTCTGGCAGGCCCTTGGCGGGGTGACGCTGTCGACGACCCTGCCGTTGGTGGCACCCGGGTCGGTGCACAGGTCCGTGCCGCCGACTCCGGTGACCAGCGGGTCGGACGCGGGCCACTCGACGGCGGGACCGGCGAGCGTGGACCCGCCTTGGCCCACAGGTGTCTTGGCCGAACCGGCGCTTCCATCGTCACCCGACGAGCCGAGAACGGTGACGCCGTTCTGTGCTGCTGACTTGTAGGCGTAGCGCAGGTTCTCCAGCGACCGGGTGCTGCCGAAGGCGCCCTCCGCAGAGGCGAAAGACTGGGAGATGACGGTCGCGAGGTGGTGCTCGACGACGTACTGCTCGGCGGCCATCATCTGAGGGAAGCCCTGCACCCCGAGGGTCTCGGCAGTGGGGGTGGTGACCAGCAGGATGTTGGCGCCGGGTGCCATGGCGTGGGCGGTCTCGACGTCGAGAGCCACCTCCAGCGCCCACGCGCTCTTGTCCTCCTGCCCGGGAGAATTGCTCGTGGACGGCGGCGCCTTGGTGGCGGGCGAGCCCTGCAGATGAAGCTCGCTGAAGGTCGGCATGCCGGGGGCACAGCTGACGTTCTCTTCTCCGCACATGGCTGCGAGGCCGAATGCCCGGTCGAAGACGTGCAGGTCGTGAGCCATGGTGTCGCTGCCGTAGGAGTCGACGATTGCGATCGTCTGACCACGGCCGTCGTCTCCGGCTGAGTGCAGCGGGCCTACGTTGTAGGCCGCCTGGATGGCCTGGGGCGTGAAGCAGCGGCGTCCCGCTGACGCGCACTGAGCTTGCGTGGGTGGAGACTGGCTGGTCGTCAACTGCATGTAGTCGGCGACAGTTGGCCGTACTTGCGGATAGGTTGCCTGGTGGGCAGCGCTCGTCGCGGGCACGGCGCCCGCCGCTGCGAGGCCGAGGGTGCCCACCCCCGCGAGCAGCCACCGTCTGATGGTGTGTGCCATCAGAGTCCTCTCTTGAGATCGAAAGGGGACTTGCGCGTCCGCCCCTCAGGTGGGGGGTGGTGGCACAGGGGTTGCGGACGGGGCGAGGTTACTCTCGCGGTTGTTGGGCCGATAGACTTGTCCTGTCAACAATGACCAAAGAAGGGCACTGCTGGACCAGTCGAGCGGTGCTGCGCGAGCGTTCGGGCCGCTTGCGTTTGCCGCGACGTGGTTGCCGCACGATTCAGGACCGCCGTACGGCGCTTCCTCGCGTCTCCCGTGCGTCGGGGTCATTCGCGGCGGGGCAGCAGCCCTCACGATTCTGGTGGCGAGTCGGTCACCACGGTCTCCCCGGCCAACGACTCATGAGCTTCGGGGGATCGAGAGTTCCCTGAGTCCTAAGTGGGCCGGCGTGCGCGCGACGCGATCGCCGACGCCACAGCCTGGGTGGGCAGCGCAAGGGCTGCCCACCCAGGCTGGAGGCTGGTCGTGGGGTCAGTCGCCGTCCTCGGCGAGGGCCGCCAGTTCACGATCCACGGCGCGCTGGTGCTCCATCGCCTCATCGCGGGCCTTGCGCGGGCTCCAACGGCCGGCCATGACGAAGATGAACGGCAGGAAGATCACTTGCCCGGCGACACAGATGAGCCACCAGGTGCGCCACTGTTCGGGGCCCTGGGCCGCGGCGCTCTTCACCTCGGATCCGTAGCGTTGCAGCAGCGCCAACTGCGGCTGGGCCCTGCGCACGGTCGCCAGGTCGTCGGCCCCGACCTCGCGCGCCGCCTGGGCCGCCAGTGCCGGCGGGACTGCGGTCGGAGGATACGCCTCGAGCTTGGCGAAAAGCCGCGGGTGCGCGTCGATGATGGCCAGAGCGGGGGCGGCCTGGACGCTTGCGGCCTTTACCTGGGCGCCGTGCTCGACCAGTGGCGTGGCCGACGTCACCACGACCGGGACGAACGCTGTGGAGACCGCGACCACCGCACGGATGATCCATCCCCACACGGCCAGACCGGTCGCCGTGGCGGCCGGGTTCTGCTTCTCCACGGTCTCGGTGAAGCTCGCCATCCAGGGTGCGTAGGTGACGCCGGTGAGCACACCGATGGCGACGAACAGTGCGGCAAAGGTGTAGTAACCGGTGCGCGGCTCGGTGGCGTGCAGGGCGAAGAGCGTGGTGACCGCGATCGAGCCGATGGCTCCGACGATCATGAAAGGCTTGCGCACCTTCAGCTTGTCGGAGAGCAGCCCTGCCGCCACCAGTGCCACCGCGTTGGCCGCCCAGTACCAGTTGGCCAGTCCGTTGGTGCGCTGCTCGCTGTAGCCGAAGGTCGCGGCGAAATAGACGACGAAGTTGCCGACAGCGCCGAAGTAGAGCAGGAGGAAGAGGCTGACAGCCGTGGCCGAGCCGACGACGTCCAGCCGCAGCATCTGCCGCCAGTGGCCCGCGGCTGCCGTCCTCGGATCCATGCCCTTGGCCCGTGCTTCGATGAGCGCACGGTCGCGGAGGCTGACCATGATCTGGTCACGCAGCCGGGGCGACAGCTCGCGCAGCCCCAGCAGTGCCAACATGAAGACGGCAAGCCCGGCCCAGCCGGAGTAGCGCAGTTCGTCCTGCCAGCCGGCGAAGGACAGGGTGCTGCTGGTGACGACGGTGACGACCAGGCTCCCGATGACCGGGCCCATGGTCCAGTAGCCCATCGCGGTGGCTCGTCCGAGCTGCGGAGAGAAGTCCCGGATCAGTGCCGGCGTGGCCACCAGCACGATGCCTTCGATGAAGCTGAGGCCGGCGAAGAGCACCAGGTAGGTGCTCTTGTCCGGGGCGTTGGGCAGGCCGAGGAGGCTGAGCAGGGCGGCGATGAGAAGGCCGTAGACCACCATGTTGGCCCGGCCCCAGCGGTCGGCGAGGCCCGCCACGAGCGAGGCGAAGGCGCCGACCGCGTTGCCGATGACGCTGACCCACACGAAGTAGCTGTAGGTCATGTGGAAGTGCGTGATGATCGACGTGGCGACCGCGTACTGCACGTAGAGGGCGTAGTACAGGACCACGGTGGTCAACACCACGATCGCCAGGTACGCGATCCGGCGTGAGGTGACGGGGTAGTGGTTCAACTCGCGGCGCCACAACCGGGCGGCACCGTGGGGAGTTTCCGGCGTGCCGGTATCGATCGGTCTGAGATTCGTGTCGTCGGGCGAAGCGGGCATGGCAGTCATGCGGGCGGCTCCTGGGGTCGGGCTCATGGGCCCGGTGCGGTGGGTGCGGACAGTGCACGCCTTGCGGTGCGGCGGGCACGAGCACTGTTCGGCCGGGTGGGCCGAACCCCGGGGTCTCTGCGTCCGGACGGGGAAGATGTGCGCAGAGGCTAGTACCGACCAGTCGGTACGGCCTAGGGGTGTGCGTGGGGATACCGAAACGTGACCTTGACCAGGGTGGCCACCAAGTGGATGAGCGGGTCCTCGATGCCGGCGCCCGGGGTCTCGACCGGACCGTCCGTGTAGAGCACGAGGGTGGAGCCGCGGGCGATCGTCGTGCAGCACTGTTCGTGGATCACGCCGCCGACGCCGAGGGGCCGCGTTCACCGGCGCGGGAAGCGCGGCGCCCATGCCATGCGGTAGTCCATGGCGCTCAACCTTCGTGAGCCCGCCGGCGAGCCGCCAGGTCGGGGTCAGCTCGACGACGGTGATGACGAACCGCTTCCACGCCGAGCCCACGGCAGTGACGCGCAGCCTGCCGTCGGCGATGCACGGTCAGGGCTTGCCACCGCACCGGCCCGAGAGGGCCGAACCGACACCTAGCGGTCGCTGGCCAACCTCACCAAACACAGCCTCGACCAGCTCACTGCGTTGGTGAAGACACGGTTGAAACGGATGCAGTACCGCCCCCGCCTCATCCCGGGGCCTCATCACCAAGACCGGACTCGGCTTCCAACCGCCGTAATCCCAGCCATTGAAGATCTCTAGCTGCCCGGCGGGCGCGCCCGCTGCCTTTTCCGTTCCACCAAGTAGCCGACCGCGGTCGCGCCCAGTAGCAACAGCCCCATGGAAACCCCACTGAAGAGCCAACTGACCGGAGTGCCTTTGGCTCTTTCCACACTCCAGAAGACCACCGACAGCACGCCCCAGCCCTTACACAGCTGTGCAAGGGCCCGTCCGAGCCCGCCGGGACGCGGACGGTGCGCCGGCAGACGGGCGGCGGGGTCGTAGCCGACGCGCTCGTAGTGCAATTGAGTCAGGCGCTCCAACCGCAGGCACAGTGCGAAGAACAGCATCAGCCCAGCGCCCAGCAAGACCGCCTGCAAGAAGCGCGTCCCATCGGTGAATGCCCCGAAGGTCATGCCGCCCAGCGCCGCGAGCGGCACTGCCAGGACAGCCGCGGAGCGCAGCGGGCGGCTGGCGACGCGAACCGCGATGGGCGCCGGAGGCCGGTACCTCCCGCCCATGCCGAGATGCCGATCGGCTTTCAGGACCGCCGTCAGCAGCAACATCTCCGCCTTCCGCAGCACCTGCAGCATCCGCTTCATGGGTCCCTCGCACGTCGACGATGCCAAATACACACCCTGGACCGTCGACAGGGCGGCAAGGTTGCCGTCGCTGCGCGATTCAGCCGGCAGCGGCCTCCACGGCCCCCCAGATCGACAGGGCGCCGGACACCGGACGGTCGCTCCCCGTCGGCTGCGTCACCGCCGTACGTCGGTTACGTTGGTAAAGCACCTGGCCAGAGGGGGGTCGCAAGCCGTAACCCACCGGGGACGCTCCATGACCGGCGTGATCGTCGTCCTGCTGTTGGTGGTCCTGGCCACCGCCGTGGCGACCGGTGCCCGGCGCTGGAGCCTGCCCGCCCCCTCGCTCCTCGTGGTCGCGGGTCTGGTCGTGGGGCTGATGCCCTGGGTTCCCGAGGTCCGCCTGCCGCCTCACGTGATCAACGTGCTGGTGCTGCCGCCGCTGCTCTACGCCTCGGCCGGGGAAATCTCCGTCCGCGACCTGCGCACCGTATGGCGGCCCGTGACCGGCCTGGTCTTCGGCCTGGTCCTCGCCTCGGCCCTGGCCGTCGGGTACGTGGCCCAAGCGATCACGCCGCTCACCGCCGCGACCGCGTTCATCCTCGGCTCCGTCCTGGCCAGCACCGACCCCGTGGCCGTGACCGCGCTCGGCCGACGCCTGTCCCTCCCACCGCGCGTGCAGGCCATGGTGCAGGCGGAAAGCCTGTTCAACGATGCCACCTCACTGGTCCTGTACAAGGTCGCCGTGGCCACCGTGGTGTCCGGCAGCGCCATCAGCGTGCCCGGGACCGCCCTGCAGTTCCTGATCCTCGCAGGCGGAGGAGCCCTCATCGGGGCGGCGGTCGCCGCAGTGGAGACGCTGATCCGCAGACGGACCGACGACCCCATGCTGGAGACCGTCATCGCGTTGGTCACCCCCTACGCCTCCTACGTCATCGCGGAGCAGGCGCACACCTCCGGCGTGACCGCCGTCATCGTGGCCGGGGTCGTCCTCGGCAGCACCGGCCACAAGCTCGGCGACGCCCCCGTCCGCCTCCAGGTCCACGCCGTCTACGAGACCGTGACCTTCCTGCTGGAGAGTGTCGTCTTCGCCCTGATCGGCCTCGAGCTCCCTTGGGCTGTCCGCCATCTCGCGCACGACGAGCATGGCTGGCCGCTGTGGGTGCCGGTGATCGCCTTCACCCTGCTGGCGATCCGCCTGCTGTGGATCTTCCCGCTGTCCGCCCTGATCCACCACCGGCACCGGGAGGGCGACACCCGCCTCTCCTGGCGGGTTCCGGCCGTCCTGTCCTGGGCGGGCACCCGAGGCGTCATGCCGCTGGCAGCCGCGCTCTCCATCCCCCTGGCCACCCACACAGGGGCCCCGCTGCCGCACCGGGCGCTCATTCTCACGCTCACCACCGGGACCGTCGCGCTCACTCTCGTCTTCCAGGGTTTCACCCTGGCCCCCGTCGTCCGCCGCTCCGGCATCGCTCTGGAACCGGAGCACACCGCACGCGAGGAGGCCCGGACCCGCCGGCGCATTGCCCACGCCGCTCTCGACGAACTCAAACTGCTGGGCGATCTGGATCAGCTCGCCGATCTGGGCAGCGCCGCCGAGGCCGCCCTGAAACAGGCCCGTCGTCATCTGGAAGCGCGCATCCACCAGGTCGAAGACGCGCACTACAGCGACCCGGACGCCCGCCCCGCCGACGCCTACCGCGAGATTCGCCGGACACTCATCGCCATCGAAGCGGCCGAGCTCCAGCGCCTCTACGAAGCGAACAAGATCAGCAACGCCACCCGGCGCCAGATCCAGCACGAACTCGACCTCGAAGAAGCCAGCCTCCGCCCCCGCGACTGACGGCCGGCTTCAGTTCTGTGCGATGTCTCCACGACTCTCAGCGAGTTGGGTGCAGACGTGGATGACGGTGGCTTGAGGAGTGAGGTCCTGGCCCGGGAGCGGTCCCCGGGGGCGGCTGGTGTCGCCGGCGCGTGCGTATCGCCGGTGCGCGTCGGCCGCGACGATGGACGCTCGGGTCACCATCAGTCTGTGTGGCCTTGCGGGCCCCAGCGCGACGGCGTCCGCTGTCAGGGTCCCAGCTCGCAGGGCGGCGCGAGACCTGCGACCAGGTGCTCCTGGGCGAGGCGGCGGCCCGGCAGGAGCACCTCGATGAGCGCCTTGGTGCCCTCCTTCTCCCGCCAGGCACGGCGAGGCAAGCGGCACGACTGCAACCGTCGCCCGAAGAGCCCAGCAAAAGTTGCGTCACTCGTACGGCGGGCCCGGAGTGCAGGCGATTGCCGCACCCGGAACCCTAGGATCCACCATTGGACAAATGTGGCGTATTTGCCCTCTTTGGGCATGGGTGGGTAGACCGCACCACTGAAGGAGACGGGATGTCGCAACGCGTCGGGAGAACCCGCTGGAGGCGTTTCGCGGTAGTCCTGCTGTCCGGTGTCGCAGCCTGTGCGACGGTCTGCGTCGCCATGGCACAAGGAGTGCTCGCCGCCTCGTTCTTCATCTCCGGTCAGAAATTTCAGGTTACCGCTGACTCGTTGAGCGCCCGTGGGTCCAGCCTCTACAGCATGGTCGACGTGACCAAGAAACACCAGCTCGTACCTGTCATGGTCACCGGTTTCCGGCACGCGACGCTCAGCGGGCTGTGCCAGTCCGTTCTCGTCGACATCCCGGTACTGGGCAGGCAGACTCTGCGGCTCACCGGCGGGGACCAGCCGGTTGAGGCGTCCGACATGTTCATCGACGCGACGGCCGAGACGGCCAAAGGTGCGGACTTCACCGGCCTCGACATTGGTGTCGCTCAGGGTGCCATCACCAAGGGTCCGGTCAAGTCCGGAGACAAGGACTCGGGCTTCTTCGATCCTGATGGCGTCGGCCAGCAAGCCGTGTCGGTCACCCTGACTGACGTGCGGGTGAGCGCGGTCGCGGTCTCCGCCGGCACGTTCAGCGTTCCGGGCCTGCGCGTGCAGCTCGAGCCGGGCAACCACGCATGCCCCTGACCGACGGCCCTGTGCGGGGGCCACAGACCCGGGTCTCGCATCGTACTCACGGGACCACAGCACCACTGATCAGGACAGAGCGCGTGATCACCAACCCCCTCGGCAGTCGACGTAAACTGCTCGTCACGGCGCCGGTGTTCCGGCGCAGGTTCAGCAGGTGGCGTGGCGAACGCCCCTTCTGGGCAGGGCTGTTCACGTTCGCCGCCGGTCTGCCCATCCTCTACTGGCCCTACGCGAACCTGGACCTTGGCGGGGTTCCACTCGCCCTGTCCACCACCTCCGGTGCCGGGTCCCTGGTGATCGGGATTCTGCTCCTGACACTGGGCGTCGCGCTCTGGTATCGCCCCCACCTTCGCGTGTTCTCCGGGATCGCCACCCTCCTGCTCGCCCTGATCTCCCTTCCCGTCGCGAACTTCGGCGGCCTCTTCCTCGGTGTGGCCTCCAGTCTGATCGGCGGCTCCCTGGCCTGCGCCTGGATGCCGCCTACGGTCGACCAGCCGTCGTGACCGCACGGCCCCCAGGGGTTCCAGCCGGGCGATCTGCTTAACCGACCTGGCGTCGACACTCGCCCCACCAAACGTCGGCGTCCATCTCGAACCTGCCCGGGCCAGGCTGGTCCACCATGTGCTCACGCAAGGCTGAACGCAGCGCCCCGAGCAACGAGGCATGAGCGCACGCTTTCAGAAATCGATTTCACGTGCAAGTTGGCGACATCCCGGTGACGACGGCCGCAACCGACAACAAGGCCGCCGCAGCCGTGGCCGCGAAGCACCTGGCCGAGGCGATCGGAGGAAAGGGCAAGGTCGCGATGGTGGTGCACGACCAGACGAGTCGCTCGGGAATCGACCGGCGCGACGGCTTCATCGAGTGGATGAAGGCGAACGCTCCCGGCATCCAGCTGCTGCCCGTGCAGTACGGCGGCGGCGACCAGGCGAAGTCGGCCGACATCACCAAGTCCATCATCGAGGCCCACCCTGATATCCAGGGCATCTACGGGTCGAACGAGGGCTCGGCTGTGGGCGTCATCCAGGGTGTCAAGGAGAGCGGGAAGAAGGGCATCCGGATCGTCGGCTTCGACTCCGGCAAGGGACAGATCAACGCGATCAACAGCGGCCTCATGCTCGGCGCGATCACACAGAACCCCATCGCGATCGGAGAGCAGATCGTCAAGGCGTCGGTGAAGGCCATCCACGGTCAGTCGCTGCCGAAGGTCATCGACACCGGCTTCTACTGGTACGACAAGAGCAACATCAACGACGCCAAGATCCAGGCCGTCCTCTACCAGTAGGCTCTCCCGGCCCGGTTTCGGGGGTCCGCCTGACGTCGGCCTTCAAGACCCGGTTGTGGTCTTGAAGGCCGACGTTGTCGTATGGGGTGGGTGCGGATGCCGATGCAGCCGAAGGGATCGGGGGAGATCCCGGCGGAGACGGTCAAGCGGCATATCGGTACTCGTTCAGCGTTCGGTGCGGTCGATGCCAGTTGTAGAAGGTCTCGAACTCGCGGAGTGCGCGGAGGGTGGCTCTGGTTCCCTATCGGGGTGCGGTCCAGGAGTTGCCTGCGGCAGGTCTGTATCCAGCATCCATGAGGGAGTTCGTCCGCGGCATCCGGATGCCGATGATGAGGCCCTTCACTCCGGCATCAGGCCGGCAGGATGTCGAAGGCGTCGGTGAACTTCGAGTCTCGAGCGTCGCGGGTTCGCCGTGGATCCGGCGATAGCCCCACGAGCTGTTCTCGCGGGCCAGGCGTAGGACCAGGGCTCGGATGGACCGGATCGTAGGAGGGCGTCCGCGGTTTTTGGGCACGCAGTTCGCAGCGTGGCGTGGCCTGAGCAGGTCGCGGTGCCGGCGGAGGATCGTGTCCGGGCGTACCAGCAGCAATCGCCGTAGTTTGTCCATCGGAATGTGGTGGAGCAGGCCGACGAGGATTGCGCGGTCGGTGTCGGTGAAGGCGGGCTTACCGATCTGACGTTGAAGGACGAGCAGTTGGTGCCCGAGTGCCAGAATCTCGATGTCCTTCTCGCGGTCGGTCATCGGAAGCAGACGCAGAAGTGCGAAGGTGTTGGTGGCGGCGAGGTAGGCCAGGCGCAGCATCACGAACCCTCTTCGCCCTCCCGATCACGGGCAGAACGCCCCCGCACCCTAGCGGATCCGCTACGGCGCGAGACACCGGTTCGGCGATCCGTGCCCGCTCGCCCCCGCAGTTTGTCCACCAGCGGGCGGCACGCGTCGATGAAATCGCTGAGCTGCTGAACGAGACCCTGGAGAACGAAGAGGAGCACTGACAGTACGCCACCCCATGCCAGCAACCAGAGGACCGCCTGAGAGTCCACTTGCCCGGTTCCCTTCTGTGAGGGTGGCCGAACTGAGCAAGCGTGTGGCAGGTCTCAGGTCGACCACCACACCCTGTCGGGTGTCCACGTGATCAACTGAGGCCCTGCCGACGTCCAGGCCGCATATTCGGTTAGTGCCTTGACGCCGCCCTCGGCGCCCGAGCGGGACGTCGGGCCCGCAACCCCCCCAGTTATGATTTCGACCGCAACACGTTCACCGGGCGGGTCGGTACCGCGGATCTTCCCCGCTGACCCTGAGACCCCGAACTGCGTTGCGGCGGGAAGACACTGGCAAGTGCGCCTTCCGCACGGCAGGTTAATGCGCCACCCACCGTGATCACAACGTCCGCGCGAAGGCACCACGAGAGGCGGGGCGATAAAGGGAGTGCGTGCGTTCGAGTCGCTGAGGTACGTTCCTGCCTGTTCGAAGGGGGACCCGAAGTGGCGAAACTGAACCAGATCATCGCTGTCGAGAAGGGTGTCAAGAGCAAGTCGCTCCAGGACATCACCGCCGCGCACCACAAGGTGCAGAAGCCGGCTCTGCTGGCCGGTATCTCGCGCACGTACCAGCCGAAGGACGAGGAGGGTGAGCAACTGCCGCCCGAGTCCACGCGTGTGCAGGTGCAGGCCGAGGACGTGCTGCGGGAGATGTCCGCGTCGCTCACCCGGCTCTTCGACGTGACCGCCACCAAGGACTGGGCGAACTGCACGGCCCGCGCGGACGTCACGATCGACGGCCGCACGATCGTCGCCGACGTCCCGGTCAGCTACCTTCTGTTCCTGGAGAAGCAGCTCACCGACCTGCACACGTTCGTCAGGAAACTCCCCACCCTCGACGCCGCCGAGTCCTGGTCCCACGACCCATCGACGGACTGGTGGAAGACGGACCCGGTCCGCACGATCCGTACGAAGAAGGTCCCGCGCAACCACGTCAAGGCGGAGGCGACCGAGAAGCACCCGGCGCAGGTCGAGGTGTACTACGAGGACGTGCCCATCGGGTACTGGACGACCGTGAAGTTCTCCGGAGCGCTTCCGGCGCGGCGGGTGAACGAGCTGGTGGAGCGGGTCGAGAAGCTCCAACAGGCGGTGAAGTTCGCCCGTGAGGAGGCCAACGGCGCCGAGGTCACCGACCAGCGGGTCGGCGACGCGGTGTTCGGCTACCTGTTCGGCTGACGCCGGGCACGGGTAGCATCCACGATCGCCCCCGCGTGCGAGCGCGGGGGTTGCGCGACAGGCGCGGGCCGGATTGAGGACCGGTTCGCGTGAGGAGCGCAAGCTGACACTGAAGTTCAGCCTGAAACACGCGGTGACAGTGAAGGTTCGAGTCCTTCCCCCGGCACAGCACCACCAACGGGTCGGGGTAGCCCAACACGGCAGAGGCAGCCGCGGTCAATCTCAGACTCTCGCTCCAGTCTCAGCATTGCCGCCGATCGCCGGATCGACCGAGGCCGGACGAACGCCGTCGGATGCGAGTTCGACTCTCGCCTGCAGCTCTTTCGTGCTGCGGTAGTTCAAAGGAAGAACACGACGGCATGATGACTGATCCGTCCTCTTAAACGCCGTCGGCGTGCGCAATTGGGTGGCATCCCCAGGGGCCCGGGAGCTGGATACGACTCCCGGGCTCCGCCACGTTCCCGCGGGAGCATCTCGTATACGGGCCTCCGCGCACGGCCCGGGGACTCCGCATCAGGCGGGCAACGACCAGTATGTCAACTACCACTACGACGCGGGATCCCCGACCGGGCGAACCCCGCTTCCGGCACCACCGGGCCCCGGGCGTGCGGCTCCGGATTCCCGGACGGGCGGCCCGGCACGACAGGGTCGCCCCGGATCCCGGCGGAGGACGTGGATCGGGTCCGCCGGGTTGCTCGTCGGGGCGGCGATCGCGGGGGCCTGATCAGCTACGCCGTCGCGCCCGACGGCACCGGCCCGACCTCCTCCGCTCCTTCAAACACTGGCGCCCTTCCCGGCGTTGCCCGCACCGAGGAGAGCCCGAGTGCGAGCCGGCACGACCGGGCGAGGCCGTCCACGCACGCCCCCGGGATCCTGTGGCAGGGCACGTTGGTCCTCGACGGATGCCTACGACAGTGCGTGCCATGCCTTGGACAATGCTTGACGGAACTGGTCGGCTTGGTCCGGTGTGAGGTCCTGGATCATCCGCTCCTCCAGCTCCCGTACCGGATCCGCGAACCGGTCGAGCAGTTCGCGCCCGGTGTCGGTCAGCAGGATCAGCAGTTCGCGGCGGTTGCGAGGGTTGCGCTCCCGCCGTACGAGCCCCCGAGCCTCCAGCGACCGTACGAGATCGGCCATGGACTGTGCCGTGACGAACGAGTCCCGGGCGAGCTGGGCTGCCGACAGGCCGTCATGACGCTCCAGCACGGTGAGGGCGGTGTACTGCAGAGCCGTGATCCCCGCGGGTTTGACGAGCTCGTCCAGATGCGAGCGCACGACGAGTTCCACCTGCTTGACCATGTAGAGCAACGACGGGTGTGTCCGTGTATCGACCATGCGTGCACCCTAGGGCATTGACAGGAAACCTGCCCTTAATCAGACTGCAGAACCAACAGGAATCCTGTCTGTTGAAAGTTTGCCGAACGATGCTGGGGAGTCGGTCATGGCCACCACCTTCGACACCGGTCCGGGACAGTTGTTCATCGGCGGCCAGTGGCGCGAAGCCGCGGACGGCGCCCGCATGGACGTCATCGACCCGTCCACCGGTCGTCTGGTCACGACCGTCGCGGAGGCCGGCGCCGGTGACGTCGACGCCGCCGTGCGCGCGGCCAGGGGTGTCTTCGATTCCGGGCCGTGGCCCCGGATGAGCGGGCGCGAACGTGGGCGCGTCCTGCACCGGGTCGCGGAGCTGATCCGTGCCAACGCCGAGGAGATCGCGGCTGTGGAGAGCCTCGACGTGGGCAAGCCGATCTCCCTGTGCACCGCGGTCGATGTGGCGAACGCGGCCAACGACTACGAGTACTACGCCTGCCTCGCCCAGAGCCAGGACGGCGCCACCCGCGACACCCCGCTCAACGCCTTCGCCTACACCAGACGCGAGCCGCTCGGCGTCATCGCCGCCATCACGCCCTTCAACTTCCCGCTGATTCTCGCTGGTTCGAAGCTCGCACCGGCCCTCGCGGCCGGCACCACCGTCGTCCACAAGCCCGCCGAGGAGACTCCTCTCAGCGCCCTCTACATGGGCCGCCTGCTGCAGGAGGCGGGCGTCCCCGACGGCGTGGTCAACGTCGTCACGGGTACAGGTCCGGTGGCGGGCGAGGCTCTGCTGCGCAACCCCGGCATCGACAAGGTCGCCTTCACCGGATCCACCGCCGTCGGCCGGCACGTGGCGAGTGTGGCGGGTGAAGGGCTGAAGACCGTCATGATGGAGCTGGGCGGAAACGCGGCGCACATCGTCTTCGAGGACGCCGACCTGGAGAAATCGGTCGGCGCGATCATCAAGGCGTTCGTCTTCAACACCGGCCAGTTCTGCATGGCCGGCCCCCGGCTGCTGGTCGCCCGCCCGGTGCACGACACCTTGGTCGCCGGCCTTGTCGAGGCCATCGCGCAGGTGCCCGTGGGCGATCCACGCGATCCGGGGACCGTCGTCGGGCCGATGGCGGCACTGAAGCACCTGAAGAAGGTCGAGGAGTACGTCGAACTGGCGCGCAAGGAGGGCGCCAGGGTGGTCGCCGGCGGCGAGCGGCTCGACCTGGGCGGCGGCTACTACTACAAACCCACCGTGATCACCGGCCTCGCCAACGATTCCCGCGTCGTCCAGGAGGAGATCTCCGGCCCCGTCCTCACGGTCCAGCCCTTCGACACCGAGGACGAGGCCGTGGACCTCGCCAACTCCACGCCGTACGGCCTCGCCTCGGGCATCCAGACCACCAGCCTCGCCCGCGCCCACCGCGTCGCCGAGCGGCTGCAGGCCGGCATCGTCTGGATCAACGACTGGGCCATGCTCGACCCGGCGGTCCCCTTCGGGGGCGTCAAGGACTCCGGCTTCGGCCGCGAGTACGGCCCCGAGGCCCTCGCCGCCTACACCAAGGTCAAGTCCGTGGTCGTCTCGCTCGACTGAGCGCCAGCGCAAAGGAGTTCACCGTATGACCACCACCACGCACGTCGCAGTGGTCGAGTCCGTAGGAGCGCCTTTCACGCTCTGCGACATCGAACTCGACGCCCCGGGATTCGGTGAGGCCCTCGTGCGCATGGTCGCCACCGGCCTGTGCCACACCGACCTCGCCGTGGCGAGCGGCGCTCTGCCCTTCCCGCTGCCGGGCGTCCTCGGCCACGAAGGAGCCGGTGTCGTGGAGGCCGTCGGCCCGGACGTGACCGGCGTCGAACCCGGCGACCATGTCGTGCTGTCCTTCACCTCCTGCGGCGGCTGCCGCAACTGCCGTGACGGACAACCCGCGTACTGTGCCACCTGGCTCCCGCTGAACCTCATCGGCGGCCGGCGTGCCGACGGAACCAGCACCATCAGCCGCGACGGCAGCCCGCTCGGCGGGCACTTCTTCGGCCAGTCCTCCTTCGCCGAATACGCGTTGGTGGACCGGCGCAGCCTGGTGAAGGTCGACCCGGATGTGCCGCTCGAGTGCATCGCCCCGCTCGGCTGCGGTGTACAGACCGGGGTCGGTGCCGTGTGGAACGTCCTCAAACCCCGGGCGGGCAGCACTCTCGTCGTCCTCGGCGCCGGAGCCGTGGGCCTGTCCGCGGTGATGGCCGCCGCCCTCACCCCGGCTGCCCGGATCATCGCCGTCGACCGGTTCGCCGAACGCCTCACTCTCGCCGAGGAGTTGGGCGCCACCCACACCGTCAATGCGGCCGAGGCCGACCTCGGCGACACGCTCGCGGTGCTGACCGACGGGCAGGGAGCCGACGGAATCGTCGAGACCACGGGCAACGTCGCCGTGCTGCGCCAGGGTGCCGACGCGCTCGCCGCCCGCGGCACCCTGGTCGTCGTCGGCGCCCCGCCCTTCGGCACCGAAGTCGCCCTTGACGTCAACGGGTTGCTGCCAGGCAAGCGGATCGTCGGGCTCACCCTGGGGGACAGCGAAACCCAGACCTTCATCCCCGCCCTCGTCCAGCTGGTCAAGGAGGGACGGCTGCCGCTGCACCGCCTGATCAGCACCTATCCGTTCACGGACATCGACCAGGCGGTGCGGGACATGAACGCGGGCAAGACGATCAAGCCCGTGCTCACCTTCTGAACCCTCCCGACACACATAACTGCCCGTGACGCGGGCGATCCGGCAGTCGGCCAGCAGGACGCCCTGCGTGTGGAGGGATTGGATGAGCACCGGCCGGCGGCGCGCCGTCCAGAATGTCGGCAACCGCCTCCGCGGTGCTCGCGCGGACCTTGTCCATGGGTGAGTGGGCCTTTCCGCTGCTAATGACGTACGGCGTCCGAGATCGACTTCACGCCGCCGTGTGCGGTGAGCCCGCCGTCCACGGGGATCTCGGCGCCGGTGATGAAGGACGCGTCGTCGGAGAGGAGGAAGACGACGAGCGGGGTGATGTCGTCGACCGTGCCGGTGCGACCGAGCGGGGTCTCGCGCAGATTCGCCTCGCGGAACACGGGCGCGGCGGACGCCGTCATCTCGGTCTCGATGAAGCCGGGGTGGACCGTGTTCACGCGGATGCCGCGTGGTCCCAGTTCCATGGCAGCGGTGGCCGACAGGCCACGCAGCGCCCACTTGCTGGCGGTGTAGGCGACCGGGTAGTGGCCGGTCAGCGCCGCCGAGGAGCCGACGTTCACGATCGATGCCCCGGGGCGCATCAGCGATGCCAGGTGCTGGATGCCAAGCAGCGGCCCGGTGACGTTGACGGCGTGGACACGAGCCATGTCCTGGGGGCGTACGTCATCGAGGCGGGCGCGCCAGGTGATGCCGGCGTTGTTGACCAGGCCGTGCACTTGGCCGTACGACTCCCCGAGTTCGGCGGCGAGTTGAGCCCAGTCCTTCTCGCTGGTGATGTCGAGTCGGCGGCAGCCCGGGGCGTCGACGACATCGGTGGCGATCACCCGGGCGCCCTCTCGGGTCAACGCCTCGGCCTCGGCGGCGCCCTGGCCGCGGGCCGCGCCGGTGACGACGACGACCTTGCCGAGGAGCCTCTTGGGATGGAGGTCGGTCACGGCCGCTCCCGAGAGCGGCGCCGGCCGGTCGGCAGAGGCACCGGGCCGACCCCGGCGACAACCTTGTTGGAGACGCTGCCGATGCCCTCGACGGTGAGCGTGACCGTGTCGCCCGGCTTGAGCGGCGCCGGGTCCTGCCTGCCGCGGACGCCCCACAGCTCGGCGAGGCAGCCGCCGTTGCCGCAGGTTCCCGAGCCGAGGACGTCGCCAGGACGGACCCAGGTGCCGCGCGAGGCGTAGGCGACCATCTCCTCGAAGGTCCAGCTCATGTTGGACAGCAGGTCCTTGCCGACGACCTCGCCGTTGATCTCGGCGGTCAGCGCTAGACGCAGGAAGCCGTCCGCGTCGCGATACTTCTCCAGCTCGTCGGCGGTGACCAGGTACGGGCCGAGCGTGGTGGCGGTGTCCTTGCCCTTGCAGGGGCCGAGCCCCACCTTCATCTCGGCGGATTGCAGGTCGCGGGCGGACCAGTCGTTGAAGATCGTGTAGCCGATGATGTGGTCGCGGGCCTGTTCGGGAGTGAGGTCCCGGCCCTCCTTCCCGATCACGGCGGCGACTTCCAGTTCGAAGTCGAGCACGCTCGCCCCGGGCGGCACGGGGATGTCGTCGTGCGGCCCGTACACCGCGTAGGGGTTGGTGAAGTAGAAGGTCGGCGCGTCGTACCAGCGCTCGGGCACGCCGAGGCTGCCGTCCACGGACCGCCGTACGCCCTCGACGTGCTCCTCGAAGGTCACGAAGTCCCGCACGGTGGGCGGCTGCAGCGGCGACAGCAGCCGCACGTCCGAGACGTGCAGTCCGGCCGGGACGTCGAGCATCGCCGCGCTCGCGCCGAGCAGTTGGGGCAGGCCGTCGCCGTCGGCGAGGAGCCCGGCCAGGGAACGTACTCCGGGAAGTGGGTAGAGCGTGCCGTCCTCTTTGATGACGGCTACGTGGCGTCGATTGCGGTACTCGTACGCGGCGAAACGCATGGGAGGTCCTGTCGACGGGAGGACGGGGGAACGAGGCCGGGGGCGCGGCGGGGAGTCAGGGCGTGACAGGCTGCCACGCCCCGGTGACCGGGGGCTCGCGGATCAGACCGGAGGGGCGACGAACACGCCACGGTCGACGTCGTTGAAGGACTCCTTGGTGACCAGCTCGTTCATGGGGTTGGCGGTCCCCCACTGGTCGGTGACCTCGGGCTGGGAGAAGTCGTAGACGTGCGGGTGCCAGGTGTCCTCGTCCAGCAGCTCCAGCTCCGTCGTGTACTCGACGGTGTTGCCGTGCGGGTCGAGGAAGTACGTGAAGGTGTTGTCGCCCGCCATGTGCCGGCCCGGGCCCCAGATCTTCCGGAAGCCGGCCCGCATCACCCGGCCCGAGCCGCGCATGTACTCGTCGATGCCGCGCATCTCGAAGGAGACGTGGTGCAGGGAGGTGTGCGGGCCCTTGGCGATGGCCATAGAGTGATGCTGGTTGCTGATCCGCATGAAGTGCATGACGTCGCCGATGTGCGGATGGCCGAGTGTGTCGGACAGCCGGAAGCCGAGGTGCTCCTCGTACCACGCCTTGGTCTTGTCCAGGTCCGGCGAGTTCAGCACGACGTGCGACAGCTTGACGGGGATCGACTCCTTCTCCTCGATCTTGCGGTGCTGCCGGACCTCGACATCGGCGGACACCTCGATGGTGCGCCCGTCGACGTCGAAGAAGCGGAAGCCGTAGCCGCCGCCGGGGGTGTCCACCTTGCCCGGTCGTGATATCAACTGCACGCCACCCGCAAGGAGTTGCTCGGCGAGCGTGTCCACGTCGGCCGCGTTCGCGACCCCGTAGGAGACCAGGTCCAGGCGCTTCTCGTCGGCCTTGCGCAGTCGTACGACGTACTGCTCGGGGCTGCCCTCGGCAGCGAGGAAGGAGATGCCGGAGTCCTCGGCGACCTTGGTCAGGCCCCAGACGCCGGTGTAGAAGTCGAGCTGCTTGTCGTACTCGGGCACGGCGAGGTCGACGTGCCGAAGGTGGGTGAGCAGGCGGTTGGACATGTGGGGCCTCCTCAGGCGAGGTTGAGCAACGCGGCGGCGTTTCCACCGCGTATGGCGTGGAAGTCGGGGCCGGGCAGCCGGGCGGCGCGCAGCGCGGCGAGCGGGTCCTCGGTGCCCATGTCGAAGGCGTAGTCGGAGCCGAGCAGCACCCGGTCCGCGCCCGCCGCCCGGACGAGCTCCCGCAGCACGTGCGGGTCATGGACCAGGGAGTCGAAGTACAGGCGCCTGAGGTAGCTGCTGGGCAGGTGGGCGCAGCCGGCGCCCGCGTCGGAGCGAGCCGACCAGGCGTGGTCGGAGCGGCCGATGTGGGTGGGGAGATAGCCGCCACCGTGCGCCGCGATCAGCTTCAGACCCGGATGGCGGTCCAGCACACCGGAGAAGATCAGGTGCGACAGCGCGACGGCGTTCTCCACCGGCTGGCCGACGGTGTTGCACAGGTACCACTGGTCCAGGCGCTCGTCGAGGGTGCAGCCGAAGGGGTGCAGGAAGAGGATCGCGCCCGTCTCCTCTGCGCGGGACCAGAAGGGGGCGTAGGCCGGGTCGGACAGCTCGCGGCCGGGAGCGTGGCTGGAGATCTCGACACCCGACAGACCCTGCTCCAGGGCGTGTTCGAGGGCGCGCACGGCCTGCTGCGGATGTTGCAGGGGCACGAGCCCGAGGCCGTGGAGCCGTCCGGGAGCGTGGGCGCAGTGGGCGGCCGTCGCCTCGTTGGCGAGCCGGTAGACCTTCTCGGCCGTCTCCTCGTCCGCCCAGTAGTGGTAATGCGAGGGGGACGGACTCACCAGCTGGACGTCCACGTCCTGCGCGTCCATGGCGGCCAGTCGTGCGGTGACGTCGGTCATTCGCGGGGCGCGCTCGCGGACCATGGGGCCGCTGACGGCGAGGGCCGCGGGACCGTTGCGGCGGGCGTCGAGGGCCTTGGCCTCGGCCAGTCCCGGCAGGTCCGCCACCAGGGCGTCGACCTCGGGCAGTAGGACGTGCGCGTGCACGTCCACGGTCGGGGAGGGGCGCGCGTCAGCGCTCGATGAGGGGTGGTGCTCGGGCGACGGGCGGGATGTCACGGCAGCTCCTTCAGCATGTTCATGGTGCGGCCGATCAGCCCGGGCACGTCGGCGTCGCGCACACCGTCCAGCTGCCACTGTCCGATCTGCACCGACGCCTCGACGACGGTCCGCACCCGGGGGACGCGGCGCTCGTAGTAGGTCCGGAACAGCTCGTCGTCCCAGTCCCGGCCACTGGTGAGCAGCTCGGCGAGGACGAGGGCGTCCTCCAGGGACATGCCCGCGCCCTGGGCGATGGTGGGCGGGCAGCAGTGCGCGGCGTCGCCGATCAGCACGAGCCGGCCCCGGTGCCAAGGGCCCTGCACCAGCATTCGGTTGAACCAGGTGTAGTTGACCTTCGTCGGGTCGGTGATGTGCTTGGTGATCTCCGGCCAGGCGCCGCCGTACCCCTGCGCCAGGCGGCGCATCTCGTCGGCGTAGTCGGCCGGGTCGACGGAGGCCCGCTCGCGGCATCCCTCGACGACGAACGCGTAGATGGTGGTCTCGCTGGTGGGGGTGTAGCCCGCGATGTAGGCCGGGCCGCCGTAGGCGAGGTCGGTGCGCTCCACGCCCTCGGGGCGCGGGGCCGCGATGCGCCAGATGGCCATGCCGGTCGGCTCGGGCTTCTCGGTGATGCCGATGGCGGCGCGGGTGGCGGAGTTCAGGCCGTCGGCGGCGATCACCAGGTCGTAGCGTCCTTCGGTGCCGTCGCTGAAGCGCACCGAGACGCCGTCGGCGTCCTGCTCCAGGGCCTCGGCGGTGGTGCCCAGGCGGACGGCGGCGCCGGAGGCACGGACCGCGTCGATGAGGATCTGCTGGAGCTGGGGGCGCTGCATGCCGAGGGTCGCGGGCAGGTCGTCGCCTCCGGTCTTGATGTCCTCGGCGACGTGCAGCACGGTGCCGTCAGGGGCGGCGATGCCCAGCGTGCCGAAGGGAAAGCCGGAGGCGCTCACCCGCTCCCAGACACCCAGTGCGCGCAGCACACGCAGGGCGTTGCCCTGGAGGGTGATGCCGGAGCCAGTGGTGGCGTTCCAGTCGGGCTTGGCCTCGATCAGGTCGACGGTGATGCCGGCGCGGCGCAGCAGGATGGTCACGGCGTTGCCTGAGGCGCCGCCGCCGATGACGAGGATTCGGCGGGCGAGGCTGTCTGCCATGGCGGGGATACCTCCCGAGGTCGGGCCGCGCGGCTTCGGCGGCGGGGTGCGGCTCGCCCGCCGCGAGGGCGGGCCAGGGGCTCTGATGAATCACCCGTCAGCGCGTGGGCCGGATGTGCCACGGCTGTCCGGGGAGGACGCGTCCGGCCGATTTCTGCGGGCTACTTGACGGCGATCGGGTTGACCGGAGAGCCCACGGCTCCGGTGATGGGCAGCGGCGCTGCGGTGAGCCAGAACTCGTACACGCCGTCGTCCGCGCAGTCCGCTGCGAGCGCGTCGAGGTCCCACATCTCGCCGATCAGGAGGCCGATGTTGGGGATGGCGACCTGGTGCAGCGGCTGGAAGGCATGGTCGAACTCGTTCGGCCGAACCTCGAAACCCCAGGTGTCGGTGGCGATCGCGGCGATCTCGGTGCGGTGCAGCCAGCCGGCGGTGGTGAAGGACAGCCCGGGCGCGGGACCGCCCGCGTAGTCGCCCCAGCCCTCGCGACGGACGCGGGCCAGCTGCCCGGTGCGCACGAGGACGATGTCCCCGCGGCCGACGGTCACACCGTGCCTCTCGGCGGTCGCGGTCAGATGCTCCTCGGTGATGGCGAACCCGTCGGGCAGTTCACCGCCTTCGCCGACGACTCCGCCCACGTCCAAGAGCACGCCCCGCCCGGCGACGTACGGCGCCATGTGCTCGATGCCTGTGACGAGGTCGCCGTCGGAGGTGACGACCTTCGCAGCGTCCCGGCCGTTCCACGCCTTGCCGCGGTCGAAGATGTGCCCGAGCCCGTCCCACTGGGTGGAACACTGCAACGGCATCGCGATCACGTCGTCGGCGCCGCCGATGCCGTGTGGGAAACCCTGGTTGCCGAGGGCGGCGTCGGTGCCGGTGTCGAGCATGGTGTGCACCGGGTTGGTGCGGCGCCGCCAGCCCTTCTGCGGGCCGTCCATGTCGAAGCGCTGCGAGAGCGAGAAGCTGACGCCCCGGCGCACGAGGGCGGCGCCCTCGCGCCGCTTGTCCTTGGTGAGGAAGTTGAGCGTGCCGAGCACGTCGTCCTCACCCCAACGCCCCCAGTTCGAGTACGACTTGGCGGCCTCGGCGATCGCGCCTTCGGGATCCGTACGGTCGATCACGCCGTGGCTCCCTCGGCGACACAGCGGGTGCGCTGCACGCCCAGCCCGGTGATGGAGCCCTCCATGACGTCGCCGTGGCGCAGCAGCCGGCCCCAGTGGATGCCGTTGCCGGCCGGGCTGCCGGTCAGCACCAGGTCGCCGGGCAGCAGCCGGGCGGTCTGGGAGATGTACGACACCAGGCGGGCGATCCCGAAGAGCATGTCCTTGGTGGACTCGTCCTGCATCGTCTCGCCGTTCAGCTTCAGCGTGACCCGCAGGTCGCCGGGGTCCGCGATCGACTCGGCGGGGACGATCCAGGGGCCGAGCGGGGTGAAACCGGGCGCGTTCTTGCTGCGCAGCCAGTCGGTGCCGATGGCCTTCATGTCCCGGCGGAAGACGGTGGCGCGGTCGGTGAGGTCGTTGGCGATGGTGTACCCGGCGACGCACTCCAGCGCCTCCTCCACCGACACCCGGTGCGCGGGCTTGGCGATGACGGCCGCCAGCTCCAGTTCCCAGTCCGGCTGTTCGGCCCAATCGGGCAGTACGACGTCGTCGTAGGGGCCGGTGATCGTGCTCGGCAGGCCGATGAACACGTACGGCAGGTCCTCGGCCGCCCGGCGGTCCATGACCGCGGCGATCTCCGCCCGCGCCTCCTCGACCGTGCGCGGGTCGTCGGGGGAGCGGTGGGCGACCTCCAGGTCGATCACGTGCTGACGATAGTTGGCACCGGACTGGAAGATCTGCCGGGGCTCGACCGGTGCCTGCACCCGCAGGCCGTCGAGCGGCTGCCACTCCAGGGCGTTGACGTTCGCGAGGGTGTGCAGGACGGGGAGGGCCTCGTCCCACCGTTCCAGGACGGCGCGCACATCGGACGGCTCCCAAGCCAGGGCCCTGGTCAGGTCCAGCACCCGGTCCCGGACCACCAGACCGGGGAACGGCGCCCCGTCCGAAGTGGAGAGTGTGCCGAGCGCGAACGGGCCGGCGGACTGCGCGAGCGTTGCCATGAGATTTCCTCCCGCTGGGTTGCCGTCTACTCTGGCCTGGATCATCAGATCGTGGAAATGAATCCTGTGGATGGTCTCCATCCACACCGTCGATGACCTTTCGCTTGCCAGGTGGTGCCCGGTGAACCTGTCCCGACTCGACCTCAATCTGGTCGTCGCCCTGCGCGCGCTGCTGGAGGAGCGCAACGTCACCCGGGCCGGCGAGCGCATCGGACTGAGCCAGCCCGCGATGAGCGCGGCGCTGGCCCGGCTGCGCCGCCATTTCGACGACGAATTGCTGGCCCGGACGGGCAATGCCTATGAACTGACCCCGCTCGGCGTGGCCCTGCGGGACCGCAGCGCGACCGCGTGCGACCTGCTGGAACGCGTCTTCGCCAGCCAGGCCGACTTCGATCCGGCCGCCGAGACCCGTGAGTTCACCCTGCTCGCTTCGGACTACGGCGCCGCGGTCTTCGGTGCCGCGCTCGCCCGCGCTCTGCACGGGGAGGCGCCCGGGATCCGGCTCACCTTCCAGCACCCGGCCCCCAATGTCGTGGAGAACACCGCCACCGTGCTGAGCACCGTCGACGGACTGCTGATGCCGCACGGCGTCATCGACGGCCTGCCCGCCGTCGACCTCTTCAGCGACCGCTGGCTGTGCCTGGTCGCCGACGACCACCCCGAGGTCGGCGACGAACTCACCCTCGACCATCTGGCCCGGCTGCCCTGGGCCGTCTACCAGCGCCCCTACGACGCCCCGGCCGCCCGCCAGCTCAGCATGATCGGCATCAGTCCCCGGGTCGAGGTCTCCGTCCAGACCTTCCAGCTGCTGCCGCACATGATCGAAGGCACTCGCCGGATCGCGGTGATCCAGGAGCGCCTGGCCCGCAGAGCGGTCCGATCTGCCGCAGTGCGGGTGCTGCCATGTCCTTTCGAGGCGGTGCCCGTACGGGAGGCGATGTGGTGGCACCCGGTGCACGCCCAGGACGCGGCGCACATCTGGTTGCGGCAGAAGGCAACGGAGGTGGGGGCGATGTTGACGGCCAAGGGCAATGGCGGCGCCTTCACGCGGCGCGGGGCTGTATCGAATGTGGCTACTCAGCGTGAGCATGACTAGCCACGATGGCGCCGCGGTCACGCGACGGCGCATCGTGGCAGTCCCCGTGGGGCGTCGGCCCGTCAGGCCACTTGCTCCGGCAACGGCCGGGGATCGGCGGCGCCGGCGCGGCGGCGAGCCGCCAGCAGACCCGCCGCGACGAGACCGGCGGCCAGCCCCAGCACCCCCACCGCCCCGGCGAGGCTGCCGACCGCGGACTCCACGGCCAGTAGTACGAGCGGGCAGACGAACTCGCCGCCGAAGAACGCCGTCATCCACAGCCCGGTTCCGCGACCGCGGTCCTCGAACGCCAGACGCGACATGGCGCTGGTGAGGAGGGCGGGCAGCAGCATGCCCGTGCCCACGCAGTTGATCACCGCTCCGACGACCAGCAGCGGGGCGTTGCCCGCCAGGAACATCACCCCGAAGCCGGCCGCACAGAGCCCGAGGACGGCGGGCAGCATCGGGTCCGGGGAGCGCCCCAGCCGGGCGAAGGTGACCGCTCCGCCGACGGTGGCGGCGCTGGCGACCGCGGTGGCCAGGCCGATGACGCCGGAGTTCTTCACCCCGAGCTCGTCGAGCAGGTACGACATCTCGACCGGGACGGTGTAGAAGACCATCGCCCCGAAGAAGGTGAGGGCGCAGATGCCCGCC
Organism: Streptomyces sp. NPDC030820; assembly: GCF_055572075.1. Taxonomy (NCBI): domain Bacteria; kingdom Bacillati; phylum Actinomycetota; class Actinomycetes; order Kitasatosporales; family Streptomycetaceae; genus Streptomyces; species Streptomyces sp. NPDC030820. The sequence continues at coordinate 84,758 of NZ_JBVIEB010000013.1, forward strand.
AACTGCCGCCAGGGGAAAGGGCGTCGGACCTCCGCCGGATCCGGGGCCTCACCCGTGACCTTGTGACCCGCCGGGGTGGGCAGGGTGGTGACCATGAGCGGAGCGAGCACCAGACTCACGGCGTAGACCCAGAAGGGCACGCGCCAGCCCGCCGACCCGGTGGCGCCGCCGAGCACGAAGAAGACAGTGGCCGACGCGGAGGCGCACATGGTCTGCAGAGCGAGGTACTTCACCCGCCGGTGTCCGCTGTAGTAGTCGCCGATCAGCGTGGTGCAGCACGTCATGATCGCGGCCTCGGCGACACCCACCAGGGCGCGACTGGCGATGATGGCGCCCAGAGAGTCCAGATACAGCGGGGCCGTCCCGAACACCGAGTACAGAACGGTCGTCACGATCAGCAGGCGCTTGCGACCCAGTCGGTCCACGATCACTCCGGCGAACGGAGCCAGCAGCGCCAAGGCCAGCGCCGGAATGGCCAGCGCGAGGGGAACCAGCGCCTTGGCTCCCGGGGTCGACTCGAAGTGGTCCTGCATCTTCGGCAGCACCGGGGCGATCAGCACCGCTCCGAGGATCGGCAGACAACTGCCCGCCATCAGCAGGGTCACACGCAACAGATGGGCCGGACCGGAGACGGAGACAGGTGACGACGCGACATCATCGACCGCGGCGGGAGGCGGCGGGACGGAACCAGGCATGGCGACTCCATGGACGGCGTACGGAAGCGGGCATGCCTGTCACGGGCGCCGACGGCGCGAGGCATGCTGAGAAGGGCCGCCCCGCCGGTCCGGACAGCGGCGTGCGGGTAGGGACGACTATGGGCTGGCCGAGGCCGCACTTCCATCCCTCGGGCGATCCGAATCCGGTATCAGGCTCATCCACACCATGGATGACGCCCGGAGAAGTCACTTACGGCACGAAGGACCGTTCAGGCAGACGCAGGCGGCGGTGCCCCCAACCCGGGACTGCTTTTTGAGATTGATCATGCGTCAAAGCGCCCGCATGTGCCCGCCGAGAGCTTCGGCGAGGCCCTTGCGTGGGCTCGTCAGTCTTTTGGAGTGAACTGTGGGGTCGAAGTACTCCACCATGTTCCGCGATTCGGCCGGGACGTTGACCACATCTTCGACAGCCAGGGGACCCAGCCCCGAAGGCGCCGTATCCACAAGCTCGTTGACCAGGACCGTTCATGTGACAGACCCCACCCCGGCTGACGGAAAGGCGCCTTGAGCACGAGCCATCGCCGACGATCTCGTGAGCCGTCTGTGCCTGCTCCGTCAGGCCCGATACGCTGGGTGGGATCGGGGTGGGGACCACAACTCGACGACATGGGGGCCGGTAAGTGGCAGCGGTGATCTCGGTGTCCGTGAGGGGCGCATTACTCGGGTTGGACGATCCGGAGCGGATACGGGGCGAACTCGAGGCGGGGACCGGTCTGGAATGGCGCCGCGAGGAGGTCGACCAGGGGTGGGTATTGACCGGCGGCATCGTCGAGATCCTGCTGGTGGCCGCTGTCTCCAAGCTCACCGAGGAGTCCCTCGGCGCGGCCCTGGACGCCACGAAGCGGGCAGTCGAGCGGTGGCGGGCCGGCCGGTTGGATCCGCCGCAGGCCGAGGTCGAGGTAAGGCCCGTGCCGCCGTCATCCACTGACGCTCCGGCAGGCGCCCCGGAGGAGAACCGGCCCAGGGGATCCGAAGGAGTGAACGGCTGAGATGGCTTCACGCGCACTGGTGATCGCACCTGGGGAGTACCAGCCGGGATCGAATGTCCCCGGCTGGCCCACGATCGCCGCGAGCGGACGTATGTACAGAGAAGTCCTCGCAGGTGACAAGCTCTGGGGTGCGGAGGGCTGCCGGGTGCTCGGCCCGGACGAGGCAGGGACGATCGACGGGGTGATGCGCGCCCTGGAGGAGACCGCCGCCGAGACCGGCCCTTCGGACACCCTGCTCGTCGTCTACGTCGGCCACGGGGCCTGCTGGGGCGACGTCCCCGCCGGGGACCAGGTGCACTTCTCAGTGGGCACGTCCCAGGACCGGGCTCCATGGACGTGGTTGAACAGCTGGTACGTGTACCGCGCCATGCGCAAGGCCGCGGCTGGGCTCAAGGTCCTCATCGCCGACTGCTGCTACTCACACAGGCTGGGCGACCTGGGCCCGGCCGAGGAGGAGCCGAAACTGCCGGGTGTGATGGGCCGCCAGTTCGAGGGCACCTGCGTACTCAGCGCTCTCGGCCAGGATGCCGCCCTCGCCGGTCCGCTCGCCTCCGCCGAGGGGTGTCCCGGTCTCCCGGCACCGTTCGACCAGTGCACTCCGTTCAGCGGACACTTGCTCAACGTCCTTTCGCGAGGCATTCGGGACCGCAAGGACCAGCTCACCTTCGGATTGCTCAGGGAGGCCATCAAGGCCGAGATGGAGCAGTGCACCGCAGGGCATCCGCAGCCGCGGATGGTGCTCAGGGACGCTCCCGACGGAACACAGATCTTCACCAACCGGATGGCCGCCGACCAGCGTGCGGATCCGTCGCTGCCCACCGATCTGCACGGCTGGATCGACTGGTTGAGGGGCGACCCGGACGCGCGTATCCCGTACCTGCTGAAGGACGAGTGCACCACCGCCGACATCGTCTCCGCCCTCTGCGACAGGGGGGACGACGACAGCCTGAAGCTGGCGGAGCACATCGACATACGGGCGAACGATGCCTACCGTTCCCCGGACACCTTCGCCAGATACTTCAGTCGGATGGAGCGTCGCGCAGCTTGAGTGTCACGCATGAGTAGGGCTCGACCCGGAGCCGAGGGATGGCTTGACGAAGATCGGACGTGGAGCGTCCGGTACTCCTGGGTGACCCGGAGCAGCACCGAAGAAGTCGCGGCGCGCGTGCAGGCCCTTCGGAAGGGCAACGAGAGCAAGGGTGAGCCGCCTCGGCCCGCCGTCGCGATCCGGGTGCTGTACGCCTTCGCGATCCAGCGGTCGACGGACCAACTGATCGAAGCAGCAGCCAAGTTCCACTTCTACGACGCGGTGAACGTACTGGCGACGGCGGCGCTGTGGCGAAGCATCGGCGATGCGGCGGATCTGGCGTGCCGTCAGTCGGAGATCGACGGCGCCGCCTCTTTGGGCGTGGCCGGGCAGGGGGAGCGGCAGCAGCCGGAACCCGAGATCGCCGAGTACCGGCCCTCTGCGCTGAGCAAGGGCATCGTGCACGATGTGGCTCGCCAGCGCACGGCGCTCGATGTGGCCCGGTTCGTCCGGGAGTTGCGCGGGCGGGGCAAGCAGGACCTTGTCGACGCCACGCTGAACACGTTCAGCGAGAAGCGGACCCTGCTTGACACGGCACTGCTGTATCTCGGGCTGCGCGACGAAGGGTGCGCAGAGGCGGCGGTGGACCTTCTGGGACGGGCCGTGCAGAGGATCAATACGTCCGGTGCGCGGCAGTCCGACACGACGACGCCGGCCGGGCTCAACGACCTGGTCACGGCACTGCGCATGCTCAGTCCGGTTGAGCCGGTGCTGGAGAACTGGATCGACACGCGGCTGGGCGACACGGATCTGGTGGGGCCCACCAGGGATACCGTCGCCAAGCTGATCTCGGGCTCGGAACACAGCCCGGACTCCCTCATCGAGCATGTGGGTAGGCGGTTGCAGTACCACAACGTAGCCGCGGTCTGCCGGGCGTTGGCGGAGAGCGACCCGGAGCGTTGCGAGGCCGTCCAGAATCAGGCTGCGGCACGCGAGGAGCTGCATGAACTGGCCGAGATCATCAGCCGCTGGCAGAAGTTCGAGACCGTGGCGAGGACCAGGGTCGATCTGTATGCCAAAGTCGTGGCCCGCGGCGTGGCATGTGCCGCCGGACCGCGTTCCCCAGCCGAGATCGACACTCTCGTGAAAGAGTTGAAGAACATCGACGCCGACCCGGAGTGTTGGCGCCTGCTGTGGATAGCCGCAGCGGAGCACATCGACGGCCGGGCCGGCGGCGAGCTGGTGCGACTGCAGACGAAGATCGAGCGTTCCCGGGACCTGTACCGGGTGGCGCGGACCGTCGCCCGCCGACTCACCGCCGGACTGCTGAGCAGAAGGGTCGACCCCGGGGTGTTTGCCGACTATGTCACGGCGCAGCAGGTGCAGGGCAATCGCGGCAGGATCGCTGCGGACGTCGCCTGCAAGGAGTTGTCGGATCCCTCCGACCCCGAACTGGCCGGGGTGCCGATGGGCGGTGTCGTCGCCGAGACGGCCGTCCGCCTCTACGGCGACGGGACGGATCGGGCCTGGGGCCAGGAGAAGGCCTGGGACCTGCTGGAACGCTGCCTGGAGAACGAGCAGCGGATCACCCCCGCGGACGTGGTGGCGATCACCGAGCAGTTGCGCGCCAGCGGGATGGACGGGCGGCGCCGGCGTTCGCTCTACCGCGGGACGGTCGGCCGGTGGGCGGACGCGGTGCGCCGCCAGGAAGCGGTGTCACTGTTGCGGAGCAGGGGCTTCGAGGAGGAGGCCGAGCAGGTCGTGGAGTCGGTGCATTAGCCCGCTGTGCGCGGCTACCGCTGCGGCTCCTGGGACCGCCCCTGCTCCCTTTCGCGGAGCTGGGAGGTCGGTAGCGGCAGCAGCGGCTCCACTCGCCCGATATGGCGTCTCGAGGCCCACACCATGCCGTAGAACGCGGTCAGGGCCATGACCCCCACACCCGCACCCCACAGATAGAACGCGAGATGGTGTGGGGCACCGGGCTCGGGGTTGCCGAACAGGGTGCAAACCAGCAGCAGCGCCAACATGCCGAGAAGGCAGGCCGCAGCTTGGGCGGCCGGGTCGGAGCCCAGCCGGCGGAAGCGCGTCACATGCTCCCGGGCGTCGTAGAACCGTCCCAGCGTGGGGAACTGCCGGGCCAGTACCGGGAATCCGAGCAGCAGCACGCAGCCGACGGCGAGCACGGCCATTCCATGCCACAGGTCCGTCCACCCGGCTCCGTACAGGATCAATGCAATGAGGACGAAGCTGAGCCAGGCCGCGTGCCGGCGGGCCCGGTTGCGGCTCGGCGAGACCGGCGGCAGCTTGTCGCGCAAGGAGACCAGGGCCACACCGGGAACGGCGTACACGACGAGGGTCAGCACGCCGTCGGCCGCGACCAGGGTGTGCCATCGGCCGCCCATCGCGAGCAGCGCGACCACCCCGACGACGAAGTCCACCGCCAGCACCAGCCAGTAGACGTCCCTGCCACGCAGGGTGGTCGTGCGCATCGTCTGCAGGCCCCGGTGGGTGAGATGGGCGCGGCTGAGCGTGGCGACCTCGCGGGTCAGGGCATGGGTGAAGACGAGCCCGGCGCCCATGGGGGAGAGCACCGAGTTGATCCGCAGACACCACCCGAGCCAGGCGACCGAGGACGCGAAGGCGAACTGGGTGTAGGGGGAGTCCGGGCGGCCCGGATCCCACTGCCCCTGGCGAGAGCTGAAGACGATCTGGAGGAGGATGTAGAGCACGGTTGTGCCGATGATCGTGCCGTAGACCGCCCAACGCAGCCGGGCAGGCTCGGTCAGCCGACCCTCGGCCTTGACGTTTCCGGCGAAGTCCAGCGGGCCCTGGAATCCCACATAGGCGTAGATCACCCCGCTGTCCACCACGGCGGCCAGGACCGCGCCGTACCCTCCGGTGCCACCGGTGCCGTCCCCGGCCCCGCCCCCATGATGGTGATCGAATCCGGACGCGATGAACAGGGCGATGGTGAGCAGCGGGACTACGACCTTCACCACGGTCAGCCAGGAGTTGCCGATCCGCACCAGCCGCGGGACGAGCAGATTGGTCGCCGAGATCACCGCCATCAACGCCAGCGAGCAGACCCAACCCCAGGCGGTCAGGGTGGTCCCGGGCCCTATCAGAAACGTCGGGAGTATGGACGAGAGCCCCTTGGTCATCGCCACGGACTCGCTGGCCGCGTTTATCGCGTAGAAGATCCACAGCCCCGCCGCGGCCACGATCGCCACCAGCGGCCCACTGCTCTGCAGCGGAAGGAAGATGAGCCCTCCGGTCTTCGGTGCAGCCGTGCCCAACTCCACCATGACACCGGCCACGATCAGCATCACCAGCCCGCCGATCAGCCAGGCCCACGGAGCATAGCTGCCGGCCTTGTCGTAGGCGTCGACCGCGCCCAGCAGCCAGCCGGAGCCGATGGTCCCCCCGGCAGCAAGTCCGAAGAGCTGGAACAGCGAGAGCCGGCGCGGTTCGTCAGAAGGTAAGTACTCCTTCGGCTGGCCGCTGGTGGGCCGCACCTGCAAGGCCATCCTGCTGTCCCCCGAGTAGCGTTCACTGATGGTTGGCACCTGGTGTGACGACAGGTTACAACTCGCAGTTGCATTTGCGTGATGCTTCATCAGGTTCTGATCGGTGATCTCACTTTGAGGCGGTGCGGTGAGTTCGGTGGGCAGGACGGTGTCGTCGGTTCCTGACTCGATCGGGCGGAGCCGGGGCCTTGGCCAGCAGGTCGAGCTCCAAGTAGCGGCGGGCTTCGGTCCACTCGTCGTACTGCTCGGCCAGGACCGCGCCGGCCAGGCGGATCAGGGCGGTGCGGTCGGGGAAGATGCCGACAACGTCGGTGCAGCGGCGAATCTCCTTGTTCCAGCGATGACCTGAGGGCGAACTCCGCGAACTGGTCTGAAGAACTACACGTTTCCAAGGCGTGGACCACGCGTGCGGGTGCGGGCGTTGCCGTCGACGTGGCTGCTGTCTCCGGAGGCGGCAGCGCACGGGCTGCAGCGGCGGGTCGAGGGCCCGGAGATCAAGGGCCGCCGGGTGCTGGTCGTCGAGCAAGGCCGCCGTCCACGTTGCGCTTGCCGAATACCTCACGCGTAGTGCGTGCAGGAGTTGGCGTTGGGTCCAGATCAATGTGCGGTCCAGCAGTTCTCGCCTGCAGGTCTGCACCCACCGCTCCATGATCGAGTTCATTCTCGGCATCCGGATGCCGCTGAGTACCACCTCGGTACCCGCGTCCTTGAGTACCTCGTCGAACAAGTGTGGGAACTTCCCGTCCCGGTCCCGGATCAGGTAGCGAGCCCTGCAGCCGGCGTCCTCGAGGTCCATGACAAGGTTCTTCGCGGCCTGGACCACCCAGGACTCGGTGGGATGTGCGGTGGCGCCCAGGATACGGATCCGGCGGTTGGCGTGCTCGACCACGGTGAACACGTAGAGCCTCGCCCCGGACAGGGTGACGGTCTCGAAGAAGTCGTAGGCCAGCAGCGCGTCGGCCTGGGAGCGCAGGAAGTCCGCCCAGGCGTTCGAGGCCCGCTCGGGCGCAGGGTCGATCCCGGCCTCTCTCAAGATTTCCCAGACCGTGGATGCCGCCACCTTCACCCCGAGCACGAGTAACTCACCGTGCAGGCGCCGGTAGCCCCAGCTTGGATTCTCCCTGGCCAGGCGCAGTACCAGAGCTCGGATCGAGTAAACGGTCCGCGGTCGGCCTCCGCGCTTGGGCCGGGACTGGGCGGCGTGCCGGTGGGCGATGACGTCGCGGTGCCAGCGGAGCACGGTGTCCGGCCGCACCAGCAGCCGCATCCGGCGCAGTACCTCCCGTGGCACGCCATGGAGGAGCGACGCCAGGAACGCCCGGTCGCTCGCGTGGAACCGAACCTGCTGTCCGTTCAGCTGCCGCTCCAGAACGCCGATCTGGTGGCGCAGGGCCAGGATCTCGACGTCTTTCTCACGGTCGCTCATCGGCAGCAGCCGCAGCATCGTGAACGCGTTCGTCACGCTCAAGTACGCCAGTCTCAACAGCACGACTGATCATCATGCCGCGCCGACCGCCGCCGCGCGATAGCTGCGGCTCGAGCGGCCTCGATTGGTGCCGAAACTCGTTCCCACCTGCATGGATGAGGTATTTGGCAAGAGCACCGTCTGCTGTGGGACACCGGGTAGCTGCCCCGGGTCACACACCGATGCACTCGCCGCCCAAGGGCGCGAAGGAGTCACCCCGACGACGTCGTCGAAGGAGACCGCGGCGGCTCGTCAACTCGATGCGGCTGCGTTCCGTCCAGGCGCAGCACCAGGGCCCGGACGGAGTGCACGGTCTGCGGTCGGCCCGGACGCCAGAGCCGGGAGGGCGGCGTGGCGGCGCGCGAGCAGGTCGCGGTGTCACCGCAGCACCGTGACCGGACGCATCAGCGGTCGCAGCCTGCGCAGCACGTCCTTCGGGAGTTGGTGCAGCAGCGCGGCCATGAATGCCCGATCACCCGGGTGGAACCGCAGTTTCTCCTTTCCGAGTTGGCGCTCCAGGACGCTGATCTGATGGCGCAGTCTTCGGCAAGGGCACCGCCCCGTAGAGGCAACCGCCGATGGTCAGGACACGACGGAGTGCTGGGGCACGGTGCCCGCGTTGGTCGGCGTGGAGCGGGTGGTGTACTGCGGTACGGGGGCGTCGTCGTGGCCGGTGTCGCGCACGAGTCCGTACCGTTCGCGGTCGGCGGAGTGCGGGGTCGGGGGAGTGGCGATGTCGTCGGCTGTCTCCTGCCAGGAGGAGGGCAGGACGTCGAGGTTGTAGTCGGCCTGGGTTTCGTTGAGGTGGAGTGTGACGCTGCCGTCGAGGTAGTAGTACTCGTTCTGCCACATCTGCTGGGCTCCCGGCGGCAGGGTGATCAGTCCTTGCTGCCTGTTGCCCATCCAGGTGCCGCCGGCGGTCGCGCCCGGTCGGCGGTCGTCCATGCGGTGGCCGCCGCCCGAGGCCACGTGGAACAGCCTTCCCCGCAGTCCGGTCCACGAAGGCATGGTCAGCAGCCCGGGGCGCAGGCCGTACATCACGTCCCAGTGGACGGTGAAGTAGCCCTTCCCGCGCAGTACCACCGTGTCCCCGCGGTGTACGAGCTGGTAGCCGTCCAGGTGCCTCTTGAGCCCCGTCATCGTCACCGAGGTCTGCGGGCGGTGGGGCAAGGCGGCGGGTGACTGGTCCGGCGGTGGCGCGCTGTCCACGGTGTCGACCACCGACCCGTACCGCGGCCCTGGCAGGGACCGGGGCGAGGGACGTGAGACGGCCGAGCCCGGTGCCGGTGCCGGCCGCGACGGTGATGCGGATGCGGTGGGCGAGGGCGCGGGTGCCGGGCTGGAAGCCGTCGCGGCGGTGGCCGGACGCGCCGACGGGCTGGACCATGGGGCCGCGTACACGAGCGCGCCGCCCACGGCGAGCAGCGCACTCGCCGCCACCACGGCCTTCGCGGTGAGGCCCGTCCCTGCGGTCCCCGCCTTCGCGGAACCCCCGCCGCCTGAAGTGGCCGCGGTACCGGCATGGTCGGCCGCCGCGGCGTGCGTTCCCGCGGACAGCCACGGGCGCCAGGCCAGCAGTGCCGCCGGCACGGGCAGGAGGGCCAAGGGCGCCAGCAGTCCTTCCGGGGCCAGCATGCCTTCCTCGTGGCGCGCGCACCGCGGGCACTGCCGCACATGGCGGCCGAGGCGTTTGCGCCACAGGCCGCTGGGGGCCCCGTTCCAGTCCAGGGTCAGCCGGGTCAGTTCCCCGCATGCGGGCCGGGCCGCGAGGGCTCGGACGATGACGCGGGAGGTGTGCAGGCGCTCCTTCATGCGTTGCACCCGTACAGCCGCTTGATGGCCGGTCATGTCCAGAGCGGAAGCGAGCTCGGCCCGGGCGAGCCGGCCGGCCGTCTCCAGCCACCACAGTGACAGCAGCTCCCGGTCGTCCTCGTCGAGCCAACGGGTCGCGCGCAAGGTCTCCTCGCGCTGCCCGGACAGCCGCAGGTCGAGGATGACCCCCTCGGCGAAGTCGGCGGCCGGGTCGGGCCGGTGCTCAGCCGCGTCGAACGCCGCTCCCGTCGTCTCCCTCCTGCCGCGCCTGCGGATGTGGTCGCGGACCTCGTTCACGGTGATGGCGATCACCCAGGACCGGAACGCCTCCGGGCGCTCCAGCCCCCCGATGCCGCGCAGGATGCGCATCATCGTCTCCTGGACGATGTCGTCGACGTCGTCGCGGTACGGGTGCGCACGCGCCGCGACGCTGTAGACCAGCGGAAGCGTCCGGGAGCTAAGCTCTTCCAGGGCGCCGCGTTCGCCGGCCCGAGCCGCGGCGATCACGTCGGCCGCGGGCTCGGCCTGCCTTGGCATCGGGTCTCCCTTCGACCTGCCGCGGGTACGAGGCCCCGCTCACGCCGACCGAGCCGGGCTGCGGGGGCCTCTGGTGACCGCCGTCGGTATCACCGGCACCGTGGCAGCGAAGCCATCGTAAAAGGTGAGCGCCGGCAGCCATGCGCGGGCCGGTGGAATCCGTGCCGGCCGGGGATCAGCGGGAGTGACGCGGGGCCGCACGCTGACGCGAGCGGCTGCGTATGAAGACGAAGACCGCGGCGACGCCGGCGAGAACGACGCCCGCCAGCCCTGTGACGGTCCACAGAGCACCGAAGTTGCTGCCGGTGCCCGCCATGGTGCCGGTGGAGGAGCCCAGGGGCGTGGCCGCTCGGGTGGTCCGGGCGGGGGAGGGGGCCGGTCCTGTCGCGGCGGAGGACGGGTGTGCGGCCGTGGTGGACGTGAGAGCGGTGAGCACGGTGTGGGTGTCGCCCCGGCTCACGGAGAAGCGTGCCCCGCCGATGGCGAGACGCGTACCGGAGACTGTTGCGGTCGTCGAACCGACGGTCAGCTCGGGGGAGTTCCGGGAAAGAAGGATCTTCGTGCCTTTGACGACCTGTAGCCTGCGCAGGGTCGTGTCGCGTGCCCCGCTGAGGTCCAGGACGGCCGAAGGACCGGTCAGAGCGACCGCGTCGGATGTCCGCAGAGAGGTCCCGGAGACGATCAGGCTGCCTTTGGCCACGGTGGTGGCGCCGGTGTAGGCGGCGCTGGTGACGGTGGTGGCCGCGGCTCCGCTCTGCGTCACCGATCCGGCACCGGTCACCGCCGGGAGGAGGGTGGGTGTCCTGCTGTTGCGGAGCACGAGTGAACCGTTGTCGATCACTTTGTCGAAGGCTCCGCCGGTGTGGAGGCTTCCGTCGCCGCCCGCGGTCCCGGAGCCGAGATGGAGGGTCGCATTCCTGTCGATGGTGGTGGATCCGTCGTAGTACTGCGCTGCGGCGAAGGTCACGTCGTTGCCGCTGGTGCCGGCGATGACGACGTCCCCGGCCCCGGGAGCGCTGAGGGTGTCGTGATACATGCCGCCGCCGATGGGCGCGCCCAGGGTCACCGGTCCGTCGTAGTCGAAGGTGAGCCGGGAGCGCTGCCGTCTGGCGTGCAGGTTGATGTAGACCGTTTGTGCCGTGCCGGGCATGAAGATCTGGTGTGTGGTCCCGTCACCCCACTGGACGTCGGCGCCCTCGATGTTGGTGCCGCGCTTGTTGAGTTTGTGGGCCACGGGTCGCCAGTTCAGTCCGGGGTCGCTCAGCGAGGGCGCCGCCCCGTCGCCGCTGTCACTCCAGCTGTAGACGCCGGTGAGGATCACCTTGCTGCCCGGGCGGGAGTGCACGTTGACGTCGTTGCCGTACTCGTGGCTGTAGAAGTTCTGCCGCTGTACGACGGTGTGGTCGAGCGGGGTGTCGATGATCCATGAACCGCGGTTGACGACGGAGCGGGCGTTGGGCAGCTCGGCGGCACAGGTGGTGCTCGCGAAGTTGACGCCCGTGCCGTTGTCGAAGACGCCGGAGAACGGGTTGATGCCGCAGATCTGGAGCGTTCCCCACATGTTCCGGGGCTGGGTGACCAGGCCGGAGCCGCTGATGACGCCCAGGTTGAACAGGCGGGTCAGCGACAGGCGCAGTGTGCCGTCCACCCGGATGTTGTCCTGGTTCTGCTGGTAACCGGGCGTGTTGTACGGGAAGGACCCGATCAGGCCGGCCGTACCGCCGGTGCCGTACTGGACGGTTGCCCCCGCATCCACGGTGACCGCGGGCTCGTCGGGACGGTCGACCACGACGTACGGATGGTTGTCGCCCGGGATCCGGACCCTCTGGTGCTGCCGGGAGTGCGGCAGGGTGAAGGTGCTGTCCTTGGCGAGGACCAGCGTGCCGGTGCCGGACACGCGAAGGGTTCCTTCACCGCTGATCACGCCTGTGTACGTGTGGGTTCCCTGCGGGACGCGCACGACCGCGTCGCCGGTCAGGACGACATCACGGTTCGCCAGGACGGCCGAGGTGATGTCGCCGTCCGCGGCGACTGCGCTGCCCACCGCAACCACCGGTGTGACGGCTCCCGCGACGAGGGCCGACGCCAGGACAAGGTGCCAAGATCGCTTCATCGAGTCAGGGTGCTTCCTGAAGTGCTGGTGATCCTTACGGACGTGGAGACCGGTGGCCGGACACCGGGATCTCAAAAACCTGGAGAAGTTCTGCGGTTCCGCCCACGCCGCCCATCCGGACCCGGCCGGCTCGAAGGAGGCACCTGACACGCCGAAGGCATCGGGTCCTGGGAAACGCGGGCGAGGGAGTCGGCGAACAGGCGCGGTCGGAACCGGCTCGTTCTGCGCGGCGAGTTCCGTCAGGGGGTGGTGGTGTAGCCGGCTCGTGGGCGACCTCGTCGACCGCAGCCGGTAATGGATGCGTACGCCGTCACGGCGGGCGACGACCCGCGGGTCGAATGAGCGCAGTGCCGCGTTGTGCCCCTCGCGGAGGAGGCGCTGGCCGTCCTCGCCCAGGGCCGGGAGCAGAGCCTCGTGCCCAGGGGAACGCCGGGCATCGGCGTCCATGCCAGGTGCACGGACGAGCAGGCTTCACCCTTCTTGTCCGGCGTCCGTCACGATGAGGATGTGACGTCTACCGAAGGGGAGGAGCCTGGCCGGAGCGCAGGTGTTCTCTGAGCCACTGTTCGGTGTTGTTCACGTGCAGCAGTGCTGCGGCCTGACTGAGGTAGGCGTCTCGGGTGGTCAGGGCATGGAAGATCGCCTCGTGCTCGGCCAGGGTGCGGCCCGCGGCCTGGGTGTCGACCAGGCCGCGCCAGATGCGGGCCCGCAGAGTGCGGCCGGAGATGCCCTCAAGGAGGGTGAGCAGGGTCTCGTTGCCCGTGGCCGTGATGACGGCGCGGTGGAAGGCCGCGTCGTGGATGTTGAGCTGCTCGACGTCGTCACGGGCCTCGCGCATGGCGTCCAGGTGCCGCTCGACCTCGGCAAGCTGCTCGTCGGAGATCCGGGTGGCGGCCAGGGCGGTGGCTGCCGGTTCGAGGAGACGCCGCACCTCCATGAGGTCCTGCAGCGCGGAGGAGTCGCCCTGCAGCAGTTCCACCGCTCCGCCGAGCCCTTCCAGGAGAAGGCTCGGCTGCAGGCTGGTCACGTACGTGCCGTCGCCCCGCCGCACCTCCAGAACCCGCGCGACGGCCAGCGCCTTGACCGCCTCACGGGCCAGGTTGCGGGACAGACCCAGCTGGGCTGCCAGGTCCGGCTCCGGCGGCAGCTTGGAGCCCGGAGGCAGCGCACCCGTGCGGATCAGCTCGCGGATCTGCGCTATGGCCTTGTCCGTCAGAGACACTGCGAACTCCTTCCGGGATCGTTCGCCGTGGGCACGTCCGACCTGATCAGTTCTCGGGCACGGAGATCCTCCCAGAGATCTTCAGGCATCCGCTGATCGTGGAGTTCCACGTTTCGTGCAACCTGCTCGGCATTCCGCATACCGAGGGTGATGTTGATGATACTGGGATGGGTGCGCGGGAAGGCGATCGCGGCGGCGGGCAGGGTCGTGCCGTGCGCCGCGCAGACGTCGGCGATCGCCCGAGCACGGGCTACCAGGGCAGGCGGGGCGTCCTGGTAGTCGTACTTCATGCCCTCGGCGGGGCGGTCGCTGGAGAGCAGCCCCGAGTTGAACACGCCCACGGCCACGACGCTCTTGCCGAGTGCCTGCGCGGCGGGCAGGACATCGTCCAGGGCAGACTGGTCGAGGAGCGTGTAGCGCCCGGCCAGCATGACCAGGTCGGCCGCGGTCTCGCGCAGGAAGCGGGCCAGCATGGCCGACTGGTTCATACCGGCGCCGATCGCGCCGATCACCCCCTGGTCGCGGAGGTCCGCGAGGGCCGGCATGGCCTCCTCGGCGGCTTGCCTCCAGTGGTCGTCGGGGTCGTGCAGGTAGACGACGTCCAGGCGGTCCAGGCCGGTGCGTTCCAAGGTCGCCTCGATGGAGCGGAGCACTCCGTCACGGCTGAAGTCCCACTGCCTGCGCAGGTCGTCCGGCACCACGAAGCCCTCGGTGTCGATGCCGCGCGGCTGCTCGTTGGGAACGAGCAGGCGGCCGACCTTGGAGGAGACGGCGTACGTATCGCGTGGACGGTCCCGCAGGGCGGCTCCCAGGCGGCGCTCGGAGAGACCGAGCCCGTAGTGCGGTGCCGTGTCGAAGTACCGGATGCCGGCCTCCCAAGCCGCCTCGATCGCGGCCTGCGCGTCGTGAGGAGGGGTGACGCGGTAGAGATTGCCGATCACGGAGGCCCCGAAGCCGAGTTCCGTGAGCTCGACGGGGGTGTCCGTGATCTTCCGGTATCGCATGGTCCGATGTGTCACCTGTGCTCCTCTGCTGGTGCGGTTCGGTACGGCGGCCGAGGACCGGTCATCGTCTGACGGCGGCCGAGCCACCTGCCATGAGTGCCTCGACCTCGGTGAGTGAGGCCATGGAGACGTCGCCGGGCGTGGTCATGGCCAGTGCGCCGTGGACGGTGCCGTAGGCCAGAGCGCGTTGCAGGCCGACGGCATCGAGGTTCGCCGCGGGCCTGGCGCGAGCCGCCGAGCCGCCCTCCTCGCCGTCGCCCGTCAGCAGTCCGTAGATCAGTCCGGCCGCGAACGCGTCGCCGGAACCGATGCGGTCCAGGACGTGCAGGCCGGGCATGTCGGGGCCACGCACGCAGCCGGTCCGGGCCGACCAGGCGGCCGAGGACCAGTCGTTCACCCCGGCCGAGGGCACTGTGCGCACGGTCGTCGCCAGCACCTCAGCCTGGGGCAGGCGTCCCGCGACCTCTGCGAGTGCGTCCTGCACCTCGTCCTCCTCGACCCGCAGCGCCCCTGGGTACGGTCCGGCCAGGCCCAGGGCACCCACGACGACATCGGCGTGCCGGGCGAGCCGCAGGTCGACCTCGCGGGCGGCGTCGGCGCCGCCCCGGCCGGCCCACAGACTCGGGCGGTAGTTGGGGTCGTAGGAGACCGTCACGCCGTGCCGCCGCGCGGCCGCCATGGCCTCGTCCGCGACGTCCACAGTGGTGTCCGACAGACCGGCGAAGATGCCGCCGGTGTGGAACAAGCGGGGTCCCGGGGAGAAGACCGCGTCCCAGTCGACATCCCCTTTGCGTAGCTGCGAGACGGCTGTGCCCGCGCGGTCGCTGACGCCCAGTGCGCCCCGGATGCCGAAGCCCCGCTCCACGAAGTTCAGCCCGTTGCGGGCGGTGCGGCCGATACCGTCGTCGGACACCCAGCGGATCAGGGAGGTCTCGACTCCGCCCTGGAGGATCAGGTCCTCGGCAAGCCTCCCCACCGCGTTGTCGACCAGGGCGGTCACGACGGCCGTGCGCAGGCCGAAGCAGCGGCGCAGTCCCCGCACGACGTTGTACTCGCCGCCGCCTTCCCAGACCTGGAAGGTGCGGGCGCTGCGGATCCTGCCCTCGCCCGGGTCGAAGCGGAGCATCACCTCGCCGAGGGCCACCACGTCGGTCACGTCGCGCTCCTGTGTACGGCCTCGGCGGTCAGCCGGCGGATCTCCTCGTACTCGCCCCGTTCCAGATGGGCGGCGGTGGCCATCCAGCTGCCGCCGACGGCGAGGACCGCCGGGTCGGCGAGGTAGGCGGTCATGCGGTAGGCGTCGATGCCGCCCGTCGGCACGAACCGGGCCTGCGGGAAGGGCGCCGCCAGGGCTCGCAGCATCGGGATGCCGCCGAGCGGCTCGGCGGGGAAGAGCTTGACGGTGTCGAGGCCGGCCCGCAGCGCGCGCATCAGCTCGGTGGCGGAGGCGATGCCGGGTACCACGGGTACCCCCAGCTCGCCGCACCTGGCGACGACTGCCTCGTCGAAGCCGGGAGAGACGACGAAACGGGCCCCGGCCGCCACGGCCAGGTCCACCTGCTCGGGCGTGAGGACCGTACCGGCGCCGACCGTCAGCCCGCCGTGGGCGGCCATCGTCCTGAGTACCCGCTCGGCGTCGGGGGTGCGGAAGGTGACCTCGGCGCACCGGGCGCCGCCCGCCGCAAGCGCGTCGGCCAGCGGGCCGGCGGTCGCGGCGGAGGGCACGGTCAGCACCGGCATGACGCGGGCGCCGGCCAGTACGGAGGCCAGGTCGGTGTCACTCATCGGCCGAGCCATCCGCCGTCGACGGGCAGGACGGTGCCGTGCACGTAGGCGGCGGCGTCCGAGGCGAGGAACACCGTGGCACCCGCGAGGTCGTCGGCGCTGCCCCAGCGCGCGGCCGGGATGCGGTCCAGGATGGCCTTGCTGCGGACGGGGTCGTCCTGCAGAGCCTGGGTGTTGTCGGTGGCGATGTAGCCGGGCGCGATGGCGTTGACGTTGACGCCGTGCGGGGCCCACTCGTTGGCCAGGGCCTTGGTCAGACCGGCGATGCCGTGCTTGGCGGCGGTGTAGCCGGGGACGGTGATGCCGCCCTGGAAGCTGAGCAGCGACGCCGTGAAGATGATCTTCCCATGGCCGCGTGCCACCATCGCCGCGCCGACCGCCCGGGTCAGGGCGAACTGCGCGTTGAGGTTGACCTGCAGCGCCAACTCCCAGTCCGCGTCGGTGTGTTCGGCGGCCGGGGCGCGGCGGATCGTACCCGCGTTGTTGACCAGGACGTCCACCGGCCGCTCGCGCCCGGCGAGGTCCGCGCCCAGGGCCCGAACGGCGGCGGGATCGGCGAAGTCGGTGCGGATCGCCTCGAAGGTACGGCCCGCGGCGAGAACGTCCTTCTCCACGTCGCTGCCGGACTCCTCCAGCGAGGCGCTGACGCCGATGACGTCCGCGCCGGCCCCGGCGAGGGCGCGGGCCATGGCCCGGCCGATGCCGCGCCGGGCACCGGTGACGACCGCGAGCTTCCCGGTGAGGTCGAAGGCGTTCACTGGATGGCTCCCTGGGCGTCGTCGGTGCAGTCCACGAGGATCTTCATCACGTCACCGCCGCCCTCCAGGGCCTCGAATGCGGCGGGCGCCTCGGTGAGCGGCACCACCTTGCTGATCAGCCGCTCAGCCGGGATCGTGCCGTCGGCGACCAGGGCGACCGCCTTCTCGAAGTCGGAGCGGTCGTACAACCGGGCGCCGACGAGGGTGAGTTCACGCCAGAAGAAGCGGTGGAGGTTCACCTCGCGGGGCCGGGGGTGGATGGCGACCAGGCACAACCGGCCGCGCACGCCGAGAACCTCGACGGCGGTGTCCACCCCGCCTTGCGCGCCGGAGACTTCGAAGGCGACGTCCGCACCGGCGTCGCCGGTCCACTGCCGGACCAGCTCGGGCATGTCGTCGGCGCCCGGATCCCAGGTGACCAGCCCCAATTCCTCGGCGAGCCGCCGCCGGTGAGGGCTCAGCTCGACCACCCGGACGTCGGCTCCGGCTGCCCGCGCGACCAGGGCGATCAGGACGCCGACGGGGCCGCCGCCGACCACGACGGCCTTCTCGCCGTCGCGGACCTGGGCCCGGCCGACGTCGTGCACCGCGACCGCGGTGGGCTCCACGAGGGCGGCGTGGTCCAGGGGGAGGGAGCCGGGCAGCCGGATGAGAGTCGAAGCGGGCACGGTCCAGCGCTGCTGCATCGCGCCGGGGGAGTCGATGCCGATGAAGTCGAGGTGCTGGCAGATGTGTTGGTGTCCGGCGCGGCAGGCGGGGCAGGTGTCGTCCCAGCGCAGCGGCATCACGGTGACCGCGTCCCCGGGCGACCAGCCCTCCACTCCTGCACCGACCCGTACGATCCGGCCGGACATCTCGTGCCCGAGGACGGCGGGCACGGCGACCCGGGCGTCCATGTCGCCGTGGAAGATGTGCAGGTCGGTGCCGCAGATACCGACGTAGGCGGGGGCGATCTCCACCTGGCCGGGGCCGGGGGGCGGGCTCTCGGCGGGCGCGGTGTCCAGGGTGCGGGCGGCGAGGTAGCGGACTGCGAGTGTCATCGTGTTGTCAGGGTCCCTTCAGAGCGGACGCCGATGGTCAGCAGCAGGTTGGCGTAGGTCCGGGTGTCGGCGGTGACGATGGCGAGGGCCAGGTCGGGTGAGCGGGCGGCGTCGTAGAACTCGAAGCGGCCGAGCGTCTCGACGGGGACGGGCGCCAGCATCGAGCGGTACTCGGCGATGGCCGGCGGCTCCGGCTCGCCCTCGGGCGGCACCATCACGTGCGCCGACTCGACAGGCAGAGCCCGCAGCAGGACGTCGAGCACGGTGGTGACATCCAGCAGCCCCGGCGCCAGGTTGAGATGGACGGTTCTGGCGCGCTCGCCGGTGGCGGTGCTCGCGGGGTAGTGGCCGTCGGCGAGCAGCACGCGGGCGCCGTGGCCGGCTCCGGCGAGGGATTCGAGGATGCCGGGATGCAGCAGTTCGGTCAGGAGCACCGGGATGTTCCCTCCTTCGGATCGGTGCGCTGGAGTCTGTAGAAGTCGGTCGCGGTCTTGGCGAGGACCGCATCGGTCTCGCTGTGGGAGCAGCCGGCCAGGAGTTCCTCGACGGTGGCGGCCCACCGGTTCCAGCCGCCGGCGAGGACGCAGACCGGCCAGTCCGAGCCGAACATCAGCCGGTCGGGGCCGAAGGCCGCCAGCAGGACCTCCCACACCGGCCGGATGTCGTCGACGGTCCACTTCTCGTGGTCGGCCTCGGTGACCAGGCCCGACACCTTGCACCGCACCTGGGGATGTGCGGCCAGCCGCCGCACGCCCCGCTCCCAGTCGTCCAGGTCGTGCCGGGCGATGGGTGGTTTTCCGGCGTGGTCGAGGACCAGGGGAAGGCCGGGGAGGCGTTCCGCCAGGCGGATCGCCTGGGGGAACTGGTGGCTGCGTATGAGCAGGTCGTACCCGAGGCCCCGTTCGCCCACCGCCCGCAGTCCCCGCTCCACCGAAGGCTGTTGCAGCCAGGCGGCGTCGGACTCCCCCTGGACGAGGTGACGTACGGCTCGCAGATAGGTACCGCCGGGTCCGGCGCGCAGTGCGTCGAGTACGTCGCCGATCGCCGGGGACGTGAGATCCGCCCAGCCGACGACCGCGCCGATGAGCGGGTCGCCGTCGGCGAGGGCGAGGAACTCGCGCGTCTCGTCGACCGACGTCACGCACTGGACGAGCACCGTGCACTCCAGCCGCCGACCTGCCACGGTCGCGGTCGCGGCCGTGCGCAGGTCGGCGGTGCCGAAGCTGCGGCGGATGGGCTCGTGACCGGGCTCGTCCAGCCAGGGCTGGGGGCGGTGGCCGAGATTCCAGACGTGGTGGTGGCAATCCACGAGTTCGGGGGTGTCAGACACGGGCGGACCAGACCGGGCCGTCGGGATACGCGTGGTCCTTGAGGGAGTCCGGGTGCATCTGGGCGCTCAGGCCGGGCAGAGCCGGCGCGAGGTAGTGACCGTCCACGATGCGCACCGGGTCGACGAAGTGCTCGTGCAGGTGGTCGACGTACTCGATGACCCGGTCCTCGACGGTGCCGGAGACGGCGACGTAGTCGAACATCGACAGGTGCTGGACCATCTCGCACAGGCCGACACCGCCGGCGTGCGGGCAGACCGGCACGCCGAACTTGGCGGCGAGCAGGAGGATCGCGATGTTCTCGTTGACGCCGCCGACCCGCGCGGAGTCGATCTGCACGATGTCCACCGCGCCGGCCTGCAGAAGCTGCTTGAAGACGACCCGGTTGGCGATGTGCTCGCCGGTGGCGACCTTGATGGGCGCGACGGCCTTACGGACGGCCGCGTGGCCGAGGATGTCGTCGGGGGAGGTGGGCTCCTCGATCCAGTACGGGTCGTAGGGGGAAAGGGCGCGCATCCAGTCGATCGCGGGGGCGACATCCCATCTCTGGTTGGCGTCGACGGCGATGCGGATGTCCGGGCCGACCGCCTCGCGGGCCACGCGCATGCGCCGTACGTCGTCCTCCAGGGACGCGCCGACCTTCAGTTTGATCTGGGTGAAGCCGTCGGTGACGGCCTCGCGGGCCAGGCGGGCCAGTTTCTCGTCGGAGTAGCCGAGCCAGCCGGGCGTGGTGGTGTAGCCCGGGTAGCCACGCTCCAGCAGACGCGCGATCCTCTCCTCGCGGCCCGGTTCGGCACGGCGCAGGATGTCCAGCGCCTCCTCGGGCGTGAGCGCGTCGCTGAGCCACCGGAAGTCGACCTGCGCGACGAGCTCCTCGGACGACATCTCGGCCAGGAAGCGCCAGACGGGCCGGCCGGCGCGCTTGGCGGCGAGGTCCCAGGCGGCGTTGACGACGGCTCCGGTGGCCATGTGGATGGCGCCCTTCTCGGGACCCAGCCAGCGCAGTTGGGGATCGTGCACGAGCGAGCGGGAGAAGGCCCCGAGGTCGCCGCAGACTTCTTCCACCGAAAGGCCCACCACGTGCGGGGCGAGGGCCGCGATGGCGGCGGCCTGTACGTCGTTGCCGCGTCCGGTGGTGAAGGCGAGCGCGTGGCCTTCCAGTCCGTCGCCGGCGTCGGTGCGCAGGACCACGTACGCGGCGGAGTAGTCGGGCTCGGGGTTCATGGCGTCCGAGCCGTCGAGGTGTTCGGAGGTAGGGAACCGCACGTCCAGGACGTCCAGGGCGGTGATGCGGGCGGATGAGGGCACGGTGGCGGACATGGCGGCAACTCCTGTGAGAGGCAAGGGGATTCGGTCCCCTTGCGACGAGACATGAACGCGGCGGAGGTCGGGCGGCCGGTGGGGCCGCCCGGATCACTCCTGGACCTTGCCGCCGGTGATGCGGGAGATGGCGAGGGCGACCAGGATGATCAGGCCGTTGAGAGCGCCGATCCACTGGGCGGGGACGCCCGCCAGCGTGAGCACGTTCTGGATCATGAAGAGCAGCAGGATGCCGCAGAACGCGCCGAACATGGTGCCCTTGCCGCCGTTCAGGCTGATCCCGCCGATGACGGCAGCGGCGAAGACGGTGAAGATGTAGCCGTTGCCCTGCGCGGAGGCGACCGAGGCCAGGCGTCCGGACAGCATCAGTCCGGCGAGGGCGGCGAGCACGCTGCCGGTGACGATGACGATCCACAGCACCCGGTCGGTACGGATGCCGGCCGCCTTCGCCGCGTCGACGTTGCCGCCGATGGCGTACAGGGAGCGGCCGAAGCTGGTCCAGCCGAGCACCACGATCGCGATCGCGAACAGGGCCAGACAGATCCAGATGGAGGCGGGCATCCCGAACCATTCGGCAGTGCCGGTGTAGAGCATCGAGTGCGGCAGCTGGAAGAAGGTCTGGCCGCCGGAGATGCCGGTGAGGATGCCGCGCAGGACGATGAGCATGCCGAGGGTGACGATGAAGCCGTTGAGGCCGAAGCGGATGATCAAGAGGGCGTTGATCACGCCGACGAGTGCGCCCACGGCGAGGGTGACGGGGATGGCCCAGGCGCCGGGGAGCAGGCCGAGTCCGTGTCCGGCGCCGGCCGGGACGACCAGCCAGGCCGCGACTCCGGGCGCGAGGCCCATGGTGGACTCCAGGGACAGGTCCATCTTCTTGACGATCAGGATCATCGTCTGGGCGAGGACCAGCAGGGCCATCTCGGACATGGTCTGCAGGACGTTGATGAGATTGTCGGCCTGCAGGAACACCGGGTTGACGATCTGGCCGACGATGGCGATGACGACGATCGCGGGGACGAGGGCGAGGTCGCGCAGGCGGGCCAGGGGTATCCGGCCGCCGAGCAGCGCGGTGCGCCTGGGCTTGGGTTCCATGGCCTTGGCGGCTACGTCCGCGAGGACGGTTTCAGGCATTGAGGTCCACTCCTTCCATCGCGGCCACGAGTTCGTGGTCGTGCCAGCCGCGGGCTATCTCTGAGGTCACCCGGCCCTGGAACATCACCAGGACCCGGTCGCACATGCGCAGGTCGTCGAGTTCGTCGGAGGCGATGAGCACTCCGGTGCCGGTTTCCGCGGTCTCCTCGACCTTGCCGAGGAGGAACTCCTTGGAGCGCACGTCCACGCCCGCGGTCGGGTTGATCAGGACGAGCAGCCGGGGGTCGTCGGCCAGGGCGCGGGCCATGACGACCTTCTGCTGGTTGCCGCCCGAGAGCGCGGAGACGGGCAGCTCGGGTCCCGGGGTCTTGATCGCCAGCTTCTCGATCATGTTGTCGGCGAGCCGGTCCCGTCGGGCACGGCTGAGAAAGCCGTTCCTGCCGAGCCGGTGAGAAACGGACAGCGTGGCGTTGTCCGCGATCGACATGTCGGGCACGAATCCCTGATGGTGCCGGTCCTGCGGGACGAACCCGGCGCCGGCGGCGAGCGCGGCGGGCACGCTGCCCGGCCGGGGCCGCCGCCCGGCGATCTCCACCACGCCCGCCTGGGCCGCTCGGAGCCCTACGACGGTCTCGGCGACCTCGGTACGACCGCTGCCGGCGGCACCCGCGAGTCCGACGACCTCCCCGGCGCCCACCTGGAAGGTGACATCACCGTAAGCACCGTCGCTGCCCAGCGCCTGCACGGACAGCGCGGGCGTGGCGGTGCGGTCGAGGGTGCTCGACCGCACCTGCAGCCGGTCGACCGCCGCCTCGCCGGTCATCGCGGCGACCAGCTCGGTGCGGGGGAGCTCCGCGACCGGCGCGGTCACGATGTGCCGGGCGTCGCGGAACACCGTGACCATGTCGCAGATCTCGTAGACCTCCTGGAGATGGTGGCTGATGAACAGAAAGGTCACGCCCTGGCGCTGCAGGTCCCGGATCCGGTCGAAGAGCCGGTTGATGGCCGCCCCGTCGAGCTGGGCGGTCGGCTCGTCGAGGATGATGAACCGGGCGCCGAAGGACAGCGCCCGGGCGATCTCCACGAACTGCCGCTGCTCCACGCTCAGATCGCCGGCCGAGGTCTGCGGGTCGACGTCCACGGACCACGTCGACAGAAGCTCCTGCGC
The DNA here is from genome assembly GCF_055572075.1 of Streptomyces sp. NPDC030820. Classification (NCBI taxonomy): domain Bacteria; kingdom Bacillati; phylum Actinomycetota; class Actinomycetes; order Kitasatosporales; family Streptomycetaceae; genus Streptomyces; species Streptomyces sp. NPDC030820. Next base: position 107,664 of record NZ_JBVIEB010000013.1, read on the forward strand.
CCGGCGGCGCACACCCTGCCAGCTGATGAGCCGGCCGCGGCCGTGGTCGTGCCGGTTCAGGAAGAGGTTCTCGGCGACGGTCAGGGTGGGGATGATCGTCGACTTCTGGTAGACGCAGGCCACGCGCTCTCGCCAGGCGTCGCGGTCCGCGAGTCGTGGTGAGGGGCTGCCGCCGAAGGTGACCGTTCCCTCGTCGGGGGCCTGGAGTCCGGTGAGGACGGACACGAGGGTGGACTTGCCGGCGCCGTTGCGGCCGACGAGCGCGTGGGTCTCGCCGGGCCTGATGGTGATCCGGGCGCCGTCGAGGGCGACCGTCGGACCGAATCGTTTGACTATGCCCGTCGCCTCGACGACGGGCGGGCCCGCCTGGGACCGTCCGTCGTCCGCCGGGGCGGGCGCGGGGCTGACTGCTCGCTCCCCGTCGCTCATCACAACCGCCTTGTTTTCGTTAGCCGTTGGGTTGCTGGCAGGGCAGATCAGCCGAGGTTGTTGCCCCACAGGGAGGTGTCGTTGCTCTTGACGCTGGACACGCCGCCGTAGGTGCCGCCGTCGCCGGTGACCAGGGGAGCGGAGAGCTGGTCCTCGAGCAGACCGTCACGGACCTGGATGATGGTGCTGTTGTGGTCGGTCTTGCCGGGCTTGAACGTCTTGCCGTCGATCGCAGCCTTCACGTAGTACAGGGCGTACTTGGCGTAGAGGTCGGCCGGCTGCGAGACCGTGGCGTCGATCTTCCCGGCGGCTATGTCCTTCAGTTCCTCGGGGATACCGTCGTTGGACACGATGAAGACGTGCTTCTTGTCCTTCGGGTCGACCAACAGGCCCTTCTGCTTGAGCACCTGGAGCGTGCCGGACAGTGCGAAGCTGGACTCCATGTAGACGCCCTTGATGTCCGGGTTGGCGGTCAGGTCGGTCTGGAGCTTCTGCGCGGCGACCGCGCCGTCCCAGTTGGTGGCCTCGCCGAACACCTTGATGCCGGGGTAGTTCTTCTTCATGCAGTCGTTGAACGCCTCGGTGCGATCGCGGCCGTTGATGGAGTCCAGCCCGCCCTCCAGCATCACGACCTTGCCCTTGCCGTTCAGCTTCGTGCCCAGGAACTGGCAGGCCTTCTCGCCGTAGGCGCGGTTGTCGGCCCGCACCACCATGAACACCTTGCCGGTGTCGGGGCGAGTGTCCACGGTGACGACCGGGATCTTCTTCGCCTCCAGCTGCCCCAGCGTCGGTGCGATGGCGGCGGTGTCCTGCGGAGCCATCGCTATGCCCTTGACACCCTGGCTGATGAACGTCTGCACGTTGGCGGTGAGCTTGGCGACGTCGTTCTGCGAGTTGGTGGTCTTGAGGGACAGGCCGAGCTTCTTGCCGAACTCGGGCGTGTACTTGATGTACGAGTTCCAGAAGTCGGTGTCGGAACGCGGGTAGTCGACACCGACCTGCGGCGCGTCGCTCGACGTGGACGCGGTGCCCGAGCCGCTGCTGCACGCGCCGAGCAGCGCCAGGGCGGACAGGGCTGAGGCGGTGGAGCAGAGAGCAGTTCTGAGTCTCACGGATACTTCCTCGCGCTGGTCCCGGAGCGGGAGATGGTTTCCAGGGCGACAGCTGTGTGCCGCCACTTCGAAGAGATGGGATGTATGTATAGGCGGCGACCGAGGGTGCTGTCCAGGTGTCGGGAGAAAATGCTGGAAACGGGGTGGGTGTGGAGCTCGCGGTGATGGCCCGGGGCTGAATCAATCCCATCAATGATGCGCACTCGTGATGCGCTGACGGCTTGTCAGTGGACTTCCGTTGTGTTGGCGCGTCCTTCGAGTGGCCCGCAAACATTCCATGTCTGGCGCCTGACAATAGGGTGATAGCGCCCATATACGACAAAAGTGCGAGTCAAGGGAGTGCTTTCATCCCTGCACGCCTGTTGACATGAGTGCGTCACATGGTCGAACTTCGTGCGTAACCTCCGGCGCCCCGGAACCGTGGGCGTCGTGTGTCCCCTCGTCCCCGACTTCCCGGATGTCCTTATGCCGAGTTCTCTCAACAGACGCCAGTTCCTGTCGGCCGCCACATGTGTAGCGGCGGCAGCCATCGCCGGCGGCGGCCTCGGAGCCGGCGTCGCACAGGCGGCACCGAGCACCTACACGCCCGACTGGACCTCGGTCGACCAGCACCCGCCGGCCCCGGAGTGGTTCCAGGACGCGAAGTTCGGGATCTACTTCCACTGGGGCGTCTTCAGCGTTCCCGCCTACGACAACGAGTGGTACCCGCGCAACATGTACATAGCCGGCAGCGCGGCCAACCAGCACCACATCGCGACCTACGGCGACCCGTCCGTGTGGCCGTACCACAACTTCATCAACGGGGCGAAGGACCTGGCCGGGAACACCGTGCAGTTCGCACCGAAGCTGAAGTCGGCGGGCGGCAACTTCGACCCCGACGAGTGGGCGCAGCTGTTCGTCGACGCGGGAGCGAGGTTCGCCGGACCGGTCGCCGAACACCACGACGGCTTCTCCATGTGGAACAGCCAGGTCAATGAGTGGAACTCGGTCGCCAAGGGCCCGAAGCTCAACCTGCTGCAGCTGTTCACCACGGCGATCCGGGCCAAGGGGCTCAAGCTGCTGGTCGCCATGCACCACGCGTACCACTACAACGGCTTCTACGACCACGTCCCCGCGCAGTCGGACCCGAGCCTGCAGAAGCTGTACGGGCAGCTGAGCAGGACGCAGGAGAACCAGCTCTGGTACGACAAGCTCAAGGAGGTCATCGACCTCGCCCAGCCGGACATCCTCTGGCAGGACTTCAAACTGGACGCGGTCGACGAGACGCAGCGCCTGAACTTCCTGTCCTACTACTACAACCAGGCCAACGCCTGGGGCCGCGAGGTCGTCGCCACCTACAAGGACGGGTTCGACAACAAGGGTGAAATCTTCGACTACGAGCGCGGCGGCCCCGCCGACCTGACCGCGCCGTACTGGCTCACCGACGACAGCATCTCCAACTCCAGCTGGTGCTACACGCAGGGCATCGGCTACTACAGCATCAAGCAGATGCTGCACGCGTTCATCGACCGGGTCAGCAAGAACGGCAACATGCTGCTGAACATCGCGCCGATGGCCGACGGCACCATCCCCCAAGCACAGAAGGACATCCTGCTCGGCATCGGCGACCACCTGAAGCGCTTCGGCGAGTCGATCTACTCGACCCGCGCCTGGACGGTGTACGGCGAAGGCCCGACGAAGATGGGCGGCGGCGCCTTCACCAATCCGACGGCCGGCACCGCGCAGGACATACGCTTCACCCAGAACAAGGCCAACAACGTCCTGTACACCACCGTCCTGGGCTGGCCGGGCAGCTCACTGACGATCAAGACCCTCAGCTCGGACCGGATCAACCTCTCCTCGCTGACCTCGGTGAAGCTGCTCGGCTCCACCGCCGGCACCTACATCGACCTGCCCACACCGGTCCAGAACTCCTCCGGCCTCACGGTCACCCTGCCCGCCTCTGCGCCGTACAGTGCCAACGCCTACGTTCTGAAGCTCTCTTTCTCCGGCACCATCCCAGGCATGCTGCCGCTCGCCGGCGCCGTCGCCTTCGCGGACGTCAACTACACCGGCAGCTCAGCCACGTTCACCCTCGGCGACTGCACCGCGGCCGACCTGACCGCGGCCGGACTGGGCGCGCGCACCATCTCCTCCCTCCGTCCGAACCCCGGCTACCAGGTGATCGGTTACTCCGGAGACAACTTCACCGGCACCTCATGGACCTTCACCGCCGACAACCCCGACCTCAGGGTCACCGGCAACAACGACCAGATCACCTCGCTGAAGGTCCAGTTCAACCCGTCGACGTACTTCCGGCTCACCAATGTCACCGACGGCCTTGCCCTGGACAGCGGCGGTAACGTCGCCTCCGGGTCCAACCTCAAGCAGTGGACCTGGGACAGCAGCCCCAACCTCCAGTGGCAGGCGGTCGAGGTGGGCAGCGGCTTCTACAAACTGGTCAACCGCACCAACGGCATGGTCGCCGACGGCTGGGGCGCCACCGCCGACGGTTCAGCGGCCAGGCAGGCGCCGTGGAACGGCGGCCCGAACCAGCAGTGGAAGATCACTCCCCGGGGCGGCAACAGCTACTCGATCGCCAACCGCACCAGCGGCCTGGTTCTCGACGGCGGCGGCAACGTCGCATCGGGCTCGATCACCAAGCAGTGGACCTACGGAAGCAGCACCAACCTGCTGTGGACCTTCACGGCTCTGTGACCCTCGCACCCGCATGACAAGCGGCTGCGGCGGGCGCGCTCCGGGGACCGGGGACTTCCGGTCGCCGGACGTCTCGTACCGGCCGAGCTCGGTCAGCTGCAGCACTTTGGTGGCCCTGGCGACCACGCGGGTATGCCCGGCGGCGGTCACCGGAGTGTTGCTGCCGGCGGCGACGACGCGGGCGACGCCTTCGTAGCCGTATGTGCCATACCCCAACCCGGGCGGCGCGTGCGGAGCATCGCGCTCCGACCGCCTCACCCCCGGCACATCCAAGCCACCATATGCGCCCGCAGCACCCGCAGCGCAGTCCGTCCCCGCTCCCCGCGCCACGGCGTGGTCTCGATGCGATCGCGCAGCGCGGCGAGAACCTCGTGTGCGTCGTGTCGCGGCAACGCCCTGGTAGTCGACGCCCCTGTTTCTCGGCGCACGCCGGTTTCAGAAAAGGAGTTCGCCCTGCGCCACCTCGACCGTATCGTCAGTGGTCAACTCGCCCCACCGACATGAACCGCACGACGGGCGGATCGGTGCAGGCGACGGTGAAGAACGAGTGCGGGGGTCGGGTTTGGCGTCCAGGCGCGCTGAGCGGGTGGCGCCGGGGGCCGTGCCACCCGCCCCACCCGTTGATCATCGACGGGTCGCCGACCTAGGCTGCGAGGACAGCCGTACCGGGAGCCGATAACCATCAGCCAGTACCCGACCCCTCGGGCGCGCGCCGCCCTTGCCCTCGGCCGTGGACTCGGCGCCGTTCCGGCCCCGGGGCTCGTCCTCGGCGGGATCCTCGGACTGCAGGGCGGGGCCGCGCTGACGACCCGGCTCTACCCCGCCGTGGGACCGGCCGGCGTGGTGACCCTGCGGCTCGCGATCGCCGCGCTCGCCCTCACCGCACTGTGGCGGCCCCGGATCCGCGGCGACCGCGCCGGTCTCGGCATCGCGGTCGGCGCCGGAACGCTGCTCGCCGTGCACCACCTCGCATACTACGAGGCGGTCGCCCGCATTCCCCTGGGTGCCGCCACCACCCTGGAGTTCCTCGGCCCCTTCGCCATCGCCCTGTGCGGTTCGCGCCGCGTCCCCGACCTGCTGTGGGCAGGTCTCGCCGCCGCCGGCGTCCTCCTGCTCAGCGGCAGCGGTACGGCCCTGGACGCCACCGGCATCTACTGCGCCGCTGTCGCCGGGTGCTGCTGGGGCGGATACATCCTGGTCGGCAAACGGCTGGCCGAACGCGTCCCCGACGGCCGCGGCCTCGCGCTTGCCGTGACCTGGGGAGCGCTGCTCAGCCTGCCGTACGGCATTACCCAGGCCGGCACCCGCCTCCTGGACCCCGGCACCTTTGCCGTTGCCGCTGCGGTCGCCATCCTCTCCAGCGTCGTGCCCTACACGTTCCAGCTGGAGGCCCTGCGCCGGCTGCCGCCGCGCGTCTTCGGGGTGCTGACTAGCCTGGAACCCGCCGTCGGCGCACTGATCGGACTGCTGCTCCTGGGGCAGCACCTCGCGATGGCCCAGTGGGCGGGGGTCGCGGCGGTGGGACTGGCTTCGTCGGGGGCGACACGTACGGAGAAGCCGGCGGGCGGGACACCGGCCGCCGACACTCCGACCTGGCCGCTCGGGACGGACGGTTCGCCCCACTGTGGATGGTCCGGTCCGGACTGCCAGGAGTGAGCGCGCGGCGGCCACCCGGGTGAGCGCCGCCAGCCCGGTCACCTCATGCGCTCGGCGGTCGCTGCCCGTGCCCTCAGCATCGCGGCCTCCCGGTGTGCGCCCCGTTGGTCAAGGATGCGGGCCCGGTACTCCATGGCGTACGCGTCGCCCAGTTCCTCGGCCCGCAGATACGCGTGTACGGCCTGCGCCTCACGGCCCCGGTCCTGGAAGGCGACACCCAGCGCGGTGATGGGGTAGGCCTGTTCCTGGGCGAGGATCGCCGGTGTCCAGCGGTCCACCGTGGCCTCGTCGCCGCGCTCCAGGGCCTGTCGGACCAGACCGAGCATGGCGTCGGGATCGCCGAGGGCGGCGGCGCGTTCCCAGATCACCTGAGCGCGGTTGGTGTCGCCCTCCTCGGTGTGCAGGGTGCCCAGATTGAAGCCGGCCGTGACTTCTCCGGCCTCCCAGGCCCTGGTCCACCAGTGCAGCGCGCCGGCCCGGTCGCCCTGCTGGTACAGCACGGCTCCCCAGGCCGTCATCGCGTCGACGTCACCGCGTTCCGCCGCCGTCCTGACCCGCGGCACCGAGCCGGCGACGATCCGGCCCTCGGCGTCGAGCTCCAACACCGCCCGTCGGCGGAACCAACGACGTATCACGCACACTCCAGTCGACACAGCCCAGCGGCGCGGCTTCCGGTGCCGCGGTCGGCGATCAGGGGCCGATGATGCCAAAGCCCCCGTCGCGGGTCGCGGGCGGCCCGGTCCCGAGGACATGGGGGCCGCCGTACGGCCGGGGGACACCGGCACCGTCGTCCGTACGGCGGGTGAGTTCGTGGACTGGACCGCCACCCGGCCCCGCGAGGAACTGGCCGTGCCCTTCATCCTCGTGCGGGACGGACCGGCTTCAGCGAGGATGCCGGGCGCTGGACGGTGCGAGCGTGCGGTCACCGACCCGGAAGCGGCCGTACCGTGAGCGTCTGCTGGGCCTGGCCGACGGGGCCATGGACGTCGTGGAGGACACTGCTGGTGAGGCCCTGGCCGGTGGGGCCGAAGGTGACCGTGGTGTCCAGGCCGACCCAGCGGCCCGCCGGTTGCCGGTGCAGATGGATCGTCAGGTCGACATTGGGGAACATCCACTCGGTCGGCGGCCGGCGTACGGCGATGCCGTTGGCCGTGTCGACGAGGGCGACATAGGAGGCGACCGGGCTGCTGGGCTCGCCGGCGACGAGGTCGAGGTCCGTGGAGATCCAGACGGAGCCGCGGCCCGGCTCCGAGGGGGTGACCGGCCGGACGTCGACGGACGCGCAGTGGCCGCCGGGCCAGAGCGAGGCCAGGGACTGACCGGCGAGTCCGTCCGGCGGGGTGAGGCGCGCCTCGGCGCCGCCGGCCACGGCGCTGGTGTCCACCTCGGTCAGCAGCCAGGCGCGGGCCCGTACCACCGGCCGGTCCGCGATGCGTACGACCGCTTCGAGCAGTTCTATGGTGCGGCCGGGCCGGATCGACTCCACCTGGATCTCGCACTCGTCCAGGGCGAGGCGCCCCAGGATGTCGAAGCTGATCCTGGACAGGAGCAGTCCGCTCGGCGGGCGCTCGGCGCGGTACTGGTCGATCGCGTGGACCACGAGTCCGCCGAGCGGGCTGAAGTGCATCTCGTCGGTGTCCCACGCGCCGCTCGCGTGCGGGGTGGGCTTGTAGCGGTACCGGTCTATGCGCTCGAAGTAGCTGGCGGCCAACGGGTGCCTCTCCTCGGGGGTCCGTGCACGGGGCGTCGAGCAGGTCGTTGCACAGTACATCCGTGGCCGCGACCGGTTCACGGGCCGGTCTTGATCGTCTTCATGGTCCCGCTCACCCCCACCGCCAGGCCGGCCCGGGGGGGGGGGGGGGGGGGGGGGGGGGGGGGGGGGGGGGGGGGGGGGGGGGGGGGGGGGGGGGGGGGGGGGGAGGGGGGGGGGGTGGGGGGGGTGGGGGGGGGGTCCACG
>NZ_JBVIEB010000013.1:115524-138177 GCF_055572075.1 Streptomyces sp. NPDC030820
CCTCCTCCCCTCCCCCCCTCCCCCTCCCTCCCCCCCCCCCCCCCCCCCCCCCCCCCCCCCCCACCCCCCCCCCCCCCCCCCCCCCCCCCCCCCCCCGGGCCCGGGGCGGGTCGGTCAGGCGGCCAGGCGCTCCGCGAGCTGCTTGGCCTTGGCGGCGGCCTCCTGCAGGGCGCGGTCGCGGGAAGCCTCGTAGAGCGGGATCAGTTCGGCCATCGCCGGGTTCTGCGGGGCCATGGTCAGCTCCGGGACGATGAAGTCGAGGTCCAGGCCGAGGGCGTCGGCGAGGACGGCCGAGAGGTAGTTCTGCACGTACTCGTATCCCTCGCGCGGGGTGCCCGGCCCGTACGCACCGCCCCGGCTGGCGACGACCGTCACCGGGGTGCCCTTCGCGGACTGGGTCTCGCCCGCGGTGCGGCCGAAGAGGATCACATTGTCCAGCCAGGCCTTGAGGGTCGAGGGGATCGAGTAGTTGTACATCGGGGCGCCGATCAGCACCGCGTCGGCCTGCTCCAGCTCCTCGATCAGCCGGACGCGCTCGGCGAAGGCGGCGGCCTGCTCCGGCGTGTGCGACGCCGGGTCGGCGAAGCCTGCGGTGTGCGCGGCGGCGGTGATGTGCGGGACGGGCTGCGCCGCGAGGTCGCGGTAGACGACCGTGCCGTCGGGGTGCTGCTCCTGCCAGTGCGTGCGGAAGGCCTCCGCCACGGCGCGCGAGGCCGAGGCCTGGGTCGGGAACACGGACGAGTCGATGTGCAACAGGGTGGCCATGGTGGACTCCAGAGAGAAGACAAAAGGGACAGGGGTATCCCGTGACTCAGCAGTGGCTGAGTTTTCGTGCATAGCTATCTTAAGCACAGGAGCTTACTTTTCTTCACCCCCCTACGGCGAGGTAGTACCCTGATCGCATGGCGGCGGACGTGACCCACGACAGCGCGGTGTGCAAGCAGGTGGACGACGGCATCACCCGTGTCTTCCAGCTGCTCGGAAAGCGCTGGAGCGGACCGATCGTGGCCGTCCTGGTGGAACAGCCCGCGCACTTCGCCGACCTGCGCCGGGCCGTCCCCGGCATCAGCGAGCGCATGCTGTCCGACCGGCTCGCGGAACTCGGCGCGGCCGGACTCGTGCTCCGCGAGGTCGACGAGGGTCCGCCGCTGCGTGTGTCCTACCGGCTGACCGAGGCGGGGGCCGCTCTGGGGCCGGCGCTCCGGGAACTGGCCGAATGGGCGAAGGCCCATTTGCCGGACACGCCGCCGTGCCCCGGCGCGGAGCGCGAGCGGCCGGCCGGGTCGCCCGCGTAGGGCGCGGTGCGGCGATGGACATCACCGCGCAGTGGGTGCGGACCGTCTGGACCAAGCTGTCACGCGGCGGCGCCGCTGCCGCCCGGCGGAACGCCGTGCCGGTCGGATTCCCGATGCCCGAGGGGCGTTGGAGCGCGTCACGTCGTATGGATGACCGAGCGGCAGGACTTCACGCCCGAGGAGAGCCGGAGCAACCTCGACGGCATCCCCATGAGCCTGCGTGAACAGGACGGCGTCCTCCGGGTGACGGTGCGCCACCTGCCCGACGGCCCGCTCTTCGGCCTGCCGCACGAGGTGTTCCTGACCCGCACCGGCCGCACCTTCGCCGGCCCGGGCATCCTGCCGCAGCCGGCCGAACCGGTCTTCACCAAGGAGGAGTTCGCCAAGAACCGCGACTCCGCCTTCGACCGCGCGGTGAACCTGCTCGGCGGGCGTGGCTGAGCCGGGTCAGTCCACCGGCCATGTGTGGACGGGCGCGTTCAGGTGCATGTAGTCGATGTACAACTGGGTCATCTGGCGCAGCGCCTCATGGCGGCCGGCTCGCGTGGTGGCGTCGAGGTGGTGGAACATCTCCTTCTGCCACACCGCGCCGTTGCGTGCCGTCACGCAGCGCTGCTCGATGATGCCGAGCAGCGGCTCCCGCCACGCCTCGTCCATGCCGGACAGCTCCAGTCCGCGGTGCGCCAGCGGCAGCAGCCTGCGCAGGACCAGCTCCGGCACCGGCACCTCGCCCATGCCGGGCCAGTACAACGGGGCGTCGATGCCGCGCCGGGCGGCAGTGTGCAGATTGTCCTCGGCGGCCGCGAACGACATCCGCGACCACACCGGCCGCTCCTCCTCCACCAGGGCCCGGGTGAGGCCGTAGTAGAAGGCACCGTTGGCGAGGGTGTCGGCGACGGTCGGGCCGGCGGGCAGCACCCGGTTCTCCACCCGGATGTGCGGGAGGTCGTGGGAGACGGCGTACACCGGGCGGTTCCAGCGGTAGATCGTGCCGTTGTGCAGGGTCAGTTCGCCCAGATCCGGGATGTCGCCGCGATCCAGGGTCTCCGCCGGGTCCTGCTCGTCGCAGAGCGGGAGGAGGGCGGGGAAGTAGCGCAGGTTCTCCTCGAAGAGGTCGAAGACGCTGTTGATCCAGCGCTCCCCGAACCACACCCGGGGCCGTACGCCCTGCACCTTGATCTCCTCCGGGCGGGTGTCCGTGGCCTGTTCGAACAGCGGGATGCGGGTCTCGTGCCACAGCTCCTTGCCGAACAGGAACGGTGAGTTCGCCGCCAGCGCCACCTGGACCCCGGCGATGGCCTGCGCCGCGTTCCAGTACGGGGCGAACTCCTCGGGGGACACCTGGAGATGGAACTGCGTGCTCGTGCACGCGGCCTCGGGGGTGATGGTGTCCGCGTAGGTGCGCAGCCGGTCCTCGCCGTCCACCTCGATGCGCAGGTCCTCGCCGCGGGCCGCGAAGATCTGGTCGTTGAGCAGCTGGTAGCGCGGGTTCTCCGACAGGGTCTCCTCGCCGATGTCCTGCTGCCGCAGCGTGGGCAGGATCCCGATCATGATCAGCCGGGTGCCGATCGACCTGGCCCGCTCGTCCGCGTGGTTCAGCGCGGCGCGGATCTCCGACTCCCACGCGTCGGGTCCGCCCGCCGTCAGCCGGCGTGGCGGCACGTTGATCTCCAGGTTGAACCGGCCCAGCTCGGTGGACCAGGCGGGGTCGGAGATCGCCTTCAGTACATCGGTGTTGCGCATCGCCGGCTCGGCGTCGTCGCCGACCAGGTTCAGCTCGATCTCCAGACCGACCTGCGGCCGCTCGGACTCGAACCGTGCCTCGCGCAGCATCTGCGCCAACGCGTCCAGACACGCGTGCATCTTGATCCGGTACCGCCGGCGGTCCTCGCGGGTGAAGACGAGCGCCGGGACGTCCCGTCCCATCGGCCCTCCAGGATGCCCCTCGTCGCAGACCTCTCCACCCAGCGTCGCACCATCACGCGAGCCCCACCAGGCGCGGCGCCCGTGGGGAGCGGTGGGCGCACCGGCCCGCCGACTCCGGTGCGATGCGTCCGATCGCCTCCTCGCTCTGCCCCTCCACGGTGAGCTGCTCTCAGGTACGGCAGAGGGCGGGGGCGGTACGGTCGCGCCTCTCGTCCTCGGGGTGGGCCGGAGGCGACCCTGTGTACGGCTGTGCACGGTACGTGGTGGCGCCGGATGCGGTCGGCGGGCGGAGCGTGCCGTTGATACGGGCGGCAATCGTGCCCCCCCCGCGTCGGAATCGGCCAGGACCAGGCATGCGCGGCCTCCGGTGTCGTCGCAGGTGGTCGCGCAGCGGCCGTCGGCCCTGGTGCAGCTCGCCGGTGCGTACGATCTCGGGGCGACCGGCGCCTCGCCGAAGGGGCCACGGGCGGCGGACAGCCCCAGCGGCTCGCAGCCTGCCGGCAGCGCAACGCCCTGAGCCGAGCACGCGTCAACGCCCGGGCGTGCGGCAACTCTTGTCGAGGCGATCGGCCGAGGCGAAGGCGGCGCCGGCCCCGCGCGGCGGAGGTTGGGAAGGCGAGCCCATGACCAGCTCACACGGCGCTCGCCGGCCCACGATCGCCGACGTCGCCGCGGCGGCGTCGCGGCGACCACGGTGTCCCATGCCCTCAACGGCACCGGCAAGGCCGACCCGCGAACCCGCGAACGCATCACGAAGATCGTCGCCGAGCTGGGCTACCGGCCCAACCCGCGCGCCCAGCGACTGCGCCGGGGCCAGGTCAAGGCCGTCGCGCCGGCCTCCTCGATGCCGTTCCGGCGGGATCGGCACGACGGGGGTCGGTCCCTGAGGCGAGGCGCGCAGGGCGTGGTGCTCGGATCGGGGGTACCGGCGGGACGCCGCTGCCGGTGATCCCGGTTTCAGGCGCTCTTGCGGGCCACGCCGCCGTAGAAACCGATGGCCTCGGAGCCGGGCGGCGGGGTGGTGTCCGGGCGCCAGAAGGGAACCTGGGTCAGGCCGGGCTCGACCAGTTCGAACCCGTCGAAGAACCGCTCGACCCGGTCGCGGGACCGGAGGTTCATGGTGGCGGTCGCGCTGTTGTAGACGGCCTCGGCCTCGCTGCGGTCGTCGGCGAAGTCGCCCGTCGCGTGCGAGAGCACCAGGAAGCTGCCGGCCGGAAGCGCGTCGCGCAGGGTGGCCACGATCCGCTCGGGCTCGTCCGTGTCGCGTATGAAGTGGAGGATCGCGACGAGGAACAGGGCGACCGGCCGGTCGAAATCGATGATCCGGCGCACCTCGGGATGATCGACGACGGACTGCGGATCGCGCAGGTCGGCGAGCACGATGCTGGTCGTGCCGGCCCGGCTGAGCAGCGCGTCGCCGTGCGCCTTCACGATCGGATCGTTGTCGACATAGGCGACGCGCGCGTCCGGAGCCAGCTCCTGGGCGACCTCGTGCACGTTCGGCGAGGTGGGCAGCCCGGTGCCGATGTCGAGGATCTGGCGCACGCCGCTGCCGATGACGTACCGGACCGCACGGTGCAGAAAAGCACGGTTGGCCCGCACGGAGATCCACACCTCGGGCGCGGCCGCGGCCAGTTGCTCGCCCGCCAACTGATCCACCTCGTAATTGTCCTTGCCGCCCAGGAGGTAGTCGTAGATCCGTGCGGGATGCGGCTTGCTGGTGTCGATGTGCACGGTCTGGCCGCCGTCCTGAGTCACGCTGTGCTCCTCTCCACGACCGTCACGGCCTCGGTCCCGCAAACGGTTGGCCAAAGCTTGCCACATCAACTATCTGGTGCGCGGGGCGAGTTCCGGGAGCTCAGGATCAGCAGCAGCCCGGTGCCGGGACCAGCGCGTTCGGAAGCGCGGGCGGCGTGTGTGCCCAGGCCGTGCATGCGGCAGTAGCCGCGCTGGGGGATGCGTCCGGGCTTCTTGATGTCGACGTGGACCAGGCCGCCGACCCGGGTCGCGCTCGTAGCGGAGGACCTCGCGCTGGCCGCTGCCCGGCGGGCGCGGCTCATGTGGCAGACCCGCCTGCCGCTCCGCGCCGGCCGGGCACCCTCCGGGACGGGGTGCCGTAAGCGGCGTGACTCCGGACTCCGTGCGAGGGGGGGCGCCGTACGCGGCCTGCTTCCTGGCGCGGCGGGGTGTCGCTCGTGGCCTGCTTGCGGTCACCGCGCGAGGGCGGGCGGCATCGGGGGTCGGCCTCCGCGTGACGTGCGGGGCCAAGCGTCGCCCCCCGGCAGGACCCCTGCACGGGGCGCCCGTCACCCGGCCGGACCGGCTCCGCTGGCTTGCGCGTCGTCGGCGTCGGATGGTCGGAACAAGATCGGTGAGTCGATGCTTCGTCCGACCGGTCGCGGGTCGTCCCTCCGTGTCCGTGACGAGGCGGGCCGACGCGCCGGGGGCGGGGAACGGTTAATCCATTGCGCTCGGGTCGTTCCCCGCCCGCCCACCCCGGCTCGTCCGGGCCGCTCCGCCGCCGCTCGGTGCGCGCCGGAGGAGTCCGCGCTCCGTCGCTCGGTCTCGCCCGTCCAGGTAGGTCCTTCAGGTTGATGCAGCTCAGCCGGTGTGGCTGAGCTTGTCCACCGCAACAGGGATGCCTGCGGATGTCGTTGCAGCGTGCATAGGATCGTCGGCATGACGCTCCGACCCGTTCTGGTGAACATAAAGGCCCTTGACGACTCGGCGGTCGGCCGGTTCTGGGGGCAGGCGCTCGGCTGGGGTGTTTCCAGCTCGGAACCCGGTGCGACCGCCGCCAAACCCGTCGGCTTCGATTGGCTGGACCCGGTCACCGTCTGCATCGACGTCATCGCCGTCCCGGAACCCAAGACAACAACAAAGAACCGTGTGCACCTCGACCTCGCCACCACCTCTGCAGCCCATCAGGCCGAGTTGGTCGCGCGCCTCCAGTCCCTCGGTGCGACGCCCGCCCACGTGGGCCAGGGCGAAGTGCCGTGGACGGTCCTCGCCGACCCGGAGGGCAATGAGTTCTGCGTGCTGGAGCCCCGGGACATCCACCGGGACACCGGGCCGATCGCCCGGGTGGTGGTCGACTGCGCGGATCCGCAGGCCATGGCCCGGTTCTGGGGTGAGGCGACGGACTGGACCCTGCATGAGGTGACTGACGATCACGCGGTGTTGCGCTCCGCCAAGGGGGTCGGCCCGTATCTCGAGTTCCTCCGCACGCCCGGCGTGAAGACCGTGCCGGACCGCGTCCATCTTGACCTGGTGCCGGGCCCCGGTGACGATCAAGAGGCGGAGGTGACCCGCCTGCGAGCCCTCGGCGCCACCGACCTCGACGTCGGCCAGGGCGACGTTCCGTGGAAGTGCCTGGCCGACCCGGAGGGCCACGAGTTCTGCGTCCTCGCCCGGTCCTGACGCGGACCTCGACGACCCCCCGACAGGTGTGCCCTGTCCGGCGAGATCAGCTCGCTCGCCGACCACAACGCTCAACTCGCCGACTGAAGTGCTCAGTCACAGCTCATGACCGCCCGGAACGAGGATGGTTCAGGCACGGGTCAACTCCCTGTTCGCGGTTCGAACTGCTTCGAGTTCCTCCGTGCGTTCCTCGAGCGAGACGGGTGTTCCGGTCCACGCGGCCGACGCGGGCGAGGCCGGAAACGGTGACGTCGTCGCCCGCCCGCCACGGCCAACCTCAACTCCCGTGGGAAGCGGTCGGCGTCCTCGCTCACCCCAACTCGTCGTCTGCCACGATCCAATACCGGATGTCCGACGGCACGCCCGTCTCGCCTTTCCCTGGACAGAACGGCGCCCAGCTCCATAGAGTTCGAGTCTAAGAATGGAAAATCAGTCCAGGCAGCTTCCGGAGACCGCCATGGCCGCCGCTTCGCCCGTAACGTACGACGACATCCGTGCGGCCGCCGCGCGCCTCGAAGGCGTCGCCCACCGCACCCCCGTCGTCACCTCCCGCACCCTGAACGCCCTTGTCGGTGCCGAGGTGTTCATCAAGTGCGAGAACTTCCAGCGCGTCGGCGCCTTCAAGTTCCGCGGCGCCTACAACGCGGCCGCCCAGCTCTCCCCGGACCAGCTGGCGAAGGGCATCGCCGCCTACTCCTCCGGCAACCACGCCCAGGCCACCGCCCTCGCCGCCCGCGAACTCGGCACCAGCGCCGTCATCCTGATGCCCGAGGACGCTCCGCGCCTCAAGCGGGAGGCGACCGCCGGATACGGTGCCGAGATCGTCACCTACGACCGCTACACCGAGGACCGTACCGCGCTCGGTACGGCGCTGGCCGAGGACCGCGGCCTGGCCCTCATCCCGCCCTACGACCACCCCCATGTCATCGCCGGACAGGGCACCGCCACCCTGGAACTCCTCGACGAGACAGGCCCGCTCGACGCGCTGCTCGTGCCCGTCGGAGGCGGTGGCCTGATCGCCGGCAGCGCCACGGCCGCCAAGGCCCTGCACCCGGGCATCCGGGTCATCGGCGTGGAGCCGGAGGAAGGGGACGACACCAAGCGGTCCCTGGAGAGCGGCGCCCGCGTCACCGTGCCCGTGCCCCGGACCATCGCCGACGGGCAGGCCTTGCCCACGCCCGGCGAGCTCACCTTCGAGATCAACCGGCGCCTGATCGACGCCATCGCCCTCGTCAGCGACGCGGAGATCGTCGCCGCCATGCGGTTCGCCTTCGAACGCCTGAAGATCGTCCTCGAACCCAGCGGCGCCACCGGCCTGGCCGCACTCCTGGCCGGCCGCGTCGACAGCCCACCGCCCCGCATCGGCATCATCGCCTCCGGCGGCAACATCGACACCGTGCGGTTCGCCGAAGTCATCGGTGGGTGAGGGTCGTTGTGACGCGGCGCACGCAGAAGCAGCTGCGCCGCTCGGACAAAAAGTACGTGCGCCAGGGGCGGACCCTCGACGCCCTCCGCCCGGACCGCGTGCTGCTGCCGGACGCGGACGAAGACCTGTGGAGCGAGCACTGCCGCGACCTGGTCGGCGGAATGAGGGCGTGGGTGCAGTCACCGGGACTCTGACGGCGGAAAAGCTTCGGGAGACGCCACGGGGTCGGTGCCGGACGGCGTAGGCCCCCTGTGTCTGCGGAACGCGGCAGGGGTCATCCAGCCGCGCAGCGTGGCCTCGATCGTCGACCGGAACGCAGTCTCCGCCATGGCTGCGTCGAGGGCGCCGGCCAGTTCGAGCATCGCCAGGCCGTGCAGAGTCACCCACAGCGAAAGGGCGATCCGGGTCACCTCGCCGGTGAGCACGGAGGCCCTCGACGCGCGGTCGATCGCCGCGAGCAGCGGTCGGACGGGGTCGGCGGTGCCGACCGGGCCCGACGGGTCGAAGGACTGCACCCCGCCGAACAGGACCGCGTACAGCCGGCGGTGCTCGCGTCCCCACCGCCGGTAGGCGACGGCCAGCGCGTAGAGGTCGGCGAGGGGATCCGCCGAGGCCGGTACCGCCGAGAGGTGCTGATGCAGCCCGGCGACGGCTCTGTCCCGCACCTCGCCGATCAGTCCGTCCTTGCCGCCGAACAGCGAGTAGACCGCCGTCGTGGACGTGCCTGCCGCCGCGGCGACGGCGCGGACGGTCAGTGACTCGCGCGTGCCGGTGGCGAGCAGTTCCGTCGCGCACGCCACCAGTCGTTCCGCGACTGACTCGTCGTTCGTTCTCGGCCGTCCCATGGGATCAGTCTAGCGAGTTTGATAACGTCGTTTTGAAACGTCGTTCTGAAACTCTGGGGGCTCATCCATGTCCACATCCGGATCCACTCCGCGTCCGGTTCGTGCCGTCGGCCGCTTACTGGTCGTGCCGGCCGCTGTCGCGGGCCTGGTCGCCGTCTTCCTCGCGTTGCTCGTCCTGACGGACGGGGCCGGTGGGGGACTGGCCGCGTGGGGGACCACCCTCGCGGCCGCTACGGCCGTCGCGCTCCGGCGCGGCCGGCGCCGTACCGGGCCCGCTCGGCTCGTTCCCTTCCTGCCGGTGGCGCTCGCAGCCACGTTGACGGCATCGGTCTGCATCCCGACCGTGCCGACGGCCCGGCGGTTCCCGGCCGCGCTGCCCTTCGTGACCGCACAGCACTGGCGGCTGTCGACGGGCAGCAGGGTCGCGGTCTACCACTACCCGCCCCGCGACTCCGGCGCCCGGCACCGCATCCCGCTGGTGTATCTCAACGGCGGCCCGGTCCGGGGCATCTCGCTGCTGGACCACCGCTTCCTGCGTCTCCTCGCACGCAAGGGCTACGACGTCTATGCCTACGAGCAGGCCGGTGGCGGACGCAGCGACCTGCTCCCGATGCGCCAGTACACGATCGACAGGTCGGTGCGCGACCTCGGCGCCTTCGTCGACCGCCTGGGCCGGGGCCGAGTCGACGTCCTCGGCTTCTCCGGGGGCGCGGTCGTCCTCACCCGGGGGCTGGCCGATCCGCGTGTCGCCGCGCGCCTGCACCGGGCGGTCATCGCCGAGCCGGGACCGATGGACGGCCCCACCGCGCGACTCACCGCACACACCGGCCGGCCCTCCGCGCGCGGCCTCGCACCGGCCCCGACGGGGCCGCGTTCGACCCATGTCCCGCGGTACGCCGTCGCGTTCGGCCTGATGCGCCTCGGGCTCCTCAGCCCCGACAACGGTCTGATCGGCCAGGCCGAGGGCGACAACGCGTTCACCGCCGCCGACCTCGGTGGCGACACCGCGTCCGCCTACTGCGCCCGCGACGCCCATCGCATCCCGGTGGAGGACGCGGCGGACAACTTCTCCTTCAGTCCCGCCGCCAGTCTTCGCATCCAGCGGACGGTCAGGGACTCGGCGTCCCTGGCTCCCCGACTGCGGCGCTCGCGGACTCCCGCGATGCTGATGATCGCCGAGTGCTCCTCCCAGGTCCGCCGGTGGGAGACCGCCGTTCTGGCCGCCGATCCCGCCGTCGAGCGCACCCAGTACCTGCCCGGGGTCGGACATCACCTGTGGAACGGCCTCGACGACAACGACGAACGAGCCGCCGCCGTCATCACCGCGTTCCTCCAGGGTGCACGGGCGCCCCTGCCGAACTACCCGACCCGCGCGGACATACCGGCCTTCCTGCGCGCCGGGAAGTGAGGCCGGCCGCCGGCCCGCCCTGCCGTACCACCGTCTCGGGCCGTTGTCAGTGGTCGCCCTTACGGTTCGATCAGTGAGGACCTGCGGGAAAGGCCGCGGTTCCGTCCTGGGGAGGGGTCTGCCATGACCACGGCGTCCGCGGTGTCGACGACGTATCTGGAGCTGTCGCAGGAGGGCGGCGGCGCCCACAAGTTCTACGAAGTGACCGTCGACGGCGCAGTGGTGACGGTGCGGTACGGCAGGATCGGGGCCACCGGGCAGATCCAGACGACGACCTTCCCGACCGCCGAGAAGGCCCGGGCGGCCGCCGCGAAAAAGGTGGGGGAGAAGGTCCGCAAGGGATACGCCCCGGCGGTCCAGGGGCAGCGCGCTGCCCGCCCGGTGACCCGGCGTCAGGTCAGCTCGGCCCCGTCCACCGCCCGGGCGGTGGCGCCCGTGCTGTGGCGGTTCCGCACCGGCTCGGCCGCCTTCGGCATCCACGTCGACGACGAACACTGCTGGGTCGGCAACCAGGCGGGTGACGTCTACACCCTCGGCCACGACGGCGCCGTCCTCGCCCGGTTCGGTCTGCCGGACGGGGTGAAGTGCCTGGTCGCCGACGACTTCTGGATCTACGCGGGCTGCGACGACGGCAAGGTCTACGACCTCTCCTCCAAGCTGCCGTTCGCCGCGTACGACATCGCCGCCGACGTCGACATCTTCTGGCTGGACATCCACGAGGGCATCCTGAACGTGTCGGACCGCGACGGCCGGCTGACCGTCATCGACCACGAGGACGAACACCAGTGGGCCCGCCGCAGCCAGGGCGAACACGCCTGGATGGTGCGTGCCGACGACCGCGCCGTGTACCACGGCCACCACCGGGGCGTCACCGCCTACGCGCCTGACGGCAGCGGCGAGTTGTGGCACACGGCCACCAAGGGCAGCGTGTTGTTCGGCTGGCAGGAGGACGACGCCGTGTACGCGGGCACCGGGCACCGCGTGGTCCAGCGGCTGTCGAAGGCGACCGGCGCCATCGAGGCGACGTACGCCTGCGACAGCGCGGTCTACTCGTGCGCCACCTCCCCGGGCGGGCGGTTCGTCTTCGCCGGGGACGCCGCGTCCTCCGTCTACTGCTTCGACCAGAACGGCACGCGGCTGTGGAAGCTCGGCACGGGCGGCGGTTCGGCGCTGTCGATGCAGTACCGCGACGAGCGGCTGTACCTGGTGACCACCGACGGCTCTCTGGTGTGCGTCGACGCGAGCGAGACGGCCATCGCCGCGGCCCAGCAGGGCACGGTGCCGGTGGCGCGGGACGTCAAGCTCGCCGCGGCCCTGCCGACCTACCAGCCCGCCACCGCCGCGGCCGCGGTGACCACCGTCACACAGGCACCGGCCGGAGCCGTCGTGGTCGAGTGCGTGCAGGACGGCGGCCGACTGCGGGTGCATGTGGTGTCCGAGGGCTACGACACCTCCTGGAACGTCCAGTTCCCGCGGGCGATACGCGAGCCGGGCGCCCGCTACGTCGTGGACGCCCTGCACCCGGCGGCCGGCGGCTTCTACCGGGTCCGCGGCGACATCCGCCGCCTGCTCTGACGCTCCCGCTCTGCTGCGCCGTTCGGTCCAGCCGGCCGGCACCTCAAGGCCCACGGCCTGCGCCTCAGCGAGCCCTGCCCGGGTGCGGAGGGGCGCCTCCGCCGCGCTGCCCGCCCGTTGCGTCGGAGACGTGACCAGGCCGCCTCCACCGGAGATCACCACCGACACCAGGCACCGCCTCGCCCGGGCAAGGCGGTCGGCGCGTCAGCGTCGCGCGGCCGCTTCGTCCAGTACCTCCCGTGCCACGGCCAGCGCCTCGGCGCGATCTTCGGGTACGAGCCCGATGCGGGTGCGCCGGTCCAGGAGGTCGGACTCGTCCAGGGCGCCCTCGTGCCGTACGGCCCACAGCAGTTCCGCACGGGTCACCGGGTGGCCCGGCAGCACGGGCTCGGCCAGGGCCGGATCCCCGGCCCCGAGGGCGTGGACGGCCTCGGCCTCCGTGCCGTAGCGGCGGACCAGGCGCCGGGGTGCCGACAGGGTGCGCAGCCGGCCGGGTGCGGCGGCGCCGACGAGGGGCAGCGCCGCGGTGGGTGAGGGCGCGGCGGGAAGTCCCCGGGCGGCGGTCGCGGCGTCCACGGCGTCCTGGGCCATCCGCCGGTAGGTGGTGAGCTTGCCGCCGACGATCGTCGTGATGCCGTCGGGGGACGTCAGCACCGCGTGCCGGCGGGAGATGTCGGAGGTGCGGGCGGGGTCTCCGTCGCGGCCGTCGTGTCCGGAGGTGTCCAGCAGGGGGCGCAGTCCGGCGAAGGCGCCGACGACCTCCTCCCGGGTCACCGGAGTGTCCAGGACCGAGCCGAGCACGTCCAGCAGGAAGCCGATGTCGGTCTCCGGCACCTCCGGGACGTCCGGGATCCCGCCGTCGACCGGCTCGTCGGTGAGGCCGACGTACACCCGGCCGTCGCCCTGGGGCAGGACCAGGACGAAGCGGTTGGTCTCGCCGGGGATGGGGATGTGCAGGCCGGCCGGCAGGGTGCCGAGCTGCTCCGAGCGCAGGACCAGATGGGTGCCGCGGGAGGGCCGGATGCGGATGCCCTGGACGAGCTCGCCCGCCCACACGCCGGCCGCATTGATGACCGTGCGAGCCCTGATCTCGCCCTCCTCGCCGGTGAGTTCGTCGCGGATCCGGGCGCCGGTGCCGGTCAGCTCCAGCACTCTGACCCGGGTCAGCACCCGGGCGCCCTGCGCGGCGGCCGTCCTGGCCAGGGCGGTGACCAGCCGGGCGTCGTCGGTCACCTTGCCGTCCCAGGACAGCAGCCCGCCGCGCAGTCCGGCCGGGCGCACCGAGGGCGCCAGATGCCGGGCCTCCGTCGCCGACAGCCGCCGCGGGGCGGGCAGGACCTGGCGCGGGGTCCGGGCGGCCAGCCGCAGCATGTCACCGGCCCGGAACCCGGCCCACGCCAGCGAGGCCTGGGCCCGGGACACCAGTGGGGTCAGCGGCAGCACGAACGGCTGGGCGGCCACGAGGTGCGGGGCGGTCCGCGTCATCAGCACCCCGCGTTCGACCGCGCTCTCGTGCGCTACGTCGAACTGCGCGGAGGCCAGATAGCGCAGCCCGCCGTGGATGAGCTTCGAACTCCAGCGGGACGTGCCGAAGGCCAGGTCGTGGGCGTCCACCGCGACGACGTCGAGACCGCGGGCCGCCGCGTCCAGCGCGGCTCCGGCCCCGGTGGCGCCGAGCCCGACGACCAGCACGTCGGCGACCCTGCCGTCGGCGGCCTCGGCCAGTTCCCGGCCGCGGCGGTGTGCGCTGAGGGACGAGCCGGCGTCGGCCCTGGTGTGGCTCATGGTGTGAGGGTCCTCTCCAGGAGGGTGCGCAACTCGCCGAGGAAGGCGGCGGAGTCGAGCTCCGGGTCGTCCTCGTCGGTCATCGTGCGCAGGGACAGGGTGAAGGACTGCACGGTCAACAGCAGGGCGCGGGCCTGCCGTTCGACATGCCCGGGGCGCACGGAGCCGTCCGCGTGGCCGTCGCGCAGCCCGTCGGCCAGCAGCGCCAGCAGCGCCTCCTGGCTGGCTCCGCGCCGGTCGAGCACATAGGGGAGCAGCAGTTCCGGGTCGACGTCGACGATCTTGCGGAAGAGCGGATGCGCCCGGAAGGCCTCGACGCCCGCCACCAGTCCGTCCACGATCCGGGTGCGGGTGTCCGTGCCGGCGGTGGGCTCGGGGATCGCCCGGGTGGCCACGTCGATCCACTCGCGGGTCATCAGATCGCCCACCAGGGTCCGCAGATCCGGCCAGCGCCGGTACAGCGTCATCCGCGAGACACCGGCGCGGCGGGCCACGTCGGCGAGGGTGGTGCGGCGGACGCCGACGGCCAGCACACAGTCGCGTACCGCGTCGAGCACATGATCGTTGTCCGAACCGTTGTGACGAATAGGCGTCATGTGTCACAGTGTAACGCCCCGGGATCGGGCGGAGCAGACACCGTCACCCCCGGCGCGGCCCGCCGGCCGTCGCGTGAACCGAGGACACCGAGCACACCGACCTGTGAGGACGACCGTTCAATGGACATGCTGTGGAACGGCTGGGGCGACCCGGCCAAGGCGGCACCGCTGCCCGACTCGGTGACCGGACTGCTGCGCGACCTGCTCGGCGTCAAGCCCCGCACCACCCCCGCCCTCACCCTCGAGGACATCGAACTGCCCGCCACCACAGCCTCCCCGGCCGCGCTCAAGGCGCTCGCCGAGGCCGTCGGCGGCGAGGACCACGTCCACACCGACACCGAGAGCCGCATCCGCCACACCCGCGGCAAGTCCACCCCCGACCTGCTGCGCATCCGCGCCGGGGACTTCGCGGACGTCCCGCAGGCCGTGGTCCTGCCCGCCTCCCACGACGAGGTCCTCGCCGTGCTGCGCGCCTGCGCCGCACACGGCCTCGCCGTCGTCCCCTTCGGCGGCGGCACCTCGGTCGTCGGCGGACTCGCCCCCCAGCGCACCGGGTTCATCGCCCTGGACCTGCGCCGCATGAACGGCCTGCTCGACCTGGACCCCGTCTCGCGCACCGCCGTACTCCAACCCGGACTGCGCGCCCCCGAGGCCGAGGCCCTGCTCGCCGAACACGGCTTCACCCTCGGCCACTTCCCGCAGTCCTTCGAGTGGGCCACCATCGGCGGCTTCGCCGCCGCCCGCTCCAGCGGACAGGCGTCCGCCGGATACGGCCGCTTCGACGAGATGGTCCTCGGCCTGACCCTCGCCACCCCCGAGGGCACGATCGAGACCGGCCGCGCCCCGCGCTCCGCCGCCGGCCCCGACCTGCGCCAGCTGATCCTCGGCTCGGAGGGCGCCTTCGGCGTGATCACCTCGGTCACCGTACGGATCCGCCCGGTGCCACAGGTGCGGATCTACGAGGGCTGGCGGTTCGCCTCCTTCGAGGAGGGCGCCGCCGCGCTGCGCAGGCTCGCCCAGGACGGACCCCGGCCGACCGTGCTGCGGCTGTCCGACGAGACCGAGACCCTCATCGGCCTGGCCCAACCGGACGCCATCGGCGGCGACTTGTCCCAGGGCGGAGCGGGCTGCCTGGCCATCACCGGTTACGAGGGCACGCCCGAGGACACCGCACAGCGCCGGGAACAGGCGGCGGCCGTCCTCACCGCCTGCGGCGGCACCCTCGTCGGCGCGGAACCGGGCGAACGCTGGGCCCACGGCCGCTTCTCGGCGCCGTACCTGCGCGACGCCCTCCTCGACGTCGGCGCCTTCGCCGAAACCCTGGAGACCGCCGCCTTCTGGTCCCGCATCCCCGACCTCTACACGGCCGTACGCACCGCCCTCACCGACACCCTCACCGAGGCCGGCACCCCGCCCCTGGTGATGTGCCACATCTCCCACGTCTACGAGAACGGCGCCTCGCTGTACTTCACGGTCGTCAGCGCCCAGGGCGAGGACCCGGTGGCCCACTGGACGCCCGCCAAGCACGCGGCCAACGAGGCCGTCCTGGCGGCCGGCGGCACCATCTCCCACCATCACGGGGTCGGCACCGACCACCGCGACTGGTACGTCCGCGAGGCCGGACCGCTCGGCATCTCGGCCCTGCGCGCCGTCAAGCGCAGCCTGGACCCCGAGGGCCTGCTCAACCCCGGCGTCCTGCTCCCCACCGACTGACCCACCGATCCGCTGACCGACCCCACCCGATCCGCCTGCTTCGGAGGCACACCGATGCGACAGTTCACCGCCGTCGTCAACCCCACCGCGGGCGGCTCCACCGGGGCGGCGACCCTGCTCCACCTGGCCCGGCTGCTGCGCGAGGCCGGGGCCGAACTGGAGACGGAGTACAGCAACAGCCTCGCCCACGCCCAGGACATCGCGCGCCGCGCCGGTGAGCGCGGCCGGATCGTCCTGGCCGTCGGCGGCGACGGCATCGCCGGCGGCATCGGCGGCGCACTCAGCGGCACCGGAACCGTCCTCGGCCTGGTGCCCGCGGGACGCGGCAACGACTTCGCCCGCGCCCTGAACCTGCCCGCCGACCCCGCCGCACTCGCCGGCATCCTGCTGCACGCCGAGCCACGGCCGGTCGACACCATCGAGGTGGAATCGGCCGTCCACCCGCGCACGGTCGTCCTGGGCAGCGTCTACGCCGGCGTCGACGCGGTGGCCAACCGGCACGCCAACCACGCCCGGCTGCTGCGCGGTTCCGCCTCCTACTACGCGGGCGGCCTGCGTGCCGTCACCACCTGGCGTGCGGCCGACTACCGCGTCACCGTCGACGGCGAGGAACACACCCACCGCGGCTACACCGTCGTGGCCGCCAACTCCCCCTACTACGGATCCGGTCGGCTCATCGCCCCCGACGCACGCGTCGACGACGGCCTGCTGGACGTGGTGATGATCCGGGAGGCACCGCGCAGGCTGTTCTTCACCCTCATGAACGAGCTGAAGACGGGCGGTCATGTGCACCGCCCCGAGGTGCGTGTGCTGCGCGGCAGGGAACTGCGCATCGAAGCGAGCAGGCCCGTCCCCTACGGCGCGGACGGCGAGGTCGACGCCACGCTGCCGGTCACGGTGCGGGTACGACCCGGAGACCTGCCCATGCTGTACTGACCACTCGCTCACCTGGGTAGGGGGAGGGCAACCCGGCCGGGCGCGCCGGGGGAGGGGTTGGTCGGTCATGACGCTGGAACCCGCCGAGGGCGTGGTGCAGGCGGTCGCGCTGTACGACGGACGGCTGCTGCTCGTGGACGACGGCGACGGTTGGGCACTGCCGTCCGGTACGCCCGGACCGGCCGAGTCGGCCGAGGCCACCGCGGCACGCGTCGTGTACGAACTCACCGGTTACCTCGTCGACGGCACGGAGCCCCTGATCCCGCACGACGGGGCACCGGCGGACGCGGCGTCGGCGGTGGTGTGCCAGCTGCTGAGCGAGACCCCGTCGGACGGAGCGAGTCTCGCGCCGGAGCAGGTGCGCTGGGCGCCGATACCC
Source organism: Streptomyces sp. NPDC030820 (assembly GCF_055572075.1). Taxonomy (NCBI): domain Bacteria; kingdom Bacillati; phylum Actinomycetota; class Actinomycetes; order Kitasatosporales; family Streptomycetaceae; genus Streptomyces; species Streptomyces sp. NPDC030820. The sequence goes on from NZ_JBVIEB010000013.1 coordinate 132,829, forward strand.
GAGACCATCGACCTGGCACTCCCGGCCGTCGTGCACGAGTACCTTCAGGGACACACGCCCGTCTGACGATCCTGCCCGTCAGGGGTCCTGCGCCGGGTCCGCCGTGCGCGCCAGGAACCGCTGCCGGTCGACGACCGCGCGGTCGATCTCCCCCGTGGCCACCAGCCGGCCCCAACCGTCGACGGCCCGCACCACGAAGGTGAGCCGCCCGCCCGTGACGACGGCGGAAGGTTCGGCGCTCACCTCCAGCCGGCCGCCGACCGGCGTGGCCCGCAGATGCCGCACCCGCACCTCGGTGCCGACGGTGGTCTGGCCGGACCCGGTGAAGGACGTGGCGGCTCGCAGGGTGGCCGCCTCCATCCACGCGATCAGCCGTGGCGCGGCGAGAACGGGCACGTCACCGCTGCCCATCCGCGCCGCGGTGTCGGCGTCGGTCACCTCGTGGCGCATGCCCCAACGCTAGCGCCGGCGGGACCGGCACACCGCACGACTCTGCCGTGAGTGAGGGGCGGGCGTGCTCTCGTTCGTCGGCCGTGACGGCAGGTCCGGCTCACCGGCCGGGCAGCTCCACCACGTCCACTCCGGCGCCGGCCGGCAGGCCACCCGCCGGCACCACCGCGAGGCCGTCCGCCAGGGCCAGGCCGCGCAGCATCGCCGGACCGTCGAACGGCAGCGGCGTCACCTCCTGCCCCGAGGTGAACACCGGCAGCAGCCGGGTCTCGCACGGATGGCCGGGCAGGGCGGAGCCGGCCACCAGCCTCACCGGCTCGGTGCCGGAGTGCCCGCCGAGCCGGCGCAGCAGCGGCTCGGCCAGCGTGACCATGCCGGCCACGGCGGCGAGCGGGTTGCCGGGCAGCCCGACCAGCCGGCGCGCCCGGCCGTCGGCCGTGGCCGGCAGCTCGGCGAGCAGCATCGGGTGACCCGGCCGCACGGCCACGGAGTCCACCAGCAGCCGGACGCCCATCGCCCGGAGCGTGTCGTGCAGAAAGTCCACCGGTCCGGCGGCGGTACTCCCTGTCGTGACCACGACATCGGCGGGTGAGCGGTCGACGGCCTCCCGGAGCGCGGCGAGATCGTCGGCGAGGAGATGATGGCCGATCAGCTCGGCGCCACACGCGTGCAGCCATGGCGGCAGCAGCGGCCCGAGCGCGTCCCGGACCCGCCCGCCGCGCGGCACGCCCTGCTGGAGCAACTCGTCGCCGAGGACCAGCAGTTCCGCACTCGGCCGGCGGTGCACCGTCAGCCGGTCGTACCCGGCGGCGGCCGCCAGGCCCAGCACCCGTTCGGTCACGGTGGTGCCGGAGGGCAGCAGCGGCTCACCGGAGCGGCACTCCTGGCCGCGCGGCCGGATGTCGCGGCCTTCGGGCACCGGCGCGGGGGAGCGGTCGTACAGCATGCCCCGCTCGGGGTCCGCCTCGCCGTGCTCGCGCCGCAGTATGGCGGTCGCACCGGGCGGCACCGGGGCGCCGGTGGCGATGGGAACGGCCGAGTCCGCCGCGAGCGGCCCGGGTTCCCGGCCGGCCAGGACGCCGGTGTCGCCGAGCCGCCACGGGCCCGGTCCGGCCACGGCCCAGCCGTCCATCGCGGCGGTCGCGAACGGCGGCAGGTCGGTGAGCGCGACGAGCGGTTCGGCCAGTGCGTGGCCCAGCGCGTCGGTGAGGACGCGGGGGACCGCGGGCAGCGGCTGCCCGGCGCAGGACCGGGCGATCGCGCGGGCCGTCTGCCAGGCCCGCGCGGCCCGGAGCGGTTCCGGCTCGGTTCGCGGTCCGTGCGGAGCCGTGCCATCGGCCGGGTGCGTCCGGGATGCCGTCATGCGGGTCATCGTTGGCGAGCCGTCCGAGGAAGTCAAAGAGGTCCCACTTGTGTGCCGATAGGTGGCGCTTATCTGATAACCGGTGCTTATCACGCCATCGAAAACACCTCTTTGACGTGTCTCCGGAACGAGGCGGATGCTGCCCCGCAGTGCCCATCGGAGAAAGAGGCGGACCGGAAGATGAGCGGTAACGAGGACCCCGTTGACGATCTGTCGGTCACCCCGCCCAAGCGCTGGGCGACCGGTGTCCCGGCGGTGACGCACGCACTGGAGTACTCGCTGGGGCAGACGACCGTACGACGTACCGCGCTGACCCTGCTGAACATCAACCAGGTCAAGGGATTCGACTGCCCGGGCTGCGCCTGGCCCGAGCCCGCACCGGGCAAGCGGCACCTCAACGAATACTGCGAGAACGGCGCCAAGCACATCAGCGACGAAGCCACCTCGCGCCGGGTCACCGCCGAGTTCTTCCGCCAGCACTCGATCGCCGAGCTCGGCGCCAAGTCGGACTACTGGCTCAACCAGCAGGGCCGGCTGACCGAGCCCATGATCAAGCGGCCCGGTGCGCAACACTATGAACCGGTCGGCTGGGACGAGGCGCTCGACGTACTGGCCCGCGAGCTCCGCCGGCTGGACTCCCCGGACGAGGCCCTCTTCTACACCTCCGGCCGGCTGAACAACGAGGCCGCCTTCCTGCTCCAGCTCTTCGCCCGCGCCTATGGCACCAACAACCTGCCGGACTGCTCCAACATGTGCCACGAATCCAGCGGTTCCGCGCTGATGGAGACCCTGGGCATCGGCAAGGGAAGTGTCTCCCTGGACGACATCCACACCGCGGACCTCGTCTTCGTCGTCGGACAGAACCCGGGCACCAACCATCCGAGGATGCTCACCGCACTGGAGGAGACCAAGCGCAACGGCGGCAAGGTCATCGCGGTCAACCCGCTGCCGGAGGCCGGACTCATCCGCTTCAAGCATCCGCAGAAGGCACGCGGAGTGGTCGGCCGGGGTACCGCGATAGCCGACCAGTTCCTGCAGATCCGCCCCGGCGGCGACCTCGCCCTCTTCCAGGCACTGGGCCGGCTGCTGCTGGAGGCCGAGGACGAGCGCCCGGGCACCGTACTCGACCACGGCTTCATCAGCGCCCACACCACCGGCTTCGCCGACTTCGCCGACCAGGCCCGGAAGGTCCCGTGGGAGGACATCCTCACCGCGACCGGGCTCACCCGTGAGGAGATCGAGAGCGTCCACGACCGGGTGCTGCGCAGCGGGAAGATCATCGTCTGCTGGGCCATGGGGCTCACCCAGCACAAGCACGGCGTCCCGACCATCCGCGAGGTGGTCAACTTCCTGCTGCTGCGCGGCAACATCGGCAGGCCGGGCGCGGGGGTGTGCCCGGTGCGCGGCCACAGCAACGTCCAGGGCGACCGCACGATGGGCATCTGGGAGCGCATGCCCCAGACCTTCCTCGACGCCCTGGGCCGCGAGTTCGCGTTCACCCCGCCCACACGGCACGGACTGGACTCGGTCGACGGCATCCGGGCCATGCGCGACGGCACCGCGAAGCTCTTCCTCGGCGTCGCCGGCAACTTCGTCCGGGCCACCCCCGACAGCCATGTCACCGAGGAGGCGATGCGGCGGTGCCGGCTCACCGCGCACATCTCCACCAAGCTCAACCGCTCCCACACGGTCTGCGGTGACACCGCCCTCATCCTGCCCACCCTCGGCCGCAGCGACCGCGACATCCAGGCGTCCGGCGAGCAGTTCATCACCGTCGAGGACTCCATGAGCGAGGTGCACGCCTCCCGCGGCCGCCTGGCGCCGGCCTCACCGCACCTGCTCAGCGAGGTGGCGATCATCAGCCGGCTGGCCCGCCGTACCCTCGGCGACGAACCCGCCATCCCCTGGGAGGAGTTCGAGGCGGACTACGCCACCGTCCGCGACCGCATCTCCCGGGTCGTACCGGGCTTCGAGGACTTCAACGCCCGGGTCGCAAGGCCCGGCGGCTTCCGGCTGCCCAACCCGGTCAACCAGCGCGTCTTTCGCACGCCGAGCGGCAAGGCGGTCTTCACCGTCAACGAGTTCACGATGCCGCACATCCCCGAGGGCCATCTGCTGCTGCAGACACTGCGCTCCCACGACCAGTGGAACACCGTGCCGTACGCGATGGACGACCGCTACCGCGGCATCCACAACGCCCGCCGGGTGGTGCTCGTCAACCCCGCCGACCTGGCCGACCTCGGGCTCGCCGACCGCGACCGGGTGGACCTGGTCGCCGTCTGGCACGACGGGCTGGAACGCCGGGCGGAGGACTTCCGCGTCGTCTCCTATCCCACCAGCCGAGGCTCCGCGGCCTCCTACTACCCCGAGACCAATGTCCTGGTACCGCTGGACAGCGTCGCCGACATCAGCAACACCCCAACGTCCAAAGGCGTGTTGATCCGCCTGGAGCCCACGCGCGCCGCCGGCTGAGCAACCTGGAGCACCTGGAGCACCTGGCATCCGCAGGAAAGGAGCATGTCCATGGGACGAGTGACGGTACGGCGGCGGGTGCTCCGGATCCGCGACGGAGTGCCCTCCGCCCGGCCGGACACCCTGGCCGCCGAGGAACCGATGGAGATACGGGTCGGCGGGCGCCCCCTCACCGTGACCATGCGCACCCCGGGCGACGACTTCGATCTCGCGGCCGGCTTCCTCGCCGGCGAGGGCGTCGTCCACGCCGCCGGCGATGTGACCGGCATCCGCTACTGCGCCGGCGCCACGGCGGACGGCGGCAACACCTACAACGTGGTGGACGTCGGCCTGGCCCCGGGCGTCGTCATGCCCGACGCGTCGCTGGAGCGGAACTTCTACACCACCTCCTCGTGCGGCCTGTGCGGCAAGGCCAGCCTGGACGCGGTGCGCATGGCCACGAGGTGGTCCGTGGCCGAGGACCCGCTGCGCGTGGGCCCGGAGCTCCTGGCCTCCCTGCCCGGAAAGCTCCGCACCGCGCAGAAGGTGTTCGACAGCACCGGCGGGCTGCACGCGGCCGGACTGTTCACGGCCGACGGCGAGCTGCTGTGCCTGCGCGAGGACGTGGGCCGGCACAACGCCGTGGACAAGGTCGTCGGACACGCCCTGCGCTCGAACCTGCTGCCGTTGCGCGGCACCCTGCTGATGGTCAGCGGCCGCGCCTCCTTCGAGCTGGTGCAGAAGGCCGTGCTCGCCGGAATCCCCCTGCTGGCGGCCGTCTCGGCCCCCTCCTCGCTGGCCGTCGACCTGGCAGCCGAGAGCGGCCTGACCCTGGTCGGCTTTCTGCGCGGTACGTCGATGAACGTGTACGCCGGTGCCGAACGGCTCCAGCGGCAGCCGGTGGGCTGACGTGGGCTGGTGGGGGTTTGACGTGGGCTGATGAGGATCCGCAGTGGGCAGGTGGGGTGTGCAGTGGGCTGATGAGAGTGCTCACGTGGGGGCCGACGTGGGCTGACGGCGTCACCGGAGCCGGGCCGCTGCGCCCGGCACCTGCGGGGCTGGGCTGCGGCGCCCGGCACCGTCGG
>NZ_JBVIEB010000013.1:138276-305492 GCF_055572075.1 Streptomyces sp. NPDC030820
GAGTCAGGTGGCCGTTTTCGGTGTCTGTGGGGCTGGGCCGTGGCGGGTCGGCCCGCGCGGCGCCTGCGGGGTCGGGTCGTCGCGCGGGGCGACCGCTGGGCTGGGCTGCCGTGGCGGGCGACTGCGGGGCTGGGCTGCGGCGCCCGGCACCGTCGGAGTCAGGTGGCCGTTTTCGGTGTCTGTGGGGCTGGGCCGTGGCGGGTCGGCCCGCGCGGCGCCTGCGGGGTCGGGTCGTCGCGCGGGGCGACCGCCGGGCTGGGCTGCCGCGCCTGGCACCTGCGGCGCTGGGCTGCCGAGCCCCCGCGCCCGGCGGCCGTGGGGTCGGGCGGATTGGCCGACGGGTCTGGGGGACCGGGCGGCAGACACCGGTCGGCCGGTACAAGGCGACGGCAGTGCACGTGAGCCGCAGCCGCGGCCGGCGCCGTCGGCTACCGTCCCGGATCCCCCGGCACGCGCTCCAGGGCCGAGGCCACGTCGGTGGTGCGGGCGATGTCCGTCAGCGCCCTCGCCATCACCGAACACGGCTCCCGGGCGGCGACCACCAGACCCACGGGCACCGACGCGGCGGGTTCGACCAGCGGCACCGCCCGCATACCGTGCGGGACACCGAACACATGGAGCCAGGCGTGCGGCACGATGGCCGCCCACAGGCCCGTCCTGACGTGGGCGAACAGCGCCGCCACGGAGTCGGTCTCCAGCCGGGGCGAGGGCTGCGTCCCCGCCTGCGCGAACAGCTCGTCCAGCACCCGGCGTCCCTGCATCGCCGGGGTCAGCATGCACAGCGGCAGACGCGAGGCCTCCGCCCAGGTGGCCGACGTACGCCGGGCCAGGCCGTCGGCGGCCGTGAGCAGCAGAACGTACCGCTCCTGGTAGAGGGGAACCGTGTGGAAGGCACCGCCCGACACATCCTCACGCAGATAGGTCACCCCGGCATCGAGCTCGAAGTTCTGCAGCTGCCGCAGGATGTCCACCGACTGCATGTCCGCTGTGACCTCGACCGTGACCAGCGGGTGCGCCGCGCAGAACGGGCCGGTCAACTGGGCGACGGCACCGGACGCGGTCGGCACCGTACCGATCCGCATCCTGCCGCTCAACCCGGTGCGCAGGACATCCACCTCGTCCTTGAGGGCGTCACGGTCGGCGAGGATCCGCTGCGCCCATACGACGATGCGTTCCCCCTCAGGGGTGAGGCCCTCGTACTTGCGGCCGCGCCGCACCAGCGGCACGTCGAGTTCCTCCTCCAGCTTGCGCAGCGCCTCCGACAGAGCGGGCTGGGAGACATAGCAGGCCTGGGCGGCACGGGCGAAATGCCGCTCCCGGGAGAGGGCGACGAGGTATTCCAGCTGACGAAAGAGCACGGCACGGGTGTACCCGACCGCTCCCCGTAAAGCCAACCCCGGCCCGTCGGCCCTTCCCCGGTCCCGGCGCCGGACTGCGGTTCGACCTGCCGAGCGAGCACGTCTCGGGGCTGCGCCGCTCGGTGGCCTTCCGCGAGCCGGCCGAGGAACTGAGCTGTGTCGTCGGCGCACCAAACTGGCCAACACCGAACTCCCCGACGATGTGAAGCCCGCCGACTTCCATGTCGCGTTCAACGCCATCCCCGACGAGAACGGCGCCGAACGCAAGATCGTGCGGGAGAACATGCCCTTCGGCACCATCGGCAAAGGCGAGTTCGGCACCTATTTCATCGGATATGCCCGCACCCCGGTTGTGACGCAGGAAATGCTGAGGAACATGTTCCTCGGCCGGCGTCCGGGCCGGCACGACCGGATTCTCGAATTCTCGGTGCCGGTCACCGGCTGCCTCTTCGATGTGCCCACCGTCAGCCTTCTCGAGGACCTGCCCGATGCCCCGAGCCGCTCGTGACCCAGCGTTACCGGAAACGGCAACGCGTGTCCTCCGTTTGCGGCGCCGTGCCCAGCGGGGTTCAGTGATTAGGGCCCCCGGAACAACCACCCCGCGGATTATCGACCTCCCGCGCGCTCAGGAGCTGTCATGTCGATGTCGTTCGGTGCACCGTTCGGTCCGTCGGATCCCTTCGGCGAGTTGTTCAGCCGGTTCTTCGGGATGTCGCCGGCGTCGTCGCCTCCCGCCGTTCAGCGGGTGCCCATCGGTCGGCTGCTGACGGAGTCGTCGCAGGAACTGCTCAACGTGGCCGCGCAGCGGGCGCTGGAGGACGGCACGTCCGACCTGGACACCGAACATCTGCTGTGGGCGGCCACCAAGGTCGAACCGTCCCGGAGACTGCTCTCCAAGCTGGACGTCGATCCCGACACGCTGGCGGCCGAGCTCGACAGGATCCTGCCCCGGGAGTCCGGTGAGCCGTCCGCGCAACCGGGCCTGACCCCCGCGGCCAAGCGCACGCTCCGGGCCGCCTACGCCTACTCACAGGCGGCCGGAGTGTCGTACATCGGTCCCGAGCACATCCTCGGCGCCCTGCTCGGCGACAGTGAGACGGGTGCCGCCAAGCTGCTGCGCGCCGAGGGCATGGACACGCAGAAACTGGCCGGTCTGACCGAGCAGGCCGCTCGCGGCGACGGAGCTCCCGCCGAACGGAAGAAGGCGCCGGCGACGACGCTGGACGAGTACGGGCGGGATCTGACGGAGGAGGCGAAGTCGGGGAAGCTGGATCCGGTGGTGGGGCGTGCGGAGGAGATCGAGCAGACGGTCGAGATCCTCTCGCGGCGGTCGAAGAACAATCCGGTGCTGATCGGTGAGCCGGGTGTGGGCAAGACGGCGATCGTGGAGGGGCTGGCGCAGCGGATCGTGGCCGGTGAAGTGCCCGACACCCTCAAGGACAAGAGGGTCGTGGCCCTGGACCTGTCGGCGATGGTCGCGGGGGCACAGTACCGGGGCCAGTTCGAGGAGCGGTTGAAGAAGGTCATCGAGGATGTCCAGGCCGCCAAGGGCCGGATCATCCTGTTCATCGACGAACTGCACACCGTCGTGGGCGCGGGGGCGACGGGGGAGGGGTCGATGGACGCGGGCAACATGCTCAAGCCGGCCCTCGCGCGCGGTGAACTCCACGTCGTGGGCGCCACGACGATCGACGAGTACCGCAAGTACGTGGAGAAGGACGCGGCGCTGGAGCGGCGGTTCCAGCCGGTGATGGTGCCCGAGCCGACGGTGGCGGAGACGGTGCAGATCCTGGAGGGTCTGCGGGACTCCTACGAGGCGCACCATCAGGTCCGGTTCGACGATGGGGCCTTGGCGGCCGCGGCCGAACTGTCCGACCGTTACATCACCGACCGCTTCCTGCCCGACAAGGCGATCGACGTGATGGACCAGGCCGGTGCGCGGGTGCGGTTGCGCAGTGTGGGCCGGTCCACGGAGGTGATCAGCCGCGAGGACCGCATCGCCCAACTCCGCCGCGAACTCGACCAGGCCGTCTCCGGGGAGGACTTCGAGAAGGCGTCGGAGCTGAAGCGGCAGATCTCCGAGGTGGAGGGCGAACTCGCCGGCATCGAAGAACGCCGCGAGGGCGTGGTGTCGGTGACGGCCGCCGATATCGCCGACGTGGTCTCCCGGCGTACGGGCATCCCGGTGTCGCAGCTGACGGCGAGCGAGAAGGAGAAGCTGCTCAGGCTGGAGGAGGAGATGCACGCCCGGATCGTCGGCCAGGACGAGGCCGTCACCGCCGTCTCCCAGGCGGTACGGCGCAACCGGGCGGGCATGGGGGACCCGAACAGGCCGGTGGGATCCTTCCTGTTCCTCGGTCCCACGGGTGTCGGCAAGACCGAACTCGCCAAGACCCTCGCGGCGTTGCTGTTCGGGGACGAGGACCGGATGATCCGGTTCGACATGAGCGAGTTCCAGGAGAAGCACACCGTCGCCCGCCTCGTGGGTGCCCCTCCCGGATACGTGGGCTATGAGGAAGCGGGCCAGCTGACGGAGAAGGTGCGCCGCCGGCCCTACAGCGTGGTGCTGTTCGACGAGGTGGAGAAGGCGCACCCGGACGTCTTCAACACCCTGCTGCAGATCCTGGACGACGGCCGGCTCACCGACGCCCAGGGGCGTACCGTCGACTTCCGGCACTGCGTGATCATCATGACGTCCAACATCGGCGCGCACCGGATCCTGGACCACAAGGGTGATGTGTCGGAACTCAAGGACGAGTTGATGGAGGACCTGCGGACCAGGTTCCTGCCGGAGTTCCTCAACCGGATCGACGACATCATCATCTTCCACGGGCTGACCGAGGAGGATCTCGGGGAGATCGTGGACCATCTGCTGGACCAGAGCAAACGCCGCGTCCACGCTCAGGGGATGACGCTGGAGGTGACCGACGCGGCGAAGAAACTGCTCATCGCCCACGGCCACCAGCCGGAGTTCGGTGCCCGGCCGCTTCGCCGCACGATCCAGGCGGAACTAGACAACCGGATCGCCACCCTTCTGCTAAGCGGCGAGGCCGATCCCGGCGACACCATCGTCGCCGACGTCGAACACGACTCCCTCCACTGCAGGGTCCGCAAGAGCACCGGCTCCGGTGAGCCTGCCCAGGGGGGCGCCGCGTCAGCGGAGAAGTGACGGCGGGGGAGGAGGGGCAGCCCGCCGGCGGACACACCCGGGCGTGAGGTACGCCCGGGTGTTGAGGACTGACTCCTCAGCGTTCATCCCTGCTCGCTCTGCTCCCCGATCGACACCACGACCACGCTCGACGGGCCGTCCGGCGTGTCGAAGTGGACCGAGTCACCGGGGCGATGTCCGAGCAGCGCACGGCCGAGCGGGCTGTCGGAGGTGACCAGGTTCTGGTCCAGGGCCTCGGCGAGTTCCCCGATCTGGAGCGTCTCCACCGAGCCGTCCGGGAAGCGGACGGTGACCGTGCTGCCCATGCCGACCACGTCCGTGGGGGCGGGCCCGGCCACGTCCGCTCGGCGCAGCCGCTCGGTGATGGTCTCGATACGACGGTCCAGGCGGCCGAGCTGATTGGCGCGCTGCAACTGTTCGGCCTGGTCTGCCTGGTCGCCCACGTCCGTGCGGTCCTGCAGGATTCCGGCGACGAGTCGGCGCTCTTCACGCAGGTCGGCCAGCTCCTGCTCCAGCGCACGGCGGGCAGCGGCACCGATCGGCTCCGGGTCACCGGTCATTTCCGCTCCTCTGGTCGAGGGGAGAATACTCATGAGTCGGGCATTTTGCGCATCGTATCAACGACAGCCCGGGGGTCTCGGGTAGCGGCTGCAGTGGAGGCACCGGATATCCCGTTATACGGTGTTTCCGGGTGTTTATACACCGGTTTCCCTCTCCCTCCAGGAGGTTTCCATGTCCTCGAAGCGACGCCGTAAGAAGAAGTCGCGGCGCAACCATCGCGCCAATCACGGCAAGCGGCCTCAGTCCTGACGACCCTCAGACGGCCGCGATCACGTCGAGGTGCACCACATGACCTCAGTCGTGGTGCTCGGCGGCGGGCCCAACGGCCTCGCCGCCGCTGCCCTCCTTGCCAAGGCGGGACTGAACGTCACGCTACTGGAAGCGGCGGACGAGGTCGGCGGAGGCACCCGCAGCCACGAGGCGATCCTGCCGGGACTCGTGCACGACCACTGCTCGGCCATCCATCCCATGGCCGTCAGCTCCCCAGCGCTGCGCGCACTCGGCCTCGAACGGCACGGGCTGCGCTGGCTGTTGCCGGACGTCGACTGCGTGCACCCGTTGGACGACGGCAGCGCCGGGGTCCTGCTGCGTTCCGTGGCGGACACCGCCCGCATGCTCGGTCCGGACGGTGACCGGTATCGCGCGCTCCTCACCACCCCGGTACGCGCACTGCGCCACCTGGGTGTGGCCCCTTCTGTCTGAGCGGTTCGCGGCCTTCCCTTCGAAGCGGTACGACGCGGCAGGACGGCCGGCGACACCGCTTGGGGACGGTGTCGCCGGCCGGAGTCGACTCGGGTGGTGTGCGCAGGTGCCGGCCGGGGCGGGGTCACGCGGCTCCGGGCGCCGCCGGCAGCTCCGCGGAAGGCGCGCCGTGGCGCCGCGCCAGGCCCTTGCGGTCGTAGGCGAGGGTGCCGAGGACGCCTGCACCCAGGCCGAGGACGAGGGCCGCCGCGGCGGCGGTCACCGCGCGCCCGAGGCCGGCGTCCCAGACGGCGCCGAAGTACAGGACGGAGCGGACCCCGACGTAGATCTGGTGCAGCGGCTCGAAGGTGCCGAGGAAGCGGACGACGGACGGAGTGGCCTCCAGCGGGGCCGTACCGCCGGCGCTCGGGACCGAGAGGACGATGAACAGGAAGAGGTTGACCACCATGCCCAGGCCGCCGAGCAGGGCCAGGACGCTCTGGACGACCACGGCGACGGCGGTGATCGCGAGCACGCTGAGCCCCCACAGCTGCCACGGGTGGTCCAGGGGCATGCCGAGCCCGTCCGCGATGGCCAGGTAGACCGTGGCGACGACCACCGCGACGCCCGTCATGATCCCCCACTTCAGGGCGAGGGTGGCCAGACGGCTGTGTCCCGAGTGCGGCTCCATGCGGTAGCGGGGGCCGAACTCCTTCGGGGCGAAGCCGAGTTGGGCGTCCACCAGGTTGCTGACGATCAGGGACCCGGTGAACCCGGCGAGCACGAGCAGCAGCGCGTAGTAGAAGGCCGACAGGCCGTTACCCGTGCCGTCGGGAACGCGCTGGAACGGCGTGACCCGCACGTCCAAGGGTGCGGACAGAACGAGTCGCGCGGTGCCCGGCACGGTCCGGCCCTGCGCCGTGGCCGCCTTGGCCCGGGCCGAGGTCACCTCGGCGAGAAGCTGCTTGCCGACGGCCTGGTCGGCCCGCGTGAGCGCCTGGTTCGCGAGCGCGTTCACGACGGAGGCGCTGGAGGTGTTGGCGAGCGGGTTGGTGTAGACGGTGATCACCGGCCGCTCCACGGCGGCACCGGACACGGCACCCGAGGCCAGTGCCGTCAGCTTCCTGCTGAGGTCCGGGGGCAGCACGATCGCGCCGTAGAGCTTCGCCTGCCCCAGCTCGTGCTTCGCCTCGGCGAGGCTGAGCGAGCGCAGATCGAACTTGTCGTGGTCGATGCCCTCGCGCAGGCTGCCGGCGATCTGCCCGCCGACGTCGACGTGCTGCCCGGAGGCGGTGGTGACCCCGGTGTCGGCGTCGACGATCGCCACGGGGAAGTCCGCGAGGTGGTCGGAGGAATTGACCGTGCTGCCCAGGTACAGCGCCGCCAGCACCGCCATGACGACGCAGACGATGACGGCCGGAGCCAGCCACAGTCGCGGCGTCGGCTTCCTGCCCGCGAGACCCGTGCCGTTCGTCCTCATGTCGCATCCCTTCGAGGTGACCATTTTGGTTACTCGGTGACCAGGATGGTAACCTAAGGCCGTGAAGTCAACCGTGAAGCTCACGAGCGAGGAAATCGACCGCGCACTGCTCGACGTGGCCGCCTTCGTCTTTGCCCGGCACGGATTCGCACAGGGGCCCGTCCAGGCCATCGCCGACGCCGCCGGCTACTCGAAAGCCGCCGTCCTCAAGCGCTTCGGCTCCAAGGAACGCATCCAGGCCGCCGTCGTCGGCCGCACCGAGGAACACATCACGCGCGTGGCCGCCGCGGCCGCCGGACTCCCGGTCGGAAGGCGACGCGACGCGGCCCTGCTCAACGCGCTCGTCGAAATGATCGAGGAGTGGCCGGGCACGGGCGCGCTCATCGTGGGCGCCTTCTGGCTCACCCGCGACCCCGAGATCCTCGAACGCCTCGCACAGGCCCAGCGCACGCTGCTGGAGGCCTTCGATCCGCAGATCGAGACCGACGAGGAGCGGCGGGTACGGGTGGTGTCCGCGATCGGCGCGGTCACCTCCACCATGATGGCCAACCGCGACACCCGATGGACCGAACTGACGGACGTCGTGGTGGCCGCGGGACTGGGCGCCCTGGGCCACGCGTCCGCCACCTGACGGCCACCGTGCGACGCCCGGCGCCGTAGCCCTGGCCGCCGGCAGCCTCGCCGCCGCGCGCACCGGCTTCGCCGCTCGCCAACAGCACCCAGGCACGCGGACAGGGCGGCGTCTCGCCTATGGGCGGGGCGTCCTGTCCGTTGCCAGGGAGGTCAGCCAGGCGGCGCTGTCGTCGGGATGGTGGAAGCGGAGGGCGTCGAGCGGGGCGAGGCGCGGATCGCTGGTACGGTGCTCGATCTCGCGGCGCCTTGCACTGCGCTGGGACCAGGCCCACCAGACCGGGTGCTCCCTGCTCAGCCACCCAGCCCAGGGCTCCCTGTTGCCGCCGAAGAAAACCTCGCGTGTCACCGTGCGCCGCAGGGACCTGCGCAGAATGCCATCTCGGCGACCGGCATCCGGGTCAGCCGCAGCTTGCTCACACCGGCGAGCCACTCCAGGTCCCGGTTGTCGAACCGGCGTTGACCGGCGTGCGACCGCTCCACCTGGGGGCAGCAAGTCCCGTGAGTGCCGCGACCTCCCTGATGGTGTAGCGGTCCTGGCCGTCGGGCCGAGGCGGCTCCTGCACCACGGGCGCACAGGCGTCCATGGACGAGGACTTCACCGCAAGAGCGTTCGTTCAAGGGTGGAGCTTCTGCTGTGTGGCGAGCATGGCGACGAACTTCTCGATGCGTGCCGCCCGCGTCTGCGGCTTCTTGGCGTCCTGGACGCGGTAGAGGATCGCGTACCGGTTGTGGCTGTCCAGGGTCGCGAAGAAGTCCCGCGCCTGAGGACAGGCCTCCAGAGCCGCCTGGAGGTCATCCGGTACCGAAGCCGTGCGCTGACCCTCGTACGCCGCCTCCCAGCGGCCGTCCGCCTTGGCCTTCTCCACTTCCCGCAGGCCGGCCGGTCGCATCCGGCCCTGCTCCGTGAGCTCGGTGGCCTTCTTCCGGTTCACCTTCGACCACTTGCTGCCCGGCCGGCGCGGGGTGAAGCGCTGCAGCCAGTGCCGCTCGTCCAGCTTCTTCTTCTGCCCGTCGATCCAGCCGAAGCAGAGCGCCGACTCCAGCGCTCCCGCGTAGTCGACGCCGTCGAGCCCGGATTCTTTCTTCGGGATCTTCAACCAGATGCCCCGCGCGCCGGTGTGATGCTCCTCCAGCCACTTCTCCCACGCCTCCTGCGTGGCGAAGGCCATGACCGGATCGGCGCCGTTCTGTGCTCCATCCGCCTGTGCTCCACCCGTCATGCGCCACATCAAAACCCACCCCGGTGGCGCGGTCAATCAAGAGGCGCGCCCCGATGCCGACGCAGGTGCCGGGCTCAGTCCGCAAGGTCCGTCTTGCCGAACAGGGCGGCGTAGCTCGACGGGAGTTGGCTGAAGACCTGGTTCAGCTCTCCTCCGCTGACGCTGTCGGCGACCGTGGTCAGGACCGCGCCGGCGTCCCACTGAGCCGTGCGCGGCCTGCTTCCGATCCGCTCGGCGACCCGGCGGTGGAACTCCTCGACCCCGAACCTCTCCGGCCGGGGCTGCTTCGCGTCGGCCAGACCGGGACCCAGTGGGCCGGGCAGCTGGGAGGCGAGGTCGTCGATCTCCCCAGGGCTGATCCGCTGCGCCAGCACACTCAGCACGGCCTCCGTCACCTGCGCCGCTTCCTCCTGGCTGGCGTACTCGCCGCGCTCGCGCACACGGGCGAGGAACTCGTCGTACCTCATCGTCGTCACCTCCACTTCGGTGCCGTTCCACCGCTGTGCCGTGTACACGGCACCCGAGCCGTCTCAAGCCCGCCCGGCCCATACGTCGGACTCCTCCGTCCCAGTACCCAGCCCACCGGGGGATGCACGGCCGAATCCGAGGGGCACGCCTGCCTGCGACCCCGTGCCCGGGTTACCCGGCCCGCATGCCGAAGCCGCATCTCGCCGGGCGCGACCACCGCTACGCCGACGACGCCCCGGCGCCGCCTCCCGCACCGGCCGAACGTGCCGAGGCACTGCGCAAGTCCCGACTCGCGCAGGAACAGACGGAACGGAAACACGAACTTGGCTACGAACGCCGGGAGTAGACGAGGCGGGCCCGGGCACACAGCGGACGGTGGCCCTGCCGGACGCGCTCCGCGCGCATTGCCGAAGCCCCAGCCGGGGAGGGGGCCCTGGGCGCCTGCGGGCTTGATGATCCGGGCCCGGACGCTGTCGGTGGGGCTTCGAGCGTGGCCGGCTCTGCATTGACGACCGCGGCGGGTCGGTGTGGCTCACCCGCGCGCTGCGCGCCGGTGGGCCGCGACCCGTTCGCGGGTCGCGCAGCGCCGGGAGCAGTAGCGGCGTTCGGGGCCGGGGCCCTGGGTGATGAAGACGTTCCGGCAGGCGGCCGACGCGCAGATCCTTCCGGGCGGGAGCTGGCGGTCCCAGAGGAGCACGGTCAGGGCCAGGCAGGACGAGGCGAGGAGCCACTCACCCCAGGGAGCGTCGTCGTCGCGGTCGAGGTGGGGATGCCAGGGCGTGTCGCCACCGTGCGAGGTGAGGCGGAGCGGGCCGGTGTGTTCGCCGAGGAGTCGGTTGAGGACGGCGGCGGCCTCGTCGGCGCCCTCGGCGGCGAAGACCTCTCGCAGCCGGTCCGCGGCCTCCCGCATTTGCGCGATGTCCCGGGAGGTGAGGTGCACGGGGCCCGTCTCGCCGTAGGCGAGGAGCACCTCCGCCACATGGCCCGGGTGGGGGCGGTCCTCGGTGAGGGCGTTGACGAGAGCGGCGGTGCGGCGGGCCATGGCCAGGACGGAGTGCCGGGTGGACCAGTCGCCGTCGGCGTCGTTGCTGGGGGACACCAGCGCACTGTAACGCATATTGCGGAGTTTTGAGTTACCTCCGTAACGTCACTGGGGTGACAACACGTTACGAGATGACCGGGTATTTCGCGGGGGCGACGATGGCCCGCGTCGGGGACGAGATGTCGGGACCGGCGCTGATGCTGGCGGGATACGCGGTCGCCGGCTCGGCCTCCGAAGCGTCGGCGCTGCTCGCGGGCATCACGGTCGCGGCGGTGGCGGGCGGCCCCGTGCTGGGGGCGGTGCTCGACAGACAACGACGGCCGGGGCGGCTGCTGGCCGCCGCGCTCGCCCTGTACGCGACCGGCCTCGCGGTGATCCTCGTGGGGCTCGGCCGGTTCCCGTTCGCCGTCACCGTGCTGATCGCCGTTCTGACCGGCTTGCTGGGGCCGGCGCTGTCGGGCGGCTGGACCGGTCAGCTGCCGAGGGTGGCCGCAGCGGACCGGCTGCCACGGGCCAATGCGCTCGACGCCATGACTTTCGGCGTGGCGAGCCTGTCCGGTCCGGTTCTCGCCGGTGGCCTGGCCGAGGGGCTGGGGGCGCCGACGGCCGTCGTGGTGTCGGCTGCGCTCATCGGCTCGGCGGCACCGGCGGCGTGGGCCCTGCCGGCGCGTTCCACGCGGGTGCGGGAGCGGCAGCCCAGTGGGCTGATCGGTGACCTCGCCGCCGGAACGCGGGTCATCGTGCACAGACCCCGGCTCGCGCGGGCGACGCTGGCCTCGGTCGTGTGCTGTGCCGCGCAGGGCATGCTGACGGCCTGCGTCCCGCTGCTCGGGGTACGAGTCCTCGGCGCGGCGGGGCGCGGCGCGCTGCTGCTGTCCTGTGCGGCCGTCTCGGCCCTGGTGGCCAACGCCGTACTGGCACGGTTCCCGCAGCGCGTCGCCCCCGACTCGATCATCTGGGCCGGCGCCCTGATCCAGGCCGGCGCGTTCGCCCTGGCGGCGACAGGCCGCCCGGCCGTGCTCGTCGTGGCCGTGCTGCTCGCCGGGACCGGTGAGGGGCCGCAGCTCACCGCCGTGTTCGCGGTACGCCACCGGGAGGCTCCGGACCGTCTGCGCGGCCAGATCTTCACCACCGGCGCCAGCCTGAAGATCACCGCCTTCGCAACGGGCGCGGCGATCGCCGGCCCACTGGCGACCTGGTCCCTACCCGGCACACTGACAACGGCAGCGGGCGTGGCGGCCTGCGCGGCGCCGGCCTTCTTCGCCGTACCACTGCACGCCGGCGAAGCCGCCGAGGAGTCTTTCCGGCCAGGCTGACCTGCGCCGTGGAAGCGGGGCCGGTGCGGCCGCCCGGAGTCACACCCCGACCGCGCCGTCGATCCGTTCGCGGAGCAGGTCGGCGTGTCCGTTGTGGCGGGCGTACTCCTCGATCATGTGGATGAGCACCCAGCGCAGCGAGACCGTGCCGCGCCAGGGGTCGTGGCCCGCGATGTCGAGGTGCGGGGCCTCGGCGACGAACGCCTCCGCGAAGGCGACTTCGGCCCGCCAGGCCGCCCAGGACTCCGCGACGACCTCGGGGTCGGGGCCGGCGCCGTCGAAGTCGCCCTCGGGCAGGTCCGTGGAGGAGAAGCGCAGTTCGACGTCGTGCCCGGCGAGCACGGCCCGGAACCAGCGGCGTTCCACGTCGGCCAGGTGCCGGACGAGGCCGAGCAGGGAGAGCGAGGACGGGGACACGGACCGCAGGGCCAGCTCCGGCCCCAGCCCGGAGCACTTCAGCTTCAGGGTGGCGCGCTGGGCGTCCAGCACAGCCACGAGCATGCTCCGCTCGTCGCCGGTCGCGGGGCCGGTGAACCGGTGCTCGCTGCCGGTGCCGGTGAACAGTTCGATCCGTCGGTCGGGAATCTTCATGCCCACATCATGGGCGCCGGGCGACAGTCCCCGGAATCCCTAGCCGGCCGTCGCGCCCGGCTGAGCGGTGAAATCCGTCAGACCACGGAGATACGACAGACCGGGGCGACCGGAGAGCCGGGTCTCGCCGACGACGGCGAACCCCGAACGGGCCAGTACGGCCTGCGATGCCGCATTGTCGAGGGTGGTCGCGGCACGGAGGGCCGTCAGCCCGTAGCGGTGGGCGGCCAGGTCGCAGATCTCCCGTACGGCCCAGGTGGCGAGCCCCCGGCCCGCGGCACGTTCTGCGATCCGGTAACCGAGTGCGGCGCTGCCGTCCGCGACGTCCACGAGATTGATCCGGCCCAGCACCTCACTACCTTCGCCCACCAGCACATGGAAGTAGCAGAGACCGGCCTCCTGCTCGGCGAGCAGGGCACGGAGCCGCTCGTCGAACCGGGCGAAGTAGTCGTCGCCCCGGTCGGGGACGGACGCGGCGAAGTAGGCCCGGTTCTCCTGCTCGAAGGCGAACAACGCGGGGGCATGAGCCGGACGGAGCAGCTGTATCTCGGGCATGGACGGGAATATAAGCAAGTTGTACGCGTAAAACCATAACGATCTCGGCCCAGACCTTGCGTGCCCACCGATCCGCCCTAGCCTCCGCACATGGCATTTCTTTCGAGTCGCCGCAGAAGGGCCCGCCTCGCTCCCGAGCTCGATGACCAGGACCTGGGCAAGCTGCTGAAGTCACTTGTGGCGACCACCAGGACCGGCACCATCGCGACCACCGAGCTGTGTGTGGCGCAGATGTCCCGCCTCCTGGAGCAGGACCCCGGTGACTGGGACCGCCGGACGCATCGTATGGACGTGCTCTCGGGATACCTCGCCGGGTCGCATCTGCCGCGGGCGTGGGTCACGCGCGAGCCCCACAATGTGGACGCACTAGTCCTGCAGGCCTGGACCCAGGTCGCGTGGGCCCGCGCACAGGGGTACCTGGAAGACCCCGCCGGCGCCGTAGAAGTCTGTCTGCGCGCCGCCGAACTCGCCCCGGAGGACCCCACTCCCTGGGTGGCCCTCCTCGCTGTGGCACG
This sequence comes from Streptomyces sp. NPDC030820, assembly GCF_055572075.1. Classification (NCBI taxonomy): domain Bacteria; kingdom Bacillati; phylum Actinomycetota; class Actinomycetes; order Kitasatosporales; family Streptomycetaceae; genus Streptomyces; species Streptomyces sp. NPDC030820. The sequence goes on from NZ_JBVIEB010000013.1 coordinate 151,866, forward strand.
GCTGGAACGCCGGGAGCAGTCGCAGGTCTTCGGACTGTGGAACGAGGTGCTCGCACGCGATCGCTGGAACCGCGAGGCCTATCTGAACATGCTGGCCTACCTCAGCCCGGACGAGGCCGGGTCGCGCATCCAGGTCCTGGAGTTCGTGGACACCCTGCGCGCCCGCATGCCCGCCAACGCGCCGTGCGTGGCGATCGAACTCACCGCTCAGGTCCACCAGTACCACGCCATCCTCGACCGCGGCGGGCTGGAGGCGCTGGTGGCCCGGAACCACTGGTCCCACGTCATGGCCACGCAAGCCCTCGACCGCGCGGCGCACACCTGGATCCAGCCGGGGTTTCTCCGCCACGCCAAGGCGCTTGCCGACCTCAACCTCCTCGCCTACGCACTGGTGGCCGCGGACCGGCGCGCCGATGCGCGTTCCGTCTTCGAACAGATCGGCGGTGTCGTCACCGCGTGGCCCTGGCGGACCGGCGGCGATCCGGTGGCCGAGTTCGACCAGACCCGGCAGAAGGCCACGGCCGGTATGTGAGCCGCGGGAACCCGTCTCTGATGCCTCGTCAGTTCAGCGAATGCCATGCGGTGACCGGAGTGGGGGGAGTCAGTGGCGCTGGATCGCCCCGTCCGGACCTCGTCGACTCTTGTCGATGCGGGACGGGGCGATGTCGCCACGGCTCACTCGGCCGCGTCAGGCCGGGACCCCTCCGCGTTCGCCGCCGCCGAATCGGACTCGGGGACGAGGGTGTAGAAGACGGACGAGCCCTGCTTGGTGCGCTGGGCGGTGTTGCGGGCCACGAGGTTCTCCAGAGTGGTGCGGATGACCTTGGTCTGGATCTCCCGCTCGGGATGTGCCTTGTCGAGCGCCTCGGTGACCTCCGCCGCGGAGCGGGGTTCCTGCTGTTCGGCGAGATGGCGGCGGACCAGTTCGATGAGGGTGGGCTGGGCCGACTGGCCGGTCGCCTTCTTCGCCGAGGACTTCGTCGCCGCAGGCTTCTTGGCGGGCTGCTTCTTGCGCCCGGACTGCTCCGGGACCGACTTCTTCGGCGAACGGCGCGTCCCGGACTCGGTGGCGGACTTCGTGCGCGGGGCGGGCACCACGGCGCCCTCGGCCGGGGCGGGTGTGCTCACCGGGGTCGCGACACCGAGTGCCTGCCGCATGTTCACCAGAATCGTCTGGTCGTGCTGCAGGGCGGCCAACTGCTCCTGAAGCGCCGAGATTTCGGCGGTGATGCGTTCCTGTTCCTTGACGTTGTGCTCGAGGTCATTGGTCACCTGGCTGACGTACTGCGAGGTCAACTCGGTGACGGGGGCGGTGGGCTCAGGCATCTGTGGCTCCAATCGTGACTCTGGTGCGCTCCGTCGCCCGCGGTTGCGGCAGGCAGGGAGCGGGAGTTGTCCTGCGGGTCCCCCGACACATGGATGATACGGATGGGCCGGCGGGTTTCCACTGAGTGAACCCCGTGCGTTGCGCCGTGGTGTGCTGTTCATCCGTGTGTGTGCCGTCGCACCCCTGTGCCATCCCTCCCGCCCACCGTCTCTCCGAGAAGCGGCCACATACGGCCGGTGAGGCCGCGGTCCCCGGAGCCGGCCCGAATCCCGCCGCGCTAGCATCGTGATCATGGCGGACTGGCAGATGCGTCCCGCATCGGAGGCGGACGTCGAGGCGGTGGCCGCGCTGCGGTCCGTGGTGCTCAGAGCGGACCTGGAGCGTCTCGGGCGGTACGACGAGCACCGGGTGCGGCAGCGGCTGCGGGACGGGTTCGCACCGGAGCACACCTGGGTGATCGAGGCGGGCGGTGTCCTCGCCGGATGCGTGGCGCTGCGGCCGGCGGACGACGCTCACTGGCTGGAGCATTTCTACCTGGACCCGGCCCTGCAGGGCAGGGGCATCGGATCGGCCGTGCTCCGGCTCCTGTTGGAGCGGTGCGACCGCGACGGCACCCGGATCCGGCTGAACGTGCTCCGGGGCAGCCGGGCCCGACGGCTCTACGAGCGGCACGGATTCGGGGTCGAGACCGAGGACCCGGTAGATGTGTTCATGGTCCGCGAGCCCATGTCTGCCCATGTGTCCGCAGGCCATGTCGGTAGCGCGAACGAAGGGCCGTAGCCGCCGAAAGCCGAAAGCGAACGAGGTGTCGCCCGGCGCTCAGCCCCGCACCGGTGCCCGCTCGTCGAGAAGACCTGCCGCGACCAGATCGGCCCACACCTGTTGCGGTACGTCCGCCTGGAACGCGGCGATGTTGTCCCGCACCTCCTCCGGTGAGCGCATCCCGACCACGATGCCGGCGACCGCCGGATGCAGCAGGGGGAACGCCATCGCCGCCTGGGGGAGAGTCACACCATGTGCCTCGCACACAGCAGCGATCTCCCGTGCCCGCCGGAGGATCTCCGGTGAGGCGGGGGCATAGTCGAAGGACGCTCCCTCGGCGGGACGGGGTGTGGCGAGCAGACCGGAGTTGAAGATCGAGGCGGCGAGGACGGACACCCCGCGTTCGGTGCAGGCCGGCAGCAGGTCGTCGAGCGCGCTGTGGTCCAGCAGGGTGTAACGGCCGGACAGCATCACCACATCGACATCGGTCTCCTGGACCAGTCTGGTCAGCAGGCCAGGGTGGTACATGCCCGCCCCGACGGCGCCCACCATGCCCTGCGACCGCAGCTCCGCCAGCGCCGGATACCCGTCGCGCAGCGCGTCCTCGAAGTGCTCCTCCGCGTCGTGGAGGAACAGCAGATCGATGCGGTCCACGCCCATCCGCGCGAGCGAGTCCTCGACACTGCGCAGCACACCGTCGCGGGTGAAGTCCCACACACGGCGGTGTGTGGCAGGCACCTGGAAGGGCTCGTCCCGGCGACCGGCCGGGTCCTGCTCCACGAGGAGCCGCCCCACCTTGGTCGAGAGGGTGAACCCGTCCCGGGGCATGCCCTTGAGGAATTCCCCGGTCCGGCGCTCGGAGTGCCCGATGCCGTAGTGCGGTGAGGTGTCGAAGTAGCGGATGCCACAACTCCATGCCGCGGCCAGGGTGTCCGCCGCGGTGTCGTCGTCGAGCGGCGCGAAGAGGCCGCCGAGGGGACCGCCGCCGAAGCCCAGTTCCGTGACCTCCACCGCGCTGCGCCCCAGCCGGGTCGTCCTCATCCGCTCGGTCCTCCCTTTACGGCATCCACGCACGACCTACAGAGTGTCGCGCCGCCGCACCCGGTACTCCAGCCGTTTTCCGCCCGGCACCGGGCACACGGCCGCGCATAGAACGGCCACTACTACCCCGTCGACACACGGATCCACCCGTTCGGTGACGGCACGCGCTGGGCGATGGCCGCCGAGTTGCCGGGACACAACCCGCGCGGCGGGAACCTCATCGACGTCCTGCACCGCGATCCCCTGAGACCTTCCGGCTGATCGCTGAGATCCCGTCCTGCGGTGATCCTGACCGCTACCGGCCCACCCTCCCGGCGAACACCCACTGGTCCCACTGGCCCGACGCGGGCACGCTGTAGTCCGGCCGCTGGACCGACCTCGGCGGACCGGTTCCGGTGCCCTACAGAGGGTTCTCGCGCAGCCAGGTCAGCACCTGCTGGGCGTGCTCGTTCGGCGGGAAGACCGGGTAGAAGACATGCTCGACGACACCGTCGCGGAGCACGAGGGTCAGGCGCCTGAACAGCCGCATCCCTTCGACCTCGAACGTGGGCAGACCCAGCGCGTCGGCCAGTGCGAGGGCGGGGTCGGAGAGCATGTCGAAGGGCAGTCCCAGCCGCTCCACGACCTCGCGCTGGTAGTCGGTGTTCTGGCTGGACAGCCCGTAGACACGGCCCGCGCCGGCTTCGAGCAGGTCATGGAAATGGTCGCGGAAGCCGCACGACTCGGGTGTGCAGCCACGGGCTCCGGGAATGGAGTTCCAGCCTTCCGGCAGGTCCGTACCCGGACGGCCGGTGAGGGGATAGACATAGACGACCGTGCGCCGCGGGCCGAGCCGGTCCAGGTGGACCGTCCGGGCCGCCGTGTCGAGCAGGGCGAGACCCGGCGCCTTCATGCCCGGGAGGTGGTCCGCCGCGCCGTCGTCCTCGGGGACGGGCAGATCCGCGGGCAGCGTCAGATAGTGCAGGTCTCCGGTGCCGCTTTCCTCGGCCGGTGTGCCGCCGCTGCCCCGGTGAGCCGCCGCGTTCAGGTTGGCGATCAGCGTCGCGCGGCGGGCGGTCAGGGACTCGATGCGCCCGGTGAGCTCGTCGATGGCCTCGCGGTAGCTTGCGAGGGAGGCGGGACAGTCGTCCGCGTGTGCGCGTCCGGCCGCCAGGCACTCGAGGAAGGGCCGGGTGCGCTCGACGGGGATACCGAGCCGGTGGAGCGTCCTGATCTCCTGTACGAGGCGTACGTCGTCCTCGCCGTAGTCCCGGTAGCCATTCGGCAGGCGCTCGGGTGTGATCAGCCCCAGCGACTCGTAGTACCGCACCGCTTTGGTCGTCACACCGGCCTGACGCGCCAGCTCACTGATCCTCATGCCGTTCACCTCGCTGACACGCTAAACCCTGCCCTCAGCGGCAAGGTCAAGGCGTTCCGAGGGACGCGACCCACGTCTCGAGCGCGCGCCGGTGCCGGGTGGGTCCGGAACCGATGCCGAGCACCTGTCTGCCGCGGATGTCCCCGAAGGCGCAACTCGGCGCGTTCGCCGACCATCTGACAGCGCTGTGCGACGCCGAGGACCTGTCGTGGGTTCGGACGGCGGTCCATTCCCGGCATCCGCGCCTGGGGTGGCTGGACGGACGGGTCAACACCGGGATGGGCCATGGCGTGACCGGAGTCGTCGCTGCGCTCACCGCCGTGGTCCGCCACATCGGTCCCCGCCCCGCCCTGACACATGCCCTGCGCCACGCGACCGGATGGCTCGTGCGGCAGTCCTTCGACGACGCCCCCACCATCCGCACCCGGGACGGCGCCGGGTTCGACGGCCCGCCGCCCACCGGACCACGCGCCCGCCAGGCCTGGTGCTACGGGACACCCGGGGTGTCCTGGGCGCTGTGGGACGCGGCGGACGCGCCGGGTGACCGGGAAGCGGCCGCGTGGGCCGGCATGGCCTGCACCACGCTCGCCGCACACTACGACGAGAGCTTTCACCTCTTCGGCGACCATCCGGTCTTCGGCGACCGTCCGGCCGACGTACTGGCCCTGTGCCACGTGCGGCGGGCGTGCCGGCAGTGGCCGACGCCTTCGACCGCCACGCCCGACTGCCGGCGCGGCGGCGCTGAAGGCACGGCTGCTCGCTCACCTGCTGGAGCGCCTGCCCGAGGTGCGCGCCCTCGGTGCGCAGGGCATGGGGCTCCTCGGCGGAGCGGCGGACTTGCTGTGTGCTCTGCTGACCGCGGCGCAGGGAGCGCCGCGGGCGTGGCTGCCGTGCCTCGGGTTGCGTTGAAGGCGTCCTCGGGGATCAGGAGGAGTCGCGGGCCAGGCGCCGCAGCACGTCCACGGCCTCCTCGGCGCGGTCGTAGGGCACGAAGAGGTGATCGTGGTGGAAGCCGGCGACGACGTTGCAGCTCAGCTCCGCGTCGGCGAGGGCCCGGGAGACAGCGGCGGTCAGCCCCACCGCTGCCAGCGCGGAGTGGACCCGCAGGGTGATCCATCCGGCCACATAGTCGTACGCCATTCCCGCCGCGTCCGCGTCCGCCTGGGGCACGACGAGGGTCAGGCCCTCCTGTTCGGCCACGGTCACCACCGGGGTGACACCGGACGGCACGCCGCCCTCCGCCATGGTGAAGACATAGCGGCCCGGATTCAGTTCCGGACGCATGCCGCTGAGCAGTGTCTGCAGATCAGTCTCGCCGGTCACGGCCCCACCCTACGGGTCGACCGGCCGCTCGCCCCGGAGGCGAGCGGTGCCGGTCATGGCGTCGCCACCGCCTCCCGGTCGCGGTCAGATGCGTGCCGGTGTGCCGACGGTCGTGCCGTCGCTGATGTGCAGGACCGCGCCCTCGTCGGTGCCTAGGGGCGGGGTCCTGAAGCCCGAGCACTTCGCTGCGGCCCGGGCTGCCGACGACACAGACGTACCGTTCGCCCAGCAGGGACGCCACGATGGCACGAGGTCCGCACCGAGTTCGAGTTCCTGCAAGTGGGGGACGCCTGGGCGGCCGTCGCGGGCATCGGCCGGGTGGCGATCTGCGTGTACGGCCGGCGCATCGAGCCCGGCGATGCGCCGATCGCCCGTCTCCTGCCCAAGGGCACCCGGTGTCCCGGCCCTCGGGACGATGAAGTCCCGTCAGTCGCCGGCGGCGGGGGTGTGGAAGTAGTGGCCCTTGTCGAGGTCTTCGAGGAGACTCGGCTGGGTCGGCTTCCAGCCCAGCAGTTCGCGGGTCAGCGCGCTCGACGCCGGAAGGCCGAGGCCGATGAAGCCGGCCAGCCAGCCGAAGTGCCCGGCCGCCTCCTCGGGTGCCACGGAGACCACCGGTACGTCGAGGTGCCGGCCGATCACCTCGGCGACGTCACGGATCGCGACGCCCTCCTCCGCGACCCCGTGCAGCACCGATCCGGCCGGGGCCTGCTCGACCGCCAGACGGAACAGACGCGCGGCGTCGAGGCGGTGGACGGCCGGCCAGCGGTTGGTGCCCTCGCCGATGTGGCCGGAGACGCCCTTCTCGCGGGCGATGGCGACCAGAGTCGCCATGAATCCCTTGTCTCCCTCGCCGTGACAGGTCGGCGAGAGCCGTACCACGGAGGAGCGGATGCCGCGCGAGGCGAACGCCAGCACCTCCTGTGCGGTGGTGGCGCGGATCGAGACCGTGGAGCCGTCGAACGTGGCCATGTCCCGCTCGGTGGCCACCCGTCCGGGGGCGAGGCCGGCCAGGCCGGAGGCGAGGACGAAGGGCCGGTCGCTGCCGGCGAGCGCCTCGCCGAAGACGTCGACGGCGCGGCGGTCGGCCTCGGCGGCGCCCTGGAAATCGCCGCTGAAGGCGATGTCGTGCTTGAAGGCGAGGTGGATCACCCCGTCCGACGCGGCGGCCGCGTCCCGCAGCAGGTCGAGGTCGTCGACCGTGCCGCGGACGACCTCCGCGCCCGCCGCGGTGAGCGCGGCGGCGGAGGCGTCGGAGCGGGCGAGTCCGACGACCTGGTGTCCCGCCTCGATGAGCTCGGGAACGACGGCCGATCCGATCCAGCCGGAGGCGCCGGTGACGAAGATGCGCATGAGAAGTCCCCAGTCATTCGATGTCAGTGACTGTCATAGACGCTACACCTGATGTCAGCCTCTGTCATCACGTAGGATCTCGGCATGGGTAGATGGGAGCCGGACGCGCGCGGACGCCTGGCGAAAGCCGCGCTGGAGCTCTATGCCGAGCACGGGTACGAGCAGACCACCGTGGCGGAGATCGCCAAGCGGGCCGGGCTCACGGAGCGGACCTTCTTCCGGCACTACGCCGACAAGCGCGAGGTGCTCTTCGCCGGCGCCGGCGAGCTGGAGGACCTGTTCGTCCGGGCGGTCGCCGGCGCTCCGCAGACCGCGGTGCCGCTCGACGCCCTGACGGTTGGGCTCGACGCCGTCGCCGAGATGTTCGCCGACCGGCGCGAGTTCGCGCGCCGGCGGCAGGCCGTGATCACGGCGAACGCGGAACTCCAGGAGCGCGAGCTGATCAAGCTCGCGTCGTTGGCGGCCGCGCTCGCCGCCACCCTGCGCGGCCGCGGCATCGCGGCGCCCACCGCGAGCCTGGCCGCCGAGGCTGCGGTCGCCGTCTTCAAGGTCGCGTTCGAACGCTGGATCGCACCGGGCGAGGAACGCGCCATGCAGCAGCTGATCCGGGAGTCACTGACCGAGCTGAAGGCCGTGACCTCGGGCGTCTAGGCGACGCACGGCAGCCGTTGCTGCCCCGCCCCGGTCGTGCTGCGGCCGAACTGCCCAGTCGGGCATGACCGTTCGGCCGTACGGGTGCGACGGTCGCGGACCACGAGGTCGAGGCGGGTGCCGACGGCGGAGGCGAAGAAAGCCGGGTCTCGTGCACGAGGACCCTGCGGGTTCGTCGAAACTTCGGGTGCATCGGGGGACCCGTAGCCCGTGCCCGTGCCATGCCCGGCTTGGCGTTCCGATAACGATCTGTCGAATATCGGCACATCCTTTCATGGAACATACATACGATCTTGCGTATGAACAGAGCTGTGAAGATCGGCCTGGCCGGTACCTGCACCGCGCTGCTCGCTCTTGGGGGAATCGGTACCTACAACATCCTGCACGGCCTGACCTCGGGCTCGGCAGGCGGCAAAGACTCCCGGGACGCGCGCGCTTTCGACCCGTCGGCGCTGTCCAGCACGCCTCCATCGGACGCCGAGGCGGTGAAGCGGGCCCGCGCGTTCCTGGACGACTGGTCCCGGCAGCGCCTGGACGGCGCGGCAGGGGACACCGACCTGGCCGGTACGGCCTCGCAGGCGCTGCGGGACTACGCAGAAGGCCTGCACCTGAAGAAACTGGCGTTCGGTCACATCGTGTCGGTGGGCCCCTCGTCGGTGACGCCGGACGCCACCAAGGTCACCTTCGATGTGACCGCTCAGGTCGCGGGCGGCACCTGGAGCTACCCGAGCGCGGTGGCCGTGCTGAAGAGCGCGAACGGCCGGACGGCGGTCCACTGGAACCGTTCGGTGCTCTATCCGGGCCTGAGCGACGGGCAGTCGCTGACCGCGGGCGAGCTGCCGGCCGGCGCGGGCGGCGCGAAGGTCGTGGCGAGCGACGGCAAGACCGATCTCTCGGGCTTTGCGTCACTGCGGGACATCGTGGCCACGATCGGCAAGAACGCGAAGCCCACGGGTGGCACCCCCGGAACGGGGGTGGCCGTCGTCGACGCCGGCGGCGCGGGCGTGAAGACGCTGAAGGTCTTCTCCAAGGGCCGCCCGGCGATCGTCACTACGACCATCGACGCCGGCCTCCAGACCGTGGCCGAGCGGGCCGTGAAGGATGCCCACCTCCAGCAGAAGCCCGCCGGCACCGTGGCGATGGACTGGCGCAACGGCCACATCCTGGCGATCGCGCACTCGGGCGACGACGGCGACATCGCCATCAACGGCATCAAGTCCCCCGGCTCCACGATGAAGATCATCACCTCGGCGGCCCTCTTCGACAAGGCGGGTCTCACGCCGAGCAGCCCGGCGCCGTGCAAGGACTCGCTGATGGCCAACAGCCAGCTGTTCCACAACGATTCCGGCGTGCGGGCCGACCCCGGCTCCTCCCTCGCCCAGGCGTTCACGGTGTCCTGCAACACCTCCTTCATCAAGGACGGCTTCCACTACCTCGTGCACGACGGCGACGCCTCCGCGCTGCACGACGAGGCGGTGAACGTCTTCGGCATGGGCAGCTGGTCCATCGGCGGGGGAGTCGCCACCACCGACCCGAGCATTCCGCCGGATGTCCAGGGCGGCGACCAGGCGGCCCAGTTCATCGGCCAGGGCAAGGTCACCGCCACGCCCCTGTTCATGGCGTCCGTGGCGGCCACCGTCCGGGGCGTCGGCTTCGAGCAGCCGGTCATCCTGCCGGGACAGCACCAGGAGACGGCGTCCCGGCCCATCTCCGCCCGCACGGCCGGCTATCTGCAGTCGATGATGCGCAACGTGGCCACCAGCGGTACGGCGGCACCGCGCCTCGGCGGACTGGTGGGGGTCGGCGCCAAGACCGGCACCGCCGAGGAAGGCGACCACACCAACGGCTGGCTGACCGCCTACAACTCCCGCATCTCGGCCGCGGCGCTCGTCGAGGGCGGCAGCTCGGGCGTGGACTCGGCGGGTTATGTCGTACGACGGCTGCTGACCGGCAGCTGAACCGCGGCTCCCGGCAGGGGGGATCCTTCCTGCCGGGGAGCGGTGTCCTCGGCGGCAGTCGGCGCGCCGCCGCCGGCGGGCGGGACATGTCGTCCCGCCGGTCGGTCGCTCACTCGGCGACCAGGGCAACGGTGAAGCCGTCGTATCCCTTCGTGCCGACCGTCTGGAGGGTGGTGGCGGTCAACCGCGGGTGCCCGGCGATGAGTTCGGTGAAGCGCCGCACGCCCTGGACGCGCGGGTCGCCGCTCGCCGCGTCGATGACCGCGCCCTCGCGGACCACGTTGTCGCCGACGATGACGCTGCCGGGCCGGGTGAGCTTCAGGGACCACTCCAGGTACTCCGGGTTGGAGCGGCCGCCTGGTCACGCTTCACTGCGCCGCCGTCGCCGCAGCCGACAGCGCCTGTGCCGGGCTGGACCCCATCGTCGACATCCGCGTCGGCAAGGCCCTGGACACGCTGCCCCTCCTCGCGGCCGAAGACGCCGGGGCGGACACCCCGGATCCGGGCGAGGAGGTTCAGCAGCTTGCCCTGGTTGGGGGCCACCCGTATCGCCGGGAGCCCCGCGGCATCGCTGTCCCGTGCGGCCGAGAGCAGCGCGTCGTCGCACGAGCAGCCCGTTGAAGTAGCCGTCGACAGCGGCCCACGTCTGCTGGGGCAGTCAACGGCTTTGCCTGGGGAGCGCGACGATGAGTTCACGGCGGGTGGCCGACGACGCCTGCGGCATCGCGCAGGCCGCGGCGGTGGTGGGGGACTGGTGGAGCCTGCTCGTCCTGCGGGAGATCGCGCGCGGCCATGTACGCTTCGACCGGCTCGCCGGCGAATTGGGCGTCTCCTGGAAGATCCTCACCGAGCGGCTGCGCACCCTGACCGAGCACCATGTGCTGGAGCGGCGCCGCTAACAGGACCGGCCGCCCCGCTACGAGTACGTGCTGACCGAACAGGGCCGCGGCCTGGTTCCGGTCCTGGTGGCGCCGCAGGACTGGGCGACCGGTGGCTGCTCGGCGACGGCACGCTCACCGGCGAGACCCCCGACCACGGGGCCGAGGCCCAGCGGGTCGCCTCGCTCGTCGGTGAGACCGTACCCCTCGGTCTCCGGCTGCCGGGCACCGACGGCCGCTCGCACGACCCCGTGGCCGCCGCCCCCCGCCCGACGGTCCTGTTCGCCTACCCCGCAGCCGGCATCCCCGGTGTCCCGGCCGGCCTTGCCGGGCCGCCGATTCCCCGGCAGTGTGGTCTGCACCCTGGAGAACCGCCAATTCCGCGCCGCTTGGCCGCAGTTCGAGGCTGCGGGCATCGCCGTCCACGGAGTGAGCACCCAGACGCCCGAGGAACAGGCCGCCTTCGCGCAGGCGGAGGACCTGCCTTTCCCCCTCCTGTCCGACGCCCCAGCTCCAGCTCACCGCGGGCCTGCGCCTGCCGACCTTCCGGGCCGGACAGGACCTGCGCATCAAGCGGCTCATCCTCGTCGTCGGGCCCGACCGGACGGTACGGCACACGCTGTTTCCCGATCACGGACATCCCCGCCGCGGTGGAGCAGGCGTTCACCCTGGCCGTCGCTGCGGCCGAGCGGCACCTCAGGCCGGCGGCCGGGTGAAGTGCGTGACCGGGCGTGCGAGGCGTTCACCGTCCACGGTGATGTCCACGGCCTCGTTGTAGAAGGCGAGCAGCCCCTTGATCGCGCCGACCGCGGGCAGCGGCTCGGGGTAGCTCCACATGATGTCGGGCGGAACGTCCGCCGCGCCGTGCTCCCCGTGCCAGGACCAGTACGCGGCGGTGCCCTTGTAGGGGCAGCCGGTGTGGTGGTCGGTGGGGCGGAACAGATCGAGGCGGACGTCCTCGCGGGGGAGGTAGTAGCGGGTGGGCAGGCCGGTCTCGAAGAGGAGCACCGGACGGCGGGTGTCGGCGACGACCCGGCCGCCGATCTCGACGACGACGTGCCGGGTGCTGGGCAGGGCGTCGACCCGTTTGTGCGGGTCGCGGGGGTGGACGAAGATCTCCTCTTCCTCCTCGTACCAGTGGTCCAGGCCGCGGCCGGTGCGCTGGAACCACTCGAAGGCGATGTGGCCGCCCAGATCGGCGGCGGGAAACGTCCATGCCGCGTTTTCGAGCAGCTCGCCGTCCACCTCAAGGTCGTAGAAGACCGTCGACCCGGTATGAGCCCCGGTCGGCGGGTTCTTCGCCGGCCGCAGCAGGTCCTCGCGGACCTCCGCACGCGGGAAGGCGTACAGCGGCACGGGGACGCCGGGCTCCCACACCAGGACGGGGTGGCGGCTGTCGACAACGGTGACATCACCCTTCCGGCCGCGCACCCAGCGCTCACTGGGCTCCCAGAGGAGGCCCTCCCGGGTGGTGCGCAACGACTGGGCGGTGCTGAGCGTGGCCATGACGGGATCTCCGGAGGGGTGTCTTCCGTGGCGGTTCCATGGTTTCGCGTATGAGGCGCTGTTTACCAGGCGGGAGTGAAAGGGACTCACACGGTTGCCCACCGGGCTATGCATGGCCATGCGGAATGATGCATACTCTTCCTATGTCCAAGGTCCTCACTTCCCTTCCGGTCGGCGAGCGCGTCGGCATCGCCTTCTCCGGCGGCCTCGACACCTCGGTCGCCGTCGCGTGGATGCGCGACAAGGGCGCCGTCCCGTGCACCTACACCGCCGACATCGGTCAGTACGACGAGCCCGACATCGCCTCGGTACCCGGCCGTGCGACGACCTACGGTGCCGAGATCGCGCGCCTGGTCGACTGCCGTGCGGCCCTGGTCGAGGAGGGACTGGCCGCGCTCGCCTGCGGCGCGTTCCACATCCGCTCGGGCGGCCGTGCCTACTTCAACACCACGCCCCTCGGTCGCGCCGTCACCGGCACCCTCCTGGTGCGTGCGATGCTCGAGGACGACGTGCAGATCTGGGGCGACGGCTCCACCTTCAAGGGCAACGACATCGAGCGGTTCTACCGCTACGGCCTGCTCGCCAACCCGCACCTGCGGATCTACAAGCCCTGGCTGGACTCCGACTTCGTGACCGAGCTGGGCGGCCGCAAGGAGATGTCCGAGTGGCTGCTCGCGCACGGGCTGCCGTACCGCGACAGCACGGAGAAGGCGTACTCGACCGACGCCAACATCTGGGGCGCCACCCACGAGGCCAAGACCCTGGAGCACCTGGACACCGGTGTCGAGACCGTCGAGCCGATCATGGGCGTACGGTTCTGGGACCACACGGTCGAGATCGCCCCCGAGGACGTGACGATCGGCTTCGACCAGGGCCGCCCGGTGACGATCAACGGCAAGGAGTTCGCCTCGCCTGTCGAGCTGGTCATGGAGGCGAACGCCATCGGTGGCCGGCACGGCCTCGGCATGTCGGACCAGATCGAGAACCGGATCATCGAGGCCAAGAGCCGTGGCATCTACGAGGCCCCCGGCATGGCCCTGCTGCACGCGGCGTACGAGCGCCTCGTCAACGCGATCCACAACGAGGACACCCTCGCCCAGTACCACAACGAGGGCCGCAAGCTGGGCCGCCTCATGTACGAGGGCCGCTGGCTGGACCCGCAGGCGCTGATGATCCGCGAGTCGCTGCAGCGCTGGGTCGGCGCCGCGGTCACCGGCGAGGTGACGCTGCGGCTGCGGCGCGGTGAGGACTACTCGATCCTCGACACCACGGGCCCGGCCTTCAGCTACCACCCGGACAAGCTGTCCATGGAGCGCACCGAGGACTCCGCGTTCGGCCCGTCGGACCGGATCGGCCAGCTCACCATGCGCAACCTCGACATCGCCGACTCCCGCGCGCGCCTTGAGCAGTACGCCGGGCTGGGCATGGTCGGCACCGAGCACCCGGCCCTGATCGGCGCGGCCCAGGCCGCCTCGACCGGCCTGATCGGCGCCATGCCGCAGGGTGGCGCCGACGCGATCGCCTCCCGTGGCGAGGTCTCGGAGGAGGACGAGGCCCTGGACCGCGCCGCGATGGAGTCCGGCACGGACTGACCCCGCTCACCGGCCGTACCCCCCTTGGGCAGCGGGCCCCGTCGGTTCACCCCCGACGGGGCCCGTCGTCGTGCGCCGCCCGTCCGAGAACCTGGGCGCATGGGTGTCGACGAGCGTACGGAGCGGAGCCGGTCGTGGAACCGGTCACCGCGGGGGACCTGGCCCGGCTGCGGGAGCTGTTCACCGCCCGATGGGGTGGGACCGTCTCGGTGAGCCGGGGAGTCGCCCACGACACGACGGCCTCGCCGGGGTTCGTAGGGACCGCGCTCGTCGATGCCGTGGTGCGGACGGCGTGTACCGCGGGGTCCGGGCGCCTCTGGCTGGTGACGACGAACGACAACGTACGGGCGCTGCGGTTCTATCAGCGCTACGGCTTCGACCTCGTCGCAGTCCCTCGGGACGCCGTCGCCCGGTCACGGGCACTGAAACCGACGATCCCGCAGCTCGGGATGGACGGCATCCCGATCCGGCACGAGCTGGAACTCGAAATCCGCCTTTCGTCCGCCGATCTCGGCGGCGTCTGCTGAGCCTCTCGTACCCTGTGTTCCGTGCCGTCCCCGTCCCCGTCCCCCCGTCTGCAACGCGTCGCCGTCCTGGTCCTCGAAGGCGCCAAACCGCTCGATGTCGGGATCCCCGCGCAGGTGTTCACGACGCGGGCGAGCATGCCGTACGAGGTGCGGGTGTGCGGGGCGGAGCCCGGGCTGGTGGCGGGCGGCGACGGGCTGTCGTATCACGTCGCCCATGGGCTCGACGCACTCGCGTGGGCGGACATCGTCTTCATCCCCGGATACCGGTTCCCGGACCGCGAGGATCCGCCCCGGCCCGTCGTCGACGCACTGCTCGCCGCCCACGCCCGGGGCACCCGGCTTGCCGCCATCTCGACCGGTGCCTTCGCACTCGCGGCCACGGGACTGCTCGACGGCAAACGGGCGACGACGCACTGGCACTACTCGCGGGCCCTCGCCGCAAAGCACCCGCTGGTCCAGGTCGACGAGAATGTTCTCTTCGTCGACGAGGGCAGCGTACTGACGTCGGCCGGCGCCGCCTCCGGTATCGATCTGTGCCTGCACATCCTGCGCAAGGACCTCGGGGTCGCCGTGTCGAACCACGCGGCGCGGCGCCTGGTGGCCGCGCCCTACCGCAGCGGAGGCCAGGCCCAGTACGTGCCGCGCAGTGTGCCCGAGCCGCTCGGCGAGCGGTTCGCCGCAACCCGCGAGTGGGCGCTGCACCGCCTCGGCGAGCCGCTCACCCTCACGGTGCTCGCCCGGCACGCCGCGGTCTCACCGCGCACGCTGTCCCGGCGCTTCGTCGAGGACACCGGGTACACGCCCATGCAGTGGGTGATGCGCGCCCGCGTCGACCTGGCCCGAGAGCTGCTGGAACGTTCCGAGCGCAGCATCGAGCAGATCGCCGCCGACGTCGGCCTCGGCACCGGCACGAATCTGCGGACCCACTTCCAGCAGATCCTCGGCACCACCCCGAGCGAATACCGGCGCACCTTCACCCAGGGCGAATAGCCCCTGGCGCGATCCTTGCGAACCATGGCGTTCCCGACACTGTCATGCGCGCAGGCGGCACGCGACGCTGGTGGCGACACGAGGGGAACCGAAGGGACACCACTCATGACTCGCATCGCCATCAACGGATTTGGCCGTATCGGACGCAACGTGCTGCGCGCACTGCTCGAACGCGGCAGCGCCCTGGAGGTCGTCGCCGTGAACGACCTGACGGAGCCCGCGACCCTCGCGCGGCTGCTCGCCTACGACACCACGGCCGGCCGGCTGGGCCGACCCGTGACCGTCGAAGGGGACACTCTCGTCGTCGACGGCCGCCGTATCAGGGTGCTCGCCGAACGCGAGCCGGCGCAGCTGCCGTGGGCCGAACTCGGCGTGGATGTCGTCCTGGAGGCGACCGGCCGCTTCACCTCCGCGAAGGCCGCCCGGGCACACCTCGACGCCGGAGCGAAGAAGGTGCTCGTGAGCGCGCCGTCCGACGGAGCCGACGTCACGCTCGCGTACGGGGTCAACACCGACGCGTACGAACCCGAGCTGCACACGATCGTCTCCAACGCCTCCTGCACCACCAACGCGCTCGCGCCGCTGGCCGCCGTGCTGGACGAACTCGCCGGGATCGAGCACGGGTTCATGACGACCGTGCACGCCTACACCCAGGAGCAGAACCTGCAGGACGGCCCGCACCGCGACGCGCGCCGTGCCCGCGCCGCCGCCGTCAACATCGTGCCGACCACGACGGGCGCGGCCAAGGCGATCGGCCTCGTGCTGCCGAACCTCGACGGCAAGCTGTCGGGCGACTCGATCCGCGTGCCCGTCCCGGTCGGCTCGATCGTCGAGCTGAACACGACCGTCGCACGTGACGTGACCCGCGACGACGTCCTGGCCGCCTACCGCGCCGCGGCACAGGGTCCGCTCGCCGGCATCCTGGAGTACTCGGACGACCCGCTCGTGTCGTCCGACATCACCGGCAATCCGGCCTCGTCGATCTTCGACTCGGCCCTCACCCGCGTCGACGGCCGGCACATCAAGGTGGTCGCCTGGTACGACAACGAGTGGGGCTTCTCCAACCGCGTGATCGACACGCTGGAACTCCTCGCCGGGCACTGACCGGACACCGGGAGCGGACCGCGCCGTCCGCTCCCGGCACCGCAGCGTGCGCGAGAAAGACCAGGTCAGCGGCTTGGTCTGAGGGCAACACCCTGGGACTTCCTGGGGAAAGCCCCCCTTCCGGTACGGTGCCTGACCGGCTGTTGCGGGCGAACGGGCCTGCCGAGACTCGACGGCATGACGATTTCCCCTCAAGCCCCGGTCGCGTCCGGCACGCTCACCGCCCCTTCCCCTACGTCCGATGCCGGAGCCGGCAGCGACTTCGCCCGGCTGTCCCGGCGTATCGCCGAGGCGGGTCTGATGAAGCGGCGCCCCGGTTACTACACGGCACGGCTCGGTCTGGTGACCGCGCTGCTGGCGGCGGGCTGGGGCGCCTTCCTCGTGCTCGGCGACACCTGGTGGCAGCTGACGGTGGCCGCCTTTCTGGCCTTCATGTTCGGTCAAGTTGCCCTGGTGGCTCATGACTTGGCGCACCGCCAGGTCTTCCGGCGCGGCCGGCCGAGCGAGACCTGGGGCCGGCTCTTCGGCAATCTGGGCATCGGCATGAGCTACGGCTGGTGGATGAACAAGCACACCCGCCACCACGCCAACCCCAACCACGAGGAACTCGACCCGGATGTCGCCCCGGACATCCTGGTGTGGTCCACCGCCCAGGCCCGCGACAGCCGTGGCCTCGCCCGTCTCATCGGGGGACACCAGGCCTGGCTGTTCTTCCCCCTGCTGACGCTGGAGGGCTTCAACCTGCATGTCGCGAGCGTGCGGGCGCTGCGCTCGCCCGGCATGAGGCACCGGGTCCTGGAGGGCGGTCTGCTCCTCCTTCACCTCGCGGCCTATGCGTCCGTGCTGTTCCTGGTGCTCTCGCCCGGCAAGGCGGTCGCGTTCCTCTTCGTGCACCAGTGCCTCTTCGGTGTCTACCTCGGCTGCACCTTCGCACCGAATCACAAGGGCATGCCCACCTTCAGCGGCGACGAACGGCCCGACTTCCTGCGCCGCCAGGTCCTCACCTCCCGCAACGTGCGCGGCGGCCGGCTCACCGATGTGGTGCTCGGCGGGCTCAACCACCAGATCGAGCACCACCTGTTCCCGAGCATGCCCACCCCCCATCTGCGGCGCGCCCAGGCCATCGTCCGCGAGTACTGTGCGGAGATCGGCGTGCCGTACCACGAGACCGGCCTGATCCGGTCCTACCGCGAGGCCCTCACCCATATGCACCGGGTGGGAGAACCGATCAGGCGGCAGCACAGGGCGTCCTGACGGCAGCGCCCCGAGGACTCCTCGCCCGAAGGCGCCTTCCCCGCCTCAGCCCGCGAGCAGCATCGCGACCTCCACCGCGCCGAGCAGCACGAGGTAGGTCCAGGCGTAGGTGCGGTCCGGGATCCGGGGCGGGTGTCGCCGTAGCACCGCGATGACGGGCAGGGCGCCGACGAGGAGCGCCCCGGCGGCGCGCAGGTCGACGAGGCCGACCAGGCGCAGGTGTGTGTCCGTGGCGAGGGCGCCCGTGTCGCCGTACAGGGACAGTGCGGTGGCGGGAAGGGCGATGGCGAGCGTCAGGGGATTGGCCAGTGCCGTCGCCACCCGCATCGGATGTCCGGCACGGCGCAGCGCCGGGACGGTCATCACGCTGCCGCCCACGCCGAGGAAGGCCGCCACCGCTCCGATCGGCGCGCCGAGCACGGCCGGCAGCGTACGGGCCACCCCGCGGGTCTCCTCGACCGCTCCCGCACGGCCCTGTCCGCCCCGTCCGGGCGGGCGCAGGAAGCCGGGGCGCAGGAGCAGATCGACGACGGTGAGAGCGACGTACCCGACGAAGCCCCAGTGGGCCTGACCGGGTGGGGCGTGGCGGGCGGCGAGCGCACCGCCCGCCGCGCCGGCCGCCAGCAGGAGCAGCAGCGTGCCGCTGCCGCGCAGGGCGGCCAGGACACGCCGGGGCGTGACGGCCGTGGCGAACGCCGCGTTCACCAGCATGACCAGGGCCGAGGTGGCCGTCGCCACCCGCACGGCGTCCACGCCGAGGGCCGCGTTCGCCCACACCACCACCGGGACCGCGACGAATCCGCCGCCGAACCCGAACAAGACGGTGGTCACCCCGGTGAGGAGTCCGATTCCGAGAAGTGCCAAGAAGTCCACGGGGCCACCCCACCAGCCACGACGATCTTCTCGCATGCGATGCCCGGCACCATTCCTTCGAGACTCGGCCACCTACAGTGGCCGCGTGAAGAACGTCTCCCTGGACGACCTGGACCATGTGGACCGCGCGGTCCTGCCCATCGGCACCGACTACCCGCCCGGCCGGGTCCTCGACTGGCACGAGCACCGGCGCGCCCAGTTCCTCTACGGCGCCACCGGCGTCATGGTCGTCGACACCCCCGAGGGCACCTGGACCGTCCCGCCGGAGCGAGCCGTGCTGATCCCGCCCACCACCCGGCACCGGGTCCGCATGCTGGCGGTGAGCACCCGCAGCCTGTACATCGAGCCGGATGCCGTGCCCTGGTGGCCCGGTACCTGCACGGTCGTGGACGTTCCGCCCCTGCTGCGCGAACTGCTCCTGGCCGCCGTCGAGTTCGAGGCCGACTACAGCCTCTCCGGCCGCGAAGGCTGCGTCGTGGCGCTCCTCCTGCACGAGATCGCCGCGCTCACCCCGCTGCCGTTCCATGTCGCGATCCCCGCCGCCCCCGATCTCGCGGCGATCTGCCGCGCGTACCTGACCGCCCCGGACGCCGGAGTCACCAACGCCGAATGGGCCGCACGGACCGCCATGAGCGAACGGGCCTTCACCCGGCGGTTCCGCGCCGAGACCGGTGAGAGCCCGGCGGTCTGGCGCACCCGCGCGCGCCTGCTCGCCGCGGTGCCACTGCTGCGTACGGCATCGGTCACCGAGGTCTCCGGCCGCCTCGGCTATGCCTCACCCGCCGCACTGACCGCCGCCTTCACCCGCGCGTTCGGCATGCCCCCGTCCCGCTTCACGCCCCACGGCAACTCCCGCGCCGACATGGGCCGTCAGCCCTGAAGACCGCCTACGGCGCTCGGCTTCACGGCGTGACCAGCCCCGCCTCGTACGCGGTGATCACGAGCTGCACCCGGTCCCGGGCGTCGAGTTTGCTGAGCAGCCGGGAGACATGTGACTTGGCGGTGGCCACCGTGATGAACAGGTCTTCCGCGATCTCGGTGTTGGACCGCCCGCGTCCGACCAGGGTCAGCACTTCCCGTTCCCGCTCGGTGATGCCCTCGAGAAGTCGGGTGGAGTGCCGCGGAGCGGCCGTCCGGCGTTCGGCGAAGTCCGCGATCAGACGGCGTGTCACACTCGGCGCGATCAGCGCGTCGCCGGCGGCGACCACGCGGATCGCGCCGAGGATGTCGTCCAAGGCCATGTCCTTGACGGCAAAGCCACTGGCCCCGGCCCGGAGCGCACCGTAGACATGGTCGTCCTCGTCGAACGTGGTGAGGATCAGCACGCGGGTCGACGCGTCGCCGGCCGTGATCCGGCGTGTGGCCTCGATGCCGTCCATGCCGGGCATCCGGATGTCCATGACCACCACGTCGGGGCCGGCCTCCCGGACCCGCTGGACGGCCTCCTCACCGGTGGCGGCCTCGCCGACGACGTCCAGATCGGGATGGTCGGCCATCAGGACCCGCAGGCCGGACCGCACCAGTTGCTGGTCGTCGGCGAGCACGATCCGGACGCTCATCGGGCGTCCACCGAGACGCCGGCCGGTTCGGGCAGCGGCAGCCGGGCCACCACCCGGAAGCCACCCGCGGAACGCGGGCCGGCGCTGAACCGGCCATGCAGCAGGGCGACCCGCTCCCGCATGCCGACGATGCCGAAGCCATGGCCCGCGCCGTCCCCGGGGACACCGCGCCCGTCGTCGACGACCTCCACGGACAGCTCCTCGTTGCCGTAGTCGATGGCGACCGTGCAGTGCCCGGTGCCCGCATGACGGACCACGTTGGTCAGCGCCTCCTGCACGATACGGTAGGCCGACAGATCGACGTCGGCCGGCAGCGGCCGCCGCTCCCCGCTGACGTGCACCTCGACCCGTACCCCGGCCTCGGCCGTCGCCGCCGCCAGCCGTTCGACGTCTGCGAGACCGGGCGAGGGAGCGAGCGGATCTCGCCCTGCCGGCGAGGCCTCCGGCTCGGCCTGACGCAGCGCCACCAGGGTGCGCCGCAGGCCGGACAAGGTCTGTCTGCTGGTGCTCTCGATGGCCCGCAGGGCGTCGCGGGCCGCATCGGGTTGCGTGTGGATGACCCGGCTGCCCACCCCCGCCTGGATGGCGATGATGCCGACAGAGTGCGCGATCATGTCGTGCAACTCCCTCGCAATCCACAGCCGTTCGGCAGTGACCGCCTCGGCCACCTCCCGCGCGCGCAGCTCCACCGCGTGCTCACGGCGCTGGCGGCTCAGCAGCCCGAGCATGCACGACGCCGCCATCGCCAGAAGGCCGATCACACCGTCGACGATCAGGAAGTCCGGACCGTGCGCGAACAGGCCGATGGTCATCGACTGCAGGCCGAAGGCAAGAGATACGGCGACGACGGAGACCCGGCGCCGGCTCGTGGCGACGATGTACCCCAGGACGAGGTCCGCCGCCAGGTACGACAGGAACTGGCCCTGGTAGAACAGGGTCAGGCCCGCCCGGGTGGTGCGCTGAGGGACGACCACCACGGCGGTGGCACCGAGAAGCGTCAGCACGAGGGCCGTCAGCGGCGTCCGCCGCAGCACCCCGACGAGCAGGGTCACCGCCGGCAGCGACCCGACGGCGAGAAGGGGGCCCGAGTCCCGCGGCCCACCCGTCACCAGGACGGCCAGCAGGAGGGCGTACAGAACGCCCCCCGCCCAGGCCGTGAGCGTCGCTCTCGGCACCGCCGGTGGTGTGTTCCGGCGGTTGCGTCGCGCGAAGGACGCGAGGGCAGCCGGCTCGTCGGTGGTGGTCATGCCGGGAGACTAACCAGCCGCCTGAGGTCGCGGCATCGGCCCCGGGACGTACACCCGTGGGCCAATCCGCCGCGCGCGTTTGCCACCCGGGGCTTCATGCCCGCAGCGGGCGCCACCCGGCACCGTTGTCGCCGTGATCGAAGTCAACGAACTCACCAAGCGCTACGGCGACAAGACGGCCGTCGAGCGCCTCACCTTCGCCGTGCGGCCGGGACAGGTCACCGGCTTCCTCGGTCCCAACGGAGCCGGCAAGACCACCACCCTGAGGATGATCCTCGGCCTCGACAGACCCACCGGCGGCTCCGCCACGGTCGGCAAGGTCGACTTCCGCAGCCACCCGCGTGGCCTGCGGCACGTCGGCGCACTTCTGGACGCCGGCCATGTGCACGGCGGACGCAGCGCGGCGGCCCATCTGTCCGCTCTGGCCCGCAGCAACGGCATCCCGCCGCGGCGGGTCGAGGAGGTGCTGCAGGAGGTCGGGCTGGCCGAGGTCGCGAGGCGGCGTATCGGCGGCTTCTCGCTCGGTATGAAGCAACGGCTCGGGATCGCCACCGCCCTGCTCGGCGATCCACCGGTGCTGATGTTCGACGAGCCGATCAACGGCATGGACCCGGAAGGCGTTCTCTGGGTCCGGCGCCTCTTCCGCCGCCTGGCCGCCGAGGGACGTACGGTCTTCCTCTCCAGTCATCTGATGTCGGAGATGGAGAACACCGCCGACCAGCTCGTCGTCATCGGCCGGGGCCGGCTGATCGCCGCCGAGTCGGTGGCGGACTTCGCGGCCCGCAGCAGGCGCCGCAGCGTCGTGGTGGCCAGCCCTGAGGCCACGAGGTTGGCGGCGGTACTCACACCCGCCGGCGCAACGGTCGAGCCCCAGGGTCCAGCCGGCGCCGGGAGACTCGCCGTGACGGGGTTGCCGGCGGACCGGATCGGAGCGCTCGCCCTGGAACACCGGATCCCGCTGAACGAGCTGACCACGCGCACAGCCTCACTGGAGGAGGCGTTCATGGAACTCACCGCCGACAGCGTCGAATACCTGGCAGGACAGCCCTGATGACCACACTCACCATCCCCTCGCCCGTCCGTTTCGGTGACCTGGTCGCCGCCGAGTGGATCAAAACGCGGTCCCTGCGCTCCACTTGGTGGACGATCGCACTCGCCGGCCTGTTCGTGATCGGTTCCGCCGCCGTGGCGGCACTCGCGGACTACCGCAACCTGGCGGCCGCCGATACGACCGTGCGTCGCCCTGCCGGCTTCCTGCCCTTCGACGCCTATCCGCAGCCCGGCTGTATGACGCTGATGCTCGTCGCCGGCAGCGTCGGGGCCATCACGATCGTGAGCGAGTACAGCAGCGGCCTGATCAGCACCACCACCGTGGCCGTCCCCGCCCGCGGCTCGGTGATACTGGCCAAGGCGACCGTCACCGCCGCACTGTGGACCGTCGTCGGTACGGCCGTCTCCACCGGTTGCTTCCTCGTCTCCCAGGCCATCCTGAACGGACGGCACGCGGGGGTCCCGATCACACACCCCGGAGTGCCGCGGGCGCTCGTGGCAACCGCGCTGCTGGCCCCCGTCTGCGCACTGGTCGGGCTCGGTCTGGGAGCCCTGATCCGGCACAGCGCCGCGACCATGGCGACCTGCGCCTTCACGCTCCTGATGCTGCCCACCGTCTTCTCGCAGAGCAAGCGGTGGTCCGCCGACGTCAACCACACCATGGTCGTCGCCGCCTGGCAGCGCCTGGTCCAGAACTGGGAACCCGACCCTGACTCCCGCATGTTCAGCGCCACGGTCCCCGGTTCCTGGACGGTGTATGTGGTGTGGCCCCTGATCGCGGTCGTCGTCGCCGTGCTCGTCGTCAGGAAACGGGACGTCTGACCTGTCTCCGCGGGGCCATCTGCTCCCGGGCCCGACAGGCGGTGCGCCGCGGACGACGCCCGGGAATGCCTGCGACCCCTGCGTGGTTTCCACGATCGTGTCCGAACCTGCTCGCTCGGCCGGCAGGCGGCGGCACGACAGCACCGGGAATGTCGGAGCGTCCCGCACTGTTCAAGACACTGCTGACATGCTCGGGTCAATCCCGTGGTGTGGGTGAAGGGAGATTCTCATGGCACGCAGCACCGTGCGTCCCGTCGTCAGGCTGAAGTCGACGGCAGGTACCGGCGTCACCTACGTGACGCGCAAGAACCGTCTGAGCGACCCCGACCGGCTCGTCCTGCGCAAGTACGACCCGGTCGCCGGCCGGCACGTCACCTTCCGCGAGGAACGCTGAAGCACGCCGCGGCCCTCTCGGGCCGACCGCCACAAGGAGGCACATCCATGAGGTCAGGCATCCATCCCGAATCCCGGCTCGTCGTCTTCCGTGACCGGGCCGCCGACACCCTCTTCCTGACCCGTTCGACCGCCACCGCGTCGAAGACCATCGTCTGGGAAGACGGCACCACCTACCCGCTGATCGACGTGGAGATCTCGTCGGCCAGCCACCCCTTCTACACCGGCACCGCGCGCGTCGTGGACACCGCCGGCCGCATCGAACGCTTCCAGCGCCGCTACGGCCGTCCCGCCGCGTCCCGCGGCTGACGCCGTGTGCTCCTGAGCACGAGGAGAAACCAGTCATGAAGGTGCGCAAGTCCCTGCGCTCACTGAAGTCCAAGCCCGGCGCCCAGCTGGTGCGCCGCCGCGGGGTGGTCTTCGTCGTGAACAAGAAGAACCCCCGCTTCAAGGCGCGCCAGGGCTGACCGGTCGCGCCGGTAAGACATGGGCCCGGTCCTGCCCCGCGCAGGGCCGGTTCGGTTCGACCGCCCGGTGCGGCGAGCCCCACACGACCTGGACCAGCTTCTCCGCCGCCCGCGCGCCCGCCTCCGATTCTGGATGATCTCTTACCCCCGTCTTCACGGCCGCGGGTAGTCCACTGAATACCGTTGCCGTCTTGGGTGGCTGTCGGGGTGACGGCCTGCGATCAGGTGTGGGGGAACGGATGACGGCTGGTCGCCGTGCGGTGCTGGCTGCCATGGCGGGAGGACTGCTCGCCGGCTGCGCGAGCCCGAAGAACGGTGGCGGCGCCCCCGCAGCGGCCTCCTCCGGTTCGCCGGCGACAGGCACGGGCGCGGCAACCGAGCCGACCCCCACTGCCCTCCCCTCGGCCACGGTCTCCGCCGCGCCGCCACTTGTCACCCGCGCGGAGATCGTGGCCCGCTACCGGCGCAGCGTGCCGCACACCTGGGGCTTCGACGCCCCCGGTGTGGTGCACTCCCTGCCGCACACGGCCCGCGACATCGCGCTGACCTTCGACGCATGCGGCGGCCCGGGCGGCAGCGGCTACGACCGGGCGCTCATCGGCTTTCTCCGCGCACGGCACATCCCGGCGACGCTGTTCATCAACTCCCGCTGGATCGACGCCAACCCGGCACAGTTCCACCGGCTGGCCGGCGACCCGCTGTTCGAGATCGCCAACCACGGCACCCGGCACCGCCCGCTGTCCGTCACCGGTCGCTCCGCGTACGGCATTCCCGGTACGCGTGGCGCGGGCGAGGTGTACGACGAGATCGCCGGCAACCGGGCCAAGCTGACCCGCCTGCTGGGCGCCCCGCCGCGCTTCTTCCGCTCCGGCACCGCGTACTGCGACGATGTCGCGGCCCGCATCGTCACGGACCTCGGGGAGCGCTTCGTCAGCTTCTCCGTCAACGGTGACGGCGGCGCCACCTTCACCGCCGAGCAGGTCCACGTCACCGTCGCCTCGGCTGAGGCCGGTTCCATCGTCCTGTGCCACATGAACCACCCCGAGGGCGGCACCGCACGGGGCATCGCAAGCGCCGTCCCGCACCTGCTGGCCACCGGCCACCGCTTCGTCCGCCTCTCGGACGCCCTGCATCGGAGCTGACGACAGCGCACGGAACGCAGGGCCATGTGCGTCTCGCTGGCGCTCCCGGTTCCCGACTGCCCGTGTCTCACCACTCGTCACCGTGTCCACGGCGGATCACAATGTGTCCCACAGGCAGACCGGCCGCCGGGAGGCGTTATGAGCACATCAGTCGAGTCGAGAGTGTCCGGCCTTGAGGTTCGGTCCATCGACTACGTCCCCCTGGACGAGCGGCACGGCAAGCTTTGGCATCTGGGCCCGCTGTGGTTCATGTCCAACGCCCAGATCGCCACCCTGGCCGTGGGACTCATCAGCATCACCGAGGGCGGCAACCTGATCTGGTCCCTGCTGGCCATCGTCGCCGGCACCGTCATCGGCACCTTCTTCATGGCCTTCCACTCGGCACAGGGCCCCCAGCTGGGCCTGCCGCAGATGATCCAGTCGCGCCCCCAGTTCGGTTACGTCGGCGCCCTCCTGGTGTGGCTCTTCGCCTATGTGCAGTACGCGGGCTTCAACGTCTTCAACAGCATCCTCGCCGCCGACTCCCTGCACACCACCGTGCACGGCAGCGTCAAGCTGTGGGTGGTCGTGGTCACCGTGGTCGCGCTGGTCATCGCGCTGGTGGGCTACGACATCATCCACAAGGCCGAGCGGATCCTGACGTACACCTTCCTGGTCGTCTTCGGGATCTTCACCGTCGGTGTGCTCGTCACCCTGCACTATCCGGCGGGCTCCTTCGATCTGGGCGCCTTCAAGTGGACCCCGTTCCTCGCCCAGTTCGGCGTGGTCGCCGGCTACCAGATCAGCTGGGCCATCTACGTCTCCGACTACTCGCGCTATCTCCCGCCGGACGTGACGGTCCGCAAGACCTTCTACTGGACCTACTTCGGCTCCGCGCTCGGCGGCGTCTGGCTGATGGTCCTCGGCACGCTGCTCGCCGCCTGGGCCGGCAAGGACTTCGAGACGATCAAGTCCATCAACGCGGCCGGCGACAAGGTGTTCGACGGCTTCGGCGCGATCGTGCTGCTCTTCGCCGCCCTGGGCCTGGTGTCCGTCACCGCGCTGAACATGTACGGCGGTTCGCTGACCCTCATCAGCGGCATCGACTCGTTCAAGCGGGTGCGGCCGACCCTGGGCGTACGCCTGCTGACCATCGGACTGACCGCGGCGCTCTCCCTGGTCGGTGCACTGGCCGCGACCTCCAACTTCCTTGAGAACTTCAACAACTTCCTGCTGCTGGTGCTCTACCTGTTCATCCCGTGGACCGCGGTGAACCTCATGGACTACTACGTCGTGCGCCGCGGGCACTACGCCATCGCGGAGATCTTCAACCCGCGTGGGATCTACGGCCGTTGGGGCTGGCACGGCATCATCTCCTACCTGGTCGGCTTCGCCGTCATGATCCCGTTCTTCTCCGTCGGTACCCTGTACGTGGGTCCCGCTGCCAAGGCGCTGGGCGGAGCCGACATCTCGCTGTTCATCGGCCTTCCGGTCGCCGCGCTGCTGTACTGGTGGCTGACCCGCTCGATCGACGTGGCCGCCGAGACACGCGTTGCCGAGGCCGAGGCGCAGGCGCTGGAGCAGGCGGCCCACGAGCACCGCGAGCCCTGAACGGCGCCGGGGCCTACGACCGGGGGGAGCGCTGGGCGGCCGCGCACCCGAGGGCGTCGCGGCAGGCGGTGATCGCGGGGTGCCGGCTGCTTCCGCGCCGCACGACGGTGAGGATGCGGCGGCCGCGCCATCCGCGGGGGAGCCGCCGCAGAGGCACGGTCGGCGGCCGGCCGTCCCAGACGAGGGCCGGAAGGAAGGCGGCGGCATGTCCCTGCTCGACGAGGCGGAGGTGGAGCAGGAGGTCGGTGGTCTCGAACCGTACGTCGGGTTCGAAGCCGGCGGTGCGGCACAGGGTCATGGCCCAGTGCCGGGCGGCCGTGCCCTCGGGCTCCATCACCCAGGGATGACTCCCCAGGGGGCCCGCCGCGAACTGGGCCGGCAACCCCCGCTCAGGCCGAGGCGGACCCGCCCGCCCTGCTGCCGGCCGCTCCCTCGGTGGTGCGATGCCGCCGTCCGACAACGCGCACGGGCGCCTCACCGGAGTCCCGGCTCCGGACGCCGCACACCCGGCCGGGACAATCCTCGTCATGAACGACGACATGGCAGACGCCCGGAGCCGACTGGCCAGGATCGAACGGCTGCTGGAGAGCGGCGAACGCGAACTGGTCCCCGCCTGGCGCCGGGCGACCCGTGGCGAGCCGCGTTGGACGGTGACCGTGGTGATCGTGGCGGCCGTCGCCCTGCAGCTGATCGTGCCGCACCGGCTCATCCTCCTGCGCACCGTCTGGGCGCTGCCCGCGCTGGAGTTGGCGCTGCTGGCCGGGCTGATCGCGGGCAATCCCCGGCGCGTGGAACCCCATACCCGCCTGCTGCGGTACCTGAGCCTGGCCCTGACCGGCGTCATCAGCCTGGCCAACGGCTGGTCGGCGGTCCGACTGGTGGGGGACCTGGTGCGCGGCAAAGGCGGGGAGAGCGCGGTTCCGCTGCTGCTGACCGGTGGTGTCATCTGGGTGACCAACGTCATCGTGTTCGCCCTGTGGTACTGGGAGTGGGACCGGGGCGGCCCCATGGCCCGGGTCCGGGGACAGCACCAGTTCCCCGACTTCCTCTTCGTACAGATGCAGAGCCCGGAGCTGGCCCCGCCGGACTGGGAACCGGCGTTCCTGGACTACCTCTACCTCTCCTTCACCAATGCCACCGCCTTCAGCCCCACCGACGTGATGCCGCTCTCCCGCTGGTCGAAGATGCTGATGCTGCTGCAGTCCTCGGTGTCCCTGGTCACCGTGGTCCTCGTGGTCGCCCGCGCGGTCAACATCCTGAAGTGACCGGACGGGCAGGCACACTTCAGCTGGAGCCGCCGAGCCCCAGCAGGAGCACACCCGGCATCGCCACGAGGCCGGCGACGGCCACGGCCACCAGGACCAACAGCAGGGCGGGCAGCAGGACCAGCAGGGTGACCACCGCCTGCGTCCGTGAGTGCGCGCCGTACTCGCTGTCGGGGACGACGGTGACGGACCTGGTCTGCGGGGGCTTCGCGTTCGCCGACGAGGGGCCGGTGAGGTACTCGTACGTCCGGCCGTCCAGGTCCGTGTACTCGTACACCCACGTGTGCAGCATCCGGCCGCTGGTACCGGGGCGGAAGTCGGACGTGACGTAGCGGGCCTCCACTTGCACGCCCCGGGTGAGGCACGCCCAGGCTGCGCGCGCGAGGGAGACCATACGGCGCGCCAGGTCGGCGCAGGCCCACCAGGCGAAGAACCCGCCGCAGCTCGCTATGGCGGCCAGGAACCGCCCGGTCGCGGCGATGACCAGGAAGTTCAGTGCGAAGGCGACCGCCAGCACACGCAGGCTCAGCTTGCCGAGGGTGTGCCCGGACGGCGGAGCCGGTGTGCGCCGCTCGGTCATGACGGGCGGGACAGCCCCGGTCGCCGGCAGGGCGGCGCAGTGCGCGAGCAGGGCACGGACGAAGGTCCGCGCGGGGCGGGCGCCGCACACCAGCTCGTATCCGGCCGGGCGGTCGTGGCCCCGGTCGGCGACCTCGATGCGCAGCCGCGTCCGTCGGCCGCCGACCGCCTGCGCGGTGGCATCCACGACGGCCGGGTAGGGAATGCGGGTCACCGTGGTGTGTTCCTCCCACATGACACCCTCCGCCGTCAGCCGCGCCACGGCATCCGGCGACCGCACGATCAGCGTCGGCGGCCCACTGTGCTCCGCGCCGGCCATCCCAGGCTTCCTCCGTCTCGTGGCACCTGTGTGGTGCGAGGGAACTGATGTTGGCCTGCCCGTGCAGGACCGTCCATGCCTTGACCGGGCAGGTTCGCAGGGGAGTTCATGCCGGAGACCGGAAAGCGGCCCGCCCTTCGGCGAACGCCGGTTGCCGGCCTTCGGCTTCCCGGATCCGCTCACCCGTGTCACAGACGGCCGGGCTGTCTCGTCCCAGATCCCGGAGAACGACTTGGGATCAGGAAGGTGATGGTCATGCGGGTGTTCGTGGCGGGCGGAACCGGTGTGCTAGGGCGGCGGCTGGTACCGCAGCTCGTGGCCCGGGGCCACCAGGTGACGGCCACGACGACGAGCGCGGCCAAGCTCGGACAGGCCGAGAGACTGGGCGCGAAAGCCGTCGTCATGGACGGACTGGACGCGATGTCCGTCGGGGAGGCGGTGGCGGCCGCCCGGCCGGACGTGATCGTGCACCAGATGACCGGGATCAGCCTCGCGCACGCCGGCAAACCGGATCTGAGGCACTTCGACCGGTGGGCCGCGCCCACCATCAGGCTGCGCACCGAGGGAACCGACCACCTGCTGGCGGCGGCCGAGGCGACCGGCGTACCGCACTTCGTGGCGCAGGGCTATGCCAACTGGAACGGAATCCGCGAGGGCGGATGGGTGAAGAGCGAGGAGGAACCGCTGGACCTGCACGAGGGGACGCCCGCGTACGCGGCGATGGCCGCCCTGCGTCACGTCGAGGACGCGGTCGGCAGAGCCGGCGGCGCGGTCCTGCGCTACGGCGGGTTCTACGGGCCGGGTGCCACCGACGACCAGCTGGAACTCGTCCGGAAGCGGCAGTTCCCCCTGGTCGGGGACGGCACCGGGTACGCCTCGTGGGTGCATCTCGACGACGCGGCGAGCGCCACCGTGCTCGCCGTGGAGCAGCAGGCGAGGGGCGCCTTCAACATCGTCGACGACGAACCCGCCCCGGAGAGCGAATGGCTGCCGTATCTGGCTGAGTGTGCGGGCGCCAAGCCTCCGATGCGGGTGCCGAAGTGGCTCGCCCGGCTGCTGGCGGGGGAGGTCGTGGTGACGATGATGACCGAGGGCCGTGGCTTCTCCAACGCCAAGGCCAAGCGCGAGCTCGGCTGGCAACTGCGCTACCCCTCGTGGCGCCAGGGCTTCAAGGAGGGGCTGGCGTGAGCCGGATCGAGGAATTCGAGGAGCTGCGGCCACTGCTGTTCTCGATCGCCTACCGCATCCTGGGCAGTGTGGCCGAGGCCGAGGACGCGGTCCAGGAGACCTGGCTGCGCTACCACCGCTCCTCGACCCGGCCGACGTCGACCAGGGCGTTTCTCTCGGCCACGGTCACCCGCCTCTCGATCGACGTGCTGCGCTCGGCCCGCGTGCGGCGCGAAGAGTACGTCGGACCGTGGTTCCCCGAGCCGCTGCTCACCGACCCCTACCAGGACCCCGAGCACGCGGCCGAACTGGCCGACTCGCTCTCCATGGCGTCCCTGCTCCTGCTGGAACGGCTCAGCCCGCTCGAACGGGCCGTCTTCGTCCTGCGGGAGGTGTTCGCCTTCGGCTTTCCCGACATCGCCGCCGCCGTGGGACGCTCCGAGGCGGCCTGCCGCCAGCTCGCCGTACGCGCGCGCCGCCACATGGACGCCGGCCGGCCCCGCTTCGAGGCCGACCGCAAGGAACGCGAGGAACTCGCGGAACGGTTCTTCGACGCCTTGAAGGACGGTGACGTCGACGGGCTGCGGCAACTCCTCGCCGCCGACGTGCAGATGGCCGCGGACAGCGGTGGCAAGGCCCCGCGGTGGGCCGAGGCGATCCACGGCGTCGACCAGATGTGCCGGATGCTCGACCAGCTCCTCCTGCCGTTCCTCCGCATCGGCGGCGCCATGGAGCCACGCCAGGTCAACGGCCAGCCGGGCGCGGTCTTCCGCGACCGCGACGGCAAGGTCGTCAACACCTGGACCCTCGACATCCTCGACGGGCGGATCCAGGCGATCCGCACGGTCAGCAACCCCGACAAGCTCGGCCACATGGGCCCCGTCGCGGACGCCTGGGCCCTGCTGCGCGAAGCACAGCAGGCCCGCCGGGACATGGCCGGCCCGGAACCGAAAGACCCGGCCACCACACGACAGTTCGTACCGGAACGCGTACGGGAAGCAGAACAGGAGAATCGGACGTGATCAGGATCGGCATCATCATCGGCAGCACCCGCCCCGGCCGGAAGGGCGACCGGGTGGCCGAGTGGGTACGGGACCTCGCGGCCGAACACGCGGGCGACGCGGCGGACTTCGAGCTCGTGGACCTGAAGGACCACGCGCTTCCGCTGCTCGACGAAGCGGTCCCGGCGCTCGTGGCGCCGGGCGAACGACCGCACACCAGGCGCTGGGCCGAGCGGATCGGCTCGTACGACGCCTTCATCGTCGTCACCCCCGAATACAACACCGCCCCTCCGGCCAGCCTGACCAACGCCATCGACTACCTCTACGCGGAGTGGGGCGGCAAGCCGGTCGGCTACGTGGGCTACGGCGTCTTCGGCGCGGTCATGGCGGTGCAGAAGCTGCGCGCCCAGGCGGGCGTGCTGCGCATGGCGGACATCGGACCGCAGGTGGCGCTGTCGC
Organism: Streptomyces sp. NPDC030820; assembly: GCF_055572075.1. Classification (NCBI taxonomy): domain Bacteria; kingdom Bacillati; phylum Actinomycetota; class Actinomycetes; order Kitasatosporales; family Streptomycetaceae; genus Streptomyces; species Streptomyces sp. NPDC030820. Next base: position 183,419 of record NZ_JBVIEB010000013.1, read on the forward strand.
TGCGCGAGGACTTCGTGAACTTCACCGACTTCCGTCCGCAGGAGCTGCACGTGCCCGAGGTGCACGCCTTGGTCGACGAGCTGCTGACCTGGGCGCAGGCACTCGCCCCGCTCCGGGCGGCGCCTGCGGCGACGGCCTGAACCGGGGGCCCCGACTGCCTTGACTCGGTGGTCCCGGAACCGGGACCACCGAGTGCCTGTTCCACGGTGCCGGATCAGTCGAGGAGCCGGAGCAGAACGGCGGCCTCCGCGCGGAGCTGCGCTGCCCGGTCGGCCTGCCCCGGCGCCGTGAACTGCGTGGCGAGCGCGAGCCGTTCGTCGGCTTCGGCTCGCACGATGTCGGTGATGTGCTGTTCGGTCAGTTCACGCCGCGCAGCCTCGGTGGCGCCGACACCGACCGGCACCTGCTCGATGGCCAAGCCGCGCAGCTCGGCCGAGCCCACCGGCACCGCCTCGGCGTTGTCCACCGCGGCAAGCGTGGAACGCAGGGCGCTCACCGCGACCTTGTCGCGGGCACGCATCGCTTCTCGCAGGGCTTCACGCATTTGAAGGCGCAGAGACATGCGGCCGACCCTATGATCCGCAGGCGGGACCCTCAACGGAATATCCGCCCGAGGGTTCCCGAAGCCGTCACCGAAGGCGCAGGGCGCCCGGTGCCCGCTCTTCGAAGATCTCGGTCAGCCAGTCGAAGACGGTCGCTCCGTGCCCACGACGGGCCTCGGCCAGTTCGGCACTCACCTGCGCCCGGTTGGTGGGATGGCAGCGCGACAGCCTGATCTCCAGCTGCCGGGCCGTCTCAGGATGGCCGAGATGCTCGCGGGACACCTGATGGTCTCGCCATTCCACCACGAAGTCATCGTCGTCCGGAGTGCCGAAGCCACCACTGAGGCAGTCGGCGAAGGCATCGAGGTTGCCGCCGAAGTAGCCGCCTGGACCGTTCACGGCTTCGCCGATGACTCGCCAGAAGTCTTCCAGGGTCCTGATCTGCGTACCGTCCAGCACGTAAGTGACCGTCACGGCCCAGAGATTACGCGCCACGTCACACACTGTGCTCGGTCGTGTCACATCCCGGCCGGCTGGTTCGTCGTATGCATGCAGTCAGTTGCGGCGGAGGAATCCCGATGTGGATGCCTGCCCCGCATGTCCGTACCGGCCTTGAGGGGAAGTCGTATGTCAACCGATGAGGAAACCCGTAACAAAGCGACGGCCACGCGTCTTCATGACGCTCTGGGCAGCAGGGATCTGGAGATCCTCTTGAAGATGATCGACGAACTCGTGGCGCCGGACGTGCTGTTCCACGCACCGGTACCGATGGGCATGACGGGGGTGCAGGCGCTCAAGCAGGTGTGGACCGTTCTCTTTCGCGCATTTCCCGACATTCACGTCACGGTCGAGGACGTGATCGCCGAGGGAGACAAGGTCGTGGCCAGGAACACGGTGACCGGGACCCACCGGGGCGAGTACCGGGGGATGCCGCCGACCGGCAGGTCCGTCACCTACGGGGAGATCTTCATCTTCCGTTTCGAGGGCGGCCGGATCGCTGAGATCTGGGGCGTGGTCGACGTCTTCTCACAGCTGCGCCAGCTGGGGGTTGTCTCGTGAACGAACCAGCGTTCCACACGTGTTGCGTGACCGGGACTACCGAACCACGGCGGCCACCCCGTCGATCTCGTCACGCACGAGTTGCGTGACGACCGTCGTCCGGGCCGGAAGCTGCGGGCAGTCCGCGAAGAACTCGCGGTACACCTTGTTGAAGGTCCCGAAGTCGGCACTGTCCGCGAGATAGCACGTGCACTTGACGATCAGATCCTTCCTGCTCCCCGCGGCGACGACGACCGCGACGAGGTTGTGCAGAACCTGCCGGACCTGTGCGGAGAAGTCGTCCGGTATCTCGTGCGTGACGGGGTGGAGCGGGCCCTGACCGGACGTGAACACCAAGTCGCCGGCCTTGATGGCCTGGGACAGGGGCGGCTCGGTGCCATCGGGGAAGCGGACGAAGGGGGCGTTGTCGGTGCGGATGCCTTCGATCATGCGGGCATTGTGCTGCGCATGGCCGTCCTGACGGGAGCGGAAATCCCTTTGCCCGGATTCGCCGTGCAAGCCGACACTGAGACCATGCTCGGATTCGTCAGGACCGACAGCGCAGCCCTCGTCTCATGCCTGGGCGACCCGCAACGCACCACGGCGGCATACCGCGAGCTGCTGCGACGCGGGGAGCACGCGGATGGGCGAACTCGTCGCCATGGCCGATGACCCCGACGCCCGCGTCAGGATCGCCGCGTTCCATGCCCTCGCCTGCGACCGGTGCAAGGGCGACACCTGTGCGCCAGGTCCGGACCGGGTCCTCGCACCCGCGCTGCACCACCTGGCCGCGGACCCCGACCCGCACGTCAGGACCATGGCTGCCGAGCTCGTCGCCAGGTTCGCCCGCTCCGACGCACGCGCCGCTGCCGCCTTGTGGGAATCCCAGGCCGACGACCCGAGCCCCGCGGTACGGAAGAAGGCGGGCTGGTACGCACCCGGCGGGCCCGTCCACGAACGGCGGAGACGCGGTCCAGCGGCATCGCCCTCCACGCCCCAGGGTCCGGCGAAGCCACCAGCGGACTCCGCAGGCGGATGAGCATCGCACCGCGGTCAGATGCTGGTCAGCAGGTCCTCGAGGGGCGCGGGTACGCGGCCGGGGGCGAGGGCCTCGACGAGGACGCGGCCGTAGTGGATCTTGCGCCCCTTCTTCGTGCCGAGGAAGCGCCGCAACTGCTGGTGCGAGGTGCGGCCCCGCTGCGCGGGCTGGCGCAGGAAGGTCTGCAGGGCGCGCAGATCGCCCTCCGCCCGCACGAGCTCCTCCACCCGTGTCACGCCCAGCGCGCGGATGAGCTCGTCCTCCAGATCCGCCGCGCAGACGAAGAACCCGTGCTGTGCCGAGCCGGCCCCCGTCAAGGCGCGGGCGTAGTAGCCACGTTCCGCCTCGTCGCACAGTCCGGTGAGGCGCAGGCCCAGGCCAGGTGGTGGACCGAGGAGGCGGGCGAAGCGCCCGACACTCATCGCACCGCCGATGGACAGAACGCAGACGCCGTCGTCCGCCAGGTCGCGGTCGCGGCGCGAGGCCAGCGCTTCGACCGCCGCCACGTCGCTCAGCCCTTCGAGCAGAACAGCGGCCCGGACCGGCAGCCGCGCGGCCAGCTCGCGCGCGGGGTCGCCGGGGCCACCTGCCGCCCAAGCGGTGACCGCCTCCCGGAACGACCTCATGTCAGCCATGAGACGAGTCTGCGCCCTTGCCGGCCACCGCGGTAGGGAATTTTCCCCGCCGCCGACCTGGCTCCGCACCGTCGACCCGCGGCCTGCGAGATCGCCGCATACCATCCGGGAGGGGATCCATGGCCGTCCTCCTCAGCGGCGGACGCCGCGGCCTGGCACGCTCTCTGCAACCGACCCGAGGACATGACGATGATTCTGGTCACCGGCGCGAGTGGAAACGTCGGCAGGGCCCTCCTCGCTCAACTTGCCGCCGACGGCGTGCCCGCGCGGGCGGCTTACCGTGATCCGCGGATGACCGCCCAGGTGACCGAGTCCGGCGGTCACTCCGTGACGCTCGATCTCGCGGTCCCGGACACGCTCGTGCCTGCACTCGATGGCATCGACACCGTGTTTCTCGTCGGTGCCACGAGCCCCGCCCAGACGACGCACGAACTCAACATGGTGGAAGCCGCCCGTGCGGTCGGCGCCCGAGTGGTCAAGCTGTCGGTCTGGCGGGCCGACGAGGGACTGTCGCCGATTGCCCGGCTGCATCGGCCGGTTGAACAGGCACTGGTCACCTCGGGGTTGCCCTGGACGATCCTGCGCCCCAACTTCTATCTGCAGAACTTTCTGCGCCAGCCGGCGATCCGCACGGCAGGCGAGTTCAGCCTGCCCCTGATCAAGGCACCCATCAGCTTCGTCGACGTCGGCGACATCGCCCGTGTCGCCGCGCGCGTCCTCACCACGGAGGGCCACGACGGTCGCGTGTATGACCTCACCGGGCCCGAGGCGCTGACCTACACCGACGTGGCAGAGGAGTTCTCCCACGTCCTCGGAAGGCCGGTGCGTTATGTGGGTCTGCCCGACGACGAAGCGCGCGCGGCGATGCTGCGTCGGGGGATGCCGGAGTTCCACGCCGACGCTCTGATCGGAGTCGCCCGCGCTTACCGCAACGGCGGTGCGGAGACCGTCACTTCGACCGTGCCCGATCTCACCGGCCGTGCAGCCGTAGGCTTCGCCGCATTCGTGCGCCGGAACCGCGATGTCTTCGGCTGACTCCCGGAGCGGAGCAAGACGGCGGGCGACCTCGAGGACTTCACGGCCTCAGTCGCGGGTGGAGAGCGCCTCCAGCATGGCCCGCGCCGTGTCGGACGCGTCGTAGTCCTCGCTCACACCCGGAACCAGGATGATGTCGCCCTCGATGTGCCGGGAGCGCAGGGGCGCGATGGCCTGGTACTCCTCCGAGTCCCACCAGGCGCGTGCCTGGGAGATCGACGGAAAGCCGATCACGACGACGTGCCCGGGCCATGCGCCCTCCTTTACCTCGTGCGGACTTCCGTGTACGAGGAACCGGCCGCCGTACGGTTCGAAGGTGGCGGTGACGCGGGCGATGTACTCGGCGATCTCCGGGTGCGGAGCGGCTTCCCGCAGGTGAGCGATCGCGTAGGCGGTCATGGTGTCCCTCCGGTTGGTCGGCTGCGGTGCTGTTCACGATCCTGCCGCCGGTGCCCGCCGCGGTCGATGACCTGCCAGGTAATGGGAGCTGACCCGGGCTGGCCACGGGGTCTGGATCCAGCCACCGCCCGCGTCTTTGGCCACCGCCCTGACATGGTGTTTTACAGTAGCTGGCAGCAGTTCCGGCGATATCACCTGGGAGGAATGCGCGAACATGCCGACTGAAACGCTCGAGTTTCAGGTAGAGGCCCGTCAGCTGCTGCAGCTGATGATCCACTCGGTCTACTCCAACAAGGATGTCTTCCTGCGTGAGCTCGTCTCCAACGCTTCCGACGCGCTGGACAAGCTGCGTCTGGAGAAGTTGCGGGACGACTCGCTGGACGCCGACGTGTCCGATCTGCACATCGAGATCGACATCGACAACGACGCCCGCACCCTCACCGTGCGGGACAACGGCATCGGAATGTCGTACGACGAGGTCGGGCAGCTCATCGGCACCATCGCCAACTCCGGCACCGCACAGTTCCTCCAGGAGTTGCGGGAGGCCAAGGACGCGGCCGGGGCGGAGGGGCTGATCGGCCAGTTCGGCGTCGGGTTCTACTCCGGCTTCATGGTGGCGGACGAGGTCACCCTGGTCACCCGGCGCGCCGGCGAGAGCCAGGGCACCCGCTGGACCTCGCGCGGTGAGGACACGTACACGCTGGAGCCGGTCGACGACGCCCCGCAGGGCACCTCGGTCACCCTCCACCTCAAGCCCGCCGACCCGGAGAACCAGCTCCACGACTACACCTCCTCGTGGAAGATCAGAGAGATCGTCAAGCGCTACTCGGACTTCATCACCTGGCCCATCCGGATGGTCCCGGACCAGGGCGAGGGCGAGGAGTCGCGCGAGCCCGAGACGCTCAACTCGATGAAGGCGCTGTGGGCGCGGTCGCGTGACGAGGTGTCCGACGACGAGTACCACGAGCTGTACAAGCACATCGGGCACGACTGGCGCGACCCGCTGGAGACCATCCGGCTCCAGGCGGAGGGCACCTTCGAGTTCCAGGCCTTGCTGTTCCTCCCCGCGCACGCTCCCCACGACCTGTTCACGCGGGAATTCCGGCGCGGTGTGCAGCTGTACGTCAGGCGCGTCTTCATCATGGACGACTGCGAGGCGCTGCTGCCGCCGTACCTCCGCTTCGTCAAGGGCGTCGTCGACGCGGCCGACCTCTCGCTCAACGTGTCCCGCGAGATCCTCCAGCAGGACCGGCACATCGAGATGATGCGGCGCCGGCTGACGAAGAAGGTCCTGTCCACGGTCAAGGACATGATGGCCAAGGACCCGGAACGGTACGCCACGTTCTGGCGGGAGTTCGGCACCGTCCTGAAGGAGGGTCTGGTCACCGACCCGGAGAACCGTGACGCCATCCTCGCCCTCGCGTCGTTCGCGAGCACACACGACGACACCGAGCCGACCACGCTCAAGAGTTACGTGGAGCGGATGAAGGACGGCCAGGAGGACATCTACTACCTGACCGGCGAGTCCCGGCAGAGCATCGAGAACTCCCCGCACATGGAGGCCTTCCGGGACCGGGGCATCGAGGTGCTGCTGCTCACCAACCCCGTCGACGAGGTGTGGGCCGACACCGTCGGTGAGTACGACGGCAAGAAGCTGCGGTCCGTCGCCAAGGGGCAGATCGATCTCGACGCCAAGGACGGCGAGTCCTCCGACGGCGAGCGGGAGAAGCAGACCGAGGACTACGCCGGCCTGCTCGGCTGGATGAAGGAGCAACTGGACGAGGACATCAAGGAGGTGCGTCTGTCCTCCCGTCTCACCGTCTCCCCGGCCTGTGTCGTCTCCGACGCGAACGACCTGACCCCGGCGCTGGAGAACATGTACCGCGCGATGGGCCAGGAGGTACCCCGCGCCAAGCGGATCCTGGAGCTCAACCCGGACCACCAGCTGGTGAAGGGCCTCAACCAGGCGTACAAGGAGCGCGAGGACCGCACAGGGCTCACCGAGACCGCGGAACTCCTGCACGGTCTTGCGGTACTCGCCGAGGGCGGCCAGCCCAAGGACCCCGCCCGCTTCGTCAAGCTGATGGCGGACCGCCTGGAACGCGCGCTGTAACCCGACACCGCTTGATGCCGGCGGCCTGTCCCAGGGAGCGGGGCAGGCCGTCGGCTTGGCGACGCCTCCGGAACCGTCGGGGCCGGCGAGGCCGGCCGCGCGGGTGGCCAGAGCGGGCAGGGCGAAAGTTGGTCCGGCTTCCCTGGCACCCTCTGTCAGTGGACCGCGGCAGACTTTCGCCATGCCTGCGAGCCGACTCCTGCCGAACACCCCGTCGGCATGCGGCGCCATGGCCGACACCTCCACCCATCCGTTGGACAAACACGGAGCTTCACCTAGACTGAGTATCCAGAGATGGAAAATTGGTCCAATCGCCCTGGAGGCTTCCCGTGGGAGATGCGGAGGCGGACGAGCACCTCATCCGTGAGGCCGAGAAGATCGCCGTAGCGCTGGGGCGCATGTTCCCGGGGCTGTGCGAGGTGGTGCTCCACGATCTGCGGGATCCCGAGCACGCGATCCGGGCGATCGAGAACAACCTCTCCGGCCGTCGGGTCGGGGACTCCGCCACGGAGCTGGGCCTGGCCCGTATCGAGGACCCCGACTACCCCAGTGTCATTCAGAATTACCCCAATCAGTTCCCGGACGGCCGCCCCGCGAAGAGCACGTCCATCGGCATCAAGAACGCCGCGGGGGAGTACATCGCGGCTCTCTGCCTGAACCTGGACGTGTCCGTGCTCTCGCCGGTGACCCTCGCCCTGTCCAACCTGGTGGCCACGGACACCGAGCACCGCGAGCAGCCGCTGGAGAGCCTGCGCGACCGCACCGCCCGCGAGCTGCGCCAGGCGGTGGAGGCACATGCCGCGGAGCGCGCCGCGACGCCCCGCTCGCTGAGCCGGGAGGACAAGAAGGCGCTCGTACGGCAGTTGCAGCGGGACGGCTACTTCGACTCGCGCGACGCCGCACAGACCATCGCCGACCTGCTGGGTGTGTCCCGGGCGACCGTCTACAACTACGCCAAGTAGGGGCAAAGGCCTGCACCTGCTCGGTGTCTCGGCACCGGAACGGATGTGAGGCCGGTTGGCAGACGCTGGACGGCCGGTTGGCAGACGTTACGAGACCGGTTGGAATATGTCGCCGATGACGTCGGACGACGCCGTCGCCGCCTGTGCCGCCACGAACCACTCCCGCCCGAGCAGCCACCCGAAGACAGGGGCCGGAATGCGGACCAGCACCCTGAGCACCGGAGCAAGCCGACCCGTGCCCGACACCTGCGAACGATGAGCCGCGAGAGCCGCCTGCTTCCGCGCCGCGAACCGTCGGACGTCCACGGTGTGGGTGATGGCGGCGCGCTCGGTGTAGGCGGTGCGCACCGCGTCCGCGTCGAACCGGAACGGGATCCTCAGCACACGCACCAGCCGCACCAGACGCGCCATCACATCGCGTGGGATCGTCGCCTCCAGCACACGCGGCACCCCGGCGAGCTCGGCGGTACGCCTGCCGACCTCGTGCACCCTGACGTGGTCGCGGTGGCCGTACCCGCCGCGTGCGTCGTAGCTGAGCAGCAGGTCCACCTCTTCCTCGCGGAGGATGGCGGCCAGCCGCTCGGCCGCCTCCTCCGTGTCAGCCCGCACGAAACGTGTCCGGTCCGGCGGATCCGGATAGAGCACCGCACCGTGGCCGCTGTCCGCATACCCCAGATGCGTCACCCGCTGCACGCCCAGCACGGCAGCACTCGCCCGAAGCTCGTCCAGCCGTGGTGCTCCGCCCTCCGGCACGGCGTCCATCAGCCCGTCCGCGGCGACCACGATCACGACACGATGCCCCTCGGCCGCGGCCCGTGCGAGCGTGCCGCCCGTCAGAAACACCTCGTCGTCCGGGTGCGCGTGAAAAGCGAGGACAGTTGCCATGGGCCAATCCTGTACTACACAGGCGCGTGCACGCTCGCGTCGGCCGTGCCGGACCCGCTGTCTCCCGCGATGAGCAGTCGATAGCCGTAGTCCATGGCGTCCTGGTTCAGCAGATCGGCGTGGCTGCGCTGCCAGGCGCCGGAGGCCAGGTCCGCCCGCAGTCTCGCGATCGCCGGTTCGACCATGGACGGCGGGAGTTGGGCGAACGTCGAACTGGCCTGCCGGATGACGGGGTCCAGGTAGTACTCCGGGCGGCGCCAGTACGCGATCTGGAAGCCGTCGCTGAAGTCATGCGGGATGGCGAAGGGCACCACGGTGTGTGCGTCCACCACGTCGGCCAGGGGCGTGAAGCGGGCCTGTTCGAGCTGCCTGATCTCGGGGAGGTACTCCTCGATCAGCCACAGCTCGGGCAGATGCCGGGGATCCCAGGTGAAGACGACCTGCCGCCGGGATACGCGCCGCAGTTCGCCGAGGCCGCGACGAAGGTCGGGCCAGTGGTGCACGGTCATCACAGCCATGGCGGCTTCGAACGCGCCGTCCTCGAAGGGGAGTTCCTCCGCCCCGGCGAGGATCTTCCGGCGGCCGGGATGCTGATCCAGCATGACCCGTGACGGATCCACCGCGGTGACCTCCGCGTCGGCCGGCTCATAGGACCCGGTACCGGCCCCCACGTTGACGACCGTGCGCGCCCCGGCCAGGGCGTGGTGAAGCAGCGTGGACAGACGGGGGTCGGGCCGGCGGACTTCCCGGTATCCGATGCCGATGCGGTCGTACGTCGCCGTCGCCGGACTTCCCCCAGGCGCAGAACCAGAAGCAGTCATGCGGATCATCTCACCAGGCTGATCACACCGAGGCGAGACCCGAGGTGCCCACTGAGTCGTTCTCACCGATAACCGCTGTGCTGTGGCGCCCCGGGACCGACAGACTGCGCGTATGGAATTCTTCTGCTACCACCGCGATCGGCGAGGCTCGCTCGCGCAGCGCATGGAGCTGCTGGAAGCGCACTGGTCCTACATGGACCGGTTCGACAAGGAGATGATCGCCCGCGGCCCGACCCTCACCGACGACGGCGAAGTGCCCACCGGCAGCGTGCACATCGTCGACCTGCCCGATCCCGCCGCCGCCCGCGCATTCGCCTTCGACGAGCCCGGCTACCAGGCCGGTGTGTACCGTGACGTGCTGCTGCGCCGATGGCACAACGTGCTGGGCCGCACCATGTGGGACTTTCCCGGAGGGCGCACCGGCGGCCGCCGGTACCTCGTGCTCGGCCTCGGCCAGGGAGTGGCCGCCGACCTCACCGTGCCCCCGGAGCACAACGAGCTGATCGCATACGGGCCACTGCTGTCCGACGACGGCAACACCTGGCTGGGTACCGCAGCGCTGGTCCGGGCGCCGGACCCGGCCACGGCGCGCGCCGTGCTGACCGTGGACCGGTATGCCGACATCGAGGTCCACAACTGGCAGTTCGGCGGACGGCAGTCCTGAACGGGTACCGATCAGCTGCCGGTGCAGCTCAGGCGTTGCAGTGCCGTCAGGTCGGCCGGCTCCTGGGCGCCACCGTGGGCGTCGGCGGCGGGACGTCGAGGGGCCCTTCGCTGGTTCGCTCACCGGAGCGTCGCCGGACTCGATGCGACGGGCAAGCGGCACAGGCATGCCGACCCCCGGGCCCAGCCGGCTCTCGCCTCGACGGTCATCCTGTTGAACACGGCTGCCGCGAGACCGCATTCCTCGTGCGACGACCATGACCTGAGCGGCCGTCAGAACGCGGAAGTCTTTGCCCGGGCCGATGCGTTTCTTGGGCTGGACGCGGCATGACGGTCTGCTGGCGTACATGTTCCGCCTCTCGGATGTCGGTGCACGACGCGCACCCGCTCGCCGACTCGACACAGTCCGAGGAGAAGCCATGTCCCGACGTCCGGCCCACCCCGCACGTTCCGTCACGGCGGCCGCGGCCGCGCCCGGCTCCGCGCACCCGGCTGCCCGGCATGTCCTGCTGCTGTCCGTCGACGGTCTGCACCAGTCCGACCTTGCCTGGTACATCGCCCGGCACCCCCACTCGGCGCTCGCCCGGCTCACCGCCGGCGGTGAGCAGGCCCTGGGTACTGGTGGGCTCGCGTATTGGACTGTCGCCAGTTCTCGACCTGGCCTGGGTATGGGGTGACGCTCCGTGGCCGAAAAGGTCTACCTCCTCGGAAGATGCCTCGACGGCGTGGGCGCTGCTGTTTAAGATCATGCGCACGCATCGCGTGTCGGTCACCGGCTGGGTGAGACATGGAGGTGCCGTGAGGTGCCTTACGGAGGCATTCCACACATGTCAGTCGAGTTGAATCACACCATCATCCATGCCCGGGACAACCGGGAGTCGGCCGAGTTCCTGGCGCGCATCCTGGGGCTTGAGGTCGGGACCGAGTGGGGCCCGTTCATTCCCGTGGCCACCAGCAACGGGGTCACCCTGGACTTCGCCGCCATTCCGGCGGAGTCGATCGTCATGCAGCACTACGCGTTCCTCGTCTCCGACGAGGAGTTCGACGCGGCCTTCGCGCGGATCCAGCAGGCCGGGATCACGTACTACGCCGATCCGCATCTGAAGCAGCCTGGAGAGATCAACCACCACCACGGTGGGCGCGGCCTGTACTTCATGGATCCGGCCGGGCACGGCATGGAGATCATCACGCGGCCCTATGGCAGCCACGAGCAGACACCGACGGCTTCGTGAGGCAGTGGCAGGTCAGGTCGTGCCCTGGCCTGCCACTCCGTTGCCCGGTTCAACTGCCGTGAGTATCTTGCGGAGTCCAGCCTGCGGGTGGTCGTGTGTGGTCGCCGGGGGCGTATCGGCTCCATGCCCCGCCGACCTCGTTGCGGAGCCGGGCGGTGGTCTTGTCGTGGTAGCCGAGGGCGTCCGCGACAACGGGGGCGGGCAGTTCGAGGAGCTGCTGCCGGATAGCGGCGCCGCGGGCCGCGGCGGTCGGGACCCCGACCTCGTTCAGGAGCGCGGACAGGTGATCCGGGCGGGACGGTTGGCCTGCCCGGCGCCCTGGGAAGAGCCCGAAGCCAGCCCCTACATGGACCACGATGAGACCCGAGGCGCGGGTATCGTCACCTCCGGAGACCACGCTCAAGTCCGCAGGTCCGCGGCCCCATTGCCCTCGTCTCCTCGGAGATTCGCAGACTGTCGCGAGTTAGAATCGGATGCAATTGGCGGCGGTCGGAGTATCGGAACGGGAATTAGCGGTAGCGGCTGACGCGGCGCCGTGTCAGCGAGCGGGTTCCGTCGTCGGCGTGCGCGGGCTGGGAAGTTCGCCGGGCTGGAGGTCGGCGAAGTCGGTGTGTGCCTGTTCGATGGCTTCGGGGTATGCCTCGCGCTTGGCGTGCTCGGCGAGCGCCCGGTAGATGCTGGCGACGGACGGGTTCTGTCCCTTGCGCTTCCCAGTGGGGATGATCAGGTCGGGCTGGATCTGCTCGACCGACTCCCCGTTCGCCCGGCGCCGGACGCTCAGGGCTGACGGGCAGTGAACTGGCGGCGCAGGTATCCGTACCAGGCGTGGACGTACGCGGCACTCACCGCGGCTTCGGGAGCGAAGAGGTCCCAGGCGTGGTAGGCGCCGGGGTACAGGTGCAGTTCGACGGGCACGCCGCTGGCCTGGAGCCTGGTCGCGTAGCTCAGGTCCTCGTCGCGGAAGACGTCGAGTTCGGCGGCTGCGATGAAGGTGGGCGGCAGGCCGGTGAGGTCCGTCGCGCGGGCGGGTGCGCTGTACGGCTGCACCTCGTCGGCGTCGGCGCGGTCCCCGAGGATCAGGTTCCAGGCCAGGATGTTGGTCGCGCGGTCCCAGATACCGATGTCGGTGACCTCGTGACTCGAAGCGGTGGTGTTGCGGTCATCGAGCATCGGATAGCTCAGCGCCTGGAACAGCGGCGCCGGCTCGCCCTGGTCGCGGATCATGAGCGCGGTGGCTGCGGCGATGCCCCCGCCGCCGCTTTGCCCGGCCAGGGCGACGCGGCCCTCGTCGATGCCGAGCGCGGCTGCCTGACTGCGAAGCCAGCGATAGGCGAGCAGTCCGTCCTCGGCGGCGGCCGGGGCGGGCGCCTCCGGTGCGAGCCGGTAGTCGACGGAGGCGACGATGCAGCCGACCTCCAGGACCAGGTGCTTGAGGGTGGGATCGTCCTGGGCCGCGTACCCGAGGACCTGCCCGCCGCCGTGGAACCAGAGCAGCACCGGAAGCGGCCCGGCTGCCTCGGTGGGCCGCAGCAGCCGGATGGGGAGGGTGGATCCGTCCGGGCGGACCACGGCGACCTCTTCGACCGACACGGACGGCTCGTCCGGTATCTGGGCCGCGATCGCCTCGGCGAAGGCGCGGACGCCTGCGCGCGTGCCCTCCAGGTCGCTGAGGTCGAACACCCCAGCCTCCGTCATCGGCACCGCCTTCAGGACCTCGGCGAGTTCGGGGTCGAGCCGCTCGTGTGCGTTCTTGGTGTTCATGTCGTTCGTTTCCTCTCGGCTGCGCAGCAGCCGGTCGTACAGGGGGGATGGTGGGTCGTTTGGACCGGTTCCGCCGGGCCGTCTGGATGGGCGAGGTGACCGGACCGGGATGGAGAAGAGGGGCCTCAGCGCGGGGTGGTCGCGGGGGCGTCGAAGTAGTGGCCCTGGCCGAGGTCGTCGATGAGGCCGGGCTGGACGGGCTTCCAGCCCAGGAGGTCGCGGGTCAGCGTGCTCGAGGACGGGTTGTCGGCCTGGGCGTGGGCGCTCAGGAAGCCGAAGTGGGCCTCGGCCTGGGTCGGCGGGATGCTGACCACGGGCAGGTTCAGGCCGCGGCCGATGCCCTCGGCGATCTGGCGGAAGGTGATCCCCTCGTCGTCGACGGCGTGCAGCCGTGACCTGGCCGGGGCGGATTCCAGCGCCAGCCGGTACAGGCGTGCCGCATCCAGCGTGTGCACGGCGGGCCAGCGGTTGGCCCCGTCGCCGACGTAAGCCGAGACGCCCTTGGAGCGGGCGATGGAGATGAAGGTCGGGATGAAGCCGTTGTGGTCGAGCGAGCTGTGCACGGTCGGAGTGAGCCGGACGACGGACGACCGGATGCCGCGCTCGGCGAGTGCGACCACCGCGTTCTCGGCGTCGATCCGCGGTCCTGCGTCGAGCACGTCGGCCTCGGTGAGGACGCCCTGCAGTCCCGCGAAGGCGAACAGCGCGGTTCCCGACGTGGCCACCAAAGGCTTGCCGGTGCCGGCGAGCGCGTCCCCGAGCGTGTTGATGGCGCGCAGATCCGCTGCGACCGCGCCGTCGAAGTCGCCGGCGAACATGGCGTCGTGCTTGAAGGCCAGGTGGATGACCCCGTCGGCCGCAGCGGCGGCCACGGCGAGGCCGTCGAGATCGTCGAGGTCGCCTCGGTGCACCTCAGCGCCAGCAGCCGTCAACGCGGCGGCGGACTTGTCCGAGCGTGCGAGCCCGACGACCTGGTGTCCCGCTTCGAGGAGCTCAGGGACGACGGCGGAGCCGAGATGTCCGGAGGCTCCAGTGACGAATACGCGCATGGTGTTGCCCTTTGCTGCGGGCTCCCCACCAGGGGCGAAGAGCCGTGATGTCAGTTCGTGACATCACCGTAGCACCCATGTCAGCCTCTGTCATCACTTTGATGTCAGATTCTGTCATCGGTGGGTAGGATCGGAGCATGAGCCGATGGAAACCCGACGCACGAGGCCGCCTGGAGAAGGCGGCGATGGAGCTCTACAACGACAAGGGCTTCGAGGCCACCACCGTGGCGGAGATCGCCGCCCGGGCCGAGGTCACCGAACGCACCTTCTACCGGCACTTCGTCGACAAACGGGAAGTCCTCTTCCAGCCCAACGCCCTCGCTGACGTCCTCGCGCACGCCACGGCCACCGCCGCCGCCCCTCTGGCGCCACTGGAGGTGATCACCACGCCCTGACCGAAGCCGCTCCGGTCTTCGAAGAACGGGCAGAACTGGTACGGCAGCGCCAAGCCGTCATCGCCGCCAATCCCGAACTGCAGGAACGTGAACTGGCCAAACTGGCCTCACTCGTCTCCACCCTCGCCCACGCGCTTCGGGAACGCGGTCTGGATTCCACCACCGCAGCACTCGCGGCCGAAATCGGGATCGCCGCGTTCAAGGTCGCCTTCGAACGCTGGATCGACGACCCCGACCGGCACACCCTCGCCCAGCACATTCGGGAAACCCTGGACGCCACCAGGCACCTCGCCGCGCCCGCCGAACATGCCGCCGCGACCGACGACGGGAGCCTCCCAGGCCAGGAGAACGTGGCATGAATGCGGTGGGCACCCCGAGCAAGGGGCCCGCGGCTAACCATCCTCTCCGTCGCCCGTCGCGTCGTCTCCGTACGGGTCGCGCAGCCGCCGCAGGCCCGGCGCCGGCGGCCGGGTGAAGGCTAGCGGCCGAGGAAGTTGATGTGGTCGTACTGGAGCGGGGACAGCCGGGCGAGCAACTCGTCGGTGACGGGAAAGCCGTCGGCCGCGAGCTGCTTGACGGCGGCGTCGATGTAGAGGCTGTTGAACAGCACCACGGCGTTCAGCGCCAGGCCGAGCGCGCCGAGCTGGTCCTCCATGCCCTCGCGGTAGTGCTGGCGCAGTTCGCCGCGCTGACCGAAGAAGATCTTCCGGGCGAGGCGGTGGCGGGCCTCGGTGACGTTGAGCTGGGCACCGATCATCCGCCGGTACCCCTCGTCGGAGACGAACTGGAGCAGGTGCAGGGTCTTGAAGATCCGCCCGTAGTGGGCGAATGCGTCGCCGAGCCCGGTGGGCTTGCCGTCGCGGGAGAGCATGCGGATCAGGTCGTGGCCGCGGATCTCCCCCAGGGTGAGCGACCCGGCCACGCGGAGCATGTCGCCCCAGTGGGCGCGTATCCGGTCCAGGCGGATGGTGTGGTTCGAGACCGGCTGGAGCGGCCCGTAGTCGGCCGTGGTGTTCGTGCGCCACAGCCGGGCGTCGGAGATGTCGGCGATCCTCGGCGAGAACTGGTAGCCGCAGATCGCGAACAGGCCGAAGACGATGTCGGAGTACGACGCGGTGTCCGTGATGACGGTCTCCGGCTTCGGCCCGCCGTCGCGGGCGTGGATGGCGTCCAGGATGAACAGCGAGTCGCGCAGCGTGCCCGGCACGACCACGCCGCCTAGCCCCATCACCTGGTCGTTTACCACGTTTAGCCAGGTGGCGCCCTTGTACCGCAGGCCGAAGTACCGGGGATTCGAACCCGCGTGCAGGGTCTGCACGGGGACCGTGAAGCGGACGCCGTCGGCGGAGGCGACCAGGCCGCCGCCCCAGGCCCCGCCCTCCTGCCGGCCGGCACGACCAACTGCGCCGGCGCCAAGCCCGGCGCCGAGCTCGACCTCACCGAGGACCTCGACAAGAACCAGGACTCGCTCGAGGTCGGCCGGGGCCTGAGCGGACTGCCCGGCAGCATCCTGCAGATGACCGGCAACGCCGACACCGCGGTCCTGCGCGACGACCGCGGCCGCCTCGTCGACGCCGTCTCCTGGGGCCGCCGCAGCCACCGCGCCGAGGACCTGGACCGCCGCGACGAGGCCGGATGGCACGACGGCGGTCTCCGCCACCACGGCGACGGCCACTACGTCCCTGGCGCCGGCGACTACCACCCCGGCGACCACGTCGGCGGCTACCGCCGCTGATCCGCCGACCCGCGGCCCGCGCCGCGGGTGCACCACCGCCGACACATGTGCACGGGTACAGCAGCCCCGGACGGCCTCCTCGCCGACCGGGGCCCCTGCCTGGCGTCGGCGGCACGCAGGCCATGAGCCGGGCCGGACCTCGGCGCCGACGCGGGTGGCCGGCGTGCCCCTGGCCGGGGCTCACACCCTGCTCCCGAGCCCTGTGCGGCGGGCGTAACCCCTGATGATCAGGCGCCGAGACACCTCCGTAATGAGCGGTTCGTACCGTCACGAAGGGTGGGATCGGGTCGAGCACAGGAGAGGGAGGCGCCCGTGGCCGCGCCGGGCTCGCGGAGCGAGGGCACGACGAAGGTGCGGACGGTCTGCTCGTACTGCGGCGTCGGCTGCGGCATGGTCCTCGACATCGGCAGGGGACCGGACGGGCGGCGTGCGGTCCTGAAGGCGACGGGCGACAAGGAGCACCCGGCGAACTTCGGCCGGCTGTGCACCAAGGGCGCGACCACCGCCGACATGCTCGCCGCGCCGGGCCGGCTCACCACCGCCCTCGTCCGGCCGGACCGCGGCGAGGAGCCACGGCCCGCGCCCCTCGCGGCCGCCGTCGCCGAGACCGCCCGGCGCCTGCGCGCGATCATCGACGAGCACGGCCCCGACGCGGTCGCCCTCTATGTCTCCGGACAGATGAGCCTGGAGGCGCAGTACCTGGCGAACAAGCTGGCCAAGGGCTTCATACGGACCAACCAGATCGAGTCGAACTCCCGGCTGTGCATGGCGAGCGCCGGCACCGGATACAAGCTGTCGCTCGGAGCGGACGGGCCGCCCGGCTCGTACCAGGACTTCGACAAGGCCGACGTGTTCTTCGTCATCGGCTCCAACATGGCCGACTGCCACCCCATCCTCTTCCTGCGCATGATGGACCGGGTGAAGTCGGCGGGCGCCAAGCTGATCGTCGTGGACCCGCGGCGCACCACGACCGCCGCCAAGGCCGACCTCTTCCTGCAGATCAGGCCCGGCACCGACCTCGCCCTGCTCAACGGTCTGCTGCACCTGCTGCACGCGAACGGCCGCACGAACCCCGAATTCATCGCCGCGCACACCGAGGGCTGGGAGGCAATGCCCGCCTTCCTCGCCGACTACCCGCCCGCCACCGTCGCCGAGATCACCGGCCTTCCGGAAGCCGGCATCCGGGAGGCCGCCCGGCTCATCGGTGAGGCGGGGGAGTGGACGAGCTGCTGGACGATGGGCCTGAACCAGTCCACGCACGGCACCTGGAACACCAACGCCCTGGTCAATCTGCACCTCGCCACCGGCGCGATCTGCCGCCCGGGCTCCGGACCCTTCTCCCTGACCGGCCAGCCCAACGCCATGGGCGGCCGGGAAATGGGCTACATGGGGCCCGGGCTGCCCGGACAGCGCTCGGTCCTCGTCGATGCCGACCGGGCCTTCGTCGAGGAGCTGTGGGAACTGGAACCGGGGACCCTGCGGGCCGACGGCGTCGGCAAGGGCACGGTCGAGATGTTCCGGAAGATGGCCGACGGGGACATCAAGGCGTGCTGGATCATCTGCACCAACCCGGTCGCCTCCGTCGCGAACCGCAAGACGGTCATCGAGGGCCTGGAGGCCGCCGAGTTCGTCGTCACCCAGGACGTGTTCACCGAGACGGAGACGAACGCGTACGCCGATGTCGTCCTGCCCGGCGCGCTGTGGACCGAGACCGAGGGCGTCCTGGTCAACAGCGAGCGCAACCTCACGCTGGCCCAGCCGGCCGCCGATCCGCCCGGCGAGGCGACGGCGGACTGGCGGATCATCGCCGCCGTGGCCCGAGAGATGGGTTACGAGAAGGGCTTCGCGTACGACAGCGCCGAGGAGGTCTTCGAGGAGATCAAGCGCGCCTGGAACCCGGCGACCGGCTGGGACCTGCGCGGAGTGAGCCACGAGCGGCTGCGCACCACCCCGGTGCAATGGCCGGCGGCGAGCGAGGAAGGGCCCGACCGCAACCCGATCCGGTACGTCGGAGCGGACGGCTCGCCCACCTTCCCGACCGCGAGCGGCCGCGCGGTCTTCCACGCCCGCCCGCACATCCCGGCGGCGGAGCTGCCCGACGACGACTACCCGTACGTCCTCAACACCGGCCGCCTCCAGCACCAGTGGCACACCCTGACCAAGACGGCGAAGGTGGCCAAGCTGAACAAGCTCGACCCCGGACCCTTCGTGGAGATCCACCCGCAGGACGCGGCCGAACTGAGCCTCGCCGACGGGGACTCGGTGGAGGTCGCCTCGCGGCGCGGGCGGGCCGTGCTGCCCGCGGTCGTCACCGACCGGGTGCGGCCCGGCTGCTGTTTCGCGCCGTTCCACTGGAACGACCTGTTCGGCGAGTACCTCAGTGTCAACGCGGTGACCAGCGACGCCGTCGACCCGCTGTCGTTCCAGCCCGAGTTCAAAGTGTGCGCGGTCGCGCTGAGCAAGGCCCCCACCCCGGTGACGGTGCGGACTCCAGCCCTCGTCGGCACCCTGGCCACGGCCTCGGCCGAGGCCGCCCCACCGTCCGCCGCGCCGTCCACCGTGTCCGCTCCCTCCGTGTTCGGGCTGGAACCCGCACCGCCACCGGTCCTGGCCGAACACGAACGCCGCTATCTGACCGGCTTCCTCGCCGGCATCCCGTCCGGCTTCCCGGGCGTGCCGGTGCTGCCGCCGGACGCCCCCTTCAGCCCGGAGCACGCCCTGTGGGTGAACGGCGTACTCGCCGGGATGTACTCCAGAACCGAAGCACCGTCGGCCACCGCCCACGGCCCTGCCGGCACCGTCCAGCCCACCGCAGACTCCCTTCGCCGTCAGGTCGTGATCCTCTGGGCGTCGCAGACCGGGAACGCGGAGGAGTTCGCGAGCGCGGCCGCGGAACGGCTCACTGCGGACGGCCATCCCGCCTCCCTGGTGCCCATGGAGGAGGCCGACCCCACCGCGCTGCCGACCGACGCCGACCTGCTGCTCATCACGAGCACCTTCGGCGACGGCGACGCCCCGGACAACGGCGCCGGATTCTGGGACGCCCTCGCCGCTCCGGACGCGCCGCGCCTGAACGGCAGGCGCTACGCGGTCCTGGCCTTCGGCGACTCCTCCTACGACGACTTCTGCGGCCACGGCCGCCGCCTCGACCGGCGCTTGGCCGAGCTCGACGCGATACCGCTGGCCCCGCGCACCGACTGCGAACCGGACTACGAGACGGCGGCCGGGGCCTGGCTCGACCAGGTGCGCACCGCGCTGAAGAGCACCGACCGGCCGGTCCCCGCCCCGGCCGCCTCGGTCTCCGCGGCACCCACGGCTCCCACAGCTCCTCGGCCGAGCCGCCGGCCCGCCCCCGTCACCGCCCGCCTCACCGGCAACCGCCTGCTCAGCCTGCCCGGCGCGGGCAAGGAAGTCCGCCGCTTCACCTTCGACACCCGCGACAGCGACACCCCGCTGGTCTACGAGGCCGGGGACGCCCTGGCCGTCCACCCGGCCAACGCGCCGGACCTCGTGACGGAGTGGCTCGCCGTGACCGGTCTCGACGCGGACGCGGCCGTTCAGGTCAGGAGCGCCGGAGAGCTGCCCTTCGCCGAGGCCCTGCTGCGCCACCTGGACATCACCCGCATCACTCCCGACCTGCTGCGCTTCGCCGCCGACCGGGCCCGCGACCCGCGCGAGCTGCGCAAGCTCCTGCGGCCGGACAACAAGGGCGAGCTGGCG
Source organism: Streptomyces sp. NPDC030820 (assembly GCF_055572075.1). NCBI lineage: Bacteria > Bacillati > Actinomycetota > Actinomycetes > Kitasatosporales > Streptomycetaceae > Streptomyces > Streptomyces sp. NPDC030820. Next base: position 203,443 of record NZ_JBVIEB010000013.1, read on the forward strand.
CAGTGGTCCTGGGGACGCCAGGCCGTCGACGTGGTCGCCGAGTTCGGCATCCGGGCCGGGGCACAGGAGTGGGCCGACCTGCTGGGGCGCCTGCAACCGCGCATGTACTCCATATCCTCCAGCCCCCTCACGGACCCCCACCTCGTGTCGCTGACCGTCTCCGTCGTCCGGTACGAGAACCTGGCCGGCCGGCCCCGCCAGGGCGTCTGCTCGCCCTTCCTCGCCGACGCCGAACCCGACGCGCCGGTGCCGGTCCGCGTCCAGCGGGCACCGCACTTCCGTCCGCCCGCCGACCCCGCCACACCGGCGATCATGGTGGGCCCCGGCACGGGCATCGCACCCTTCATCGGCTTCCTGGAGGAACGCCGGGCCCGCGGCCACCGCGCCCCGAACTGGCTGTTCTTCGGCGAACAGCACCGCGCGACGGACTTCTACTACGAGCAGGAGCTGACCGCGTTCCTGGCCGAGGGCACCCTCACCCGTCTGGACACCGCCTTCTCCCGCGACCAGCGCGCCAAGGTCTACGTCCAGGACCGGATGCGCGAGCACGGGCCCCTGCTCTGGTCCTGGCTCCGCGACCGCGCCCACTTCTACGTCTGCGGCGACGCCTCCCGCATGGCCAGGGATGTCGACCAGGCCCTGCGCGAGATCGCCACCGTCCACGGCGGCCTGGACGAGGCGGAGGCGGCGGCGTACGTCAAGCAGCTCGCCGCCGAGAAGCGGTACGTGCGGGACGTGTACTGACCGAGGCCTTACGCGCGCCGGTCCCGCCGACCCCGCATTTCACCCCGGCGTGCGGCACCCTGATGCCCGCCGCCGGGCCGCGGGGGACTAGCGTCGTCCCGTCATGGATCCGAGCCGGTTCTTCCATGTCGAGCCGAAGGAGGACGATCTGCATGGATGGTCACGCGATGACCGAACTGTCGGCGGGCCAGCTCCCCGAGCTGACCACAGGGCGTCTGCTGTCCACGTGGCACCTGGACGTCCCCGCGCTGCTGCTGGTCATCGCCCTGGGCGCGCTCTACGGCTGGGGCGTCGCACGGCTGCGCGAGCAGGGTACGCCCTGGCCGCCCGCCCGTGTGATCGCGTTCGCGCTGCTCGGCCTGGGCGCGCTGGTGGTGGCCACGATGTCCGCCCTGGCCGTCTACGACCACGTGCTGTTCTGGCCGGCCGCCGTGCAGAACATCCTCCTCGACCTCGTCGCACCCCTGGGCCTGGCCCTCGGCGATCCGCTGCGGCTCGCCGTCGAGGCGCTGCCGGAGGGTGCCGCCGTACGAGTGCGCCGGGCCATGACCGGCCGCCTGGTGCGGGTGCTGACGTTTCCGCTGGTCAGCACCGCCCTGGTGCTCGGCACCGAGCTGACGGTGTACTTCACGCCGTACTTCGAGACCGCCCTGCGCGTGGGCTGGCTGCACGAGCTGATGTATCTGCACCTGCTCGCGGCCGGCAGCCTGTTCGTCGTACCGGTGCTGACCCGCGAAGAGGCGCTGCCGGCCTGGTGCACCCACCCGGTACGAGCGGCGCTGGTGTTCCTGGACGGGATCGTCGACGCGGTCCCGGGAGTCGTGGTGATGACGCACAGCACGCTGATCGCGGGCGCCTGGTACCTGCACCATGCGCCGAGCTGGTCCCCGGACGTCCAGCATGACCAGCAGGTCGGCGGCGGCGCGATGCTCAGCATCGCCGAGCTGGTCGCGCTGCCGTTCCTGCTGGCGCTGCTGTTCCAGTGGGCGCGGGCGGAGCGGGTCCAGACCGCGGCGCTCGACCGCCGCCTCGACGCGGAACTGGCTCCCGTGCCGGCACCCTCCCCGGACCACGGCCAGGCAACTGCTCCCGAACGGGTACGCCCCTGGTGGGAGACCGAGCAGAACGAGGTGGCCGCGCGGATCCGGAGCCAGCACCGGGAGAAGTGAGCCCTCCGTGATCGCGTGTGCACGGTTCGGTTCGCGCCGAACGGTCGGCGCGCTGGGAACAACACCGGCCACCTGACCATTACATCGAGCATCCTCTACTTCGGCACCCCCGGCGTGCTGCTGACCACCGAGAACGCCGACGGCACCGTCAACCTGGCGCCGATCTCGTCGGCCTGGGCGCTCGGGTAGGTGGTGGTGCTGGGGCTCGGCAGGCAGGGCCAGACCGGTGCGCACCTGGCGGCCCGGCCGGAGCTGGTCATCAGCCTGCCCGAACCCTGGCACTGGGCGGCCGTCGAGCAGCTGGGCGAGCTCACCGGCCGGCCCGTGGTGGCCGGGCACGGACCCCGTCGCGCCCGCTGCGAGCCGGACAAGTTCACGGCGGCCGGCTTCCAGGCACAGGCCTCGCACACGGTCCGCCCGCCGCGGGTGGCCGAGTGTCCGATCCAGCTGGAGGCGCGCGCCGCCCGGGTGGGAACCGACGCCGCCGGAGACTTCCTGATCGTCGAGGCCCGGGTGCTGAAGGTGCACGCCGACCCGCGCCTGGTGGTCCCCGGAACCCAGCGAACTCGGGCACAGCTCCGTCTCCGAAACGCCCACCAGGCCTCGTGCCATAGGCCGGGAGCCGACAGAAGCGGTAGAATATTCATCGAATGGTGAATTAATGGCCGCGTGAAGGGCAGACCGCCATGGAACAGACCACATGCTGCGTCGTGGGAGGCGGCCCCGCCGGCATGGTGCTCGCTCTGCTGCTGGCCCGGTCCGGGGTCCCGGTGACGGTGCTGGAGAAGCACGGCGACTTCCTGCGCGACTTCCGCGGCGACACCGTCCACCCCTCCACGCTGGCGCTGCTGGACGACCTCGGCCTGGCCGAGCGCTTCGCCGAGCTGCCGCAACGCCGGGTCCGCACCGTCCAGCTGCCCATCGGACCCGACGGCGCGGCCGTCATGGTCGGGGACCTCTCGGTCCTGCCCCGCCCCTACAACTACGTGGCGATGGTGCCCCAGTGGGACCTACTGGACCTGCTCGCGGACGAGGCCCGGCGCGAACCGTCCTTCGAGCTGCGGATGAACACGGAGGCCACCGACTTCCTGATCGAGTCCGGACGGGTGAACGGGGTGCGCTACCGCACCGCCGACGGCCGCACCGGCGAGTTGCGCGCCCTGCTCACCGTCGCCTGCGACGGCCGCGGATCACTGGCCCGATCCCGCCCGGAACTGGGCCTGCGCCGCTTTCCGTGTCCGATGGACGCCTGGTGGTTCCGGCTGCCGCGCCGGGACAGCGATCCGCAAGGGCTCTACGGGGCCGCCGGTGACCGCTTCCTGACCGCGATGATCGACCGCGGCGACTACTGGCAGTGCGCAGGGATCATCCCCAAGGGCACCGACGCACAGCGCCGCGCCGCCGGGCTCGACCGCTTCCTGGCCGACTTCACCGCGGCCGTCCCCTGGATCGCCGACCGCGCACACGCCCTGAGTTCATGGGACGAGGTCAAGCTGCTCGACGTACGGCTCGACCGCCTGCGCCGCTGGCACCGCCCCGGCCTGCTGTGCATCGGCGACGCCGCGCACGCGATGTCCCCGATCTTCGGCATCGGCATCAACCTCGCGGTCCAGGACGCCGTGGCCACCGCCCGCTACCTCACCGAGCCACTGCGCCGGGGGCGGGTGGCACCACGCGACGTACGCCGTGTGCACCGCCGCCGCCGGCCCGCCACGGTCGTCACACAGACCCTCCAGCGGCTGGCCCACGCCCGCATCATCGCTCCCGTCCTGCAGGGCCGGCCACCTCTCGGACGCGAGCAGCGGGCCCGGCGCATGGCACGCCTGCTCGCCGAGTCACGGTGGGTGCGCCGGCTGCCCGCGTACTTCATCGGCTACGGCGCACTCAAGGAACGGCCACCCGAATCGGCCGTCCGCCGGGCACGGCCGGGCACCGCGGCGCCGCCCGGCGAGACGGACACAGCCGCCGAGGTGTCCCCTTGAAGTGGTCGGCACTGAAATTGCCGGGACGTCCCTGTCCTGTCGGCGTCGGCTTGTTCGTCGTGAAGGTGGACAGCACACACGACCGAGGAGGACACCATGAAGTACGTACTGCTGCTGACCCGCGGCGCCTGGCAGGAAGAGGGCTCCGACCAGGAGCGCGGCGAGGTGTACGGCCGGCTCATGGAGTGGTTCACCAAGCACCGCGCCGACGGCACGATCGTCGACGCCCAGCAGCTCCGCGAACCCGAGACCGCGACCACGGTCGTGGTCGAGCAGGGCCGCTCCACCATGATCGACCGCCCGCTGCTGGAGGCCAAGGAGGCGATCGGCGGCTACGCGATCGTCGAGGTGCCCGACCTGGACGCCGCGCTGGAGCTGGCAGCGAGCTTCCCGGTGCCGGACGGCAAGGTGGAGGTGCGTCCGATTGTCGAGCGCTGACTCGGCAGGCGCCCGGGACACCCGGTCACTGATCGAGCGGGTCTTCCGCGAGGAGGCGGGCCGGCTGACCGCCAGCCTGGTCCGCCTCCTCGGCGACTTCGACCTGGCCGAGGAGATGGTCAGCGAGGCCGTCGTCGAGGCGCTGCGGCGCTGGCCGAGCGCCGGTCCGCCCAGCCGGCCCGGAGCCTGGCTGCTGACCTGCGCGCGCAACAAGGCCCTCGACCGTATCCGCCGCGAGGCCCGCTTCCAGGACCGGCTCCCGCAACTCGCGGCCCGCATCGAGGCCCTGCCCGAGACGGCCGAGCGCGAGCCCGACGACCGCCTCCGGCTCATCTTCACCTGCTGCCACCCGGCGCTGGACCCGGACGCCCAGGTCGCGCTGACCCTGCGCGCCGTCGTCGGCCTGACCACCGCCGAGATCGCGCGGGCGTTCATGGTGCCCGAGGCCACCCTCGCCAAGCGGGTGACCCGGGCCAAGCGGAAGATCGCCACCGCCGGCATCCCCTACCGCGCACCCGAGCCGGAGGAGCGCGCCGGACGCCTGCCCCAGGTCATGCGCGTGGTCTACCTCGTCTTCAACGAGGGCTGCTTCACCACCGGGGGAGACCTGGGGGTACGGCGCGAACTGGTCGACGACGCCGAATGGCTCGCCGCCCTCCTCGCCGGCTCACTGCCGCACGAACCGGAACCCCTTGCCCTGCTGGCCCTGATCCGTCTGCACGCGGCCCGCTGGCCCGCCCGCCTGGACCCCGAGGGACGGCTGATTCCGCTCTCCGACCAGGACCGTTCCCGGTGGGACACCCGGCGCATCCGCAGCGCCACCGCACTCATCGAGCGGGCGGCCATGCTCGGCAGGCCGGGTCCTTACCAGATCGAGGCCGCCATCGCCGCCGTGCACTGCGAGGCGCCCAGCTGGAAAGACACCGACTGGGCCCAACTCCTGTACCTCTACGACATGTTGCTGGCCGTCGACCCCTCACCGGTCGTACGCCTGAACCGCGCGATCGTACTCAGCCACACCGACGGCCCGGCCATCGCACTGGCCCAGGTCGAGGCACTCGGCGACCAGTTGGGCCGTTACCATCTGTTCCACGCCACCCGGGCCGCACTCCTGCGTGACCTCGGCCGCGACGAGGAGGCCACCGAGGCCGACCGGCAGGCCCTCCACCTCACCACCAACCCCGCCGAACGCTCCCTGCTCACCGCCCGCTTGACGCCGTAGACGCAACGCAGGCTTCAGGGTCACCAGCGCGGCCGCGCCGTCCCGGTCGCCGGCGCTCGCGCACCTCGGCGGCGATGTCGCCCAGCCCTGACGACTGAAGGCGCTGTTGTGGAAGTTGGTGGACGCCGACCCCATGCACGCCCAAGCTGAAGGCGAGTTCCTTCTTGCGTCGGGCGCGAGGGCGACCTCGGCGTCCTGGCAGACGTCCACGTCGCCGCGGGTGCGGCCGCTGAGGGTCAGGCCGTCGTCGAGGTGGGTGAAGTAGGCGTCGCCCGCGCCTTCACGCCGGGCAGCGGGATGGTGAACAGGGCGCTGACGATCTGCCATGCCCCGGCCCGCTGCCACCGCCGGAACACCCGCCCTCACCGCGCTGCACCTCGCCGCGGCCCTCGCGTCCGCGGACCTCAGGGCCGCGCCCGCCCGCGGCGCTCGCCACAGCGATCAGCAAGCGCAGGAGCGCAGGGCAGCGGGCGGACCGACGTCCTGAAGAACGCCCGGACCCGTTCCACGGAGGAGACCCATTCCGCGCCCGTGCGCGGGTCGCTCGACGTGCCGCTGCGGCGCTGTGCAGGTTCCTCGCGGCCAGGGCCGATCGCCGCCCGGGGGCGTAGCGTCCCCATAGGAGGGGGCCCACCAGCTACTACGCGGCCGTCCAGTTCACCTGCCGCGCGCATATCGTCGACGACCCCGAGACCAAGGCCGATCTGCTGCGCCGTCAGCTCGCCCACTTCCAGCCCGACGGCGGCCACGCCCCCGTCGCCGTGGACCAGCCGCCGTACGGCCGCATGCTGTCCGGCATCCGCGGCCTGCGCCTGGAAGTCACCGATGTGCGGGCCAAGTTCAAGTACGACGACCAGCAAACCGGTCGAGCACCGAGCCGCCGTCGCCGACCGCCTCACCGAGCGCGGCGCGGGGCTGGACGTACCGACCGCGCGCCGGCAGCTCCGCCGCCTGGACCGCATCGGCCCCTGGAAGCCCTGAGCTCCGGTGCCCCACCTACGCATGCTTGCCCGCAGGAAACGGAAACCCCTTCCCATGACCTCCTTCCGCCTCGCCCCCGCCGTGGCAGAAGCCTTCCCCGGCACCCTCATCGCCCTGGTCACCGCAAGTGGCCTGCGCGGCCACGAGCCCTGGCCCCTCACCGCCGCCGCTCTACAGGACCTGGAGCAGCAACTCGCCGACGGCACCTGGGAGCCCGCCGACGAGACCGACCCCCGCATCGAGGCCTGGCACACCGCCTACCGTTCCTTCGGTACCAACCCCCGCCGCATCCGCCCCAGCGTCGACGCACTCGGCCGCCGCCTCGCCAAGAAGGGCAGCCTGCCGCGTATCAACCATGCCGTCGACTCCTACAACTCCGTCTCCGTACGGCACGGTCTCCCGGCCGGCGCCTTCGACCTCGCCCACGTCACCGGCGACGTGGACATCCGCCACGCGGACGGCACCGAGTCCTTCACCCCGCTCGGCGAACCCGACGCTGTCGAGAACCCCAAGCCGGGCGAGGTCATCTACGCCGACACCACCGGCGTCCTCACCCGCCACTGGAACCACCGCGACGCGCACCGCACCCGTGTCACCGAGGACTCCACGCACATCGCCTTCGTCCTCGAAACCCTCCATGCGGACCGGGACGGCGGCCTCCTCAAGGTCGCGGCCGAGGAGTTGCAGGGCCTGCTCGCCCCGCACGCCGATCAGACCGCCGTGCACTACCTCGGCCCGACCCAACCCCGGGCCACTGCCTGAGCCCGCCGGGACGAGGGGCGGGCTGTCGGTGTCCGTCACAAGTTGATCATGTGCCCGGCCAGGCCGTGGACCGCCTCCTGGAGCGCCTCGCCGAGCGTCGGGTGGGCGTGGACGTTGCGGGCGACCTCATGGACGGTGAGGTCCCACTGCTGGGCCAGGGTCAGCTCGGGCAGCAGCTCGGTGACGTCCGGGCCGATGAGATGCCCGCCGACCAGCTCGCCGTACTTGGCGTCGCTGATCAACTTCACGAAGCCGGTGGCGTCGCCCAGGCCGTGCGCCTTGGCGTTCGCCGTGAACGGGAACTTCGCCACCTTGACGTCGTAGCCCCGTTCGCGCGCCTGCGCCTCGGTGTAGCCGAAGCTCGCGATCTGCGGCTGGCAGAAGGTGGCCCGCGGGATCATCGCGTAGTCCAGCTCCATGGTCTCCGCGTCCGCGAGGGTCTCGGCGGCGATCACGCCCATCGCCTCGGCCGCGTGCGCGAGCATCAGCTTCGCGGTGACGTCCCCGATGGCGTAGAAGTGCGGCACGTTCGTACGGCAGCGGCCGTCGACGTCGATCGCGCCGCGCTCGGAGACCTGCACACCGGTGTTCTCCAGGCCGTAGCCGGTCACGTTCGGGGCGAAGCCGAGCGCCTGGAGGACCTTGTCGGCCTCGAGGATCTGCTGGGAGCCGTCCTTGCCGGTGACCGTGACGCGGACCCGGGGGCCCGATTCGTCGATGGAGTCGACGCGGGTGGAGGTGAGCGCGTCGATGCCCAGCCTGCGGTACTGCTTGGCGAGCTCGGCGGAGACCTCGGCGTCCTCCAGCGGGGCGAGACGGTCCAGGAACTCGACGATCGTGACCTTCACCCCGTAACTGTGCAGGATGTAGGCGAACTCGACGCCGATCGCGCCGGCGCCCGCGACGATGATCGACTGCGGCAGGTCCTCGGCGAGGATCTGTTCCTCGAAGGTGACCACGCGGGAGGTGCGCCGGGTGCCGGGCAGCAGCTTGGGTGTGGCACCGGTGGCGATGATGCAGTGGTCGAATCCGATGGTGCGCGTGTCGCCGTCGGAGCCGGACACCTGGAGGGTGTGCGGGTCGAGGAACGTGCCGTGACCGTCGATCTCCGTGATCTTGTTCTTCTTCATCAGGTAGTGCACGCCCTTGACCCGGCCGTCGGCGACCTTACGGCTGCGGCGGAAGGCCTCGCCGTAGTCGAAGGACACCTGTCCGTCGACGCGGATGCCGAAGGTCTTCGCCTCGCGGGTGAAGATGTGAGCCAGTTCGGCGTTGCGCAACAGGGCCTTGGTCGGGATGCAGCCCACGTTCAGGCAGATGCCGCCCCAGTACTTCCGCTCGACGACGGCGACGCGTTTGCCCAGCTGGGCGGCGCGGATGGCGGCCACATAGCCACCGGGGCCGGCTCCTAGTACCACCACGTCGAAGCGGTCGTCCTGCTCGTCCACCATCGATGCCTCCTGCAGTGGGACGCGTTCGGGCTCCGGCCAGAGTTCCCCGTTCGCTGCCGGAGGCAAACAGCAGGATCATCCCGGCGGTCGCCGACTTCACCCGCGCGATCGGGGGCCTTCTCGATGGCCGGCACCTGGTTTACGCTTCAACCATATGGGTGCCGTGAGGAGGTCGCACCATGACGGAACTCGGCCTGGCCGACACGGTCGGCATCCTGCGACAGCCCGGCGTGCGGACACGACACAGCAGCTCAGGGCTTGGCTGGGACCGGCTGTACCTCTCCGCGCAGCTGGAGCAGCCCTACCGCGCCGCCTTCGACCCGGCTCCCACCCACCTGTTGATCCTGCACCTCAGCGGCCCCGTCACAGTCAGGCGGGGCCAGGGGGCGGACCGGCGGTCACGGGCGATCCCGGCCGGTGGCCTCTTCCTGCAGCCGGCCGACCGGAGTCTCGCCGTCGAGCTCGGCGGGCGGCTGGACACGATCCACGCCTACCTCACGGACGACGCCCTGCGTGACGCGAACGGCGGGCGGCCCGTGGAGCTGACCGAGGAACTCGGGGCCAGCGACCCACTCGCCGAACAGCTCATGCTCGCGCTGGAGAACGCGGTCCGCACCTGGGAGCCGTCGGCCCGCACCTACACCGACCAGCTGACCGGGATGCTCGCCGCGCAGCTCGTACGCCGCCACGGTGTCCGCGCGGTGGCGCCTCCGCCCGACCGGTCCGGGCTGTCCGACCGGCAGCTCGCCGCCGTCCGCGACCTCATGGACCAGCGCCTCGCCGAACCACTGCCGATCGCGGACCTCGCCGCGTCGGCCGCGCTGAGCCCGAGCCAATTCACCCGGAGGTTCCGGGCGAGCACCGGCCAGTCGCCCCACCAGTTCCTGCTCAAACTGCGCCTGGAGGCCGCGTGCCGACTGCTGCGCACCACCTCCACCCCGGTCGCGGACGTGGCCGCCGCCTGCGGCTTCTCCCACCAGGAGCACCTCACCCGGGTGATGCGCGCCCGGCTTGGCACCACCCCGGCCGCGCTGCGCCGGTCCGGCTGAAGCGGCCCCGTACGGCCTCCCCTCAGCGCTCCAGCACCAGGGCCAGCGCCTGGCCCACCCCGATGCACAGCGCCGCCAGGCCGGTGCCGGTGCCCGCCGCGGCAAGCTGGTGCGCGACCGCTCCCGTGATACGGGCGCCCGATGCGCCCAGCGGGTGGCCGATGGCGATGGCGCCGCCGCGCGGGTTGACCACCTCCGGGTCGAGGTCCGGCAGCGCGGCCAGGCAGGCCAGCGCCTGGGCCGCGTAGGCCTCGTTCAGCTCGATCGTGTGCAGATCACCGGCAGCGACCGCCGCCTTGTCGAGCACCTTGCGGATGGCGTCGACCGGCCCGAGCCCGAAGTACTGCGGCTCGATGCCCGTCACCGCCGCCGCCCGCACCCGGGCCAGGGGCTCGCGCCCGATCGCCGCGAGCCCGTCCTCGTCGGCGAGCAGCAGCGCGGCCGCCCCGTCGCTGAGCGGCGAGGCATTGCCCGCCGTGATCGTGCCGTCCGCGACGAAGGCCGGCCTGAGCCGGGCGAGCGCCTCCAGGGAGGTGTCGTCCCGGATGCCCTCGTCGCGGGGCAGGTCCACCCCCTCGACGGGGACGACCTCTCCCGCGTACCGGCCCTCGCGCCAGGCGCGGGCGGCGTTGCGGTGGCTGGCCAGGGCGAACGCGTCCTGTGCGGCCCGGGTGACGGCGTACTTGGCGCCGACGAGCTCCGCGCTCTCGCCGAGCGGGATCGTCCACTGCGCCGGCATCCGCGGGTTCACCATCCGCCAGCCGAGCGTGGTCGAGTACAGCTGCTGGTCCTTGGCCGGGAAGGCCCGCTCCGGCTTCGGCAGCACCCAGGGCGCCCGGCTCATCGACTCCACACCGCCCGCCACCGCGATGGACGCGTCGCCGAGCGCGATGGCGCGGGCCGCCTGGATGACGGCCTCCATTCCGGATCCGCACAGCCGGTTGACCGTGGCGCCGGGCACGCTGACCGGCAGCCCGGCGAGCAGGACGGCCATGCGGGCCACATCACGGTTCTCCTCGCCCGCGCCGTTGGCGTTGCCGAGCAGCACGTCGTCGATGCGGGCCGGGTCCAGGCCGGGGCTGCGGTCGACCAGGGCGCGCAGCACACCGGCGGCGAGGTCGTCCGGGCGTACGCCCGCCAGGGCACCGCCGTAGCGGCCGAAGGGGGTACGGACGGCGTCTACGACGTACACGTCACGCGGTCGCTCGATCATCGGTTGCTCCCGACACGACTGACGAGGAACGGTGTAAGAGCGGCTGCCTGATCAATCGTCACTCCCGGTGCGGTCTCGACGAGTTCCAGCCCGTCGGGCGTGACGTCGAGGACGCACAGGTCGGTGATGATCCGGTCCACGCAGGCACGGCCCGTCAGCGGCAGCGTGCACTCCTGGACGATCTTGGAGGTGCCGTCCTTCGCCAGGTGCTCCATGAGCACCACGACCCGGCCGGCGCCGTGCACGAGGTCCATCGCACCGCCCATCCCCTTGATCATCTTTCCGGGGACCGCCCAGTTGGCGAGGTCGCCGCGGACCGAGACCTGGAGCGCGCCCAGGACGGCGGTGTCGATGTGGCCGCCGCGGATCATGCCGAAGGAGAGCGAGGAGTCGAAGAAGGACGCCCCCGGCCGTACGGTCACGGTCTCCTTGCCCGCGTTGATGAGGTCGGCGTCGACCTCCTCGGGCGACGGGTACGGCCCGACGCCGAGCAGCCCGTTCTCCGAGTGCAGGACGACATCGACGCCCGCCGGCAGGAAGTCGGCCACGCGGGTGGGCAGTCCGATGCCCAGGTTGACGTAGTCGCCGTCTTTCAGCTCGCTCGCGGCGCGCGCCGCCATCTCGTCCCTGCTCCAGCTCATCGCTCGCGCACCGTCCTCTTCTCGATTCCCTTGTCGGCCGCCTGCTCGGGGGTCAGCGCCACCACACGCTGCACGAACACCCCCGGCAGATGGATCTCGTCGGGGCCGAGCGCGCCCGGCTCGACCAGCTCCTCCACCTCGGCGACGGTGATGCGCCCGGCCATGGCGGCCAGCGGGTTGAAGTTGCGGGCCGCCCGGCGGAAGACGAGGTTGCCGTGGCGGTCCCCGCGCGCCGCCCTCACCAGCGCGTAGTCCGTGGTGATGGCGTGTTCCAGGATGTGGTCCACGCCGTCGAAGGTCCGCACCTCCTTGGGCGGCGAGGCGACGGCGACCGAACCGTCCGGGGCATGGCGCCACGGCAGTCCGCCGTCGGCGACCTGGGTGCCGACGCCGGCCGGGGTGTAGAAGGCCGGGATGCCCGCGCCGCCCGCGCGCAGCCGCTCGGCGAGCGTGCCCTGCGGCGTCAGTTCGACCTCCAGCTCGCCCGCGAGGTACTGGCGGGCGAACTCCTTGTTCTCGCCGATGTACGAGCCCGTGACCCGGGCGATGCGGCCGGCGGCCAGCAGGATGCCGAGGCCACGGCCGTCGACGCCGCAGTTGTTCGACACGACCGTCAGGCCGCTCGCCCCGCTGTCGTACAGGGCGCCGATGAGCACCTCGGGGACACCGCTCAGCCCGAAGCCGCCGACGGCGAACGACCGTCCGTCCGTCACGTCCGCCAGGGCCTCCGCGGCCGTGGCCGTCACCTTGTCCATCCTGTTTCTCTCCTACCGGGCCAGCACCCGGCGCAGTACGCCGAGCAGTTCGTCCTGGGCCGACTGCGCGCTCTCGGGGGCGGTGGCGCGGCGCCAGGCGACATAGCCGTCCGGGCGCACCAGCAGCACGCCGTCCTCGGCGATCTCGCCGACGCGGCTCCATTCGCCGTACGCGTCACGGAAGTTGTCGTCCCCGATGCGCACCACCCGCAGTGGAACCCCGAGGTCTGCTCGGCACGCGGTCGCGGCCGCGTCCCAGACGCCGCCCGACAGGCCGGTCAGCACGGTGAACGTGCCGCCGCCGACGACGTCCAGCGTGGACAGCCGCTCGCCGCGGGCGTCGACGAGCCACGCGTGCGGCAGTTTCGCGCCGGGACGGGTGGTCGGCCGGGCCACCAACTCGCGGTCTCGCTCGAAGACTTCGGCGGGCCCGTCATCGGGAAGCACGGCCGCGGAATCATAGCGCTGGTTCATCTCGACGCCGTGCGCGTTGAACTCGTAGTTCTTCAGCTGGATCGCCTCTTCCAGCAGGCGCCGCTTCTTGGCGCCCTCGGGCGTCGGTGCGCCGATGGCCGCGAGCCCCTCGGCGATGGCCTCGTGGTCGCCGCCACCACCGATGCCGAGTACGTCGAAGATCGGGCCGAACTGGTCCCGGCTGAGGTTGGCCCGCTCGACGATCTGCCGCCCGACGGGAGCCCGTTCGGCGGAGTAGCTGTCGAGCAGCCCGGGGCCGGCCTCACCGCGGATCACCATCGCGAGCTTCCAGGCGAGGTTGTACGAGTCCTGCACGGAGGTGTTGGAGCCGAGCCCGTTGGACGGCGGATGACGGTGCACTGCGTCGCCCACGCAGAAGACCCTCCCGGACGCGTACTCCGTGGCGTAGGCGTGGTTGACGGTCCACAGCGACGTGGAGGTGATCTCCACCGGCAGGCCGGGGTCACCGACCAGGTCGCGCACGATCCGCCGCGCCGACTCCTCGTCCACCTCCGGCGGCGGCTGCTCGATGTCGTACCCCCACACCAGCAGCCACTCGTGCCACGGACGGACCATCCGGACCAGGCCCATGCCGATCCCGCCGGTCTCCGCCCCGGGCTGCAGCACCCAGTACAGGACGCTCGGCCGGTGGGCGCAGTACCGGGTGAGGTCGGCCTTGAAGACGATGTTCATGCTGCCGGCCTTGGCCATACGGCCGTCGAAGGGGAGGCCGAGCTGCTCGGCGACCGTGCTGCGCCCGCCGTCCGCGCCGATCAGATAGCGGGCCCGTACGGTGAACTCGTCGCCGCGGACCCGGTCGCGCAGCAGCGCGGTGACGCCGTCCTCGTCCTGGGTGAAGCTGAGGAACTCGGTGTCGAAACGCACCTTGGCACCACGGGCCGCCGCGTTGTTCGCCAGGATCGGCTCCAGGTAGGTCTGCGGGAGGTCGATCATCCGGCAGGGGCTCATCGAGGCGTATTCGGTGACCGACGCAGGCCCCGTGCCCCAGCTGCGGATACGGCCGATCTCCGGCCCGCTGAGCGCGGTGCACAGCACCGTGTCGCCCATGAGGTGGGACGGGCTGCCGACGGCCAGTGCCTCGGACTCCACCCCGAGGTCGCGCAGCACCTCCATGGTGCGCTGGTTGGTGATGTGCGCCCGCGGCGTGTTGGCGAGCCAGCCGTACTTCGTCACCAGCAGGGTGCGGATGCCGTAGGTGGCCAGCAGCAGCGCGGCCGAGCCGCCGGCGGGGCCGCTGCCGACGACGAGGACGTCGGTGTCGTACGCGCGTTGCGCATCGGTGATGGTCATGGGTGGGCGCTCCTCGGTCATCCGGCCAGGGGGGCGAGACGGAAGGTGTAGGAGAGCCGGCGCCACTCGCCGTCGACCGGGCGGCCGTCGGGGGTGGGACCGGTCTGGGGTGCGAAGTCGACGACGAGCTCGTCCTTGACGCCGAAGACGGTGTCGCTGTCCAGGTAGGCGCCGCCCGACACGAACAGCTGCGTGACGAGCCGGCGGTGGCCGGGCGCGTCGACCATGAAGTGCAGGTGGGGCGCGCGGAAGGGATGGCGTCCGGTCGCCTTGAGCAGCTGGCCGACCGGCCCGTCCTGGGGGATCGGGTACTCCGAGGGCAGGATGGACCAGAACGCGATCCGCCCCTGGCCGTCGGTGCGCAGCCGGCCGCGCAGCACCGGCCCTTCCAGTTCCGGGAGTTGGACGTCGTAGAAGCCGTCCTCGTTGGACTGCCACACATCCACGACCGCGTCCGTGACCGGCTCCCCGGCGGTGTCCGTGATCCGCGCGTCCACCCGGAGCGGGGTGCCGGGCAGGCCTCCGGAGATGTCACCGCCGTACGGGGTCTCGGGCGGACCCTCGGCGTAGAAGGGCCCGAGCACCGCGGACGGAGTGGTGTGCGGCGTACGGGAGTTGGTGAGCAGATCCACGGCACTGGAGACGCCGAGCGTGTCCGACAGCAGCACGAACTCCTGACGCGTCGGGCTGCAGCTCTCGCCGGTGCGGGTGAGGAAGTCGATGGCGTACTGCCATTCGGCATCGGTGACGTCGTTGGCGGCGACGAAGGTGTGCAGATGCCGGACCAGATCGCTCAGCAGGGTGCGGACGCGCGGGTCGGGGGCCTGCGCGAAGCTGGCCACGACCTGCTCGGTGAGGCGGGCCAGCTTGGCCCCCGCGGCGGGGGGCGCCTCGGGGCGGCGTCCGTGCCAGGCGCCGGCCAGCAGCTCCGCGATGCCCTCGGTGGTCAACTCACGCGGGTTCGGGTACGGCGTGGAGGTGGCCAGCCCGGCCGCGCGGGGGAGACCTGACTCCGGCATGCCGAGGTCGCGCAGCGAGGTGGGGCCACCCAGGGAGGCGACCAGGTCGTACACACCGCTGGGGGCGTCGGGCACGCCCAGGGCGCCGGCGATGCGGCCCATCACATCGGGCACCGCGGGCGCGTTGTAGGCCATGGCGTGCGGCAGGACGACGGTGTGCGTCTCGGCGTGCGGCAGATCGAAGCTGCCGCCGAGGGTGTGGCACAGCTTGTGATGCAGGCCCATACCCACGGTGGCGAGGCAGGTCCCGGCGAGCCAGGCCGCGTGCAGCAGATCGGCGCGCGCTTCCACGTCGGCCGGGTCTGCGGCGAGGCGGGGCAGCGCCCGGGCGATGCGGGAGACCGCGTCGAGGGCCTGCTGGTCGGTGACCGGGTTCGCGTCGGCGGAGTACAGGGCCTCGACGGCGTGGGCGAGCGCGTTCACGCCACTCGTGACCGTCAGGGACAGCGGCAGGGTGAGGGTGAAGTCGACGTCGTAGACGACGGTCTCGGGCAGGATGTCCGGAGACGACCGCGTGACCTTGCGACCGTCCCGCGTCTCACCGAGGACGGGGGTGACCTCGGAGCCGGCGTACGTGGTCGGCAGGATCACCTGCGGCAGTCCGGTGCGCAGAGCCAGCGCCTTGGACAGGCCCGTCGTGGAACCGCCTCCGACAGCGACGATGCCGTCCACGGAGGCCTCCCTGAGCACGTCGAGCGCCTGCTCGGTCACCTCCACCGGGGTGTGCATGGCCGCGCCGTCGAACTCCGCCGCCAGCAGGCCGCCGAGCGCCTGGCGGATCCTCTCGGAGGCCGACGCGAGGGCCCCGCCGGCCAACAGCAGCACCCGCGAGCAGCCGAGCCGCTCGACCTCCTCGCCGAGGCGGCCGACCGTGCCGGCACCGAAGACCACCCGCGCCGGGTGGGATGTGTAGACGAACGTCCGCATGGAACTCTGCCTCCGCGTGTCATCCGGTCCCGTCGGTTCCTTGAGCCACCGAGTATGCGAATGACATCCGCGTTAACTCCTGCACGATCCGCGCGCTCCCCTGCACGAAACACGCGTGCGTGCCACGACCGACTGCCGGGACCGCCCCGTGGCCGGGGCAGGTTTTCGGCGGGACGATCGGCGGGAGGCTCTCAGCCCCCTGGGTGGGTCGGACCGGTACCGAAAGAGGGCCGAATGGCCCTGGCCGTTCGGCCCGGACGGGGGAAGGATCCCGGCGGGGGCCCGATCCCGTCCACGAGCGGACATCGGCACAGAACGCGGAACGAGGAGCGATCGATGGCGGACGGCGAGCAGGACAGCCCGATCCGGGTCTTCCTGCTGGACGACCATGAGGTGGTACGGCGCGGTGTGCGCGACCTGCTGGACGACGAGCCGGACATCAGTGTGATCGGCGAGGCAGGCACGGTGGAACAGGCACTGGTACGGGTTCCCGCGCTGCGTCCGCAGGTGGCGGTGCTCGACGTGCGTCTGCCCGACGGTGACGGCGTGACGGTGTGCCGGGAGTTGCGCTCCCGCATGCCCGAGCTGGCCTGCCTGATGCTGACCTCCTTCGACGACGAGGAGGCCTTGCTGGACTCGATCATGGCGGGTGCCTCCGGGTACGTCCTCAAGCAGATCCAGGGCTCCGACCTGGTATCGGCCGTCCGCACGGTGGCCGCCGGCCAGTCTCTGCTCGACGCGAGCGCCACCACCAAGCTGATGGCCCGACTGCGCGGCAGTCAGCAGCAGGAGGAGGAGCCGGACGGTCTGCCGGGCCTGACCGACCGGGAGCGGGAGATCCTGGCTCTGATCGGCGAAGGACTCACCAACCGGCAGATCGGCCAACGTCTCTACTTGGCCGAGAAGACGGTGAAGAACCACATCTCCCGCCTGCTGGCCAAGCTCGGTGTGGAGCGCCGCATCCAGGCCGCGGTCATCGCCACTCAGTTCGAGGACCGGCGGAAGCAGGAGAGCCAGTGAATGCAGGTGCCGGTACGGCACTCAAGCCGATTCGGGCTGGGTGCGGTGACGGCACCGGGGCCATCGGCGTGAGCTGAGCCCGAGCCGATGGAGCCCGAGCAGTGTTGCCGGTCGGTGGACATGCCGGACAACCGTCGCGACGTTCTTGCCCTCTTCCTCTGTGACCGAGAGGGGGACCATGAGGGCGAGCTGGCAACGGGTGGTGGCCGTCGGCGTATGCGGCGGAGTGCTGATGTGTGGGGGCTTGGTGCAGCCGGCGGCGGCCGGCGAAGACCCTCCGCGGATCAGCCAGGCGTACGCGGGCCCACACCCCGGAGAGGCCATCGGTATCGATCTGCTCAACTACGCATGGAAGCCGGGCGTGCACCTGGTGGCCGAGTCACCGGTCTTCGCGGCCCCGATCTTGATGGACGGCCCTGCCGGGAACACCGGCGGGTTCGGTTTCAAGGCGCCCATCCCGGCGTCGGCCAAACCCGGATCATATCCGCTCGTCGTCAAGGCCCGCGGCAAGGTCGTGGCCCGGGACACCATCGATGTGAAGCCGATGAAGGGCCCGTCCATCGACGTGGACGGTGGCAACCCGAGGCGGCCGGGCATGAAGGTGAATCTCTTCTTCGACGACCTGTACCCCGGTGAGCGTGGGTATTCCTTCACGGCTCATTCCACGGCGTTCACCTCGCCGGTCCGCCTCGCACACGACAAGAAGTCCTGGAACAACACCCGCACTTTCAACGCCTTCGACGTGCCGCTGCGGTACACCCTCCATGACGGGAGCTACCCGGTATGGGTGACCGATGCGGGCGGGAAGCGGAAGGCCGAGGCCCGGCTGGAGGTCCGCTCGGCCCGCCCCGGCGACGACGACTACACGGGCAAGGCCGATGGCCCCGCGTTCTTCGGGAAGGAGGGCGATCTGTTCGACGCCCGGGCCAAGGGCTTCACGATCGCGGCGGGCAGGACGGCGTATGTCAGGTGGCAGGACGCGCACCCGGACCTCGGGGAGGACGAGCGGATGAGCGCGACATCGCCGGCGTTCCAGGCCCCGGCCAGGCTGACATTCGATGTACCCAAGGGGCATGAGGGGGACGACCCGGTTTACTGGGGCCCGGCACGGATCAAGCCCGGCCTGAAGCCGGGCACGTATCCCGTCACGGTCGTCAGCCACCACGGGCGGGTGACGAAGACCGGCTACCTCACCGTCACCCAGGGCCCCGCTCGCGACGACGGTGGGCACAAACTGTCGACCGCCGAGTGGGCGGGCATCAGCATCGGAGCCTTCGCTCTGGGCGCCGCCGCAGTGCTGCTGGCCCGCCGGCGCAGGCGGGCGCCCCTGTCCTGACCGACCGGCGACCGGCGACCGGACCCGTCACCGTCGTGCTTCGTCGTGGCCGAGGCAGTCGGTCCACGAGCCATGCCAGGCCTGGCGAGCGCCGGACCCTCGACGTGAGGGAAAGGTGCTTCGTGGTTGCGTGACCGCGATCCGACCTGGCCGCGACGCGGCGCGCCGGGCGGACCGCGATCGTCATGCCGTCCCTGCTCGGGCTGTGCGGTCAGCTGCTCCACTTAGACAGGGCTCGCGGATGCCTGGGCGGTGCTGATCTGCGTGGGGACATTGGTGGCGCGCGTGACCTGGCTCGCCCTCGTCAGGACGCTCCTGGTCGGCTTCGGCGTCCTGTTCTTCGGCGTCGTCAGCTCCCTCCCGGCGGCCAGCACGACCGCGCTCCTGCCGACGTTCGTCCTGCCGGTCGCGACACCGGTGCCGCTGTCCCAGCTGTTCGACCGCCTCGCGGGCGCCGGGCCGGTGGCAGCGGCGGCGCTGCCGCCGGACTGCCTGCCGTGGCCGCGGCCCGTCGCCGATCCGCTCAGCGCGCCGGCCGCCCGGGTCTGTCGTGCCGGCGGCGCACACCTGCGCACGGACGCCTCCGGGCTGGGGGACGGGACCGGTGGCCGAGGCCGCGCAGCGCCGGGCGACAGCCGACCTGACCGCCGGCGCCGACGCGGAACTGCGGCGCGCCTTCGACACCACGCCGTACCGCCCGACCGGCCTGTCCACGACCTCGCGTGCCGTGGTCCGCCCGGCTCGTGGCATCCGCCCGCACCGACCTGGTCGACGGTGCGGGCCAGGGAAGTGTCGTCCACTGATCTGCCAGGTGCCGCGCTCGTGTGCCGGGCAGGTGAGCAGAGGCAGGCGTCGATTCATCGATCTCGGCGCTGATCGTATCCAGGACGATATGGAGGCTTCCGGCGAGGTACTCGAAGGTCGCGGGGCTTTGTCAGGAGTCCGTCCAGATGTGTACTGCCTCGGTCTGGGGCGACCATGGATGGAGGCAGAACGCCCGCCGGTACGGCATGAGCCGAGGCGCCGAGCGGGAGGGAAATGAGGCATGGGCACGACGGACTCCTCCCGAGCAGGCGACGCCCGGTCAGCAGCGGGCCCCGCTGCGCCGCCCAGTGGCCTGCTCGATCTGCTCGGCGTCGCCGCGGTGGTTCTGAACGCGCAGGGCCAGGTGGCCTTGTGGAGTCCGAAGGCCGAGGAGCTGTTCGGCTACACCGCGGCGGAAGCGCTGGGGCAGTACGCCGCTCCGCTGACGGTCCACGAGGAGTACCGGGACGAGGTGATCAAGCTGTTCGCCGAGGTCTTGGAATCCGGCACCGACTGGGCCGGGGCCTTCCCGATCCGGCACAAGGACGGCAGCACCCGCCTGGTGGAGTTCCGCAACATGCGACTGCTGGACGACCTCGGTGACACCTATGTCCTGGGCCTTGCCGCGGACCAGGCGGCCGTGGAGCGGGTCGAGCGGGATGCCGCCCTGGCCATGCGCCTGGTGTCCCAGTCCCCGGTCGGGCTGGCCGTGCTGGACCCGGACCTGCGGTACGTGGCTGTGAACCCTGCTCTGGAACGCATCACCGGTCAGTCCGCCGCCGAGCGCCTCGGCCGGCCGGTCGGCGAGGTTCTGACCTTCCTGGACACGGACCCCGAGGCACGTCTGCGCCGTGTCCTGGAGACGGGCGAGTCGGTCGTGGACCGGAACATCGTCTGTCGTCCGCCCGCCGACCCGGACCACGAGCACGCCTGGTCCGTCTCGTACTACCGGCTGGAGGATTCCGCTGGGCGGGTGCTGGGCCTGGCCTACTCCGTCATCGACGTCACCGAGCGTCATCGAGCCGCTGCCGAGGCGGCGCGGGCCCGGCAACGGCTGGCCCTGATCGCCACGGCTTCAGCGTCCGTGGGCACCACCCTCGATCTGGAAACGACGGCGTGCGAGCTCGCCGACGTCGTCGTACCGGTCCTGGCCGATGTGGCAGTGGTGGACGTGCTCGACAGCGCCCTTGACGGCCGGACCGCGCCAGGCGAGGGCCCGGCCCTCTTCCGCGCCCTCGCCGTCAGCGCGGCCCACTCCGCCGAGGCGGACCGCGCGGCCGACCCGCCAGGGGGACTCGCCCCCTACGACAGCGACCGCCTGATCACCCAGTGCGTGCGCACCCGGCAACCGGTACTGGTGTCCCACACCACCCGTCAGGATCTGGAGCGCATCGCCCGACACGGCGAGGCCGCCTCCCTCCTCGCGGCGGCCGGCGTTCACTCCTACCTGACCGTACCGCTCCTGGCCCGGGGCGAAGTCCTCGGCGCCCTCGACCTCAAACGCACCCGCAACCCGGCACCCTTCGACGACGACGACGCGGTCCTCGCCTGGGAGTTGGCCGCCCGAGCGGCGGTCTGCATCGACAACGCCCGCGGATACCAGGCCCAGCGCCAAGCGGCCCTCACCCTTCAACGCAGTCTGCTCCCCGAGTCCCCATCGCGCCTGCCCGGCCTGGAGGTTGCCTGCCGCTACCAGCCCGCCGGCGCCACGAGCGAGATCGGCGGCGACTGGTACGACGCCATACCTCTCCAGGGTGACAGAACCGCCCTGGTCGTCGGTGACGTCATGGGCAGCGGCATCAAAGCCGCCGCCACCATGGGGCAGCTTCGCAGTGCCGCCCGTGCCTTCGCCGAACTCGCCCTCGCCCCCGCCGAGGCCCTTCGTCACCTCGACCATCTGACCGAAGGTGTCGAGCAGACCATCACCACCTGCATCTACTGCGTCTACGACCCTCACCAGGGCCAGTGCGAGATCTGCCTCGCCGGCCATCTGCCCCCGGCCCTGATGCGTCTCGGCCACGCAGCACAGCTGCTCGACCTTCCCACCGGCGCACCGCTGGGCGTCGGCGGGGTCCCCTTCGAGGCCGCCACCATCCCCTTCCGCCCCGGCGACGAGCTGGTCCTCTACACCGATGGCCTGGTGGAAACCCGGAGTGAACCCATCGACGCTCGCCTGGACGCCCTCCTCGACGCCCTCACCGCGTCGCACGGCCACGATCTGGAGGCCACCTGCGACCGCGTCCTGGAGATTCTGCGCCCGCCCGGTGGCGAGGACGACGTCGCGCTGCTCATGGCCCGAGCCCGGTCCTGAGCGGATATTGGCTTCGACGTCTCTCCGACGAAGTGCACAGCCGCATCGAGGCCGAGCGCCGCTTGCCGTGTCGGCGACTTCGGCGCCCGTCAGCGCGTCGGCCTGCCGCTCCGAGGCGTCGGCGATCCGCAGCAGTGCGGTCTGCCGTTGCGCAGGCCGACCAGCCTGCGAGGGCGTCCTGCGCGGCCCGGCAGGTGCCTCACGTCCCTGGCGTGATGCACTTGCAAAAGCACACGCGGTCCTGGCCGGGGCCGTCGTAGTCGCTGTGCACCGGTAGGCCGTCAAGGTCGCGGTCGCCCGCTTCGAGATCGAACCCCATGGCCCGGGTTTCAGCACAGGATTGCGCCTTCCTGTCATATCTTCAGGCAGCCTTGAGCCTCAGCGGCGTCGAGGAAGTGGATACCGGAGTGGACTTCGCCGCAGCCCGGTGCGAACTCGCCGCGCTCACCGGTCCGGTGTCCACCCCTGACTGCCGCGTCGTCCATGCCCTGCGCACCTGCGGACGGTGGGCATCCCGCTCGCCCGGCTGCGCCAGTGGCAACAGCTGCCCACCGCGATCGCCGCCCCGGGCCGGTGACGCGCCCGCCTCCGAGGCAGTCATGGCCCGCATCCGTGTGCTCAGAACCGGCCCCGGCCTGCCGCGTACCCGCCCCGCGGTGCTCCTGGCGGACCGCGCCCACTCCTCCCATGCCATCCGTGGTCACCTGCGGCAGCGCGCGATCCGCGCGGTCATTCCACGGCCGTCCGACACCGGTGAGCTGGGGCGCCACTGCGGCACCGTTCTCGCCGACATCGAAACCCGGCGGCCTGTCGACCTGCCGGCAGGTGGTTGCGGACTCGGACCTGTGCGAGGCCGGGCCCGCTCGGACCCGCCTGGCCGGGAAACGCACGCGCCACGGATGCAGTGGCGGAGCCGTGAGTGTCACGCCCCCGGTCGGGGCAGTTGCGCGGCGGTGTGTTCCAGCAGTATTTCCAGGGCGGCCGGATAGGCGCTGTGCGGCATGTAGCGGGCGAGGAGGTGTGCCGTGGCGGCGATGTTCGGATGCGACTCGGCGGGCAGGCGCGCATAGGTGGAGTGCCACATCTCCTCGTCGCCCGCACGAGCCTCGTCCGCCAGGGCGAGCGATCCGGCGTCGAGCGCGGCGAAGGCGAGACTCTGGTCGATGAACGCGTGGTACACGCGGACCGCCACGGGGTCGGGCAGCCCGGCGCCGCGCAGGATGCCGAGGATGGTCTCGTCCACGGCGATCTCGCGAGGCCTTCCGGTGACCCGGCTGGCGGTGAGGACGGCGGCCTGCGGGTGGGCGAGGTAGGAGGCGTGGATGGCCCGGCCCAGCGCGCGCAGGTCCGTGCGCCAGTCCCCGGTGGCCGTCCAGCTGTCCAGAGCCCTGCCCATCAGCTCGTCCCCGATGGCCCGGGCCAGATCGTCCATCCCGGCGAAGTAGCGGTAGAGGGTGCTCGGATCGGCGCCCAGTGCCGCGCCGAGACGGCGTGCCGTCAGCCCGGTGCTGCCGTGCTCCCGCAGCACCCGCAGGGCGGTCTGCACGATGATCTCCTCCGACAGCACGGTGCCTCCCCGCGTGGGCCGCCGCCGCTGACGCGCCGCCTCGGGCACCACTTGCTTCGCCATCTCGGTCGTACCTCCGTTGCCGCCCGCGAGCCGCCTGCGCCCACCCTCCGCCTGCTCGCACCTTATGCCAACGGGGTTGACCTTATAACCCGGCGTCGCGTTGCATCGAGCCTGTCCGGAGGCGCTCGCCTCCCGTGGGAGAAAGGTGTGTGACATGCGCGTACTTCTGGTAGGCGCGGGCGGCGTGGGGACGGCCGTCACCCGGATCGCCGCCCGCCGTGAGTTCCTCGCCCACATGGTCGTCGCCGACTACGACCTCGTGCGCGCCGAGGCGGCGGTCGCGGCGCTGGGGGAGCGGGGCGCCCGGTTCAGCGCGCGGCGGCTGGACGCCTCGGATCAGGGTGCGGTAGCCCGGATGCTCGTCGAGGAGCGGTGCGACGTGCTGCTCAACGCCACCGACCCCCGCTTCGTGATGCCGCTGTTCCAGGCCGCCCTCGAGGCAGGCGCGCACTACCTGGACATGGCGATGTCGCTGTCCGTGCCGCACGACTCGCGCCCCTACCAGGAGTGCGGTGTCAAACTCGGGGACGAACAGTTCGCACTGGCCCGGCGCTGGGAAGAGGCAGGACGGCTGGCACTGGTCGGAATGGGCGTCGAGCCGGGCCTGTCCGACGTCTTCGCCCGGTACGCGGCGGACGAACTCTTCGACGACATCGAGGAGATCGGGGTCCGGGACGGCGCCAACCTGGGGGTCGAGGGCTACGACTTCGCGCCCTCCTTCAGCATCTGGACGACCATCGAGGAGTGCCTCAACCCGCCGGTCGTGTACGAAAAGGGCCGCGGCTGGTTCACCACCGTTCCCTTCAGCGAGCCCGAGGTCTTCGACTTCCCCGAGGGCATCGGCCCGGTGGAGTGTGTCAACGTCGAGCACGAAGAGGTGCTGCTGATTCCGCGCTGGGTGGATGCGCGTCGTGTCACGTTCAAGTACGGGCTGGGCGACGACTTCATCGCCAAGCTGAAGACCCTCCACGAACTGGGCCTGGACTCGACGGCGCCGGTGAGCGTGCCCGGGGACGACGGACCCGTACGGGTCTCGCCGCGAGACGTGGTCGCCGCGTGCCTGCCCGACCCGGCGGGCCTGGGGGAGCGGATGACCGGCAAGACCTGCGCCGGCACGTGGGTCAAGGGCGTCAAGGACGGGGCGCCTCGGGAGGTGTACCTGTACCACGTGGTCGACAACGAGTGGTCGATGCGCGAGTACGGCTCGCAGGCCGTCGTCTGGCAGACGGCGCTCAACCCGGTCGTCGCCCTGGAACTGCTGTCCACCGGCGCCTGGTCCGGCAAGGGCGTTCTCGGTCCGGAAGCCCTGCCCCCGCGCCCCTTCCTGGACCTGCTCACCGAGTACGGCTCTCCCTGGGGCCTGCGCGACGACAGCTGATGTCAGTGCCGTCCTCGCACGAGGACAGCCGCGCACCGGGCGGCGTCATGGCTCAGAGCCGGCTGTACTTGTCGATGTCCTCGGTGAACTCCTCGATGGCCTGTGCGGTGAGTGTCGGCCGAGTGTCGGCGATGGCGGTCATGTAGTCCTCGGTGGTGGGCGGCCGGCCCCGGCGCTGTGTGACTTCTCGTTCGAACGCCGCCTGCGCACCCTTGCGGGCGGCGAATTCGATGTCGGCCGGGGTGAACAGCGCGCTGGCCTCGACCAGTTGGTCGAGGTCGACCGCGGCTGCGGATGCCCTGAGGTAGCGGTCCCAGATCGCCGCGCGGGCGGTCGGGTCCGGAGGGCCGACGGGAATGACGTAGTCGAACCGGCCCGGCCGCAGAAAGGCCGCGTCGAGAGAACGCACCGAATTGGTGGCACAGGCCAGCAGCCGCGAGTCGTGCTCGCGGAAGACAGGGATGAGTTTGAGCAGCTCGTTGGTCACTCCGTGGCCGGGGTCGACCGCCTTTCCGGAACGCACCCCCGCGATCTCCTCGACTTCGTCGATGAAGAGCAGTACCGAGTCCAGTTCCGCCAGGTCCGCGAAGGTTTCTCGCAGCGCCGCGGCCAGGCCCTCACTCGTGTCGGCCGCGAGCCGGGACGGGAAGAGTTCCACGAACGGCCAGCCGAGCCGCGAGGCCACCGCCTTGGCGAAACTGGTCTTGCCGGTGCCGGGCGGGCCGAACAGGATGATCGCCTTGGGCGGGGTGACACCGTAACGGTCCGCCAGCGCGGGCTCGGTCAGCGGCAGTACGACACGGCGCTCGATCACCTCTTTCTCGCGCTCCATGCCGGCCATGGTGTCCCAGAGCCCCTCGGGAAGCACACGGCCGCCCAGCGCGGCGAGGACGTCGGCGTTGGCGGTTCCCGGCGGTTCGAGTTTCTCGTAGTAGGTCAGGTCGTCGCGGAACCGGTAGCCCGACTTCTCCAGAGCCTTTGTTCCGGCGGCACCGGCGGGCAGCAGCGCGCTGATGTGGCGCACGTCCAGTGCGCGCAGGCGCCGTTCCAGTTCGGCGAGCAGCGCACTGCCGATCCCGCGCTCACGCCATCGGGAGGCGAGTGCCACCAGAAGGATCCAGCCCCGTTTGCCGTGGGCCTGCGCCACGGCCATGCCCACCAGTTCGTCGCCGACCACGGCGACGACCGCCGTCTGACCGGACTTGGCGGCGGCCATCACCTCCGAGACGGGAAACACCCGGTCCTCGTCGGCCCGGCGGCTCTGGTCCCAGATCTGTATGGCCTGGTCGAGATCGTCGTCGTGATAGTCGCGCAGATGCCAAGCGGGCATCGCCACCACCTCGCCCGGTGTCGGAGTCCCATTGTCGCCGATCGATCACGAGTACGCCCCCAGCCCGCCCTGCGGGTCCGTCAAGATCACATAAAATTCCCACGTCAACCGTGGTGCACGGCCCCGCGTGGGGTCACACTGCGCTGCCGGCGTCTTCCGTTGCCGGCGCTTCGGGAGGGACGGGACCAGGGATGTACACACTCGCATCGCAGCAGATGTCGGAGCCGGACTCGGCTCTGTTCGACCTGACATGGGGGCTGGGCGCCACCGCGATGGGCTGGGTGGCGCTGATCAACCCCCGTGGCATCCTCGAGTGGATCGAGCTGCGGCGGGGCACAGGCCGGAAGGTGTGGCGCGGTCGCCTGGCCGGTGGTGTGTTCGCTGTGGTGGGACCCGTGATGCTGATCAAGGGGATCGTCCATCTGCTGGCGCCGAAGGGTTCGGAGCGCCTCACGCTGTTCCACCGAGTGCATGGTTTCCCGTTGGTCTCCGCCGCCGTCGCGATCGTGGTCATGGTGTTCGCCGCGATTCATGCCTGGCGCACCAACGCCTTCCTCCAAAACGCCTGGACGGCCGGCGGCCTGCCCCGTGCCTGTGCCGCCCTGAGCACCCTCGCAGGCCTGGCGTTCGTCACGTTGACCGTCTTCGGCTATGTGGCGGCAGGCATACTGTGCTCTGCCCTGTCCGGAGCGGCAGTGGCCGGACTCGTCTTCACCCGGAACCGCGTCTAGGGGTGTCTTCCGGGCCAGGTCGGCCGCAGGCAACAGGCCGTTGGATACGGCGGCCGGTGGTCAGTAGCGCAGCGCCGTGCCGACGACCGCGTGCACTTCGCCGTTGAGTTTGCGATTGCTGCGGGCGGTGCCCTCGCCCGAGGCACCGGCGGCCACGTCCTTGAGCGTCACCACGACCACGTCCAGCAGATTGCCGCTCTTGTCGGTGAAATTGACCTGGACCGCGAAGGACTTGGCCGAACCCGCGGTGTTCTTGGCGGTCACCTTGGCCGTGGCCCGGCCGTCGCCGCCGATCGCGACGGCGCCGAGTGTCACCTCGTTCTTGGCGTTGACCCCGCCCTTGACCTCGTCGAGCCTGCGCTTGGCCTCCGCCGAGGCCGAGGCCAGCGCATCGGCTCCCCGGGAGGCGAGCGAGGAGGCGACGGAGGAGGCCGCCGAGGCCGCCTTGCTGGCGCTGCCGGAGGGGTTTCCGGAGCTGCCGGAGCACCCGGTCACCGCGACCGCGATCACGGCCAGCACTGCGCCCGCCGTGCCCCGTGTCCCGTGCCCATTCATACCGCGACTCCCGTGCCCTCGGAACGATCCGCTCCGCTCAGTGAACAGCGCACGGCCGTGGCCCGCACATTGTGTGAGACGCACGGGTGTCACAGGCACCCGAACGGTCCCGTCGCAGCCGGGGGGAACCGACCAGCGCAGCCACTTCGCGACCGGTACGCAGACACGGTGGTCACAGCAAGGCGTCACAGGTGCCGGTGATCCTTCCCCGCCGGCGTGAGGCTCGGACGGGCGGCGGCTCTCGTTGCGCCGTGCTGCGGCTCGCCTCGAACGTGCACGAGCGGGTTCATCGCGGGTGGCGGTGGCCCGGTGACCTCCACGTGGGCGGGACGGAGCAGTCGGGGACCGAGCCGGTAGCCGGGGCGCAGGATCTTCGTGCAGATCAGCTGGTCGCTGTCGGGGGAGATGTGGTGGGTGACGGCGTCGTGGCACGCCGGGTCGAAGGGGTCGCCCTGCTCCCCGAACACCTCGAGTCCCAGGGACCCCAACTGGGTGCCGAGGGTGTCGGCGATGTCCTTCAGGCCCACCGTCATGGGCTCGTGCGCGCATGTGCGGTCGACCGAGTCCAGTACCGGCAGCAGGGCACGCAGGACATTGGCCACGGCGATCTCGCGCACGGCCATACGGTCCCGCCGCACCCGCTTGCGGTAGTTGTCGTACTCGGCCTTCACCCGCTGCAGGTCGGCCGTGCGTTCCTCCAGCAGACGCTGCAGCTGGGCGAGGTCCGGGTTCTGCAGCCGACCCTTGTCCATCGTCAGCCCGCCTCCGGCTTGTCGTCGTCGACGATCTCGGCGTCCACCACGCCTTCGTCCGAGGAGGCGGCGGAGGACGTGTCCGTACCGGAGGTCGCCTCGCTCTCCGTGCGAGACCTCTCGTACATCGCCGCCCCGATCTTCTGCGCCGCCTCGGCCGCGCGTTCCATGGCCTGCCGGATCGCGGTCGTGTCCTCGCCCTTCAGCCGCTCCTTCAGCTCCGTGAGCGCGCTCTCCGTCTCGTTCTTCGCGTCGGCCGGGATCTTGTCGGGGTTGTCCCTGATGAGCTTCTCGGTGGAGTAGACGAGCTGTTCGGCCTGGTTGCGGGTCTCCGCGGCCTCCCGGCGCCTGCGGTCCTCCTCGGCGTGCTGCTCGGCCTCGCGGACCATGCGGTCGATGTCGTCCTTGGGCAGCGCCGAGCCGCCGGTCACGGTCATCTTCTGTTCCTTGCCGGTACCGAGATCCTTGGCGGAGACGTGCATGATCCCGTTGGCGTCGATGTCGAAGGCGACCTCGATCTGCGGCACGCCACGCGGCGCCGGGGGCAGACCGGTCAGCTCGAACATGCCGAGCTTCTTGTTGTACGCCGCGATCTCCCGTTCGCCCTGGTAGACCTGCACGGTCACCGAGGGCTGGTTGTCCTCGGCGGTGGTGAAGATCTCCGAACGGCGGGTCGGGATGGTGGTGTTGCGCTCGATGAGCTTGGTCATGATGCCGCCCTTGGTCTCGATGCCGAGGGACAGCGGGGTCACGTCGAGCAGCAGGACGTCCTTGACCTCGCCCTTGAGGACACCGGCCTGGAGCGAGGCCCCGACGGCCACCACCTCGTCCGGGTTGACGCCCTTGTGCGGGTCCTTGCCGGTCAGCTCCTTCACCAGGTCGGTCACGGCCGGCATCCGGGTCGAGCCGCCCACCAGGATGACATGGTTGATGTCGGACACCTTGATCCCGGCGTCCTTGATCGCATTGTGGAACGGGCCCTTGCAACGCTCCAGCAGATCCGACGTCAGCTGCTGGAACTGGGCGCGGGTGAGTTTCTCGTCCAGGTGCAGCGGGCCCTCCGCGGAGGCCGTGATGTAGGGGAGGTTGACGTTCGTCTCCGTCGAGCTCGACAACTCGACCTTGGCCCGCTCCGCGGCCTCCCGCAGCCGCTGCACGGCCATCTTGTCCTTGGCGAGATCGATGCCGTAGTTGTTCTTGAAGGTCGTGATCAGGTGGTCGACGATCCGCTGGTCCCAGTCGTCGCCGCCGAGGTGCGTGTCGCCGTTGGTGGCCTTGACCTCGATGACGCCCTCGCCGATCTCCAGCAGGGACACGTCGAAGGTGCCGCCGCCGAGGTCGAAGACGAGGACGGTCTGGTCGTTCTCCTTGTCCAAACCGTAGGCGAGCGCGGCGGCCGTCGGTTCGTTGATGATCCGCAGTACGTTCAGGCCGGCGATCTCACCGGCCTCCTTGGTCGCCTGCCGCTGGGCGTCGTCGAAGTAGGCGGGGACGGTGACCACGGCGTCGGTGACGTCCTCGCCCAGGTGCGCCTCCGCGTCCCGCTTCAGTTTCTGCAGCACGCGCGCGGAGATCTCCTGTGCGGTGTACTGCTTGCCGTCGATGTCACCGTGCTCGGGGAACCGCCAGCCGTGATCGCCCATGTGCCGCTTGACGGAGCGGGCGGTGCGATCGACGTTGGTGACGGCCTGCCGTTTGGCGACCTCTCCGACCAGCACCTCGCCGCTCTTCGCGAAGGCCACGACCGAAGGCGTCGTCCGGGCACCCTCGGCGTTGGTGACCACGGTGGGCTCGCCGCCCTCGAGGACCGAGACCACGGAGTTCGTCGTTCCCAGGTCTATACCGACTGGACGCGCCATCTGGACTCTCTCCCTCCTGCCCCGCCTCCATTCTCGGCCCGGTGGCTGACCACTGCGAGCTGCTCATGCGGACCGATGTCACCCTGTGCCAGGTCGTGACTCATAGTGCAGGCTGTGAAAACGTCCCTCATCCTCGCGCCCGGCAGGGTCATGACCCAGTGCCCGTACCGTGGCGATCGCAAACCGCTGTTCCCGCTCGTCGGTGAAGAGCCGCTGGGGATAGGTGCGCGAGACATCGAGCGTGGTGTGCAGACCGTGTTCGGCCAGGGTGCGCACGATCGGGTGGTACGACACCGTCCGCAGCACGAACGCGCTGATCCATACCGGTCTCCGGGTGCCGTCGAGCAGTGCCGTGAACGTTCGGGCGGTGATGTAGCTGCTGCCGCCGGTCAGCGTGATGAGCCCGACGTCGGCGAGCGCACTCCTCAGCCCGGGGCCGGGCGGTCCCTGTTCCAGGTCGTCGGTGAAGGCGGCGTCCAGGAGACCCACCTCCAGCGCGTACCGCACGGCGGGGGCCGCGACGTCCAGGCCGAACACCGGCACCGCGTCCGCTCGGCGCCGCTCGGCGTAGTACTCCCTGTCCCACGCCGCGAGTTGCGCCGTCGACATGTCCTGGCAAGCGGGTGAGGTGTACCGCTCGTACATCTCCGCGAGTGTCACGTCGTGGTTGAGCAGCGCGGCGTTGATCCCGTACGAGCAGCACAGGTCCAGCACCGCGGGCCTGTGGGGGCGGCCGTCGTCGAGCGCGGCCCGTTCGGTGGCGGCCTGTCGGAAGATCGGCTGGGCATGGTGCGGGATCTCGTACTCCAGCGGGGCGAGCCGGCGGAAGTACATGCGGGGATCCGGCCGGTCGTAGATGTCGTCGAACCGCGATTTGCCGCCCGCCACGCCCGCCGTACCGCCAGAGCCCGACTCGGCCATGCCGTACTCCTCCTCGCGGAACACATCGGTACCCCCCATCATGTCTCGCCCCTTATGCCCTGGGATGTCTGCCACACCGAGGTCCGAGCAGGTACGACGACGTCACACGCTCAAGGCGTCCAGAATCGACTCCGTGGCGAGGACGCCGCCGAGGCCGAGGACGGAGAGCACGGTCGTGTAGGCGGTGCGCGCCTTGATCGCGCTCGATGACCGAGGCGGTGACCACGGCGACCGTGGCCGAGCCGAGGGCCACCGCGGTCCACGAGGACCTGCTTGAACGCGTCGCCCGTGCTGATCACGAGGAGGATCATCGCCATCGCCTGGGCGCCGACCGGCAGGAGGGTGAGGAGCAGGGCGATGGGCGCCGAACCGATGAAGGCGAAGAAGTGCAGGAGGGCCACGACCCCGAGGCGGCCAGGTCCGTGACCGGGGCTGAGGCGATGAGCACCACGGGCAGCAGGGCCACCGACAGCGACCAGCCCATGCCCGGCATCTCCTCGTCGGTGAAGACGCGGTCACTGACCAGGCCGGTGGGTATGGAGGGGTTCATCTTTCGGACGAACGGAAGGCGTGGCCACGTCAGTGCGACCAGCGCACCGGCCGGGACGGCGATGAACAGGCCGTAGAGCAGGGTCAGTCCGACCGAGGCGTGGAAGGTCGCGGCGACCGAGGTAGGGCCGGGTGCGGCGGCAGCGGCCTTCGGTGCCGCGGAGAAGGCGCTGACTCCATGGGCCGCACAGGCCGCGTCCGCGCCCTCCGGCGATCGGAACGACGGCCGACCGGCCGCTCCGCCGACGCCCCCGGACGCGGTTCCGCCCGACCGCCCGGACGCGGATCCATCCGGTCCGTCGCCCCAGCCGCCCGGCGGACGTCGGTGGCTGACCAGGGGCCGCGTGACGACCGCAGTGGTGTCGGTGGCCGTCACGGCCGCGGTGGGCGGAGTGATCTACGGGGTTCTGGCGCCGGAGCCCGCCCCGGACGACTACACCCCGGTCTACCGTCACCGGACGCTGTCCTTGAAGAACTACAACTACTACTCCGACCTGCGCGCGGGCGCGGTCCGCGGCTCGGAGACCGCCTGGAGTGTCGGCACGGACGCCGGAGGCGACGGCAATGGGGTCTTCGAACTCCAGAAGGGTTGCTGCGCTTCCGTCAGGCGCTACCGCCGGCGCACATGACCGCCCCGTCCCGGACCGACTTCGCGATCAGAGGCTGAAGACCCGACGGGCGTTCCCGGAGAGGAACAGCTCGGTGGCTTCTTCGTCCAGGCCGAGATCACTGAGGTGTTCCAAGGCCTGGACAGGGCTGATCATGGGGTAGTTCGTGCCGAACAGCACCTTCCTACGGCCACGGCCGCGCAGATACTCGACGAGTTCCCGCGGGTAGCGGCGGGTGGTGTAGGCGCTGGTGTCGATGTAGACGTTGGCGTGTTTGTCGGCCACGGCGATCATCTCCGTGGTCCACGGGTAGCCGATGTGACCGCAGACGATGGTCAGTTCGGGGAAGTCGAGCGCGACCTGGTCGATGTAGGGGATGGGACGACCGGTTTCGGAGGGGCGCAACGGGCCGGTGTGCCCGACCTGGGTGCAGAAGGGGATGCCGAGGTCGACGCAGGTGGCGTACAGCGGGTAGTACAGCCTGTCGGTCGGCGGCAGTTGCCACAGCCAGGGCACGATCCGCAGGGCGACGAAGCCGAGTTCCTGGGCGGCCCGGCGCAGCTCGCGCACGGCCTGCACGGGCCGGGTGAGGTCCGCCCCGGCCACCCCGCGCAGCCGTCCGTCGGACTGGGCGACGAACTCGGCCACCTCGTCGTTGCTGATCAGCGGTCCCTGCGGCCCGTACCAGGCCGCCGAGAGACCGATCTCCACATCTGCCGCGGCCATGGCCGCCACGGTGGCCTTGACCGGCAGTGGCTCCTCCAGCTGTCCCTGCCCCGTCCATCGGCGCAACGACTCGAACATCTCGTGGTTGGAGTGACGGAGCGTGGGGTGCTGCATCCACACATCGATGGCCGGCACGGCTTCTCCCGAGGTGGCTGAGCGATCGCTTACTGCAACAGTACCTGGGCAGGACCGGATTACGATCATAGGTTTGTACGGCGGCTGGGCCCCTTCTCCAACCTCAGGTCCGGTGCTGGGGCGCGCCGCATCTGCGCCGGCGCGGCCGCCGAACACGCTGGAGGTCCGGGCGTAACGACCCCGTCGGCCCGCGCGGCGGGAGTGCAGCAGCCCGGAGGGCCTCATGGCCGGCGGCGAGGCGAAGTACATGGGTCCGTAGCGGTCACGTTCTACGGCCCGGGTCTTCCCACCGGCTGAAGATCCTCTCGGGGTGTGAAGATTTGGCCCCCGCTGGCCCGCCGTCCCGGGACTTGGCGGACCGGCGCCTGTGAGGGCGCTCTCACGGGGTAAACGGAACCTACGCCTCCACCTGCCGCGGCGGAAACCCTTCCGAAGTGTGGTCCAGGTCATATCGGCACGGCGTCCCAGATCTCCTCGGTCACGCCCGGCTTCGCACCGGCCTTCTTCGCCGACTCGATCGCGGTGCGTTCAGTGTCGGACACAGCAAGCTGAGCGTCTCGCGGCTGCAGGCGCCCCTCCCTTCCCGTGCTGCTCGTGCGCCAGCGGCCCGGCACCGGCTGGGAGTGCCGTTGGCCCGCCGCGCGCTGCGCAGGCTCTGTGGGCGACTTCCCTGGTCACTGCCGGGTCCGGGCCTTGGGCGGACCCGCGGTGCCGCGGTCCCCGACCACCGAATCGGTCATGGGCCGTCTGTGCGCGCTCATGCTGGCTTGGTAGCCGCTTGCAGGGCTTCGGTCGAAGGCTCAGCATGACGTTCCCACTCGTTGTTCCGGCAGTAGGTCGGCTTGTCCGCTCAGGTGCGTGAGGAGTGAACGTGACCTGTGCGGAGCCGGCGACGGGTGGTTCCCGGTGTCCCGTGTCCTTCGGAAAGGGCTGGATGTGCCAGAGCCGTTTGATGCCGTGACCCCTGCTGCCGTCGGCGGGGCGGGGTGCTCGCCGGAGGCGGCCGCACCGCCGACGGTCGGTGTGGAGGAGGAGTTCGTCCTGGCCGACCGGCGCAGCAGGTCGGCAGTCTGCAGGTCTCTTTCCGTGGTGCGTGCCGCTCGTGCTCGGCTCGGCGGGGCGCATGTCACGCCGGAGCTGTCGCAGTCTCAGGTGGAGACGGTCGGTGCGGTGTGCCGTACCGGCGTCGAAGTGGAGGCGGAAGTCCTTCGATTACGCGCGGGTACGGCTGTCGCAGCGGCCGAGCAGGACTGTCTGCTGGTGCCCAGTGGTGTGGCGGTCCTGGGCCGTTCCGGGCCGCCGCCCGTCCTCGATCAGGCACGGTACCGGGCCCTCGCGCACCGCTTCGGGCCCTTGATTCACGGGCAGGGGGTCAACGCCTGCCACGTGCACGTCGGCGTGGCCGACCGGGAGGATGCCGTTCGGGCCGTCAACCATCTGCGGGGCTGGATGGCGTTGCTGCTGGCCCTGACTGCCAACTCACCGTACGACGTCGGCGCGGACACCGGTTACGCGAGCTGGCGATCGGTGGTGTGGAGCCGGTGGCCCTCGGCGGGACCTCCTCCCCGCCTGCGCGACGCGGCGCACTACCAACGGGTCGTCGACCAGCTCGTGGCCTCCGGGGCGGCCCTGGATCCGGGCATGGTCTATTGGCATGTCCGGCCCTCGGCGCACCTTCCCACCATCGAGGTACGCATCGCGGACGTGATGCCCGACGCCGAGACCACCACCGCGTACGCGCTGCTCGTTCGTGCCCTCGTCGGGCACGCCGTGGAGTTGGTGCGCTCCGGCGAACCCGCGCCCGACGTCCCCGATCTGCTGTTGAGGGCGGCGTGCTGGCAGGCCGCCCGGCACGGGCCGGTCGGCACCCTGCCCGGCACCCACACCCGTGACTGCGCTCCCACGTCCGTCGGGCGGCTGATCGAGGAGCTGTGGAAGCGGGTCGAACCACACCTCAGCCGGCACGGCGACGACCGGCGGGTCGGCAACTGGCTGGACGAAGTGCAGCTCCATGGATCCGGCTCCGCGCGGCAGAGGCGTGTGGCGGAACGGCACGAGGGTGACCTACGGGCTGTGGTGGATGACCTCGCCGTCGAGGTTCCGTGAAGCCGCCGAGGCTCTGTGGGGGGAGATGAGTGGCTCTTGTGGCTCTTGTTGCATGGGGGCCGCCCGAGTGGGCACCGGACCCGTCTGCCCGGTCGGAACTCGCCTTCCAACCGTCACCACCGAAGGACACCCGGCGGGTACGGTGGTCACGAGGGCTCTGTTCGGCCATTGAGCTCAGCCCCGCATACTCGGCTTCGCCGAACCGTGCCGCTCCTGCTGGTCGAGGGGTGCCATGAAAGTCGAAATGATCCAACGGGCCGCCAACGTTCTCTTCGACGTCCCCGACGAGATGCACGAAGAGATCATCATGCTCATCAGCGCGGTCACCGACGACGCCGAGACACGGGCGCCGGACCTTGCGGCCGCGTTCGGGGAGTGGTGTTGGCTGGTGTACACCATCCACGGCGACGTGGTCGAGGTACTGGACGTCGGCTGCGCCCGGTGACGGCGCGGCGTCCCCTTACGCCTGGGCACGAGGCCGGACGTCGTATCGCAGCGCGGTGGTTCTCACACCGTCTCCGACACGTTGCGCGGTGCGGATGCGGATGGGCGGACCGGACGGCTGTCGGTGTCAGGGAGTAGCTTGCCTCGATTCCTGCTGCACTCCCGAGGAGAAATGACACGGTGGCCCCAGAACTTCGTAGGACGTCTCTCAAGGTGGACGAGCTGATCCCCGAACTGGCCCCTCTCGGTAGGCGGACGACGGTGCTGCTGCCGAAAAGCGGACTTCCCGGAGCTGGGGAGAGTTCGATCGGCGGCCCGTTGCTCTGGCCCGTCGACGAACCCTGGCCCTACTGCGAGCAGCCTGGGCACTGGGCCTGGCCCAACGAAAAGCATCCGACCGGGCCGGCGCCCATGGTGCCGGTGGTCCAGCTGTTCGCCCGCGACGTCCCCGCACTGCAGTTCCCCGAGGGCAAGGACGTGCTGCAGTTGGTCTGGTGCGCGCTGCTCCATCCTCAGGACCCCTCCTACGCCGCGCTGCCCAGGCTCTACTGGCGCAACGAGACGGAGGTCCTGGCCGCCGGCGTGCTCAAGGACTTTCCCGAGCCGGCCGAGGGTGAGTACGACGCGGACTTCATGCCCCGTCCGCCGTGCACCCTCTCGCCGACGGTGGTCATGGAGTACCCGAACTGGGATCTGCCCGAGGATCTCAGACCGCGTGTCGCGGAGATCGAGGAAGAGTTCGGCATCTTTTACACGGAGCTGGCCTGCGCGCTGCAGAACAAGGTCGGTGGCTATCCGGCCTGGACCCAGCAGCCGGACTGGCCGTCCTGCGACCGTGGTCACCGCATGGAGCACCTCCTCAGCGTCACCGGCGAGGAGGACCTGGACATGGACATGGGCGACGCAGGAGGTATCTATATCTTCCTCTGCCGCCACTGCCCCGAACTCCCGTATGCGCACCGCTACGACTGCCACTAGGTCCTGTCGTCGAACTCCCGCCGTCCGCCCGGCGGGCGGACGGCGACAACGCGTGCTCTGGGGGTCCCCGGCCATGGCACGGAACCCCTCAAGTGGGCTGACGGCGCCGACTGAAGCCGGCTCAGTGATGGTGGTGCTCGCCCTGCCCATGCGCCTGCTCGTGTTCGCCCTGGTCCGGTGAGCCACCCATCATGCGCAGCATCTCCCGGCCTCCGGTGCGAAGGAAACGGACCAGCAGGGCGGCAGCCAGCAGCAGGAAGGCTATGTTGAGCCAGGTCGTGTAGTTCCAGCTGACGCCCTCCTGGGGAATCCTCGCGTCGGCCTGGTCGGGGATGAGGCCCAGTCCTCCGAAGGCGAACTCCACGAGGTAGCCGGCCACCGCCATCGCGACGAAGAACGTGCCCAGCAGGAAGGCCGCCATCCGGGCGCCGTAGTACTTCCGGTAGATGTTCAGGATCGGCAGGATCAGCAGGTCGGCGTAGATGAAGGCGATGACACCGCCGAAACTGATGCCGCCCTTCCACAGCACCACGGCCAGCGGCACGTTGCCGATGGAGCAGACGAACGTGGCGATGGCCACCACGGGCCCGATCAGCGGCCCGATCAGCTTGGCGGCGAGCGGATGGTCGGCGAGGAAGAAGCTGCGCCAGAAGTCGTCCGGTACCCACGCGGCGATCGCCCCTGCGATCAGGAGTCCCGCCACCAGGTCGCGCAGGATCGCCGCCCACTCCATGACGAAGATGTGCGAGACCGAGGTGAGGCCGTCGCGGGAGAGGAGCCGGCGGAGGAAGCCGCCCTCGCCGTGCACGGACATGTCCATCGCCGCATGCCCCTCCATCGATCCGGCCAGCCCGCGTTCGGCCTGCTCCCGTGCCTTCCGCAGCAACCGCTCACGCAGGAGGAGCCGGAACAGTACCGCGAGTACGACGATCATGATCGGGCCGCCGACGAACTCTGCGGCGGTGAACTGCCACCCCATCAACAGCGCCAGGATCACACCCAGTTCGACCACCAGGTTGGTCGAGGCGATCTCGAAGCCCATCGCCGCCGTGAAATTCGCCCCCTTGCGGAACAGGGAGCGGGCGAGTGCGACGGCGGCGTACGAGCAGGACGACGAGGCCGCGCCGAGCCCCGCGGACAGGGCGAGCGTACGGGGCCGGTCGTCCCCCATGAGTCGTACAACCGTCTCTCGGTGAACCACCGCCTGCACAACGGCGGACAACGTGAAACCTAGGATCAGTGCCCAGGTGATCTCCCACGTCATTGACCCGGCAATGGACAACGCGTGTCCGATCGCATGCATGGTGCACACCTTTCGCCGTTGTCTGGCGCCAGCGGGCTCGATTGTATACCCCAAGGGGGTATATTGCGCCGACAGAGGTGTGGCAGAGGTGTGGCAGAGGTGTGGCGCTGGCAGGCCGATGAGGGACAGCCTCGCCCCTGGGCGACGTCCCTGTGTCGGCCGCGCCCGGCCGGGGTCAGCCGATGAGTGAGTGGAACTGCTCGATCGTACGGCGCCGCATGGTGAGGAAGGCGAGCCAGGAGCCGTCGGCGTAGTGCAGCCGGAAGCGGGCCATCAGCTGCGTCCGGGGCCGGCGTTCGACCCGGGTCACCCACGCCCGCGGCACCTCCCACACCGGGGTGCCGTCCAGGGGCTGGACCAGTCCGACGCGCTGGTCGGTCACACGCAACAGCAGCGCTCCGGAGGTGCGCGGCATCCCCGCGGCGATGCTGCCCGCTCCACCGGACTGCGCGCCCACGCTGTTGACCATATGGTTCGCGAGGGATGCCCCGATCCCGATGCCCTTGGCGCTCCTGGCCGGGACGACGGAGGCGTATGCCAAGAGCTGCTCACCGGGGGCTAGTTGACTGTGGGCGGAACGCTCGCGAAGAACCGACATGCTCATGATCTTAGGCGACTGAGAGGGGTATGCGGCAACGGGCGCCGTCCTCCCTCGGACCCCCGCGCCGTCGCCGAGATCTCGGTGGCCTTGCACGCGCTGCGGCTGCTTCCGCCGCCGCCCGAGAGTCCCTGACCCGAGGCGCACGGCGCCGTATATGCCGTCCTGGCCTGGCGCGCCACGCGCCCGGGACCGGGCGGGGAGTGAGCCTGGCAGGGCTCAGGGGTTGCGGACCGGTGAGGCAATGTACCGAGGAGCATCGCCTGGCGATACGGCGGCTGAACGAC
This sequence comes from Streptomyces sp. NPDC030820, assembly GCF_055572075.1. Classification (NCBI taxonomy): domain Bacteria; kingdom Bacillati; phylum Actinomycetota; class Actinomycetes; order Kitasatosporales; family Streptomycetaceae; genus Streptomyces; species Streptomyces sp. NPDC030820. Next base: position 241,942 of record NZ_JBVIEB010000013.1, read on the forward strand.
CTGATCACGGCCGACGTGCGGATGGACTCGGTGATGCGGTGGTGGCGGCATGGACAGCGGCTGCGCCCTCAAAGGCGGCTGGGCGTGGCTTGGGCCGCCGTAGTGTGGTCCGTCACCGTCAGATCGCGGCCGCACTCGTCAGCGTGTCGCGTCGCGCGGGCGTCTGGATCTGATCGGGCCAGGGACCGCGGCAGCGAGCTCCGGCTCGGCCGGCGCCGGCGAGTCCCATCGCGGCTTTTCGGGCAACGTCCGGAGCAGACCGCGAGCGCCCGGCGTCACTCGGCGTGGCTGCACCACACCAACCGAGCCGGCACCACGACTCGTGAACACAGCCAAGCTCTGAACTCGCGCGGCATCCGGCTCTGCGTGCCCCCGTGCCCGCCTGCCTATTCCGTCCGGCTCTGCGCCGTGCCTCAGCCGTGCCGGCTGCAGTCGTAAAGGCGGAAGCTTCCCTTGGTGCGCCAGCCGTAGGCCCCGGAGCGGATGCGGGTGCAGTGGGACTTCACCCAGGTCGTGGCCGGGGTGGTGGGCCGCAGGGGAGTGAGCAGCACGTAGCGGAGTTGGTGAGTCGCGATCAGTGTGCTGAGTTGATCGGCGCTGGGGAAGGGGGTCTTGCCGGTGAAGCCGCCCATCACGAGCATGGGCTGGGACTGGGCGCGCAGCAGGCGCTCCGCGGGGTAGGCGGCCTGGGTGGCGAGCAGGTACTTCTCACCGTGGTGGTGCGCGGTGAGGTAGTCGAGCAGGGCGGTGTCGCGGGTGCTGGGCTGGTCGAGTCCGACCCGGCGGAGTGCGGATCGGTGGTGTACGGCGTTGTGGTAGGCCTTGCCTACCGGACCGGCCGTCGGTGAGGTGGAGGCGCCTGCGTAGAGCGGGTCGAGGGAGGAGGCGGCCCAGCCGGCGGGTACGAGCAGGGTGGCGGTGATTCCGGCGGCCAGGGCGCCCTGGACCAGGTCTCGGGAGGCGCGCGAACCGCTGATCCACAGGCCCAGCGCGCCGCACACCGCGAGCGGCACCGCGAGCAGGAGCAGCCAGGAGACGAACAGGGTCGGCAAGTCGAGTACCAGCGCCCAGACCACTGTCAGCACGATGGCCGACGGAAGCCACAGCCGTCGCCGACCGCCTGCCTCGTACTCGGAACGGAAGACGGCGAGTCCGCCCCCGGCGAGTGCGGCGATCGCCGGTGCCAGTACCGCCGTGTAATAGGGGTGGTTGCCGTTCGAGACGCTGAACACCACGGCATGCACGGCCAGCCAGCCGCCCCAGAGGAGGAAGCCGGCACGCAGCAGGTCGGTTCGCGGTTCGCGGGCCCGCCAGACCAGGCCCAGTACGGCGGCGAGCACGGCGAGCGGCAGGAACCAGGCGATCTGCGGGCCGACGGTGTGGTTGACCAGCATGCCCCAGCCGGTGTTTCCGGAGGTCCGGCTGGCGGCGGTCCCCGAAACCGCACCGAGCGCGGTGTCGTCGTCGCTGAAGCGACTCAGGCCGTTGTAGCCGAAGACCAGGCTGAAGGGATTGTTGTTGGAGGTACCGTCGACATACGGCCGGTCCGCGGCGGGCGTCGCCCAGGCGAGCAGCGCCCACGAGCAGGAGACGGCCAGGGCGACCGCACCGCTCAGCAGCAGGCGCAGGGCTCGTCGCACCGCTGTGCCGCTCGCGGCGAGTTGGTAGACGACGGCGAAGACCGGCAGCACCAGCCATGCCTGCAGCATCTTCGTCTGGAAGGCCAGCCCGACCCAGACACCACAGATGATCAGCGGCAGCAGCCGCCCCGTTTGTATGCCCTTCTGCAGGGCGCCGGCGGCTGCCACCAGCAGCAGAGTGAGTGCGGTGTCCGGGATGGTGGCCCTGTTGAGGACCACCGTGACCGGGGTGAACGTGAGCGTCAGCGCGGCGATCAGCGCGGCGAACGGACCGGCCCAGGCCCGTACGATCCGGTGGAGCAGCCACACGGTGAGCACGCCCTCGATGACCTGCGGCAGCGCGGCCGCCCACGTGCTCGGACCGAAGATCCAGACGGTGATGGCCTCGGGCCAGAAGGCGCCGGGCAGCTTGTCGAGGGTGATCGAACCGCTGGGGTCCAGACCGCCGAAGAAGAAGGCCCGCCAACTGGTGGCCATCGACCGTATCGCCGCGCTGTAGTAGGGGTGAATCGCGGCGTGCCCGATGCCCCAGCCGTACAGCAGCGCCGCGACGACCAGCACCGTGGCCAGCGCCGGGCGCTCCCAGTTCGGCGGAGCTTCCGGCCGGTTGCCGCGCCGGCGCGCTGCTCGGTGGCCGCTGTAAGAGCCGGTGGTCTGGTCGGTGGGGATGGTGGGCATGGTGGGGGTCCTCGGATCAGTGGTCAGGCGGGGCGGCGGGGCGTAGGTGGCGGGCTGTCCCGAAGCCGTGGGCTCAGCAGGTGCGTGTCGGCCGGTGATACGCCGTCCGGCCGATCGTCGGTGGTCGTGCCGTTGGCGTCAGATCGGCTGGGGTGAAGGCTGTGGCGGACCTGGCCGTCGAGGCCCGTGCACACGCCGCAGTGGTCAACGGCCGCGGCCGACGACGCCGGCCCGTCGGGGACAGCGACGCCGGCGGCACCGGGAATCGGGGTGCCGGTCGCCGTGGACGCGTCGGCGGTGCGGCCCTCCGCTGTCCTCCCAGTGTCGATCGCGAGGCGCGCCAACAGCGGGATGTCCACGGCGAGCGGCTCTGCATCGGCCCGTACGGCATCTGGCGCCCCTCCGGATCGCATGCGGCCCAGGCCGTCCACGGTGCGGACGGCCACCAGGGGCAGCAGTACGACGAGCGACGCGCCCGGCGGACGCGCCTCGCCGGGGAGCGGCAGTGCGGCGGGCGGAGGAGGCGCTGTGGCGCGGGGCCCGGGACGCGGTGGGCAGGGCAGAAGATCCTCTCAACCGGGCGACGAGCGCTCGAACGTTCGATGAACGCACACTTTAGTGGCATGAGATCACACAACAATCACACTTACGTCCCTGCGTCGTCCCTGTGTCGTCCCTGCGACGGAACCGCGCAGTGGCCTGCTCCGGAGGGCCTGCGACCAGGGTGGGCCCCACGGTTGGGGGCCCGATTCTCGGAGTCCGGTCAGCGGACGAAGGAGATCTCCGGGTAGCTCTTGGCGGGTCCGTCCAGCAAGGTGCTGTGCTTGTGACGCAGCTCCCGGTCGAAGTACGCCGCGAGGTACACACGCTGGATCTTGATCGCCCGGTTCGGGTCGATCGTGCCGTACTGCTGCCGCACCTGGTCCTGGGAAAGCCCGAGCAGTGGCGCCACCTGCGGCACCAGCCACTCGTTGTCGCTGAACGACAGGTGCTTCGAGCCGTGGAGCTGGATGTCGACCCGGTATCCCTTGAGATGCGGCCACAGCTTGCGCCACGACGAGTCGTTGTTCCGGTTGTGGCTGCCGGAACTGAAGAGCATGAAGGGCCGGCTCAGGTCCTTGCCCGGCGCCGTGCCGAAGAACTGGCCGTCCAGGTTCGCGCCGGCGTCGATGCGGTGGTCGAGCTGCATGGCGGTGTCGACCGCGGCGCCGCCCAGCGACCAGCCGAACATCCCGATGCGATCCGTGTCCACGGCGTGCGACAGCCCGGAGGGCAGCTTGGCGTGGTCGACGTCCGGGTTGCCACCCTTGGCGATGGCGCCGAGCTGGTTGATGACGAAGCGGATGTCGGCAGCACGCACGTTGAGCGTGTCGGAGGAGTGCGCGCCGGACGGCATGGTGTTGACTTCGAGCCGTCCGCCCGGGAACTCCACCTCATTGGCGTCATGAGTGTGATCGACGGCGACCACGAGATAGCCGCGGCTGGCGAGATCCTCGGCCAGGGCGGTGCCCATCGCGCGGTCCGAGTGCAGCCCGGTCGAGTACAGGAGCACGGGCAGCTTGCCGAGGCCGGTGTCGACGGGGGCAAGGACGCGGCCGGCGGTCTGCGGCAGCTTGACCTGCTGCGGCGACAGGTGGCGCGAGTGGAGGAAGTGAGTGCCCGACACCGAGGGCATCCAGGACGCCTGAGCGTGCCCGGACGTGGAGGAGGCCGGATACCAGTACGTCACCATCAACTCGCGCGCCCTGTTGCCCGGCACGTACGGATCCGTACGGGACTTGTCGACGAGGTGCTGGCTGAAGGTGCCGACCCGGTAGCGCCCGCTCGGCGCGGGAAGCGCGAGCTGAACAGCGGAGTTGCGGCCCTGCTTGAGCGCGGCCGCGAGGTGCGTGCCCTGCGGCGGTAGCGCGGTGTCGTTCTCGGGCGCCCAGGGCGTGGCCTGCTGGCCCGGCGACGCCCCGGTGGCCGCCTGCTTGTGGGAAGCCTTGGCGGCGGCCACCGCCGGCGTCACCCCGGTGCTCAGGGCGACGGCGAGCACACCTGCGGCACCGACTGCTCGGGCTATGAGTCTTTGGCGGCGGCGCGGTCTGCGGTGTTGCATAGAACTCCCCTGGTGAACACGGGCCAATGGCCCGGCGGTGGTCAGGGCACACCGTACCGCTGCCCGGACCGACGGATCACAGGACCACGCGTTTACCTCGGAGTTGCACGCACGGACCACCGCGTCAGGCCGCGGAGGCAGGAAGGCTGACGGAACGGCTTTCCTCCATGACGTGGTAGCCGGCGCTCGTGTACAGGTTCATGGCCACCTCGTTGCCACCCCACACGGTGAACATCAGAGCCGTGTCGCCGGCTTCGAGCGTCGCGAGCTCACCGGCTGCCATCGCGGCCCGCCCGTACCCTTTGCCGCGGTGCTGCTCCTGGATGTGCAGCGAGTAGCCGTAGGTGACCCCGGGGAGGTACCTGTGCTTCAGCCAGCCGGTGCCGATCTGCGCGCCCGCCGCCTCGAGTACCAGCAACGTGTTGTCGGGCGTCGCTAGGCCTTCGGGGATGAGGTCGGCGAAGTCGCGGTCGGACTTGCGTGCGGCCTCCTCGGGGCTCAGGGCTCCCGAGCGGACGATGTCGCCGACATAGGCGGCCTTCTCCGAGGCGAGCCAATGGGGGTATTCGGCCTCTGTCATGGGCCGTGCGGTGACGCCGGCGAGTGGTTTCGGCGGGGAGTCGATGCGGCGTGTCCTGAGCTGGCCGCGGACGCCGTAACCGTCGAACAACTCACCGGCGGGCTCGGTGAGCCGTATGTTCAGCCGGCGAGCGCCGCGCTCGGCACACCATTGCTCGGCCCAGTCACGTGCGGCCTGCTCATGTCCCCGGCCGGTGTGGGGCGCGTCGACGTGGAGGTCGCCGATACGGCCCGCGAGGGCGCCGTGGTTGTCGGCCACGACCACGGCGACGTATCCCACTCGCTTCCCGGCGTCCGTGATCTCGGCGACGGTCCAGTCGCCGGTGCCGGCGCGTACATCCTCGAGCATGCGCTCCGCGGCGGCCGTGCTCAGCCCCGCGGCCGTGTATGAGGCGAGCAGCCGCCGCTCGAAGTCCGCCTGCCACTGCGTGCTGTCATCAAGGATGCTGAAGTCTGTCACCTGATCACACTAGTCATGTTGGCATGGACGGAACGCGTGATTTTCGCGTGGGCCAGGCGACCGTTGCAGGACCCGTGCGAGTCGCCTCACCGGCGCCGGCCGCCGCGGTGAGTGCAGGCGCCCGTAGTAGTCGCGGTCGGGCTGGACGAGGTTCGGCGAGGTCCAGGCCGAAGGTGTCCAGGACGAGGCGCTTGCGGATGATCTCCTCGTCGGTGCGGACGAAGCCGGTGACGGGCCGCAGCGCGTGGGCGTCGGCCGTCGAGGACGCCGGTGCAGGAGCGGGCGCCGACGCCGAGCCCGAGCAGCGGCACGCCCTGGAAGGTGAGCACGTTCTCGTCACCTGCCACGACGCGAGGCACTGAACGGGCTTGTCGCGGCCGCGAGTTCACTCGCTTGCTGGCTGTACGTCACCGACGCCGCAGCCGCCGAACTCGCCGACGTCTGCGGCGCTGAGCCCATGCCCCGGGGCCAGAACTGCCCGCATCCCACTGCCCGGTGCGGCACGTTCCACGACTGTCTCGGCGGTCTGCCGTCCAAGCGGCGCGTCGCCATCCGCCGCGAACGACCGGCCTTCACCGAAGCCGGATACGAGCTGTGCACCCCACGGCCCTCCGAGTGCGCCGATTCCGGCGGGGCGCTGCTCGCCGGACTCCAGGAACGACACGGCCCCGCGGCAGACCAGCCTCTTCCACCGCCACGCAGACACCGCCTGGCTCCGCGCCACCGGCTACGACCAGGCGCGACTGCAAGGCACGTACGAGTAGTTCAACCTCGTCTGATACCTGCCGATCGAGCACGCCTACCGGGACGCCCGCATTCACGAAATGCGTGTGGGTGAACAGGTCTGGTTCGGCGCCGGTGTACATCCCGGAGACGATACGGCGAGGTGCCACCGACCTCGATATTTTCCGTGGCGTAGCCGTCAATCGCTTGGTAGGGGTGACATGGCTGAAGCTGTTCGGACAAGTTGATTGAGGCAGGCCGGACGGGAAACCGTGTCGGCAAGGTCTGACTCACACTGTCTACGGGACGGACAACAGGTGATGGCCACGACGGCGGGCAAGGCCCGCGCGCTTCCGGCGGCGGCGAACAGTCTGCGGCTGCCGGGGATTGTCCTCGGGGTAGGCCTCGGCGGATTTGTCGACGGCATTCTGCTGCACCAGCTCCTTCAGTGGCACCACATGCTCACCAGCACCAACCACGACCACATCGGAGTGAAGTACTACGACCCCCACACGGTGTCCGGGCTGGAGATGAACACCGTGTGGGACGGCATCTTCCATGCGGTGTGCTGGATCGCCGTACTGGCGGGCCTGGCCATCCTGTACGCGAGGGTCACACACGACCGGCGAGCGGTGTGGACCTCGCGGGTTCTGTGGGGCTGGATCCTGGCCGGCTGGGGCTTGTTCAACCTGGTCGAGGGCATCCTGGACCACCAGATCCTCGGCATCCACCACGTCCATGGCGGCCCTCACCAGGCTTGGTGGGACGCCGGCTTCCTCATCCTGGGCGGCCTGTTCGTGATCAGCGGACATCTGGTGCAGCGAAGTGGCCGGCCCTTCGACCCCGACGCCTCCCGTGCCGGCGAGCAGGCCGGGGGTCGCGCCTGATGGGCCCGATGCACCAGCAGGGGGAGGGCGGCGGGGCCCTGCCGGGAGCGGTGCTGACGGGGTTGCTCCTGCTCGGCGCTGCCGGCGGCTATCTGCTCGCTGCGCGGCGGGCGCGGTGCCGCAATCCTGTACAGGGCTGGAGCGGCCGGCGGTCGGCGTCCTTCCTCACCGGGCTGGCGCTGCTCGCCGTCGCGCTGCTGCCGCCGCTGGCACCCGCCGCGCACTCCGACTTCCGCGGGCACATGGTCCAGCACATGCTCATCGGCATGTACGCGCCCCTCGCTCTCGTACTTGCCGCGCCGATCACGCTCCTCCTGCGCACGCTGCCCCACGACCACGCCCGCAGAGTGGCCGCAGTACTGCACAGCCCACCGGCCCGCCTGCTGGTGCACCCCGCGGCAGCGCTCACCCTGAGTACCGGAACCCTGGGAATGCTGTACTTCACCCCCGTGTACAACGCCGCCATGGCCCACCCGGCGGGCCATTGGCTCCTGCACGCCCACTTCCTCGCGGCGGGCTGCCTGTTCGCCCACGTCATCGCCGGTCCCGACCCCGCGCCCGCCCGCCCCGGGGTACGGAGCCGACTGGTGTACCTGGGCATCGCCATCGCCGCGCACGCCCTGATCGCACAGGCCATGTACGGCGGCTTCTACGTCGACGTCCACGCCCCCATCGACCAGGTCCAGCAAGGCGCGGAGATCATGTACTACGGCGGGGACATCGCCGAACTCCTCCTGGCCGGCGCACTGGTGGCAACCTGGCGGCCCGAGCGCCGCACCACGACGACCAGGTGGCGCGGCCGACCGGGCATCGGCGCGCCGACGCCGCACTGAACCGACACCGCACCCCGCCGGCCCACTTCCAGGTCCGCCGCCAAATTCATCGTGGAAAACGCCAGGTTGCGGGTCCGGGGACAACGTGTGGTGGAGCCAGGCCGTGCGGCTTGCGGTTGTGGGGCCCGTGCCGGAGCGGCTGTGGTTCAGCCGGTCTGCCCGTAGCGGGTGAAGAAGCCGACGAGGCTGTGCGGGGCGTCGTCGTCGAGGCACAGCTTGTGGACGCGGAAAGCCTCGGCGGCAGCGGCGGCGCTGCGCGGGAACAGGGCCTCCTCGTACGCGGTGAGCGCGGCCTCGATGTCGTCCGGGTGCGCGGCGAGGGCGTTGCCGAGTTCGGCGCCGTCGTACATGGCGAGATTGGCTCCCTCGCCGGACGGGGGCATCAGGTGGGCGGCGTCGCCGAGCAGCGTCACGCCGGGTACGCGGTCCCAGCGGTGTTCGACCGGCAGGGCGTTGATGGTGCGCGGGACCGGTGCGGTCTCGCCGTCCGTGAGCAGCGCGGTGAGTTCCGGGGCCCAGCCGTGGAACTCCGCGGCGACGCGGGCCGTGGCCGCGCCGGCGTCGGTGAAGTCGATGGCGTCCAGCCACCCCTGCGGCTTGCTGAGCGTCACGTAGGTGTGCAGGACGCCGTCCGGCTCGCGGTGGGCGCAGATCCCCTTGCCGGGGGCGAGCGCGAAGAGCGAGCCGTCGCCGACGGCCCGGGCACAGGCCGGGTGGCGGGTGTCGCTGTCGAACAGGTAGGTCTCGATCAAGGACGTCCCGACGTACTCGGGCCGGGCGTCGGACAGCAGCGGACGGATCCGTGACCACGCTCCGTCCGCGCCGACCAGCAGGCTCGTCGTCACGGTCGCCCCGTCCGCGAACGTCACCTCGTGCCGGCCGCCGCCGAGGGGCCGAACCTCGATGACTTTGCGCCCCCACTGGACCGTGCCGGCGGGCAGCGAGTCGAGCAGAATCTGCCGGAGGGCGCCGCGGGGCACCTCCGGACGCCCGCCGGTACCGTCGTCGGGCTCGTCCAGCAGGACCGTTCCGTCCTTGTCGAGTATCCGCGAGGCCTCGGCGCCCTTGTGGACGATACCGAGGAATTCCTCGAACAGCCCGGCCGCCTTGAGCGCGAGCTGCCCGTTGTGGTCGTGGATGTCGAGCAGGCCGCCCTGGGTGCGAGCCGTCGGCGCCGTCTCCGCCTCGTAGACCGTCGCCGGGATGCCATGGACGTGGAGGACACGGGCGAGCGTGAGTCCTCCGAGCCCCGCGCCGATGATCGTGACCGAAGTGGTCATGTGCTTCCTCCCTGATCGCGGACCGCCGGCCGGACACCCGGCAACCTCGCCTGGAACGCCGTTCCAGCAACCCAAGAGTGGAACGGCGTTCCAGAGCTTGTCAAGCTGGAACGTTGTTCCACGATGTCTAGAATGGAGGCATGGCAACCAGGGCACGTCGTCCGGAGCGACGGCAGGAACCGCTCTCCCGGGAGCGCATCGTCAGCGCCGCCGTCGAGCTCCTCGACACGGTGGGCGAGGGCGGGCTCACGTTCCGCGCACTGGCCGACCGCCTCGCGACCGGACCCGGGGCGATCTACTGGCACGTCACGGGCAAGACCGAACTTCTCGCCGCCGCCACCGACGCCGTCGTCACCACGGTCATCGCCGACGGTGACACCGGCGCGACGCCGCAGGAAGTGATCCGCGCCCTCGCGCTCGGCCTGTTCGATGCGATCGACGCCCACCCATGGGTCGGCACACAACTGGCCCGCACACCGTCGCGCTTGCCGCTGCTCCAGGTCTTCGAACGCATCGGACGCCAGGTCCAGGCGCTCCGAGTGCCCGAAGCCGCCCAGTTCACCGCAGCGTCCGCGCTGATGAACTACATCCTCGGAGTGGCGGGCCAGAACGCCGCCAACGCCCGAGCGCACCAGCCCGACACGAACCGGACCGAGTTCCTGGACGCCGTGGCGACCGCATGGGCAGAACTCGATCCCGACCAGTACCCGTTCACCCGGACTGTCGCCGAACAACTGCGCATGCACGACGACCGGGCAGAGTTCGTCGCCGGCATCGACCTCATCCTCGACGGAATCACCGCTCGCCAGTAGCCGGCCGGCCGTCACGTGGGCGCGCTGGGCTCCAGAGCGAGCGGCGCCATGAACCGTCGGGGCGTGATCCCGGGCCCCGGCGGAGCACGCCTGTTCACGCTGGTCCGGGGCGGGATCTGGAGTCCGACGGGCCTTGTAGAGCCGTACCTTGGCGGCGATTTTCCGTATGGTCGCGTCCGGTACCTCGCCGGGCACGCCCAGGGTGCCTTTGTACCCACCTGGGCCAGTGGTGTGTCCTTGACGACACGGCACCCTTCCAGGGAGCGACGCGCAGGCCGCTGGTCCGGCGTTGGTGCCGATGGGCTCGGGGGTGGTGCCTCCGGCGGGGGGCCCGCCGGAGGCGTGGGGGTCAGCAGTCGGGGATGACGGTGCCGTTGTTGTCCTTGGCCTCGTCGTTGCCCCAACGGGAGAGGTAGTAGGCGGACACGTACTGCCCCGAGGGCCCGGTGTCGGGGTCAGTCTTCAGCCACCAGTGGTTGTAGCTCGTGGCATCGCCGACCTGACGGCCCCACACCTTGCAGTAGACGTAGTTGGTGCCCGCCTTCAGGGTGCCGCTCTGGGTGGTGCTGGTCGGCGAGGCGTACACCGGCGCGTCGGCGTAGGTGTCGACCCAGTACTTGACCGGCGCCCCGGATGCGCCTCCGCTGTAGTAGGCCTCCAGTTCGCCGATGGACGTGAAGGTCTTCGTGCCGCCGGGCACGCCGATGATCCGCACACCGTCGCCCGAGGTCGGCGTGAAGTCGAACTGGTAGGTGTGGTTCTGGCCGGCGGAGGAGTCGTACGGGTAGGACGGCGACGTGCGGAGACCGGCCACGTCCGTCCAGGTGCCGTTGTTGCGGACCTGTACCCGGAGATTCTGCGCGAACCAGCCACCGTCGGAGAACATGTTGCCGGTGGTGTAGACGACCCGGTCCAGCGTGTAGGTGCGGGGCCAGGTGTAGCCCCACCAGCTCGCCGTCTTGTTCTCGTCGTTCCAGTCGTCGTCGGACTGGGTGAGGTTGCCGTCGTTGTAGTACTGGACGTTGCCGTAGTGCGTGGCGCGCTCGATGCCCACCGTGCCGGGCTCACGGGCGAGGTTGCGGGCCGGGTCCGCGGTGTTGGACGGGGTGGTCGGCACCTGTGGTTCGAGATGCATCTGGCGCAGCGAGAAGGTGTAGGCCCAGTTGTCGTTCGCCGGGTAGCCGCCGCCGCAGGGGCAGACGTTGGACTGCAGCCACACCGACTTGCCGTCGGCGCTGATGTACTTCGAGGGGATGGTGGTGGCATAGCCACCGTGTTTGGTGTGGGTCCAGGGATAGCCGCCGAAGTCCTTGGTCTCGAAGTGCTTCCACGGACCCCACGGGGTGGGCGACTCGTAGAACTCGAAGGTGTACTCGGTCCACGAGGTGTAGAGGTAGCGGTTCAGCGGCTTGTCGTAGACGATGCCGCCCTGGCTGATGGTGGTCAGGTTGCTCGCCCGGCCGGCGGTGTAGACGTTCTGGTAGATGTGGCGGTCGTCGTGCAGGACCGCGGTGCGCTGGTTGATGTCGGAGGACCAGGTGGGGTTGCCGGCGGAGTCGAAGCCGTTGACGAACTGCCAGGCGGAGCGGTCGAGCACCGACGCCCGGGGCACCCGGGCGAGGTAGACGTCCACCGGGTCGGGCACTCGGTCGTTGAACGAGTCCCGCCAGTTGTGGTCCAGGCCGTAGGCGTAGACGTAGCCGTCGGGCGCGTTGGCGTAGGCCTTGCCGTAGTCGAGGAACATGACCGTGGTGAAGACGCCGTTCGGGAACATGGGGGCCGTCTTGTCCCAGGTCCAGGTGCGGCCGTGGTCGGTCGACTTGGCGATGGTGGCGGCGGGGGCGTCGTTGAAGTCGGTGGCCAGGTCCTGCACGGCCAGGTAGAGGTTGCCGTCCACGCAGGCCATTCCGGTGGGCTTGCGGGTGTGGTCGGCCGTCCACACCTGGCCGACGGCGTCGCCCTGGGCCAGGCTGGTGCCCTGGAGGTTTCCGGGGGTGCCGGAGATGCGGGCGACCCCGATGTCGCTGTAGGGGGCGTTGAAGCCGACGCCGTCACCATAGGCGCCGTAGACGTTGTCGTCGTCCGACCAGCAGTTGGGCCACAGGTCGCCGTGGTTGGCGTTGTCCCCGACGGCCGGTGCGCCGACGGTGGCTCCGGAGTCGATCTGCACGGTGGAGAAGAAGTCGCTCTCCGGGGGCGAGCTGAGAGCGGTGGCGGCGGGCGCCAAGGTACGGGACTGCGCGGGCGTCGCGCTCGCCGTTGTCGGGGCGAGGGTCAGGAACAGGGCGGTGGCGATGCCGATGGCAGTGCGCCAGGGTCTGGCGGCTATGCGCATGGGGCGGCTCCAGATGAGGTGGGTGGTGGTCAGCAGTCGGGGATGACGGTGCCGTTGTTGTCCTTGGCCTCGTCGTTGCCCCAGCGGGTGAGGTAGTAGGCGGAGACGTACTGGCCCGCGGGTCCGGTGTCGGGGTCGGTCTTCAGCCACCAGTGGTTGTAGGTGTTGGAGTCACCGATCTGGCGGCCCCATGCCTTGCAGTAGACGTAGTTGGTGCCCGCGTTCAGGGTGCCGGTCTGGGTGGTGCTGGTCGGTGAGGCGTAGACGGGTGCGGTGGGAGAGGTGTCCACCCAGTACTTGACGGGGGACCCGCTGACGGTCACCTGGACGTCGGAGGACGCGGCCGAGGCGTTGCCCGCGGCGTCGAGGGCGACCACCCGGTAGTGCCAGGTCTGGCCGGCCGTCAGACCGGCGTGCACGAAGGAGGGGACCGCGGTGGTGCCTACCTGGTGCCCGGCGTCGATGGTCGGCGCGGCGTTCTGGGCGGCGTAGACCGCGTAGTGGTCCACCGCGGCGTCGTCGGTCGACGCCGCCCAGGTCACCCCCACCGTGCCCGCGCCGGTGGCGCGGGCCTGCGCGCCGGTCACCGCGGCGGGCGGCGTGGTGTCGGTGAACACCGGTACGGTCGAGACCGCCTGGTAGCGGCTCGCCGACCAGGCGGGCGAGCCGGACGCCGGCGCGAGCGTCACGGTGATCTTCGACTTGCCCTGGGTGAGCGACGGCGGCAGCGGGAAGGTGTCGTCCAGCCAGGCGTGGTTGGCGTTGCCCAGGGGTTCCAGCCAGGTGCCCGCGCTCTGGCCGTCGACCGAGACGTCGGCCCGCTGGTACTTCTGGCTCTGGTCGCCGGTGCGCCTGAGGACGACTCCCGTGTTGGCCGGGTCGACGGCGAGCGTGAAGCTGGTGCTCGCGGTGGTCGCCCGCCCGGTGGCGGTGACCGGGGTCTGCGTGCCGTCGTTGCCCTCGTAGGTGGCGGTGATCGTCGACACGCTGCCGGGGTCGGCCGAGGTGTAGGAGTGCGCGCTCTCGTCGCTGCTGTCGCCGACGTTCAGCGTGTCGGTGGTGCGCGCGGTCGGGCCCGGGTCGCCGTACCAGAACGCCGTGGAGGAGTACGACGCGGAGACGTCGTCGCCGTGGCCGCCGTCCGCCGCGTGGAAGTCGAAGCCGTGCTCGATGTCGTAGGTGATCGAGGAGGTGAACGGCACCGCGTCCTGGATGGTCAGCCGGTAGGCCGAGGTGCAGTCGTTGTTCGCCGGGCAGCCATAGGTGCCGGCCTGGTGCGACGGGTTTCCGGTCAGCGGCAGGGTGTACGGGCCGTTGATGAAGTACCAGCCGCTGTCGAAGTAGTCCTCGGTGCCGGTGCCGTTCGGGTTGGGGGTGGCCGAGCCGTCCACGTAGACGTGCTCGTTGCCCTCCAGGTAGACCCGGTTGCCCGGGCCGGTCATGCCGAGGGCGACACCGGCGAACTTGCCGTGTCCGGCCGCGTGCAGGATCTGGTAGTCCTGGCCGGCCTTCTGGTCGGCGGCCGAGACCGCGTGGGAGGTGGCGTGGAAGTGCGCGATGGTCCCGTCGGCCAGCTGGGAGGCACAGCTGCTGCACGGCGCGGACGTCACTTCGGCGGTGGCGCCGCTGATCGTGCGGTTCGAGCCGTTGTAGACGCTGACGGTCGCCGTGTCGGAGAACGGCATGGGCCACCAGGCCGACAGCCAGCCGGTGCCGCCCGGGTCCATCCCGGTCATCAGCGAGCGCACCCGGCCGTCGTACTGACTGGAGCCGAAGAACTCTCCCAGCGGGGCGTCGACGGTCTGCGTGCCGTCGAAGCTGATCCGGATCCGCGAGGAGGCGAGGACCTGGTTGCTGTCCAGCACCCCGGTCGGGGTGTAGCCGAAGGTACGGCTGCCCGACCAGGTCTGCCCGGTGATGGAGTACGCGTGCGCCGACTCGGATGCCGTGTCGCCGACGTCGACCGTGTCCGTGCGCTTGGTGGCGCCGGAGACGGTGGAGTCCACCTGGTAGGTGAACTCGTTGAAGTCCGCAGCCGAGGAGACGAATTGGTTGCTGATGGTGATGTGCGACTTGCCCGCGGTCAGCGAGGGCGGCAGGTCAAGGGTCTGGTCGACCCACGGGTGGCCGTCGGAGGCGGTCGGTACGGCGGTCCACTTCCCGGCCGGTGAGCCGTCGATGGTGACGTCCGCGACCTGGTCGGCGATGGTGGAGTCGAGACGTCGGGTGAGCCGCACCCCGGTGTTGCCCGGGTCGATCGCGACGGTGAACCGGCTGGAGCCACCGGAGCCGAACGCCCGCCCGTCGTCGGTGATCAGCGGCACCGAGTTCGCCGCATAGGTGAGCGAGTTCCGATCCCGCGTGCCGGACCAGGTCTGTCCGGTGATGGTGTACGCGTGCGCCGACTCGGATGCCGTGTCGCCGACGTCGACCGTGTCGGTGCGCTTGGGGCTGCCGTCGACCACGGAGTCGGCCCAGTAGGTGAACTCGTTGAAGTCCACGGCCGAGGAGACGAACTGGTTGGTGATGGTGAGCTGCGACTTGCCGGCGGTCACGGAGGCGGGCAGGTCCACGCTCTGGTCCACGAAGTGGCCCGTGCTCTGCGCCAGAGCCGTCCACCGGGCGACCTTGGTGCCGTTGACCAGGACGTCGGCGACCTGGTCGGCGACGGACTGGTCCAGCCTCCGGGTGAGCCGTACGCCCTGGTTGTCCGGGTCGATCGCGACGGTGAACTTGCTGGAGCCGCCGGAGCCGAAGGCCCGACCGTCGTCGGCCGGATCCAACTGGCTCGGTGGCGCGGTGAGTTGGGGCAGCTTCAGCCGCACCGCCGACAGGGCCGCCGGGCCGGACACCGAGGCGACCTGCGCGGAGGCGCCGGGCGCGAGCGTGAACGGTGTGGTGCTGGTCGTCGCCCCGCTCTGCGCGGGCTTCGGGTCCGCGGTGCCGGCTGCGTTCAGCGTTGCCAGGACGTCGCTCGCCTTGTCGCTCGGGTCGAAGGTCGTCACTCCCGAGGCGTCGGCGAAGGACCGGTAATCGACGTGGTAGTAGTCGGGGTCCGGCGTCTGGGTGGTGTAGACGAGCATGGAGGAGGTGTAGGTCATCGGCGCGTCGATGTGCACACCGCCGGACGACTGCGAGGCGTTGGCCACGAGCGGATATACGAACGGCGCGCCGAGCGAGCCGTTCACCACGCCCTGCAGACTGGAGTTGATCACCGTGGTGCCGTCGAGCACCACGACGAGGTTGCCCATGTCGGAGACGTCGCCCTGCACGCCGTTGGTGATCGAGGTCAGCCAGATCTGGTCGATCTCTCCCGGACCGGTGGCCTCCGCCATGACGCAGCCCGCGGCGCCGATGGTGCGCAGGCAGTTGCGCTGGTCGCCGTTGCCCTGGTTGCGGTCGAAGCTGGAGAACTGCTTCAACTGGACGCCACGCGGCACGGTGTCGAAGGCGTCGAGGTGACGCAGGGTGTCCCAGCCGACCGGGCCCTTGGCGGTGAAGGCGGACGCGGCCGCGGACGCGGCGGGTGCCGCCGCTGTGCCGACGGCGAAAACCGTCAGACATACGACGAGGAGGTGGGCGAGACGCCTGCGGAGCCCCGGGGGCCGGGGAGGGCGGGTACGGGTTGTCGCAGCATGCATGAGACGCGCTCCAGCAAGGAGTGAGGGGGGATCAGCAGTCCGGTATGACGATGCCGAGGTTGTCCTTGGCCTCGTCGTTGCCCCAGCGGGAGAGGTAGTAGGCGGAGACGTACTGGTCGGCGGGGCCGACGTCGGGGTCCGTCCTCAGCCACCAGTGGTTGTAGGTCGTGGCGTCACCGATCTGACGGCCCCACACCTTGCAGTAGACGTAGTTGGTGCCCTGGTAGAGGGTGCCGGTCTGGGTGGTGCTGGTTTCCGATGCGTACACCGGAGCGGTCGGCGAGGTGTCGGCCCAGTACTTGACGGAGACGGGCGCGGTGCCGCGGTAGAGGCGGACAGCGGCGAAGTAGTCGTCGTGGATGCTCATCGGCACCATGCGGACGTAGCCACCCGAGTACGGTGCCTCGACGATGTAGCCCTGCCCGATGTAGATCGCCACATGATGGACGGTGTCGGCCGACGTACCGAAGAAGACCAGGTCACCGGGGAGCAGCGGCGCTGTGCCGGCACTGGCGGGGAAGTGCGCGACCTGTGTGGAGTTCTGGATCTGCTCGTACGTCGGCCCCGGCACGACGTCCGCCCCGGTGGCGAGGTAGTACGCGTAGCGCACCATGCCCGAGCAGTCGAGGCCCTTCACGTTGCAGTCGTTGGGGGCGCCGTTGGAGGGGTCGCACGCTCCGTACGACGGGCCCGGGACGGACTCGTGGCCGCCGCCCCAGGAGTAGGGGGTGCCGATGAGGCCGCAGGCCTCGTTCACCGCGGCGTTCGCCTGGTCGGCCGCGCCCGGGGCGAGGACTCCGCAGGCGGGGTCGGCGTGGGCCGGCTGGGTGCCGGTGCCGAGGCCCACGACGAGCAACCCCGCCAGCAGTGTCAGTAGGGCGGCGAGTCTGAGGGCCGCCGGTGGGGGACCGTTGCGTGTTCTGCCGTGCAGGACCATCTCAACCTCGATCTCGAACGGGGAGGAATGACCGATCGGGTCGCCGGGAGCGGCGACGGTGCGGGAGGTGGCTGCGGCGGGACTCGGCGGCACCGTGCGGCCGCTGGTCCGCAGCCGTTCAGCAGTCGGGGATGACGGTGCCGTTGTTGTCCTTGGCCTCGTCGTTGCCCCAGCGGGAGAGGTAGTAGGCGGAGACGTACTGGTTCGCGGGGCCGACGTCGGGGTCGGTCTTCAGCCACCAGTGGTTGTAGGTCGTGGCGTCACCGATCTGACGGCCCCACACCTTGCAGTAGACGTAGTTGGTGCCCGCGTTCAGGGTGCCGGTCTGGGTGGTGCTCGTCGGCGAGGCGTAGACGGGTGCGGTGGGAGAGGTGTCCACCCAGTACTTGGCAGGGGGCGGGGTGCTGGCCGGGAAGGTGACGTCGACCCAGTCGTTGTCGGTCATGCCGAGTCCGTCCCAGAACGTACCGTCGGCGAGGTCGATGCCGGCCGGATTGGTGACCGTGAGTCCCGACTCGTCCAGGCCGTTGTTGTAGCCGTTCTGGTAGGCCGCCTGGGTCTCCGGCGTGCCCTGGGGAAGGTCGGTCCACGACTCGCGCACCGTGGAGGGGTTCCAGTAGTCGTCGGTGGTGTTGCGCGGGCCGACGTCCCAGACGGGTGCGGTCTCACAGCGGCCCAGGTGGCAGACCTGGACCTCGTACTCGTGGCCGCCGTTTGAGGCCAGGAGGCGTCGGGAGGGCAGGGCGACGAAGTGGTCACGGCTGGTGATGACGTGACCGTTGGCGGTGGTGCCGCCCACCAGTCCTTCGCGGGTGGCGTAGACCCGGTAGGTGACGGGGGCGTCCGCGGCGGGGGACGCCAGCGCGGGGCCGGTGGTCTGCTCGGATACGGCGGAGAGCGTCACCGACGACACCGTGGGGGCCGCGCCGTCGTCGGGCGAGGTGAGGACGAGGCGTACCTGGACGGTGGAGACCGGCTCCGGGAAGGTGACGGGGCGGCCGGGAACAGCGGTGCTCCACTGGGTCCAGGCGCCCGAGCGGTCCTGGCCGCGTACCTCGGTGTCCACCGTCGAGCCGGCCGGGTGGCTGGCGGTGGTCTCGACCGTCAGCGCGGTGAGGGTGCGGCCGAGCCGGGTGCGCGGTGCGGTGTACTCGGCGTAGGACCGGTCGGCGGGCCGCGCCGCCGGATGGTGGTGCCGGTCGCGTATGGTCAGGCCGTGCCCGGCCGGCGCGGTGTTGGTCCGGTCGGTGGTGTTCGCCGTCAGGTCGACGGACCAGGTCGAGTTGGCGACGGGGGCGGGCCGTGCCTCGGCCGGGGTGGGCAGCATGAGCGAGGCCAGCAGGGCTCCGAGGGCGGCGAGGGTGTGCGGAGCCCGGGACATGGTCGGTCTCATGGGAATCCTTGGTTCGGTGGGAGGGGGCCGGGGGAGGTCGGCCCGCCGGTGGGCGCGGGCGGGCCGTGTGCGCGTGGTGTCCCGGGTTCAGCAGTCGGGGATGACGGTGCCGTTGTTGTCCTTCGCCTCGTCGTTGCCCCAGCGGGAGAGGTAGTAGGCGGAGACGTACTGGTTCGCCGGTCCGACGTCGGGGTCGGTCTTCAGCCACCAGTGGTTGTAGCTCGTGGCGTCACCGATCTGACGGCCCCACACCTTGCAGTACACGTAGTTGGTGCCCTTGTAGAGGGTGCCGGTCTGGGTGGTGCTGGTCGGCGAGGCGTACGCCGGGGCGTCGGCGTAGGTGTCGACCCAGTACTTGGTGGGCGGCGGGGGAACGCTGCCTCCGCCGTCGACGTCGAGGTAGTCGCCGTCGATGTTGACGGTGACACCGCCCCAGGTCTCGTCGGTGCCACCGAAGTACTGGTGGATGCGCTGGTGGTTCGCCCAGTCGCCGACGGGCACATAGGTGCCGGCGTCGGTGTCGGCGACGTCGTTCCACCAGGCGAACCAGATGTGGTCCGGCATGGTGTAGGCGCCGGTGGAGTACTGCGCGGCCAGGTCACGCATGCCGGAACTGGCGCTGGAGTACACACCGGAGCGGTAGCCGCGCGCGTGCAGTTCGTCGGTCCAGGCGGAGAGGTAGTTCAGGACGCCGGTGCTGCAGGAGGAGTTGGTGTTGTCGTAGCCCTCCATGTCGTTGTAGACCACGCTGTCGGCCGGGATCCCGAGCGCCTGTGCCTGGGAGACGGCGTCGTCGGCTTCCGCGCTGCCCTGGCTGCGGGCGGTGGCCGGATCGGTGGAGACCCGGTGGCCGAAGGAGCTGCACGGCGCCTGGGAGCCGACGTAAGTCGGGATCAGATGCCAGCCGTTGGCGGTCACGGTGCTGACCCACGACGAGGTGAGATCGGCCTGGGCACAGGCGCGGCTGTTGCCGCCGATGTAGACGCCCACGGCCCGATAGGGGGACGCCCCCCAGGCGTTCATCGTGTCGGTGCTCGGGGCGGCACATGTGTCGAAGCCCTTGCCGGTGTAGGCGCCGGGCTGTGCGGTGACGCTCAGGGCAGCGGTGGAGGCGGTCGCCTTATGGGCACCGCTCGTGCTGGGCCGGGCCTGGCCGTCGAGCCGGCCGGTGCGCAGGATCCGCTCGGCCGACGCCTTGCCGGTGCCGTAGGTGGCGGTGGTGATGACCCCGGCGGAGGGCACGGCCAGTCGTATCTGGCCGGTTTCGGCTGCGGTGGTGCGTCCGGGCGTGTAGGTCGCGGTTCCCTTCGCCGCGACGACCGTGTCGCGGTCGACGGTCGCGGTGCCGGTGTTGTCCAGGGGTTCGATGAGCAGGGCCTCGGTGCGTCCCACGAGGTGGGTGGGGCAGTGCTCCTGACCCGTGGGGTGGCCGAGGTAGACGGCGTGCCGGTCGAAGCGCACGCAGGTGTCCGGCGCGGTGGCCAGATCGATGACCGGCCAGTCGGCCGGGACCCGGAGGTGGTAGCCGTGGTAGGCCACCTCTTGGGTGGCAGCGGTCGCGGCCTGCGCGCTGTGCGCGGTCAGCGCCGCCGATGCCGCGGTGAGCAGCAGAGCCAGGGCAGTGCGGGCCGTGCGTCTGGCACGGACGGGTTTAGCCATGTGCATGACGCCTCTCTGACTTACATGATCATGACAATTGCTACTTGGTGGGTGATTCGTGCCGATTTGAGGACTCAGGCGCGGGAAATCGTTACCGCGACAGTGCACGACGACCGGGTCGACGAGATGCTGCGCCCTTTGCCAGATTCCTTGCCACAGGCCGCTGTTCGCCGCCCGGCCCACACCATAGCGTCTGTGATATCGATTTCAAGAGCGCGGAACGAGAACGCTCGACATTTGACGGAACCGAACGACCGGCCGACGCATGACGGAGGCGCTGCGACGCGGCCTCCGTCAAGGGTCCTCCGGGACTCGTTCAGAAGGTGTCGCTGACCGTGACGTTGCGGTAGTCGGCCGCGGTGTCCTCGGTGACCAGACCGGGCTGCCCGTTGAGCAGTACCGGGAAGGTCGTGCCGCTGAAGGTGCGCTGCTGGGTCTGGGTGCCGTCGAGGAAGAAGGTGTATCCGGTGCCCGCCTTCACCACCTTGAGCGTGTGGTACTGGGTCGGATCGAACCCGCCCGGCAGGGGGGAGTTCTGCCAGGGCTGCTCGACACCCTGCACCACGGCGTGGGTGGCGAGCACTCCGTACTTGCGGTCGATGAAGACCTCGACGTGGTTGTCCTTGTCGGCGTACGAGGCGTAGATGCCGTACTTGGGGTACGACGAGGTCGTGCCGGTTGCGCTCCAGCGCACGTCGGCCGAGACGGTGTAGTTCTCGTAGTTCGGGTTGGCGGCGTAGAAGAGCTGGGACCACTGGACGCCGTTGAGCGAGGTCACGCTCGCGGTGTGGGTGTCCGTGACGGTCCAGGTGCCGGCCTTGCGGCCGTTGGTGCCGTCGCCCTCGGCCGCATCGCCGAACGCGTCGCCCCAGCCCGAGGCGTACGGGTCGGCAGAGGGCGTCGACCCGGGCTCGCCGGAGGGCACGTCCAGCGGTACCCCGTCGTTGACGGGGTACCCCAGCAGGGGCGAGCCGTCGTGGGCGTCCCAGTACAGCCGCTGGGCGCGAAGCTCGCGACCGGCGTCACAGCCCTGGGTGTTGGAGTGCACCAGGAACCAGTCCTCGTTGCCGTCCGGCGAGGTGATGGCTTCGAACGAGGCGGATCCGATGACATTGCCGTGGTACTTGAAGATCGGCCCGGTCTTCGCCCAGGAGGAGGGGTTGAGCAGATTGCCGTCGGAGTTGGTCAGCAGCCCGACCGCGTAGCTGCGGGTGCCGCAGAAACTCGCGGAGAAGGTGAGGTAGGTCCTTCCCCCGTGCTGGAAGGCCTCGGGTCCCTCGTTGACCGGGAAGTATCCGACGGTGCCGCTGCTCGGGCCGTCCGGCAGATCCACGGTCTCCCACGGCCGGGTGGGTGCCGAGATCTGCACCCGGCTGCTGCTGATGTGGAGCGGGTCGCTCATCGTTGCCAGGTAGATGTTCTGCTGATGGGCGTTGGCGGTGGGCCACCCGGACCAGGCGATGTACAGCCTGCCGTCGCTGCCGGCGAACACGGTCGGATCGATCGCCCACAGATCGCTCGACTCGTGGAGCTGGCCGTGGGCATAGCCGGTGTCGGCCTCGCTGTACGGGCCTGTCGGGTCGCCACCGGCCGCCTGCAGGACGAACAGCCGGTGACCGGATCCGTCGCCCGCCGAGGTCGCCGTGTAGTAGATGTAGAAATGGCCTTGCACGTAATGGATTTCAGGCGCCCAGACCTCGGCCGAGTTCGACTGTCCGGCAGGGATGTGGAACACGTCGTACTTCTCGGCCGTGGCGAAGCCGGTGATGGTGGCCGACTTCCACACGCACAGGTAGCCGGCGTCGCAGCCGTCCGTACTGGTCATGTAGTAGTAACCGCCGTACTGGATGACGTACGGGTCACTGACGTGCTGCCGGATGGGGTTTGCGAAGGTCACGGCGCCGACTGCTGCCGCGCGCGCTGTCGCCCGGTCGGCCTGGGCGACGGTCGGCAGGAGTGCGACGACGAGGGTGACCAGTCCCGCGAGAGTGCGCAGGAGCTGTCTCCGCCGTTTTCCGAGGAGTTCCAGCATGGTTGGCTCCGTATGGGGGGAGTGAAGCCGCCGACAGTCAGCGCCGAATCGGCAGCAGGGCAGAGGTTGTGCCGGGTGAGGCGGCGATCGGACGGTCACCCTTGACGCGCGGGTGAACGGCTCGACTCGCGCCGGTTATCAGGTGCATGACATTCGGGGCGCGCAGTCGACGGATCGGTGCGCGGAAGCCTTTCTCAACTACCGGCAGGGAATGGCCTCGGCGGCTCCCGACTACTGCCGCCTGCCCGTGGGCTGTCAGGGCGTCGAGGTGGCGCGGCAGTCTCCGGTGAAGATGAGGTCGATGTTCGATCGGCACCCCCTTCCTGAAATCGATTTCCGTCAGTGTAGGAACGGGGTGAGTGGGCGTCAATGGGCCGGAGCCTGCGCGGGGTCGGACGCCATTGGGGCGCGGTCTGCCGCCGCGACGGGCAACTGTGGGATTACGTGTCCCAGTTCCGTGCCCTCGCATACGGCGGCGGCGACTCCTATTCCGCCTCGGCTGTCGAGTGGGAGGCGGTCTCGATCCAAGCGGGCGGCAGCGGAGCGGGCCCCTACCGGAGGCGGCGGCTGGGCAAGGCCGCGGGGGCGACCCGCCGGGGTCTGAGGCCGGTAGGTACACCCCTAAGTCGTCTAAGTCGTCGCCTGAGGCCGGGGCCCGCTGTCACCCCTCTTGCCTGGTACAGGCTGCCACCCATAATCTATGTAGACCTACCTACCTAGTTTGGAATGTGATGAGCGAGACCGGTGTGAGCGCGGGGGAGAGCGGAAGGCGGCGTCCTGCCCGGGACCGGCTGCTGGCGGCGGCGGCCCGCCGCTTCTACGCCGACGGGGTGTCGGCGACCGGCATCGACACGATCACCGCCGAGGCCGGCGTGGCGAAGATGAGCCTGTACAACAACTTCTCCTCCAAGGCCGACCTGGTCATGGCCTACCTCGACGCCCGGCACGAAGAATGGCTTGGCCTGTACCGGGCGCGCCTGGAGCAGGCCCGGGGCCCGCGTGACGGTGTGCTGGCGGTGTTCGACGCCTACGCCGACCACGCGGCCTTCGCCTACGAGCGCGGCTTCCGCGGCTGCGGGCTCCTCAATGCCGCCGCCGAGCTCCCGGCCGGAGACGCAGGCCGGGCGGTGGTGCGCGCGCACAAGGAGGAAGTCGAGCGCCTGATCGCGGGCCACTTGGAGCAACTGCTTCCCGGGCGCCCGGACGAGGCACAGGCGGTGGCCGAGCACCTCGCCTTTCTCCTGGAGGGCGCGATGGCCCGCGCCGGCCTGGAGGGCGACGGCCGCTGCCTCCAGCACGCCCGCTCCATCGCGGCGGCCCTGCTGGACCGGCTGTGAAACGGCCCGCCGGACACGGCCGGTCCGCGGGTATGGGGGCCTTGTGCGTGCTGGCGGCCTCCGTCCTGTGGGGCACGACCGGCACGGCCGCCACGTTCGCCCCGGGCGTGGGCCCGCTCGCCATCGGTGCGGTCGCCATGGGCCTGGGTGGACTCCTGCAAGCCATCGCCGCCGCCCCGCAGATCGCCCGCCACGCCTCCCGCCTGCGCGAGCAATGCCGCACCGTGCTCCTCGGCGCCGCCTCGGTGGCGGTCTACCCCCTCGCGTTCTACAGCTCCATGCGCCTGGCCGGAGTCGCCGTGGGCACCGTGGTGTCGATCGGCACCGCCCCGCTCGCCTCGGTCCTGATCGAACGCGTCGTGGACGGCCGCCGGCTCACCCGCCGCTGGACGGTCGCAGCCGCGCTCGGTCTGCTCGGCACCGTCCTGCTGTGCGTCGCCGAAGCCGCCCGCGCCGCCGACGACACAGGAGGAGCATCCGTGGCCAGCACGCTGCTCGGCGTGAGCCTCGGCCTTGTCGCTGCCGCGACCTACGCCCTGTACTCCTGGGCCGCGCACCGGCTCATCACCCGCCGGATCGCCTCCCGCGCGGCGATGGGTGCCGTTTTCGGACTCGGCGGGCTGCTCCTCCTGCCCGTCCTGCTGGCCACCGGTGCTCCGCTCATCAGCTCCTGGTCCAACGCGGCTGTCGGCACCTATATGGCGCTGGTCCCCATGTTCGCGGGCTACGTCCTCTTCGGCTGGGGACTCGCGCACGTGCCCGCAAGCACCGCCACCACTCTGTCCCTGCTCGAACCGGCCGTCGCGGCCGTACTCGCCGTTGCGGTCGTCGGCGAACGCCTCCCCGCCGCCGGCTGGGTCGGCATCGCACTCGTCGTCACATGCCTCGCCGTCCTCACCAGCCCAGCACTCGCCGTCCCCGGCCGGCGTCGGCGCCCCAGCGGGCCGGTTCCGGCAGACGATGTCACCGGTGCGGTGGAGCCCGATCTGACCCCTGGCCGACCCTGAGGCCATCGGCGCAGACCTCCCCGGTACAAGCGACCGAAGGGACCCACCGACAAACCGTCGGCCACCTGACGCCCCGCCCGGTTGTCCGCGTTCCCTCCTGCGCCACAAACTCCCTCACCCGCACCGGGGTTGACGTGCCAGCAGGAGGAGCGACGGCCGAGAGCTACGTCCTGGGTGGGCACGGCTGCCCAGGCCGGCCCGGGCTCACAGCCACCGGCTGGCTGCTTCGACACTGTCACCACCGCTGGTGTTGAACGCGATCGCAGCCTTTGGCGCATGCCGTCGGACCAGGTTCACGACCTGCTCGAAGAGCGGCAGAAGAGGTTCCGGTTTGCGGATCCCGCCACCGATGACGACGACGTCCCAGTCGCGCTCGGACAGTGCCGCGATCACCGCGGGCTCTGCTGACTCGTCCAGCGCAATCAGCGTCATGGATGCATCGATGGCGTGGTCACCAAAACGTGCCAGTTCCTGGTCGAGGGCCGCGCGGATCACGTCCCCGTCCATACCAGGCACTGTGCTCGGATCGACTCCAAGAATGAGAACGGCGGGCATGTCCGGGAAGACGATCAGCTGCCTGCGCTGGTTCCCGAGGCGCAACACTGCCGTCTGAGCACCAAGGCCGATGCGAGGGCCGACGGCCACCTGGGGTGCGATGGACCCCAAGCTCGTAGCCGCCGCCTTCGGGATGGATCCCGAGGCCCCCCTCGATCTATCGTGCCGATCGTGTCGATCCCGGACGACTGCCCGCCCCGGAAACACCGTGACGGCGGATACCCCGCTGACCTACCGTTTCGCAAGTGAGCCCCGAAGACACCGCCACCGACAACTCCGCCGACCTCGTCGTCCGCTGCCAGCGTGACCGGACGGTCCACGTCAGGCTCTGCGACCGGTTCCGGGAGGACGAGGACTGCGTGCACTACGCCGTCGAGGCCGGCGCACCCGGTTTCAACGCCCGCGTCGACGCAGTGGCAGCCTGGAGCTGGGACACGGACCTGGCGCGCTTCCTGGACAAACTCGCCGCGGACTTTCGCGGCTGGGACGGGGAACGCATATGGCAGACCGCTGACCGGGACCTCACCGTCCGGGCCGTCTTTCACTCCGGCGGGCGCGTCGCGGTGAGCTGGACCCTCCGGCCCTGGCGGAACCCCACCGACAGCTGGAACGCCACCGTCACCACCTGGCTGGAAGCCGGCGAGCAGATGTCCACGCTCGCGACCGACGTCCGTGACTTCCTCCGCCACGAGCCCGAAACCCTCTGAACCGAGCGGAACCTGTCGTATTTCGGCCTGCCTCGCACAGGTTCGTCGGATCATGTGCGCGATCTGCTCGCGTGCGACCTGGCCCTTGGGTGCTGCATCGTCGCGCTGGCGTTCGAGCGTGGAGCGGAATTCGGTCGTGGTGACGAAGAACGTGCACGACTTGCAGATCGACTCGAAATGGCAGCCCATCTCGACCGGGTGAGCGCAGTAGGCGTTGCCGAGCGTCCGACGGTGCGTCTAGTGGCTCAGCTCGGACCCGGTAATTCATTGGGGCCAAGGGGCTTCGCTGGCTACGCTTCCCGGCGTGAATCCCGTGATCGACGTCTTGGCTTCCTCTGAAGTGGACTGTTTGGAGCGCCTGTGGGGGCAGCTCTTGGTCCACCACAGCCGGGAAGCCCCACATCTGGCGGCTCTGGGCGCGGTTCGCTCGCGCAAGGACTCATGGCGTCTGCGACGGGGGCAGTACCTCGAATGGATGCAGGAGCCGCTCACCGCGGTACTGGTCGCTCGGGATGGAGATCACCTACTCGGCTATGCGGTAGTGCGCATCCTCCACGCCCCGGGATCATGGCAGTGGGGAGACCAAGTCGGCGTCCTGGAAACCCTCGTGGTCGATGACGAGGCCCGCGGCGCCGGAGTCGGGCAGGCCCTGCTCAGGGCCGCGCGCCAGCGTCTCGCCGAGTCGGGTGTCCAGGTCATGAAGATCTCCGTCATGGCAGGCAACGACGGTGCCCTGCGCTTCTACCGGCGTGAAGGCGCCGTCGACTTCGTGGAGACGCTGGTCATGCCCGTCTCGGAGTGACGGCGTAGGGCGGATTGGCGCCTGTGCGGACGGTACTGCCCGGGCCAGGTCCGGCGGACTCGTCACGCGGCCTTGGCCGGGTACTGAGTCCACGTACGGATGGGTGAGTCGGGGGCGAAGCGGGTCTTCGGATCGGCGCGCGCGTTGCGCCATCGGATGTAGGCGGCGATGGCGGCGTCCTGCTCGTCGTGAGTGCGGTGGTCGGTGCCGTTGAGGGCGAAGTAGCGCAGAGCCGCGAACTGCGACTCGATCCAGTTCAGCCACGAGCCGTAGGTCGGCAAGAACACCAACTCGACGTGGTTGTCAGCAGCCCAGGTACGGACCTCGGCATGCCGGTGCGGGGAGAAGTTGTCCAGTACCACGTAGACCTGCTCACCGGGCTGTCGTCCTCGCAGAGTCTTGAGCAGGCCGAGAAACTCCCGCCACCGCTTGCGCTTGCGGATCCGGTAGTAGATCTTGCCGGTGACCAGATCCAGGCCGGCAAGCACGTGCATCACCCCGCCGTACCGGTTGTAGGTGGCCCACAGGCGCCGGGGCCTATTGATCGGACGCCACGCTTTGCCCTTGCGTGGCTGGAGGTTGAGCGGTCCGAACTCGTCCACCCATATCACCCGCCCGTCGGCCGGCGGGCTGTCGTACAGGGCCAGAACCCGGTGCATCTTGGCGATGAAGTCCGGGCACCGGCCTGGTCATCCTGTACCGCCGCCGCAAGGGCAAGGAGCTCCCGGCATGGAAGCAGGCCCACAACATGAGCCACAAGCAGGGAAGAGCCCGCCTTCAGCACGCCTTCGCCCGCATGAAGACCTGGAACATCCTGCGCGATTGCCGCCTTCGCGGTGACGGCGTCCACCACGCGATATCCGGCACGCCCAGATACGCAACCTCATGCTTGCCGGTAGGCGCCCGGTCGTCGCAAGGCAGGACGACCCCGACCGCAAGAACGATCATTTAGGGACATCCCTGAGGGACCCGGCAACCGCAGCTGCGGCCACTGCTCCGGCAGCCCAGATTCGTAGCGTCTTACGCAGGGCGTCGGACGGGGCAGATGGCCTTCTCGCTATGTCTGCGCCGGGTCCCTCAGACGCGAGCCGGGAGGTCCGGCCCCGGCACCCGGAAATATGGCTCCACGTCTACCAGTAGTGCCGTCGGCCGGCGACCGCGTGCCCCATGGAGCCCAGGATCCACAGCACCGCCCCTACGACGACGAGGATTACGCCGATGGTCCACAGGATGGATATCCCTGTGACGAAACCGATGATGAGCAGGATGACACCCAAGGCGATCATGGCAAGCCTCCTGTGATGAATCGCTCGCATAGTCCGAGTGCCCGGACTGGAACGGGATACGCCACCGGAAATCAGCTGATTCCGCAGGAATCCCACTTCGTATTCCGGGGCATCTCAGCGTGCGCAAAGAGGACAGGATGGCTCACGAGGATCATTTCCGGATATGGATCGGGGAACCAGGCCCGATTCGTCGATGCGGGTTGCTACCCGAAGTAGCCAAACGACTACCGATCGAAGGCGCGGACCGGCATGCCTTGGGAGCGCGCGGATCACCGGGCCTCGACGTCTCCGCAACGACCGTGACAATGTCTGACGGCGCCCGGGCCGGAGGCTCACAAGCGTGCCGGCTGTTTCGCGATGATCAGCGCTGCTGCCGTGTTCGGTGTCGCCGTGCGCCTCGCGGCCCGCGGTCGGCGCGGGTACGCCTCGTCGGTCGGCGTGCTTGCCTTCGGCACCTGCACCTGCACCGCGACCGCGCCGACGCCGCAAAGGCGCACTGACCACTGTTCGTCGACATTGTGGCGGTATGTCAACCCCCAGGTGCAGGCACCTAGTTCACTGCCTGCCTTCGCGCCACCTGTAACGGGTGAAAACCACTTGTACGGCTCGGGTAGCATGATCGAACTCACGAGGCTACCCCTCACCGCCCGTCCTTCACCGGAAAGCCGCGCTGTCCGGACGAAGGGCATCCTATTTGATCAAAATCTAATAAATCGGCCAAATAATTGATACCTATCGCATCGCGGGTGATTTCGCGAATAAGACGCAGATCCAGGTTCGCCGCGTGCCGCCGGCCACGGGTGATGCTGTGGGCTGCGGCGGCCGTGGCGACCCTCGGATTCCTCGTCGCGCTGGAGGTCGCCGCGCGTCGCTACGGCCTGCCGGGACCCATCACCAGTCAGGTGCGGGAGGTGATATTGCCTCCCAAATCGGGTTTTCTGCTGTACGCCAGCATGGCGTTGATGATGGTGGTGCTCACCTGGCGGCAACGGTTCATCGCGGCTGGTGCCGCGATCGGCATCGACATCGCCTTCTTGCTCGTGCGGTGGGCGTTCAGCATCAAGATCACCCATGGCCACCCCTTCGGCAACGGCGCGTTGTGGGTGATTTTGGGCTGTGCGGTCATCGCTGTGACGCGCCGAAGGGGCCGGGAACGTGTCCTGCTGTTGCAAGGCGTCGGGCTGGGCCTGCTGTTGGTGGCCGGCCGCAAGGCCGGCGATACCTGGCTACTGATCACGTCGAAGACCCGCCCTGCTGTGTTCGACCAGTACGTGGCCACGGCCGATCACGCGCTGGGCAACCCGTCGTGGCTGGCAGGCCAGATGGTCAGAGCCTCCGGTCCGATCGGCGCCCATATTCTCGACTACGTCTACGTTCAGCTGGCGGTGGCCGCAGTCGTCGTCGCGGCGTACCAGCTGCGTAACGTGGCGGTCGAGCGCCGATTCCCAAGCCACCATCTCGTACGCACATTTCTGGCCATCGGCGTCCTCGGCCCGGCCATCTACATGATCTTCCCGGTGGTCGGACCGGTCTTCGCCTACGGCGCCGACGGCGGGCACTGGGCGGTGGCCAACCTGTGGCCGGACACACCGCCGCCGATCCATACCCCGCATCAGATACCGTTCGACGAGATCACCCCACGCAACTGCATGCCCAGCCTGCACACAGCGTGGGCTACCACGATTTTCGTCCATTCCCGCAAGGGCCCACGGCTGCTGCGCTTCGCCGGCGCGTTCTGGCTGATTGCCACGCTCGGCGCAACACTGGGATTCGGCTACCACTACGGCGCCGATCTCATTGCCGGTGTGGTGTTTGCGCTCACGATCGAGGCAGCGCTGCGCTCGCTCGCCCAGGGCTGGGACCGGTCAGGAATCCGGCTGGTCGCTTACGGCGCAACGGTCTTCGCTGCGCTGTTGCTGTCATACCGGTATCTGCCGATCCAGATGGCCGAACATCCGTGGACATTCGGACCACTTCTCATTCTGACGATGACCTCAGTCGTCCGCGGCTACGTACGCACCACCAAACTGTGGGATCCAGAGGCTGCACCGGTGCGGCAACCGGAACCGCAACCCGAACCTGTTTAGGGGCCGCCTCATTTGGTAAGTCCTTGGCAGCGGATGAGTGGCTGGGCGAAGGAGTCGATGGCGAGCAATATGTCCCTCTGCGTCGCGTGATCAGATAGCGTGCGCAGCCATGGGTGAGCTGATATTGATCAGGCACGGCCAGACCGAGTGGAGCCTCTCGGGCCGGCACGCCGGACGCACCGACGTTCCACTGACTGACGCGGGGGAGGCCGCGGCCAAGGCTCTCGCTCCGAGACTGGCTTTGCGCCGACCGGTCGCCGTGTTCAGCAGTCCGCTGAGCCGCGCCATGCGGACGGCCGAGCTGGCCGGTCTGACCGCCGTCAAACCCGATCCCGACCTGGTGGAGTGGGACTACGGCGGCTACGAGGGCCTGACAGCTGCGCAGATCCGCGAGCGGCGACCGGGCTGGGACCTGTGGCGAGACGGCGTCGTTCCCGGCGATGCCGACCATCCCGGCGAGCAGCTCCAGCAGGTGGCCGCGCGCGTGGACGCCGTGCTGGACCGGATCCGGCCGCTGTTGAGCAATGGCGACGTCGCCGTCGTCGCCCACGGCCATCTGGCGCGTGTGCTCACCGTGCGCTGGCTTGGCCTCGACGCGTCCGACAGCCGACTCCTCGGCCACCCGCATCCAGGCACGCTGAGCTTCCTGGCCACCGAAGACGGGCAGCCCCTCATCTCTGCCTGGAACGTCCCCTAGTGCTGTGACCGCGTAGGTTCGCCGGGTTGGTGGGTTCTTCTCCCCGCCCCCGAAGCGTTCCACGGCCTGCAGCCGGATGCGCTCCCGCCCGGCCCTCCCGGCATCGGTCAACCCACCTCCTTGCACGTATCTGAGGCCCGGAACCCACCGGTCACCACCAGGCGACCCGCCTGGTCTCACGCTCTCGCGTTCAGTAGCTCCCGCTGACGGCGCTCGGGGTCGCGGTCGGCGACCCCGAGCGCCATAGGTCCGACCACCGGCCAGTCCTCCCTCACGGAGCAGCAGTCACTGGGTAGCCGCGCCGAACAGCCACAATCCGTAGGGCATGAGGATCAAGGGAACCGACATCAGCAAGCCCATCCTCCAGGATGTCCTTGACCCGACAAAGAGGCCGAATGCCGCCATGAGGATTGGCCAGACGACCAAGACGGCGAAGACGATCACACCCACACCTGAACCCATGCCTGCCCCCCCTCTTGTCACCCGCCCGGCGTGCATCGGCAGTCTTCTCTCCGATCACGCACCATTATTTGAACACGTTCAAATAGCTCGTGGCCAGTGATCTGACCCGTATCGTTCGCCGGGTTGGAGGGGAGTGTCACGATGTTCGTTGAGATCGTCCTCGTCGATCTGCCGATCGATCGCGATGACGTCGAGGACGCGTTGGAAGCCGCGCTGGGCCCCGACCGCGAGATCACTGGAGCGGGCAGCGGCATGCGACGCTGCGACCGCGACGTGGACATCGAGGCGGCCGACGCCCCGCAGCCCGGGCACGGCACCGTGTTCGCCGACGTCCGTGCATTCACCAGAATCCGCTCGCCCTCGGCGGTCACGTCCTCGATGACCAGCGGCGAAAGACCTGAAAACACCATATGCACACGCTCGTTGACATCGCGTACATGAGTGTCGACGACCCAGGCAACCCTCCGTCACCACCGAATGTGAGACATGGCCGTTCGTTTGACAGACCCCAGCTTCTGCCTCGGCAGATGGTGGAGCAGGCCGGCGAGGACAGCGCGGTCGTTGTCTGTGAACGTGGGCTTGCTGACCTGGCGTTGCAGTACGAGCAGTTGGTGCCGCCGGGCAAGGATCTCGATGTCTTTGTCCTGGTCGCTCATCGGCAGCAGGCGCAGGAGCGACAGGGTGTTCCCGTAGCCCCGGCTGCGGAGGGCTCCAGCCGGGGCGAGGGAGGAATGCGGTCAGGAGGCGGTGCCGGTCACCGTGGTGCCGGACTTGGTCACGTGGTACGTGACGGTGGCGCCGGACCAGAAGTGGAAGGTGAGCGTCACCGGAGCGCCGTCCTTGAGTGAGTTGAGGAAGTCGGCTTTGACGGTCGTGGTGTTGGCGCTGTAGTCGGGGCCGTAGTTGGCGAACGACTGGAACGTGGTCCAGGAGGCCGGGCCGGCGGCGGTGCCGTCGGCGTAGGTGGACTCCACGTTGGCCATCAGGTCACCGTTGAACTGGGTCGGGATGGTGAGCCCGTCGGCGGTTCCGTTGGCGTCGGAGAGCACCGGCTTGTCGTACGAGCGCACGTTGAGCTGCCAGGGGACTCCGGCGGAGTACCGGACCTGGAGTGTGGCGTCGACGCCGTGGGTGCGGTCGCCGGCGAGCCGGGTGAGGGCGTCCGCGGTCAGTGTCAGCTGGTCGCCGTCGAGGGTGTAGTCGCGGGAGGGGACCAGCTGGCGGTCGCCCTGCCAGAGCCCGGTGAAGGTGAGGCCGTTGCGGTTCAGGGTGATGGTCTGTGCCGTGATGGGGGCGGACTTCGGCAGGAAGATGTTGTCGGTGGAGGCGGTGCCCGAACGGGTGGTCCAGGACGACTTGATCAGGGCTGCCAGCTCGGGGTCCCGCCACTGCATGGTGGAGCGGTTCAGGAAGTCGTTTTCGGCGTCCCAGACCGCGCTGGTCATGCCATTGGCCCGGGCCTCGTAGTTGACCGCCTCGAAGTACTTCAGCATCTCCCCGCGCTCGACGACGCCGGAGTAGGGCGAGGTGAGCAGGCCGTATTCGCCGAGGTAGACGGGGATGCCCTTGGCGACGAGGGTGTCGTGCACCCGGGCGAAGCCGTCGGTCAGGTCCTTCTGGGTCCTGGCGTCGAAGGTCGTGCCGTTGGCGATGTTCACGCTGAACGGATAGAAGCTGTAGTAGTGCACGGTCGCCACCAGGTTGCGGTCGTGCAGCGAGTTGATCGTCGTCGACAGGTCGTCGAGCCAGTGCTGGGCGGAGTTGGTCTCCTCCGAGGGCAGGACGAGCAGGCGGTCCTTGTTCCGCCCGCCGGAGTTGCGGACGATGCTGTGGAACGAGGTGTTGAGCTCTCGCAGGTACTGGGTCTTCTGGGCGTCGGTCGCGTTGGAGAACTGCGGCTCGTTGATGCTCTCCATGAGCAGCGTGCGTGGCTCGTCCTTGAAGGCGGTGGCGATCTGCTGCCAGGTCGAGTTGAACCGCGCCATGATGGTGTCGTGGTCGGTGGACATGTTCTCGATCCACTTCCACGAGTCGTGGTGGACGTTGATCTCGACGTAAAGGCCGTCCGCCAGCGCCAGGTCGACCACCTGCTTGACCCGCTTCATCCACACCGGGTCGATGGTGTAGGGGGCGGTGTCGGACTGGTGGGGGAACCAGGTGACGGGGATGCGGACGCTCCGGAAGCCCCGGGCCCTCAGGCCGTCGAAGGTCGCCTTGGTGGTGAGCGGGTTGCCCCAGGAGGTCTCGTCGGGGATGGCGTCCAGGGTGTTGCCGAGGTTCCAGCTGGGCTGCATCTGCGCCACGGCGGCCATCGGGTCGTGCGGAACCCGGGCCCCTGCCGCCTCGGCTGCGGACCGGGGCTGGTCGGCCGGTGCGGCGGTGGCCGTGCCGCAGGCGAGGCTGCCCGCGGTGAACAGGGCCACCACGAGGCCGGCCGTCCGGTGGAGTCGGCGGTGGCGCGGTCGCGCGGTATGCGGTGCGTCATTCACGGCGTGTCCCTTTCGTGTGAACGGGTGGGGGATCCCCTGACGGGTTGGTCAGGGGAGCGGGAGGGGCTCGTAGTCGAACCGGTCGAAGTGGACGGTTCCGGTAGCGGCGTACATGCCGATGACCCGGCCGGTGAACCCGCCGGCCACCTCGGTGGACAGGTAGCGGCCGTCGAGCGCGGCGAGTGCGGTGAAGGTGCCGTCCGGCTCCTCGATGCCGAAGGAGAGCGTGTCGGGCCCGGTCCTCGCGCCGCTCGGGGGCAGCGGAGCGATCTCGACACCGAGGACCACCGCGCCGGCGGCCACCGGACGAGCGGCGACCTCGGTGCGCAGCGAGCCGATCCGGGCGAGCACCCTCACCTCGCCGCCGGCCGCCTCGATCTCGTAGTGGTGCTCCTCGTCCAGGCGGACGGCGAGGCCGCCGCGGCCGTCGGTGGCGTCGACCAGGGTGCGGGCCCGGCAGGCGAGGTGCTGCTGGCGCCGGCCGACGAAGACCGCGTCGTTCTCGTCCAAGGAGGCACCCGCAGCGTGCAGGGTCAGCCAGCCGGATCGTTCCTTCGTGGTGCACAGGCGCTCCGGCCGCTCGCGCAGCGAGATCCACCGGGGATGCAGCTCGGCCTGGTCGAAGTCGTCCCGGGTCGGTACGGCGGGCGCGGGGTGCAGCGGCCAGGCGGGGGTGGGCAGTTCGGGGGTGACCTCGCCGACGACCGGCCAGCCGTCCACCCACTCGACCGGGGCGAGGAAGGTCTCCCGGCCGAGCACGTGCCAGCCGGGGGTGCCGCCGCGCGGCCGTACGCCGAGCAGCACCATCCACCAGGAGCCGTCGGGCGCCTGGACGAGATCGGCGTGCCCGGTGTTCTGGATCGGGCGGGCGGTGCTGCGGTGGGTCAGGACCGGGTTGGCCGGGCACGGCTCGAACGGGCCGGAGGGCGTGAGGCCGCGGGCGATGGACACGCCGTGGCCGCGCTCCGTGCCGCCCTCGGCGATCATCAGGTACCAGTACCCGCCGATACGGTAGAGGTGAGGGGCCTCGGGGGCCAGGGCGCCGGGGGTGCCGGACCAGATCCGGTACGGTTCGCCGAGGGTCTCGCCGGTGGTCGGGTCGATGCGGACCTGGGAGACGCCGGCGACGGTGCACCAGCAGGTGCCGTCCTCGTCCCAGGCGAGGTCCGGGTCGATCCCGGGGACTCCGGGCAGCCGGACAGGGTCGGACCACGGACCGGCCGGGTCGATGGCGGTGAAGAGCATGTTCCCGCCGTCGCCGACGTTGGTGACGATCAGCCAGAAGCGGCCGTCGTGGTGGCGCAGCGTCGGTGCGTAGATCCCTCCGGAGGAGGGCATGTCGCGCGGGAGGCGCAGCTGGCTCGGCCGGTCCAGGGCGTTGCCGATCTGCGTCCAGTTCACCAGGTCGCGGCCGTGGAAGACCGGGATGCCGGGGAAGTACTCGAAGCTGGAGCAGACGAGGTAGTAGTCGTCGCCCACGCGGCAGACGCTGGGGTCGGGGTGGAAGCCGGGAATCACCGGGTTGGGGACGGTGCCGGCGGGCTGGGACTGGTCTGACACGTGGTCGTTTCCTTTCGGAGGTCTGTGTTCGGGGGGTGGTGCCCCGGCCCCTGGGGAGTCCGGGGCACCACCGGCTCATCGGGTTCAGCCGATCGCGCAGGAGGCGCCGTTGAACCAGAAGGCGGACGGATCGGCGTCGCTGCCGGACCAGGTGGCTCTGAAGCCCCACTGGACGCTCCCGCCCTGCGGGACGGCGGCGTCGTAGGACACGTTCTTGGCGTTGATGCTCGGGCCGCTCTGCGACACCGAGGCGTTCCAGCTGTTGGTGATGCTGTTGTCGCCGGGGAAGTTGAAGCCGAGGGACCAGCCGTTGACCTGGCCGAGGCTGTTGTTGACGACCGTCACGGAGCCGACCATGACGCCCGGCCACTCGTTCTTGTTGTAGACGACCCGGCAGGCCGCGCTGGTCGGGTGCATCTGCACGACCGTGATGCTGTAGGCGGGCACGGTCTGGGTGGTCGGGCTGCCGCTCTGGGCCGTGCCGATCGAGTGGGCGTTCTTGAGGTAGGAGTGGACGGTCGGGGTGGCGGAGGAAGGGGTGAACCCGGTGTAGGAGAGGTTCACCGTGGCGTCGTTGTTCGGGTCCCTGTTGATCAGCATGACGTCCACGTCGCCGTTGGCGCGGCGGACGGCGTGCGCGGAGAGCAGCGAGGACGAGCTGGCGGCCTTGACCAGGGTGTCGCCGGGCGCGCCCAGCCTGCTGATCATCTGGATGCCGTAGTAGGCGGGGAAGGGCGTGTTGACGGGCGGCTCGCAGGAGGCGCCGCTGGAGACCATGCCGCCGTCGTTGTAGTCGGTGGCGCCCTCGACGGTGGTCACCTTGCTGCAGTCGGTGCCGTTGCGCAGGTCCCACCAGTCCACGTTGAACGCGCCGTTCTCCAGCCAGGTGAGGTAGTTGTCCGGCGCGAACAATCCGTTCGGGGAGGTGTCCAGGTAGGCCTGGGCGTTTGCCTCGGTCACCGCGATGCCGACGTTCGGGGCGTTGGATCCGGCGTACTGGTTGATCAGCGAGCGCACGGTGCCGGCGATGTTCGGGTTCTGGGCCTGCGGTTTGGTGAGCAGGTCGGCCGGGCTGGTGCTGGTGGGGTAGGCGTGCACGATGGCGAAGTCGATCTTTGAGCCGGCGATCGACAGGACGGTGTGGTTCCAGTCCATGGTGTCGCCCGGGCCGACGATGCCGTCCGGCCAGTAGCCGGGGGTGGTCAGCACGGCGCCGATCTTGATGCTCGGGTCGGCCGCCTTCATCGCCGAGATGTACTGCAGCAGGTTGTCGGCGTAGGTGGTGGCGCTGTGGCTGCTGTGGGTGTCGTACTCCCATCCGCTGCCGTTGCTGTACTCGCCGTTGCCGTAGACCTCGTTGCCGACCTCCCAGTACTTGACCCCGTAGCCCTTGGTGACGTTGGCGTACTGGACCCAGGCGGCGGCCTCCTGCGGCGTGCCGGAGCCGTAGTTGGCGGTGATGATCGGCTGCGCTCCGGCGGCACGCACGGTGCCCATGAAGGCGTCGAAGCCGGTGTTCGGGGCGACGTACGCACCGGCGTCGGCGGTGCCGGTCCGCCAGTGGTAGACGTCGGAGTGGCTGCCGCCGGGGTAACGGACGGTGTTGATACCGGCCGTGCTGAGCAGGCCGGGGGTGGCGGCGGAGTTCATGCTGGCGTCGTAGACCGGGATGTTGACGCCGACGCCGGTGGCGGGGACGGTGGCGAGCTGCAGGGCGGCGTCGACCGACACCGACACGGAGTTAGCGGCGGTGGCGGGCGGTGCGACGGCGGCGATCGCGCCGGTGACGGCGAGCGCGAGGGCCGCAGCGGCGGCTATGGCGCGTTCACGACAGGTGTGGGCGGGTGATTTCATTGCGTCCCTCCAGGGGGTGGGGGGTGCGTGGTGTTCGGGTGGGGGATCGAACTCCCGCGAGCTGGACGGTGGAGCCCGGCGGGTTGCTTGGGGTCGGGCCCGGACGCGAAGTGTGTTCCGCACGGATGCGGGCCGGCGCGGTGGGGCGCGCGCGGTCGCACGGCGCACGATCAACTTCCTTCGGGAGAAGTCCTGGTGAGGCGGAGCAGGACGGCGGACGGGGCCGCCGGCAGGGTCAGGGTGAGTCCGGCGGTGTCCGGGTGCCAGACGGTGGCGGCCTGGCTGGACGACGGGTAGAGCACTTCGACGCGGACGTCGGCACCGACCAGGTGGGGCAGGTCGAGATCCCGGATGGCCTCCGCGCCGTGGCGACGCCAGGCGGTGACGTAGGTGGTGGCCGGGGTGTGCAGTGCCAGGGCGATCCACGGGTCCTCCCAGCCCGGAAGCCCGAGCGGCCAGGCGGGCAGCGCTTGCGGCAGGTCGGCGCGGATCGCCTTGTGGGCGGCCAGCGCTTCGTGAACCAAGTCACGTGCCTCAGAGGTGAGTTTGGTGAGCCGGCCGGAGAGGTGGATGCGGCCGAGGAGCGCGTTGGCCATGGTGAGGGCGACTTCGTCGGGGGAGTCCTCGGGCAGCGGGTACGCCCAGACGGCGCCCTGCTCGGGGGTGACGGCGGTGGGGGCCGCCGCCGCGATGGGTGGTAGCGCAGCAGGTCCTGCTGGTCGCTGGTGGACTGCAGCTGGAGCCGGGAGAGCAGGGCGTGGTCCATCCGCATGCCGCCGGAGGCGCAGTTCTCGATCACCAGGTCCGGGAATCGGTCCAGGATGCCGTCCAACCAGTCGAGTTGGGCCCGGTTGTGGCCGAGCAGGCCGGCCGCCGGGGCCTCTCCCGGGTGGCTGCTGGTTCCGGAGCCCGGGTCGGTGTTGTGGTCGAGCTTCAGGTAGCCGATGCCCCACTCCCCGACCAGGCGGTCCACCACACCGTCCAGGTGGGCACGGGCGGCCGGGTGACGTAGGTCCAGGTGGTACCGGCCGCCGCCCTCCTCCACGCGCCGACCGTCGCGGCGGAAGAACGCCTCCTCCGGCAGGGACCTGGCGACCGGGCTGTTCACCCCGACCGCCTCCGGCTCCAGCCACAGGCCGGGGACCATGCCCCGCTCCCGGATGCGGTCCAGGACTTCGTGGATCCCCTTCGGCCCGGGGAAGCGCGAGGTCGACGGCTCCCAAGCCCCGACAGATGGCCACCAGTTGTCGCCGTCGTCGTACCAGCCGGCGTCGATGACGAAGTACTCCGCGCCGGCCTCGGCGGCGGCGTCGACCAGGGGCAGCAGCTTGGCCGTGGTCGGGTCGCCCATCAGGCAGTTCATGTAATCGTTGAAGATGACCGGCAGGCGGCGGTGGTCGGGGTGCGGCCGGCGAGTGGCGCGGCGGTAGTGGGTGAGGGCGGCGAAGGCACCGTCGGGCCCGCCATCCGCGCAGAACGCCAGAGCCACCGGCACGGTGCGGAACTCGGCGCCGGGTTCGAGCGGGTGGCGCCAGCCGTGGTCGGCGTCGTCAGGGCCGTACAGTGCCGCGTACGCAGTGTCGTCACGCACGCCGCACTCCCAGCGCCAGCCGCCGCCGTTGTGCTCGAGCTGCCACAGCCAGGTGCGGCCGGACTCACGGTCCGTCAGGCCGCCCATCGGCAGGTGGCCGCAACTGGACCACACGCCCTGCCCGGCCACGACGCGGGTGCTGCGGCCGGAGGTGGTGTGGAAGCGGCCGCTCCGCTCGGGCGAGGACACCCGCAACGGCTGGCGCTGCCAGCGGCATTCGGCGAACCACTCGTTCTCCGCCCACAGCAGCTCGGCGTTGTCCAGGGCCGCTGGGTCGCCCCCGGTCAGGCAGCCCGCCACGAGCGAGCTGACCGACTCCAGGTGCAGCGTCTGCCCCCCTTCGTTGCGCAGCAGGACTTCACTGCGCAGCACCGGCAGGCCGTCCATCGACCGGTAGACCGCCTCGGCGGTCAGACCGGTCTCCGGCTCGTGGAGTTCGACGGTGAGCACGTGCCAGTCGCCGTCCCGGCTCGCGCGGTGGGAGCGGTGGCGCAGCCGCGCACCGAGGACGGAGTTGATGAGGTGCCGGCCCGACCAGTGGCGGCCGAGGCCTGCGGTCGTCACCTCCACCAGCGGCAGCGGTGCGCCGGGGCGCGGAGTGTTGGTCTTCTCGCCGGGTGCGCCGAGGCGGACCAGGCGGGGCGGGCCCGGCTCGCCCAGGGAGATCTCCAGCTCCAGGGCGTCGTGGCCCCAGCGGATCGTCTCGTGCGGGTCGGTCATGATGCCTTCCTCGATGGGGAGACGCGGCGGGAGGTCAGTGCGCGCGCAGGACCGCGCAGCCGCCGGGCGCCAGCTCGCTCAGCGGCCCGTCCGTGAGCAGGTCATGGCCCGGCCGGGGCAGCGGTACGGCCTCGGCGCGGTGGTTGAGCAGCAGGTGCCAGCCGCGGCCGTCCGGGGCGTGCCGGGTGACGGCTTCGACGCCCGTCGGCAGGCCCGGAAGCTCCGGGGCGACCCTGGCCTCCGTGAGCAGTCGGCCGACCAGGGCGGCGTAGCCGGATTCGTCGAGGTGGGTGGAGAGGTACCAGCCGTGGCCGGAGCCGAAGTCGTGGCGGGTGAGTGCCGGGCTGCCGGCGAGCATGCCGTGGGTGTAGGCGGCGAGCGCCTCGGCGCCCTCGGTGCGCAGGGATTCGCTCCAGGAGGTGGCCGTCGAGCCGTCGGAGAGCGTGATCTGCTCGTCCTGGCGCAGTGGGCGGTACTCCTCGATCCGGATGCCGAGCGCCTCGCGCAGCGGGGCGGCCGGGTAGCCGCCGAGCCGGGAGTGCAGGCGCTCGTCGACCATGCCGCTGAAGTGCTGGACGAGTAGGGTGCCGCCGGCGGCGACGTAGCGACGCAGGTTCTCGGCGCCCGCGTCGGTGAGCAGGAACAGGGCGGGGGCGAGGACCAGCCGGTAGCGGCTCAGGTCGTGCTCGGGGTGGGCGAAGTCGACCGTCCGGCCGGTGTCCCAGAGCGCCCGGTGGGCGCGGTGCAGCGCGGCGAGGTAGTCGAGCTCGGACGACGGGAGCCCGTCGACGCGCATGGCCCACCAGGCGTCCGAGTCGTGCAGGACGGCGACCTCGGCCCGGACGGTGGAGCCGGCGAGTTCGCCGAGCCGGGCGACGGCCTCTCCGGCCGCCGTGACCTCCCGGAAGGTGCGGCTGTCCGGCCCGGCGTGCGGGACCATCGCCGAGTGCCACTGCTCGGCGCCGGCCCGGGACTGGCGCCACTGGAAGAACAGCGCGCCCTCCGAGCCGCGGGCGATGTGGGCGAGCGAGTGGCGCAGGATGTCCCCCGGCTCCTTGGCGAGGACGCGGCCGCCGGCGTAGACGGTGTTGGTGCCCTGTTCCATCAGCAGCCAGGGGGCGCCGCCGGCGATCGAGCGGGCCCGGTCGGCGTCGAAGGCGGCCTGGGCGGCGGCGTCGACGCCGGGTGCGCTGGGGTAGTGGTTGACGGAGACCACGTCGACCTCGCGGCCGAAGGCCCACAGGTCCAGGTTCTGGTAGCCGGGCAGCATGAGGTTGGTGGTGACGGGGCGGTCGCTGTGGGCGCGGATCGCGTCGCGCTGCTCGCGGTAGGCGGCGAGGGTCTCGTCGGACCAGAAGCGGCTGAAGTCCAGCGTCTGGCCGGGGTTGTGGTGCCACTGGCTGGCTCGGGGCGGGAGGATCTGCTCCCACGAGGTGTAGTTCTGGCTCCAGAAGGCGGTGCCCCAGGCCTCGTTGAGGACGTCGAGGGAGCCATGGCGGGCGCGCAGCCAGACCCGGAAGGCGGCGGCGGTGTGGTCGCACAGGCAGAGGGTCACGTACTCGTTGTGGACGTGCCACAGGGCGAGCGCCGGGTGGTCGCCGTAGCGTTCGGCGAGGGCGGTGGCGATGCGGCGGGCGGCCCGGCGGTAGGCGGGGGCGGTGAGGCAGTAGGTGTCCCGGCTGCCGTGGGTCAGGCGGGCGCCGTCGGGGCGGACCGGCAGGGCGTCCGGGTGGGCGAGGGTGAACCAGGGCGGCGGGGAGGCGGTGGGGGTGGCCAGGTCGACGGCGACGCCGGCCGCGTGGAGGCGGTCGAGGTGGGCGTCGAGCCAGGCGAAGTCGTACCGTCCCTCCTCGGGCTCCATCAGGGCCCAGGAGAACACGCCGACGGTGGCGAGGTTGACCCGGGCCCGGCGCATCAGCGCGTCGTCCTCCTTCCACACCTCCGCGTCCCACTGCTCGGGGTTGTAGTCCCCGCCGAAGGCGAGCCCGCCGAGGCGGTCGGTGAGCCGGCGGATGTCCATCGGGGAACCGTCCTTCTGGTCGTGGTGTCAACGGCGATGCGATGCCGGGGCGGTGCTTTCGCGGACCACCAGCTCCGGTGGCATCAAAAGGAGTTGATCCTCCGGCTGGTCGCCCGCGCCGGTCGCGGCGATCCTCGCCATGACCTGGTCGACGGCGACCTGCCCGAGGTCCTTCTTGGGACTGGTCACCGAGGTGAGCCGGGGGGAGTGCTGCTCCGCCAGCGGGTCGGGGCAGATGGCGAGCACGGAGGCGTCCTCCGGCACGGTCCGTCCGCCGGCGCGCAGCAGGCCGAGCAGCGGGCCGATCGCGGCCTCGTGCTGCACGACGAGCCCCGTGGTGTCCGGGCGGTCCGCGAAGATGCGGGCCAGGGTGCCCGCGGTGCTCTCGTACGTGCCCTCGCACGGCCGGTGGAGGACGCGCAGGCCACGTTGCTCGGCGCGTTGGCGGAATCCGTTCAGGGTTCGCTCGGCGTAGCCGGCGTGGCGGCGGTAGACGCCGCTGCTGTAGCCGATGAAGGCGACGTCGCGGTGGCCGAGGTCGGCCAGGTGGTCGGCGCACAGGGCGCCCGCAGTGGCGAAGTCGTGGTCGACGCAGGAGAGTCCGGCGGGGTCGTCGGGCAGGCCGATGAGGGCGGCCGGGATCTCCTCGGCCTGCAGGACCGGGATCCGGTCGTCGTCCAGCCGGACGTCCATCAGGATGACCCCGTCGGCGAGTCCGGTGGTGGCGACCCGGCGGATGCCCTCGGGCCCTTCGTCGTTGGTGAGCAGCAGAACGTCGTAGCCGTGTTCGCGGGCGGCCACGGTGGCGGCGATGGCGATCTCCATCATGGTGGGTACGTGCACTTCGGGGTGGAGCGGCACCACCAGGGCGATGATGTGGGAGCGCTTGCCCGCAAGAGCCCGGGCACCCGCGTTGGGGTGGTAGCCGAGGTCCGTGACGGCCTGCTCGATGCGGGTCCTGGTCTCGTCGGAGATCGGGCGCTTGCCGCTCAGTGCGTAGCTGACCGTGCTGGACGAGACGCCGGCGTGCCTGGCCACATCGGCGAGTGTCACCATCGTTCTGCTTCCTTCTGTCGGTTCTGGGGAGCGGTCCCTGTCACGCGGCTGGGGAGGGGCGCGCGGGACCGCTCCCGGTCTGCGGGAGCCCCG
Source organism: Streptomyces sp. NPDC030820 (assembly GCF_055572075.1). Lineage (NCBI taxonomy): Bacteria > Bacillati > Actinomycetota > Actinomycetes > Kitasatosporales > Streptomycetaceae > Streptomyces > Streptomyces sp. NPDC030820. The sequence continues at coordinate 284,255 of NZ_JBVIEB010000013.1, forward strand.
GGCTCAGCCCTTGATCGCGCCGGTGAGGACGCCGGTGCGCAGGTGCTTCTGCACGAACGGGTAGACGATCAGCAGGGGTACCAGGGTGAGGACCACGACCGCCATCTGCAGCGACAGTGGCGCGGTCTGCGCGTGGGTCGTGCCGAAGCCGGAGTTGACGGAGCCCGGCAGGCCGTTGCCCCGGTTGACGTAGGTGAGCAACACGTATTGCAGCGGCCACTTCTGACTGTCCGTCGGCATATAGAGCATCACGTTGAAGAACGCGTTCCAGTAGCCCACGGCGTAGAACAGCGCGGTGACGGCGGTGACGGCGCGTGAGGTGGGCAGGACGACGGACCACAGGATCCGCCAGTCCCCTGCGCCGTCCATGCGGGCCGCGTCGATCAGTTCGGAGGAGGTCTCCTGGTAGAAGGCGCGCAGCACCAGGATGTTGAAGACGGAGACGGCGCTGGGCAGGATCAGCGCCCACCACTGGTCGTACCCGCCGAGTCCGGTGACGACCAGGAAGCTCGGGATCAGGCCGCCGCTGACGAACATCGTGGTGATCAGCAGCAGCAGGACGAAGCGGTGCCCGAGGGAGCGCGGCCGGGAGAGGCCGTAGGCGCACAGGATGGAGACGGCCATGGAGATCGCGGTGCCGACCGCGGTGATGCCCAGGCTCACCATCAGCGCGGTGACGACCGTCGGGTCGCTGAGCATCTGGCGGTACGTCTCGGTGGTCAGGCCGTCCGGCCAGATCACCAGGCCGCCGGCCCGGTTGACGGCGCCGGGGGTGGAGAAGCTGGTCACCACGATGATCCACAGCGGGACCAGGATGACGGCGAGCGTCGCGCCGAGCGTGAGCCCCTTGGCGGCCTGGCCGACGGCGGTTGGCGGCTCCTCCCAGGGTGGGCGGGCGGAGCGGGCCCGGCGGCGTGCGGCTGCTGCCGCCGTGCGGCGCTGCTCGCGCCGCGAACCGATGCTGAGTGCGTTGGTCATCTGCGATACAGCCCGTCCTCGCCGAAGGCGTGCGCCAGCCGGTTGGCGCCCCAGATGAGCAGGAGGGAGACCACGCTCTTGAAGAGCCCGGCCGCCGCGCCGTAGCTGTAGCCGCCGGTGGCGATGCCGTAGTAGAAGGAGAAGGTGTCCAGGACGTCCGCGGCCTCGTGGCCGACGGCGTCACGCTGGATCAGGAACTGCTCGAAGCCCACCGACAGCGCGTTGCCCAGGCGCAGGACCAGCATCAGCACGATCACGCCGCGCAGGCCCGGCAGCGTGATGTGCCACATCCGCCGGAACCGGCCCGCGCCGTCCGCCGCCGCGGCCTCGTACAGCTCGCTGTTGATCGCGCTCAGCGCCGCGAGGAAGACGATGATCCCCCAGCCCGCCTCCTTCCAGATCACCTGGGAGGTGACCAGCAGCGCGAAGGTGTGCGGGTTGGTCATGATGTCCCAGGTCCCGATGTCGTGCTGGCGCAGGAACTGGTTGAGCACGCCGGCCCCGCCCAGCATCTGCTGGAAGATCGTGATCGCGAGCACCCACGAGAAGAAGTGCGGCAGGTAGACGACGGACTGGAAGATGTTGCGGATCCGCTCGCTCACCACGGAGTTGAGCAGCAGGGCCAGGGCGATCGGGACCGGGAAGAAGAGGACCAGCTGGACGAAACTCAGGTACAGCGTGTTCTTCATCGAGGCCCAGAACATCGGGTCGTCGAACAACTGCCGGAACTGGTCGAAGCCGACCCAGTCGCTGTGCCAGACCCCGACCAGCGGGTCGTACTCCTGGAAGGCGGTGAGGATGCCGAACAGCGGGACGTAGTTGAACACCAGGAGCAGGAGGACCGCGGGTACCGTCATCAGCAGGAGCGACTTGTCGCGCCTCAGCCTGATCCGCCAGTTGAGCCGCGCGGGGCCGGCCGGGCGTTTCGGTGCTGCGGTGCTCACTGGCCGGTGCCGTACTTGTCGAGGACTTTGTCGGTCATCCATCGCTTGAGCCGCTCCCCGGGGCCGGACCGCCAGCTGGCGATGGTGTCCTGCACGTCGGAGACCTTCTTCTTGCCGTGGTAGCAGTCCTTGATGGTGTCCTCGACAGCCTGTGCGGCTGCGGCCGAGGCGATCGCCTGCGGCATGGTGAAGTTCATGCCCCAGAAGGCCGGCTTGGCGAGGCGCTTGACGTTGGCGGCCTGCCAGGCCGCGTAGTCCTTGGTGACTATGTCGCCCCCCGGATTGCTGATCACGGAGGGGGGAGCGGCCAGGAACGGGTAGGTCGTCGCCTGGACGTCCTTCTTGCCCTCGTTCGTGAAGGTCGGCACGCCGTTGACGCGCTTGTGGTGCACGCCCTCGACACCGAAGTTGACCAGGGTGTACTCGGCCGTGCCGTAGGGAGCGGCGAGGTAGTTCGCGACGGAGAGCAGTTCCTCGATCTGAGCGGGCTTCAGATCGGCGTTGAGGTAGCTGATCATGCTGGCGGCGGTGCCCATCCAGATCACGGGCGTGCCCTTGCCGTCGCCGGTGAGGGCGTTGAAGGCGCCGCGTCGGTAGTTCGGGTCCGCGGCGACGCCGGACTGGTGGTCGGCCAGATTCCAGGCGCCTCCTCCGCCACCCGCGATGAGTACCTTTCCGCTGTAGAAGCGGGTAGCTCCGTTGGCGACGTCACCGGCGAGGGCGTCCGGGTGTATGTAGCCGGAGGTGGCCAGGCGGTGGTGCCAGTCGAGGGCCTCCAGGAACTCCTGGGTCTCGTACTTGTGCACCAGCTTGCCGTTGTCGACCTTCCAGTTCTGGGGAGCGCCCCAGGCCGTGAAGAGGTAGGTCCACACGTCGTCGAAGGCCCACACGCCCCTCTTGGCGTCGGTCAGCTCCTTGCCGAGGTTCATCAGGTCGTCGGCGGACTTCACCTGGTCGGCCGTGATGCCCCGGGCATCGAGGACGTCCCGGCGGTAGAAGGTGGCGCCGGGGATGCAGAAGCTGGTGGAGAAGCAGGGGATCCCGTAGAGCTTGTCGCCCCAGACCCCCATCTGCCAGGCGCCGGAGGGGATGGCGGCCAGGTTGGGGTACTTCTTGACCTTGTCGCCTGACAGGTACGGGGTCAGGTCCGCGAGCTGGGTGCCGATCAGCTCGCCGGTGTTGAAGTTGTTGTTCCACCAGGACGGCAGGTTGATCCAGTCCGGCAGCTTCTTGGCGGCGGTCATCGTCGGAACGATGGTGTCGTAGTGGGTGCCGTCGGCCGGCTTGATCGTGAGGTTGACACCCAGGGCCTTGTTCACTGCTCGGTAGAAGGAGTTGCCGGCCGGCGGAACGGTTCCCCACAGCGGCGTCACGGCCGAGTAGCTGCCGCCCTTGCCCGGAACGCCGGAGACGCTGGCGACCGGGGAGGCCGGGTAGGAGAGGAAGCCGGGGTCCGTCGCCGTGCCGTCGCCGCCTGCGACGGAGGGGATGTCCGGCTTGATGACGGTGCTGGGCACGTAGGTGGGCAGGGCCGCCTTCAGGCCCTGCGCGGTGTTCGCACCGGTCTTGTGTTGCGTGCTGCCGCCGCAGGCGGACAGCAGGGGCGCCATCGCGGCGGCTCCCGCGACTGTGGCGGCGGTACTCAGGAAGCTCCTGCGGTTCAAGCCGGATCTCATGGTGGCGTGGCCCCTCTCCGTCGAAGCGCGGTCGAAGCGTCGAAGCGCTTGAATATTTCGGGGACACTAACGACGCGTTACCTGGTTCGGCAAGAGGCTGAACAAATGCAAAATCCACTGACCTTGGGGAGTTGACACTCTCGTCGGAGCATGCCAGCGTCGAAGCGCTTCGATCACACCGCCGAGCCCAGTCCGCCCGAGGGGTATTCCACGTGAGTTCCGTGCCCGTGTACGCAGCCGGCCTGCCCGACTTCCGCAATCCCGCGCTGCCACTGCGCCAGCGCGTCGACGACCTGCTCGACCGGCTGACGCTCGACGAGCGGATCGCGATGCTGCACCAGTACGCGCCTGCCGTCCCGCGCCTCGGCGTCGCCGCGTTCCGCACCGGCAGCGAGGCCCTGCACGGGGTGTCCTGGCTGGGTGAGGCGACCGTCTTCCCGCAGGCCGTCGGACTCGGCGCCAGCTGGGACGAGGACCTGGTGCGCGAGGTCGCCGAGGCGGTCTCGACCGAGCTGCGGGCCTTCCACTACCACCGCCCGCCGGCGGTCGGCAGCCCGGAGCGCGGAGCCAACTCGCTGCAGGCCTGGGCCCCCGTGCTCAACCTGCTGCGCGACCCGCGCTGGGGGCGCAACGAGGAGGGCTACTCCGAGGACCCGGTGCACACCGCGCGGGTCGGCGAGGCGTTCTGCAACGGGCTCTCCGGCGACCACCCGACTTACCTGCGTTCTGCCCCGGTGCTCAAGCACTTCCTCGCCTACAACAACGAGGACGACCGCTGCACCACCTCCTCCGGACTGCGCCCGCGCGTGCTCCAGGAGTACGACCTGGCCGCCTTCCGGCCCGTCGTCGCCTCCGGCGCCGCGACCGGTGCGATGGCCGCCTACAACCTGGTCAACGGCCGCCCCTGCCACGTCAGTCCGCTCATCGAGGCGGAACTGCGCCGCTGGGCCGAGCCGACCGGCCACGAGCTGTTCGTGGTCAGCGACGCCGAGGCCCCCTCCAACCTGGTCGACCCGGAGCACTACTTCGACGACCACGCCGAGTCCCATGCGGCCGCGCTCAAGGCCGGCATCGACAGCTTCACCGACCACGGTGAGGACAGCGGGACCCCGGTCGGCCGGCTGCGCGAGGCGCTCGAGCGCGGCCTGATCGACGAGGCCGACGTGGACCGCGCCGTTCGCCGCCAGCTCGAACTGCGCTTCCGCCTGGGCGAGTTCGACCCCGAACTGGACCCGTATGCGGGCACCGGCCCCGAGGTGATCGACAGCCCCGAGCACCGCGCCCTGGCCCGCAGGGCCGCGACCGAGTCGACGGTGCTGCTCAAGAACGACGGCCTGCTGCCGCTGGATCCGGCCCGCACACCGCGGATCGCCGTCATCGGCCCGCTTGCCGACACCCTCTTCGAGGACTGGTACAGCGGCACCATGCCGTACCGGGTGAGTATCGCAGGCGGCCTCGCCGCGGCCCTCGGCGCCCACGGCGGCGAGATCGTCCCGGTGGAGGGCTCCGACCGGATCGCCCTGCGCTCGCGCAGCACGGGCGAACTGCTCGGCAAAACCGCCTTCGACCTGACCGACTGGGGTGGCGGTGCCGCCACGCTGCGCGCCGCCGACACCGGCCGCTACCTGAGCCTTCAGGACGACGACGTCCTGGCCGCCGACCAGGACACCATCAAGAGCTGGTTCGTCAAGGAGACCTTCCGGCTCGAACCGGCCGGCCCCGACACCGTGCTGCTGCGCTCCGTGTTCACCGGACGCTACGCCGCCGTGGACCCGACCGGCGGCCGGGTCACCCTCACCGCCGAGACCGCGGAGGAGGCCGAACACTGGCAGCGCGAGTTGGTGCGCGACGGCATCGCCGAGGCGCGGGCGGCCGCCGAAACGGCGGATGTCGCCGTGGTCGTCCTCGGCAACCACCCGATGATCAACGGCCGCGAGACCGAGGACCGCGCGGACATCGACCTGCCCGAGGGGCAGGAGGAACTGCTGCGCGCCGTCGCGGCCGTCCGCCCGGACACCGCCCTGGTCGTGATGAGCAGCTACCCCTACGCCCTCGACTGGGCCGACGAACACCTGCCCGCCGTGGTGTGGACCTCCCACGGCGGGCAGGAGACCGGCAACGCGCTGGCCGCCGTGCTGCTCGGCGAGGCCGAGCCCGCCGGCCGCCTGCCGCAGACCTGGTACCGGGGCGACGACCCGCTGCCCGCACCGCTCGACTACGACATCATCAAGGCCGGCTGGACCTACCAGTACCACCGCTCCGTACCCCTCTACCCCTTCGGCCACGGGCTGTCCTACACCGACTTCGCCCACCGCGACCTGCGCCTGTCGCAGCCGTCGATCGGCCAGGACGGCTCGGTCGAGGCCACCGTGACCCTGGAGAACGGCGGAGCGCGGCCCGGCAGCGAGGTGGTCCAGGTCTACGTCCGCGCCCTGGAGGCCCGTTACGAGGCACCCCGGCTGCGCCTGGCCGACTTCCGCAAGGTCCGGCTGGAGCCGGGGGAGAGCCGCGAGCTGACCTTCCGGCTGTCGGCCGAGCAGCTCGCCCACTGGTCCGTCGCCACCGGGGACTTCGCCGTCGACCCCGGCCGCTACGAGGTGATCGTCGCCCGCAGCGCCGACCACCCCGTGCTCATCGCGCCGCTCACCGTGACCGGGACGCCCGCCGCACCCCGGCCGGGCGTCGAACACCGGATCCTGGCCGCCGAGTTCGACGACTACGAGGACGCCGTCATCGTCGACGCCACCCGCTCCGACGGCGACGCCGTCACGCCCACCGATCCCGCACGGCCCGCGAGGCTCCTCTTCCGCGAGGTCGACCTCTCCGGCGCCCGCGCGATCGAGGTCGAGACCGCCCGCGAGGGCGCCGGCACGGGCGGGGCGCGGCTCGAGGTCCGCTCCGGCGGCCGGGTGCTGGCCGCGATCGAGGTGCCCGTGACCGGCGACCGCTACGCCTGGACCAGCACCACCGCCGAGCTCGCCGCCCCGCTCCACGGCGTGCACGACCTGAGCCTGACCCTGCACGGCGACTTCCGGCTGACCGCCTTCCGCTTCGGCGGGGCCGGCTGAGGCCCCCCCACCCCCACAGACCGGTGGTCCGCCCACGGGGGGGGTGGACCGCCCTCCCACCCCTGCCCGGCCTGCGCGCCGGAAGACCCGCCCGCTGCCGCATCCGTTCCGACCCCGTCACCCACCGCCCGGAGGCGGCCCCCATGTCGCTGCTGACGCCCCACCACCTCACCTCGTCCTCGCAACACCCGGAGGAATCCCCCATGCCGCTCGCCGACTTCGGACTCGACGAACTCGCCGGCTATCAGCCCGAGTCGACCATTCCGCAGGATTTCGACGAGTTCTGGCGGCGCACCCTCGCCGAGGCCCGCTCGCACGGTGGGGTGGTCAAGGCCGAACTCGTCACTGCGCAGTACGGACTGCGCACCGTCGAGGTCGATGACGTACGGTTCCCCGGCTGGAACGGCGAGCCGGTGGCCGCCTGGCTGCTGCGCCCGCGCGGCGTGGAGGGCCCGCTGCCGGTCGTCGTCACGTACATGGGCTACTGCGGCGGCCGCGGACTACCAACCGAGCACCTGTTCTGGTCTGCCGTCGGCTACGCCCAGCTCGTCGTGGACAGCCGGGGACAGGGCCACGACACCCCGGACCACACCATGGGCGACGGCACCCAGTGGGTCGAGGGCTTCATGACCCGCGGCATCGACTCCCCGGAGAACTACTACTACCGGCGGCTGATGACCGACTGTGTGCGCGCCGTGGACGCCGTCGCAGAGCTGCCCGGTCTCGATGCCAACCGGATCGTGGTGGCCGGCGGCAGCCAGGGCGGCGGCCTGGCCCTCGCCGTCGCCGGGCTCACCGGGGACCGGGTGGCCGCGGTGATGCCGGACGTCCCGTTCCTGTGCCACTACCTCCAGGGCGCGCAGATGTCCCTGGATGGGCCGTACCAGGAGCTTGTCAAGTATCTGCGCTGGCACAGTCGGCACCGCTTGCAGCCGACCTTCGCCACCCTCGACAACTTCGACGGCGTCCACTTCGCCCAGCGGGCCACCGCACCTGCCCTGTTCAGCGTCGGCCTGATGGACCCGATCTGCCCGCCCCGGACGGTCTACGCGGCCTTCAACCACTACGCGGGCGGGGACCGCACCATGACCGTCTGGCCCTTCGCCGACCACGCCGGCGGCTGCGGCTCCAACCCGCCCGTCCAGCTGTCCTGGCTGCGTGACCGCGGGCTGGCACCGGAGCTGTGACCGCCGTTCCCGATCACCAATCACCGAGAGAACAGTGAGGTGCGCCGCATGAGTAGGTCGGCCTTCCCGGAACTGCCACCCGGCTTCCGGTTCGGCGCCGCCACCGCCGCGTACCAGATCGAGGGCGCCCACGACGAGGACGGCCGCGGCCCGTCCATCCGGGACACCTACAGCCACACCCCGGGCCGTACCCTCGGCGGCGCCACCGGCGACACCGCCTGCGACCACTACCACCGCTACCCCGAGGACGTCGCCCTGCTCCGCGGACTCGGCGTCGACGGCTACCGCTTCTCGATCTCCTGGCCGCGCCTGCTGCGCGACGGCACCGGTGCGGTCAATCGGAAGGGCCTGGACTTCTACGACCGGCTGATCGACGAACTGCTCGCCGCCGGAATCGCGCCCGCCGCCACCCTCTACCACTGGGACCTGCCCCAGGCCCTGGAAGACCGCGGCGGCTGGCGCGTCCGTGAGACCACCGAGGCTTTCACGGAGTACGCGGCCCTTGCCGCCGAGCGCTACGGCGACCGGGTGGAGCGCTGGATCACGCTCAACGAGCCGTTCTGCTCCGCCTTCGTCGGCTACGCCGAGGGCCGGCACGCGCCCGGCGCCCGGGAGGGCCGCGGGGCCCTGGCTGCCGCCCACCACCTGCTGGTCGCCCATGGCCTGGCCGTGCGGGAGCTGCGTGCCGCCGGCGCCCGCGAGGTCGGCATCACGCTCAACCTCGACCGGCTGCACGCCGCCTCCGACCGGAGCGAGGACCTCGCCGCCCTGCGCCGGGCCGAGGTGCTGCACAGCGAGGTCTGGACGGAGCCGCTGTTCGCCGGGCGCTACCCCGAGCACGAGGCCGAGACCTGCGAAGGACTGGCCGACGGCCCCTGGCGCCGGCCGGGGGACCTACAACTGATCGGCGCACCAATGGACTTCGTCGGCATCAACTTCTACCGGCCGATCACCGTCGAGGCCGCCCCGCACCGCGAGGACGACCCCGAACTGCGCACCGCCATGGACATCGGCGTCGCCGAGCCGAACCCGTACGGCACCCGGCTCACCACCATGGGCTGGCCCGTCGTCCCGTCCGCGCTCACCGAACTGCTCTGCGGACTCCACGCCCGCTACCCGCAGCTCCCGCCGGTCTGGATCACCGAGAACGGCTCCGCCGAGGACGACACCGTCGCCCCCGACGGCCAGGTGCACGACGCGCAACGGATCGACTACCTGGCCGGTCACCTCACCGCCGTCGCCGACGCCATCGCGGCGGGCGTCGACGTGCGCGGCTACTACGTCTGGTCCCTGCTGGACAACTTCGAGTGGGCCCGCGGCTACGAGCAACGCTTCGGCCTGGTCCGCGTCGACTACGGCACCCTGACCCGAACCCCCAAGGACAGTTACCACTGGTACCGGGGCCTGATCACCGCGCACCGCGCGCGGACGGAGGAACCTGCCCGATGAAGTTCACCGACGGCTACTGGCTGATGCGCCCGGGCGTCACCGCGCGCTACGCCACTGAGGTCGCCGACGTCCGCACCGGCGAGGACCGGATGACCCTCTACGCGCCCGTCAAGCACGTGCGCGGCCGCGGTGACACGCTCAACAGCCCGCTGCTGACGGTCGAGTGTTGGTCGCCGGCCGAGGGCGTGATCGGGGTGCGCACCACGCACCACGCCGGATCGGTGCGCCGCGGGCCGGAGTTCGCGCTGCTCGGTGCGGAGCCGGGGGCCGGAAAAGTGCACCGTGAGGGCGAGGTGGTGCAGCTCAGCTCCGGAGAACTGACGCTGCGGGTAGACACCTCCCAGCTGTGGCGGCTGGAGTTCACCGCCGAGGGCCGGGTGCTGACCTCCGTGGGTGAGCGCGGCACCGGCTTCGTCACCGACGCCGACGGCCGTCACCACATGATCGGCCAGCTCTCCCTGGGAGTAGGCGAGTTGGTGTACGGGCTGGGGGAGCGGTTCACCCCGTTCGTCAGGAACGGGCAGACGGTGGACATCTGGCAGGCGGACGGCGGCACCAGCAGCGAACAGGCGTACAAGAACGTCCCGTTCCACCTGACGAACCGGGGCTACGGCGTCTTCGTCAACCACCCGGGCAAGGTCAGCTACGAGGTCGGCTCGGAGTCGGTCGGGCAGGTGCAGTTCAGTGTCGAGGACCAGTCGCTGGAGTACTTCATCGTCCACGGCCCGACCCCGAAGCAGATCCTGGCCCGCTACACCGCGCTCACCGGCCGCCCCGCACTGCCCCCGGCCTGGGCGCTGGGCCTGTGGTTGACCACCTCCTTCACCACCGACTACGACGAGGCCACCGTCAACCGCTTCGTCGGCGGCATGGCCGAGCGCGGCATCCCGCTGAGCGTCTTCCACCTCGACTGCTTCTGGATGCGCGAGTACCAGTGGTGCGACTTCGACTGGGACTCCGACACCTTCCCCGACCCGGCGGGCATGCTGGCCCGGCTCAAGGAGCAGGGCCTGCGGATCTCCGCCTGGATCAACCCCTACATCGCGCAGAAGTCCGCGCTGTTCGAAGAGGGCATGCGCGAGGGTTACCTGGTGCGTCGCCCGGACGGCACCGTCTGGCAGTGGGACCTGTGGCAGCCCGGCATGGCACTGGTGGACTTCACCAACCCGGCCGCCCGCGCCTGGTACACCGGCAAGCTGCGCACACTCCTCGCACAGGGCGTGGACTGCTTCAAGACCGACTTCGGCGAGCGCATCCCCACCGACGTCGTCTGGCACGACGGCTCCGACCCGGAGTTGATGCACAACTACTACACCCACCTGTACAACCGGGCCGTCTTCGAGCTGCTGCGCGCCGAGCGCGGCGAGGGCGAGGCGCTGCTCTTCGCCCGCTCCGCCACCGCCGGCGGCCAGCAGTACCCGGTGCACTGGGGCGGCGACTGCGAATCGCACTTCAACGCCATGGCCGAGTCACTGCGCGGCGGGCTCTCCCTCGGTCTCTCCGGTTTCGGCTTCTGGAGCCACGACATCGGCGGCTTCGAGGGCACCCCCACCCCCACCGTCTTCAAGCGCTGGGCGCAATTCGGCCTGCTCTCCTCGCACAGCCGCCTGCACGGCAGCAAGTCCTACCGCGTGCCGTGGGACTACGGCGAGGAGGCCGTCGAGGTCACCCGCGAGTTCACCCTCCTCAAGCACCGCCTCGCCCCCTACCTGCAGCGCGCCGCCCAGCAGGCGCACGCCACCGGCGTCCCGGTGATGCGCGCTATGGCGCTGGAGTTCCCCGAGGACCCCGCCGCCGCCACGCTCGACCGGCAGTACCTCCTCGGCGACGACCTGCTCGTCGCCCCCGTCTTCACCGACGACGGCACGGTCGAGTACTACGTGCCCGAGGGGACGTGGACCAACTTCCTGACGGGAAATCAGATTACCGGCCCGCGCTGGGTGCGCGAACAGCACGGCTTCCACACCCTGCCGCTGCTCGCCCGCCCCGACTCCGTCATCCCCCTCGCCGCCGACGACCAACACCCGGTCTCCGCCTGGGCCGAGGGCGTGGAACTGCGGGTCCACGCCTTCGCCGACGGCGCCGAGCGCACCGTGGTGATCCCGCGCAGCGACGGCCCCGGCCGGACCGCCGTCTTCCACCTGCGCCGCGAGGGTGGCCTGCTGCGGGTGACCACCGACAGCCCGCACCCCTGGCAGCTGCGCATCGGCGGCCCGGACGGCGTCCTGCACGTCAGCCCGCCCGGTACGGCGGAGGCCGAGCTGCCCCACCCGGACTGACGCCGGCCCCCGGACGCGAGGCCCCGCGCGCCCCCGCAAGGGCGTGCGGGGCCTTGCCCCTCCAAACCTGGCACCCGGAGGTACCCGTGCAGAGCCGCACCAAACGTCACCTCACGCCCGCCGCGCTCGACGCCCTGCTGCGCACCTCCGTCGGCATCGGATGCCGACTGGAGCACGAGCTGACCGACGGCTGGTTCAACAGCGCCTACCGCGTGCTGCTGGATGATGGCAGGCCCGCCGTCGTCAAGCTTGCGCCACCGGCCGACGCACCGGTACTGCGGTACGAGCGGGGCATCCTCGGGACGGAGACGATGGTCTACCGGCGGCTCGCAGCCCGGCCGGGAGGCACAGTTCCGGTGCCCGAACTGCTCCACGCGGAAGAGGAGTTCATCGTCCTGTCGCTCCTGGAGGGAACTCCGTGGGACAAGGCGGGCGAGCAGCTCTCCGCCGACGCAGGGGCCCTGCTCCGCCGGGAACTGGGCGCGATCACCGCCCGACTGCACACCCTGGCCCCGGCCGACGGCCGCTTCGGCTACCCGGCCGCTGAGTCCGGACTCTCCGCCCCCGACTGGCGCACGGCCTTCAGCGCCATGATCGAGGCCCTGCTCGACGACGCCGACCACTGGCGCTCGCCCCTGGCCGTACTGCCGTCGGACATCCGGACCCTGGTGTCCGAAGGCGAGTACGCCCTGGACGAGGTCACGGAGCCCCGGTTGGTCCACTTCGACCTCTGGCCGGGCAACATCTTCATCCGGCCGGGTGACGCAGGGCAGGCCGGGATCACCGGACTCATCGACCACGAGCGGGCCTTCTGGGGCGACCCGGCAGCCGAGCTGGTCTCCCTCGCCTTCGGCGGCGACACCGGCCCGGACAGCGACCTCGCCGCCGGTTACACCGCAGCAGGCGGCAGCCTGGACTTCAGCCCCGCCCTCCGGCACCGCGTGGCGCTCTACCAGCTCTACCTGGGCCTGCTGCTGGTCGTGGAGTGCGCCCCGCGCGGCTATGGGGAGGACCACCTTGCGTTCTGCCGCCGGATGCTCGCCGACTCCATCGCCCGGCTCCGGGCGCTGGGATAGACCGTGTTGGATCCAGGTCGTTGCTCCTGCTGCGGAAAGCACATACGACGCCGGTGATCGGCGACCGGCTTTACTCACCCACAACTTGAGAAGAACGGAGGAATCACCTTGTCCTACATCGTCCGCGCTGGCGGTCTGGAACGGCACACCGCCGCAGAGATTCTCCGCATCGAGCCCTGGGGACCGGACGCCGTCCGGGTTCGGGCCTCGTCCGGGACCGTCGACCCCGCAGCCCCCGGTGCGCTGGACAGCCCCTCGCCCGCCCCGCACGCCGAACTGTCCGTATCGGACGACGGCTGTGCCCGCCTGGTCAACGGCCGCCTTGTGGTCGAGGCCTCGGCGGACGGCCGGCTGAGGTTCAGCCACGCCGTCTCGGGCCGCGAACTCCTCGCCGACAAGGGCCCGTACGGGCCACCCGGCGGCCCTCGCGTCCACGCGGCGGGCGGCCGGACGGAACAGCGCTTCGAGGCGTATGACGGTGAACGGCTGCACGGCCTGGGGCAGAACCCCAACGGGCGCCTGGACCAGAAGGGTTGCGTGATCGACCTCGTCCAGAGCAACACCGTGGCGGCCGTCCCCTTCCTGCACTCCTCGCGCGGCTACGGACTGCTGTGGAACAACCCCGCCACCGGCCGGGTCGAACTGGGCGCCGACACCACCCGGTGGACCGCCGACGCCGGCGGGCGCATCGACTACTGGATCACCGCCGGCGACACCCCGGCCCAGCTCCTGGATTCCTACACCCGGGCCACCGGACGCCCGCCCCTCCTGCCCGAGTGGGCGTCCGGTTTCTGGCAGTCGAAACTGCGCTACCGCACCCAGGACGAACTCCTTGCGGTGGCACGGGAGTACAAGGAGCGTGGACTGCCGCTGTCGGTCATCGTCTGCGACTTCTTCCACTGGCCGAGGATGGGAGACTGGCGTTTCGAGGAGAGCGAGTGGCCCGACCCCGCCGCCATGGTCAAGGAACTGACGGCTCTTGGGGTGAAACTCGCCGTCTCGGTGTGGCCCACCGTCGAGCCCGGCAGCGACTCGCACGACGAACTGCGCTCGGCCGGCTACCTCGTACGGGACGCGGACGGCGGCCTGCTCACCTTCCCGTGGCCGTCCCGGTACAGCGGGGATGCGCTGATCCGCCCGATGGCGTACTACGACGCCACCCACCCCGGAGCACGCGCCGCACTGTGGCAGCGGCTGAACGACAACTACCGTTCGCTGGGCGTGGCGTGCTTCTGGCTGGACGCCTGCGAGCCCGACCTGCCCCGGGACCTCGCCGAGCGCGCCGTCTACACGGCCGGGCCGGCCGCCGAGGCCGCGAACCTCTACCCGCTGGAGCACACCCGCGCGGTTGCCGACGGCCTGCGCGCGGCGGGCGAGGAGCGGCCGCTGTCGCTGGTCCGCTCCGCCTGGGCGGGCAGCCAGGCTCACGGGGCCTTGCTGTGGTCCGGCGACATCCCCACCACCTTCGACTCCCTCGGGCGCCAGATCAGGGCCGGCCTGAACGTCGCGATGAGCGGCATCCCCTGGTGGAACACCGACATCGGCGGCTTCTTCGGCGGCGACCCGGACGACCCCGCTTACCGCGAGCTGCTGATCCGCTGGTTCCAGTACGGTACCTTCTGCCCCGTCATGCGTCTGCACGGGGACCGTAACCCCAATCACCCCACCTTCTCCGCGGACATGACGGGTGGGCCGAACGAGGTCTGGTCGTACGGGGAGGAGGCGTACGGCATCCTCCGCGACCACCTGGGGCTGCGTGAGCGCCTGCGCCCATACCTGAGGACGCTGTCCGAGGCCGCTCACCGCACCGGGGCCCCGCCGATGCGCCCGCTGTTCTTCGACTTCCCCAAGGACGAGCACGCCTGGGACGTGGACGACCAGTTCCTGCTCGGCCCCGACGTGCTGGTGGCACCCGTGTACGAGACGGGTGCCCGGGCCCGCCGGGTGTACCTGCCGTCCGGCGCCCGCTGGCTCGACCCGGCCACCGGACGGGTACTGGAGGGCGGAACGATGCTCGACGCCGAGGCCCCACTGGAGCGCATCCCGGCCTTCGTACGGGAAGGGGCAGACGTCGCAGCCCGGCTCGGCTGACTTGCCCCAGAGCCTTGTCCGGTATGGCTGTCATCAAATTGCCGCTGTTGTGGCTTGGAGGGGTTGGCCGCACGGGGTCCCATGACGACTCGGCCACGCATGGGACGCGCGAACTGAATCGCTTTGTATGGACATGTCGGCGAGGTCGTCTGCTGGGAACCAGTACACCTACGACGTCGGAGGTGACCGTGCCTGAACTCTGGGCTGGTACGGGCGCGGGCAAATCCGCGCATCACTGCACGGTGATCGACAAGGACGCCACGGTGTTCCACTCGCGGCGGGTGCCCAACGACGAGACCGAGCTGCTTGGGCTCCTCGGCGACGTCCTGGACCTGGCCGACGGCGAGCCGGTCACGGGGGCGTTGGACCTGAACGCCGGCGGCGCTGCGCTGTGGATCGCCCTGCTGGTCGGTCACGGGCAGAAGTGGCATCGGACTGGCCGCTGCCCACCGCTACGTCACCGAGGCCATTGAGTTCCTGGCCGCACTCGCGCCCACTTTGGAAGAGGGGATAGCCGTCGCCGCGACCAAGGCATTCGTGATCCGGCACCTTGCTGCCCATCCATCGCCTCCGACCGGCTCTACTACTCCGGCAACAACAAGCACCACGGCATGAACGTCCAGCTCCTGACCGACCCCTTCGGCCGCGTGGTCTGGGCATCGTCGGCTCTGCCGCCCGCACGCACGGCATCCTCGAAGCGCTGAACACCGCGAACATCCGGTGCTGGGCGGACAAGGCGTACCAGGGCGCCGGCCCAGCCGTCCGCGTTCCCACCGCGGCCGCTGGGACAAGCTCTCCGCAGGCCTGCAGGCTGTCAACCGTGCTCACGCGAAGATCCGCGCGGTCGGCGAGCAGGCCATGGCCGGCCTCAAGAGCCGGCGGCTCCTGCGCAAACTGCGCTGCAGCACCGCCCGCATCACCGACATCGTCAACGCCGTCCTCACGCTTCAACTCGCCGCATGAGATTGGAAATGGTCAGTGAGTACCACCGGCCTGCCGCGAGCGCGGGTCAGGCACCGAGTACTTGAGCCGCCTGCTTTCAGCCTGCGAATGTTTCGGCTCGCGAATTATGCGAGAGGTATTGACGCTGCTCACCGAATCCCTAACATCCACTTTGCTCGACACTTCGACCCTTGTTCGGTATGTCGAACGTCGTAGGAGTCGCATCGCATCGAGGTCCGCACAGCCTCCGACGAGGCCAACCGGAAACCCGCTCACTCAAGGAATACGAGGTCCCCATGCGCAGACGTAGTTCCCGCCGCAGACATCTGTCTGCGGTGCTCGCCGCCGTGGCCGCGGCCCTGATCTGGCTGGCGGCGATGCTCGTCGCCAGTCCGGCCCAGGCGGCCACCAGCGGTGCTTTACGCGGTGTTGGTTCCGGCCGATGTCTCGATGTGCCGGGCGCCAGCCAGACCGACGGCACGTTCCTGCAGATCTGGGACTGCACGGGCGGGACCAACCAGCAGTGGACGTTGACGGACAGCAACCAGCTGACCGTGTACGGCAACAAGTGCCTGGATGTTCCGGGCCATGCCACTACGCCCGGTACCCGGGTGGAGATCTGGGCCTGTAACGGCGGTGCGAACCAGCAGTGGCGGGTGAACGCCGACGGCACGATCGTCGGCGTGGAGTCCGGGCTGTGCCTGGACGTCGCGGGCGGCGGTACGGCCAACGGCACGGCGGCGCAGATCTGGACGTGCAACGGCGCCGGCAACCAGAAGTGGACCGGCCTGTCCGGGACGGGCAGCACGTGTTCTCTTCCGTCGACATACCGGTGGTCCTCGACTGGTCCGTTGGCGCAGCCGGCGAACGGGTGGGTCTCGCTGAAGGACTTCACCGACGTGGTGGACAACGGCAAGCACCTGGTCTACGCGTCGAACGTGTCGGGGTCGGGGTACGGCTCGATGGCGTTCGCGCCCTTCACGAACTGGTCGGACATGGCGTCGGCCGGCCAGACCGGGATGAGCCAGTCCGCGGTGGCGCCCACGCTTTTCTACTTCGCGCCCAAGAACGTCTGGGTGCTGGCGTCCCAGTGGGGCGCGTCGCCCTTCGTCTACCGCACGTCGAGCGACCCCACCAACCCCAACGGCTGGTCCGCGCCGCAGCCGCTGTTCACCGGCAGCATCCCCGGCTCCGCCCCGATCGACCAGACCCTGATCGGTGACGGCCAGAACATGTACCTGTTCTTCGCCGGTGACAACGGCAAGATCTACCGGGCGAGCATGCCGATCGGGAACTTCCCGGGCAACTTCGGCTCGTCGTACACGACGGTCATGAGCGACTCGGTGAAGAACCTGTTCGAGGCGCCGCAGGTCTACAAGGTCCAGGGCCAGAACCAGTACCTCATGATCGTCGAGGCTCGGGGTGCGAACGAGCAGCGCTTCTTCCGCTCGTTCACGGCCTCCAGCCTGAGCGGCTCGTGGACCCCGCAGGCCGCCAGCGAGAGCAACCCCTTCGCGGGCAAGGCCAACAGCGGTGCCACCTGGACCAACGACATCAGCCACGGTGACCTGGTCCGCACCAACCCCGACCAGACCATGACCATCGACCCCTGCAACCTGCAGTTCCTCTACCAGGGCCTGTCCCCCACCACACCGGCGGGCACCCCCTACGACCAACTGCCGTGGCGACCGGGCGTGCTCACCCTGCAGCGCTGACCCGCCCGATCCACGGTGACCGCGATGCGATGCGGTCCGCCGACGCGTAGACGTGCTGTTTGCGGCGCGGGCAACTCCACCTGCTGACCGATTACTCACCGCCTTGACGAACCCCAGCCGCGCGTCGGCTGGGGTTCCTCGCTGTGCCGGCGGATGAGCCGGGGCACGAGGGCTGTTCCGGTGACCTGGGTGTCTGCCGGCACCCTTACGGTCCTGGGCCGTCCAGCCCCGCAGGGGCAGCCGCACGTATGTCACGTGGGCTCGCGCCGAGTTCACGGCGGCAGGCCTTGTTGAAGGCCTGGAGATCGGCGATGCCGACGGCCGCGGCGATGGCTGTGATGGACAGGGTGGAGGACAACAGGAGGTGGCGGGCGCGCTGCAGGCGGCGATGCCGGATGTACGAAACGACTGTGAGGCCGGTTTCGGCACGGAACACGCGCGTCAGGTGTGTGTGGGAGATTCCGACGGCGCGAGCGACGTCCGGTACGGACAACGGGCCGGCCAGGTGTTCCTCGACGTAGGCCTGGGCGGCTGCCACGAAGGGGTGGCGGTGCCCGGCTCCATCACTCCTCGGCAACTCGGCGATGCGCCACAGAGCGGTCCAGACCTCGGCCGAGGCTCGCGGGGGAGAAGTCGGCATGGCCGTCACGGCGTGTCGGAGCAGATCGGCCAGGCGTGTGCTCTCGGCCGCGGCGTCCTGCATCACCGGCACCACCCGCGCGGTTCCGCTGTCGTGCAGCCGCAGATGGACGTAGAAATGCTCCGACCTGCCCCGGTAGTGAAAGTGTACCTCGGTGTTCGGCGGCACCAGGCTGACGTGGCCGGGGCGTATGGGGTGGACCGACTGCCCGAGGGACAGAGAACCCTCGTAGTTGTAGAGGTGCAGCTGCCACAGGTCGGGCAGCCGGAAGACGTCGTGGGCGGTGGAGACGCCGTGCACCCCGATGCCGGCATCGACCACGGTGGGCGCCTCGTCGAGCCGCAGTGTTGCGTGTTTCACGAGGATGGAAAATTACCAGCACTGGACGATTTCAACCCACGACCTATCCGTGCAGGGCACGTACGTTCGTCGCATGTCAACCAGCAAGCAACTCCTGACATCGGTTCAGGTGGCGCGCTTCGTCGCGCAGGGGTTTCTGCGCCTGGACGGGGCGGTGCCGCAGGAGATCAACGAACGGGCCGTCGCGGCCTTGACCGAGGGCCTGCCGGAAGTGTCCTACGGCACTCCGCTGGGCGGGGCGTTCGCGAAGGACACCTTCGTCCACGAGCTGCTCGCGCTGCCGGTCGTCGCGGGTGCCGTCGAGAGCCTGGTCGGCCCCGAACCGACCGTCGACCACCATGCGGTTCATGTGCGCGAGCCGCACGAGGGGCAGGCGCAGCCGCTCCATGGGGACGCGATCATCGATGTGCGGCCGGATGCGTTCGACATCCAGCTCATGTACTACCCGCACGAGGTGACGGCCGAAATGGGCGGCACCCTCAGTGTGCCCGGAAGCCATCTGCGCCGGATCAACGAGACGGACGTCGGCCGCGTCCAGAACCTCAGGGGGCAGACCCGTCTGACCTGCCCGGCAGGCACGGTGGTGCTCGTGCACCACGGCATCTGGCACAGCGGCCGCCGCAACGACACCGTGAGTCGTCGCTACATGTACAAACTCCGCCTCAACCCGACCGTGCCGCAGGTGCTTCTCTGGGACGTCTCCGATCTGCACGACCCGGCGGTGACCGCGGAACTCAATACGTACTTCCCCTGGTACGAGCAGGCCACTGCCCGACTGGAGATCTACAACCGGGTCCTGCTGTGGCGGGCCCTGACCGGTGACGACTCGTTCGATGTCGAGTACTGGGTCACGCGCGTGAGCAATCGGCCGGCCTTGAGGAGTCACGCATGAGGCAGCAGGTTCTGGTCCTCTATCTCGCGACGTCGGCGCTGGACTCCGACGTCGTGGGCTGGTCCCGATACGACGGGACCGACCGGACCCGTCCGACGACCGGCGACAGCGACGAGCCGCCCTATCCCACAGGGCTTGCCGCGCTGCACGACGGGTGGCGCCTGTTCCAGGCCTCCCAACTGCTGCCGCCTCAGTCCGGTCACGAGTACGACGTCTCCTTCCTCAAACACGAGTTCTTCTTCGAGAAGGTTGAGGACAGCTCTCGCCCTTGACCCGTGCTGGAACTGCTGCTCCTGTCCGGTGGGTGGCGTAGCCGTAGCGGGGCGTTGAGGTGGCGGACCCATGTGCTGGGGGCGGTTGAACCGGGCGAGGGCGGCGGAAATGACGCCCCGCAGGGGCGGGCGGAACGCTTGTGCTCTGGAGGCACGTCGGAGACCCGGATGAGGGGAATTACTGCTCAAGCAAGTAAATACGATTGCCCGTACGCCTCCGCCACCCGAGCCGCCGAACTGGGGCGCCCACCGCCAGCTGTGATGGGACCCGAAGGCGACGAATTCCGAATCAGCTGATCGTGAGCCACCCCCGGTCGCGCATGGCGACCGGGGGTGGCCAGCACGTATACGGCACCGTGCTGCGCCGCCTGCCGGCATGCGCCCGGGCCAGCCGCAAACAGTGGGGCGTCCGAAGCCTCGAACGACGCCGAGGCCGCCAATGGCGAGCCGATCTCCGCGCGCCTCGGCTGGGCGCCGCGTCGGTCGCGGCCCGCTGGAGCGAAGCGGGCGTGCCCCCTGGACTGAACCCCAGGCTGAGCGGAGTATCCGGGCGGGCAGGGCGGTCAGTGCTGTCGTTGCCGGCACGAATGTGAGGCGTCATCTCCTCGCGGTCTTGGCCCTTGCCGAGGCTGGTGGTTCACCGGGCGCTTTCGGTCCCCTCATCGCCCGGGACGGTGGCGGCGGGCCGTAGCCTCAGGGACGTACCGCTATCCCCCCGGCCTGATGCGTCCGCGCCACGCTCCGGACTCTTCTCCGCGCTGCTCGATGTACTGCTTGAAGCGCTTCATGTCTCCCTTGACGCGCCGGTCGAGTGTTCCGAGCATGTCCGCGGCCTTCTCCGCGACCCCACTCGGTTCGACATCCATGACGAGTTCCACCCTGGTGTGCATGTCGTCCACCCGCTGGAAGCGGACCGACCCCTTCTGGGCCGTGTCACCGCTGGTGGTGCGCCACGTGATGCGCTCGTCGGGAAGCTGGTCGACGATCTCCGTGTCGAACTCCCGGCGGACTCCACCGATCTTGGTGGTCCAGTGGTTGTGGCGATCGTCCAGCTGCCTGACTTCCTCGACGCCCTCCATGAAGTCCGGGAACGTCTCGAACTGCGTCCACTGGTTGTAGGCGGTGCGCACCGGAACGTCGACTTCCACTGTTTCCTTGACCGTGCTCATCAGTGCCTCCGTTGATCGATCTGATGCTGGGCGAGTACCCGACGCGTCACCGGCTACTACCCCGGGCTCGAGCTACCGCGACCCGGGGCGCCGCGGTTACGACATGGCCGGGCGGCCCGACGCCTTCACAGACCTCGTCCGCCGGCGGGCTCTGGCTTGCCGAACTGGAAGAAGTGCCGGCCGCCACCCACACGCACGCACTGAGCAGGGCGCCGGCCCCTCGCCCTCCTCGACCAGTTCCTCGCCGCACACGGCGACTGGGAGAAGTGGCGCACCTGGGACGACAACACCACCCCGCCCGGGAAGGCGGCAGCCGACTCCCTCAGGACGTCGTCCGGTGCCCGGCCGTAGCATCGAGATCGAAGGGTGGATCCCGGCTCCCTTGCAAGGGGCAGCACCTCAGGAGGCCGCTGCCTAATGCTGAAGTCAAGCCACGAGGCTGAGTTGTGGTCGGTCCTGGTAGGGCCGGCGGTCGCGCAGGATGGCGTAGAGCACGTTGA
>NZ_JBVIEB010000014.1:0-88239 GCF_055572075.1 Streptomyces sp. NPDC030820
AGCGTCACCGACCCGGTGGCCAACATCACCGCGGCCGCCAACTACGCCGCCCACCGCTACGGCTCCATCGACAACGTCAACTCCGCGTACTGAGCCGACGCACCCCAGCATCGCAAGGCCGGTGCCGGCAGCAACTACCGCTGCCGGCGCCGGCCTTCGCGCGTCGCGGCGGTCAGACGTCGTCCGGTGTGCCGAGGCCGGTCAGGGCGCCCACCGGGTCCAGGTCGGGCGTGCCGCGGGGCCACCAGTCGTCCCGGCCCGGCTCCGACTCGTACGCGTACCACAGGCCGTCGCGGCCCAGCCGGAGCTGGACGTGGCCGCGCGGATGGGTGAGGCGGTTGCGCCAGGGGCGGAACGCCGGAAGGTCGGCGGCGAGCAGCAGCGGGCGGGCCCGGTCGAAGCGGCCGGCCGGCGGGTCCCACGCCTCCTCCAGCACGGCCAGCCCGGCGGCCCCGCCCTGGCGCCAGGCCGCGACGGCCCGCGCGAGGTCGGCCGGGGGGCGACCGACGGCCGTGGCGAGCGTGGCGTAGAGGGCGCGGGTGGTGGCCGTGAGGCCGGAGCCGGGACGGGCGGCGGCCAGCCGCACCGCGTCCTGCCACAGGGTCAGCTCGCCCACCGGGTCGCGTCCGGTGCCGAGCAGCGCGTGGGCGCGGGCGGCGGCGTCGGTCGCGAGCTGGTCCAGCGCGAAGGGGTCCGGGCCGCCGGGCGCCGCCGGATAGACCGGGGGCTGCTCGGGGTGCGGGGGCGCCGGCAGCGGCGGGGGCAGCGGCGGGAGTTCGCGCGGGGCCAGAACATCAGCGGCGCGTACGCCCGGCAGGGACTGCGGCTGTCGCTCCTGAGCGGCGCGGGCCGCACGGGCGGCGCTGCGCCGGGACAGCGCGTCGAGCAGGCTTCGCTCGCCCCGGCCGCGCAGCAGGAGCAGCACGAACGGGTCGGCGTCGAGCAGCCGCGCCGTCTGGTAGCAGAGCGCGGCCGCGTGCTTGCA
Organism: Streptomyces sp. NPDC030820; assembly: GCF_055572075.1. Lineage (NCBI taxonomy): Bacteria > Bacillati > Actinomycetota > Actinomycetes > Kitasatosporales > Streptomycetaceae > Streptomyces > Streptomyces sp. NPDC030820. Next base: position 986 of record NZ_JBVIEB010000014.1, read on the forward strand.
GGGGTGTCCGGAGTCGGGGCAGCTGCAGCGCGGCACGAGGTCGCCGGGGCCGGGCAGCAGGGGCACACCGCAGTCGGCGAGGGACTGGGGCAGTTCCTTGTCGAGCAGCGCGGCGATGTGCCCCGGCCGGTCGGCGGCCGCGTCCAGGAAGCGCGCCCAGTCCGCGTCCTCCAGCGTGCGGACCCGCACCTGTACCCGGTACGGCCGGGGCCGGCTCCCCCGGACGTACGCCAGCACCAGCCCCGGGGTCACGGTGATCGCGTCGACGTGCCCTTGGTCGGCGTAACCGCGGCCCCGCGCCAGCCTCTTGGGGTCGAGCGCGCCCTGCTCCAGCGCGGCCACCCAGGCATTGCCCCACCAGGTCCCGGCGAACGGCGCGCCCTCGGCGGTGGCCTCACGGGGCGCGAACTCCGGGAATGTACGCCGCAGTTCGGAGTCGCGGTGGGGGGTGGCCATGGTGGCGGGCAGGTACGGGGACGCCTGCGCGGGGGCCGTGTGGTGCGGTTGGGTGGGGGTGGCGGAGCTGGTGGGAGCGGATGTGGCGGGGAGCGTGTGCGGGGACGTCGACTCGTCCCCCCTCGGCCCTGATCCGGCGGGGGTGGTGACGGGGCGTGGCTCGGTGGTGTCGGTGCTGGCGTCGCTGCCGCTGGTGTCCGTGCCCGGGGTCGCGTCCTCCGGGGTGTCGGACCACGTCGGCATCCGGAAGGCATTGGCCAGGTAGTGCCGGATCTCCTGGGCGGCCTTGATGCGGGCGGCCGGGGAGTCCGGTCCAGGTGCGGTCGCGGGGCGCGGCACCGTGGCGGCGGAGCCACCGGTCGCACGCGTCCCGCGCCAGGTACGGGGTTCCATCGACCGCTTGCCCCGCGCGGCGGCCTCGTCCGCCTCGACCTCGGCACGCAGCGCCTCCCGGCGGGCGGACCGGAGCGCCTCCCTGGCCAGGTCGGCGGGGCGCACCGCGGGCCGTTCCGCACGGGCGGTCGTGGACACGTCTCCCTCTCCCGCACGAGCGGCCCCGGACACCTCTCCCCCTCCCGCACGAGCGGCCCCGGACACATCCCGGTCACCCACACGGTCGACCCCAGGCACGCCCCGATCCCCCACACGAGCGCCCCCGGACACCTCTCCCCCACCCGCACGAGCGCCCCCGGACACATCCCGGTCACCCACGCGGTCGACCCCAGGCACGCCCCGATCCCCCACACGAGCGCCCCCGGACACCTCTCCCCCTCCCGCACGAGCGGCCCCGGACACATCCCGGTCACCCATACGGTCGACCCCAGGCACGCCCCGATCCCCCACACGAGCGCCCCCGGACACCTCTCCCCCTCCCGCACAGGCGGTGCCGGGCACGTCACGGTCATCAGCGCGGGCGGCGCTGGGCACGTCTCGCGCACCCGCACGGGCGGGCCCGGACGTGCTCCGGTCAGCCGCACCCGCGGACCGCGCCGTGGCACCGGGCCCGTCTTCGTCGGCAGACCGCGCCATGGCGCCGAGCGCTCCTCCTCCAGCAGTCTGTGCAACGGACTGCGCCGGAGCCCCCGTCGTCCTGCCGTCAGCGGATGCGGCGGAGTCGCCGGTCCCGTCCGGCGTGCCGTCCGCGCCCGACCGGGCGGGCATCGCCGACCTGGCCGACCGGAGGGCGGCCCGCACGACATCCGCGGGCCTCGGCTCCACGGTGCCGGCCTGGTCGACCGGGCGCTCGGAGACCGCCTGCTCCGAGGCCGTCTCCCCCCGCCCTGCTTCCGCCGGCCCGGACCCGGCCTGTTCGGATCCGGCGCGCTCCGACGCGGCCTGTTCGCGCCCATCCTGCTCGGGCCCGGCCCGCTCCGACCCCGTCCGGTCCGCCCCGGTCCGCTCGGCCTCCGCCCGCTGCCGCGCCTCCCGCAGGGCCCGGCGGGCGGCGTCGCCGGGGCGCTGTTCCCCGCGTTCCCCGCCCGTCACGACGGCCTCCGCAGCGAGACGAGGTCGGACAGCTCGCGGTCGGTCAGTTCGGTGAGGGCCGCCTCGCCGGAGCCCAGGATGGCGTCGGCCAGGGCGCGCTTGGCGGTGAGCATCTCGGCGATGCGGTCCTCGACCGTGCCCTCGGTGACCAGGCGGTGGACCTGGACCGGCTGGGTCTGGCCGATGCGATACGCGCGGTCGGTGGCCTGTTCCTCGACCGCCGGGTTCCACCAGCGGTCGAAGTGGATGACATGGCCCGCGCGGGTGAGGTTGAGGCCGGTGCCGGCGGCCTTCAGGGAGAGCACCAGGACCGGGGTCTCTCCGCTCTGGAAGCGGTCGACCATGCGCTCGCGCTCCGGGACCGGGGTGCCGCCGTGCAGCAGGTCCATCGGGATCGCGCGGGCGGACAGGTGCGCGGTGATCAGGCGGGCCATGCCGACGTACTGGGTGAAGACGAGCGCCGAGCCGTCCTCGGCGAGGACGGTGTCCAACAGCTCGTCCAGCAGGGCGAGTTTGCCGGAGCGGGCGAGGAGCCGGTCGGCGCGCGGGTCTTCCTTCAGGTACAGCGCCGGGTGGTCGCAGACCTGCTTCAGGGCGCCCAGCAGCTTCAGCACCAGGCCCCGCCGGGCGATGCCCTCGGCGGTCTCGATGGCCAGCATCGACTCGCGCACCACCGCCTCGTACAGCGCGGCCTGTTCGCGGGTGAGCGGCACCGGGTGGTCCGTCTCGGTCTTGGGCGGCAGCTCGGGGACGATGCCCGGGTCGGACTTCTTGCGGCGCAGGAGGAACGGCCGTACCAGACGGGCCAGGCGCTCGACCGCCTCCTGGTCCTCGCCGTTCTCCACCGCGCGGGCGTGCCGGGCGCGGAAGGACTTCAGGGGGCCCAGGAGTCCGGGGGTCGTCCAGTCCAGCAGGGCCCACAGTTCGGAGAGGTTGTTCTCCACGGGGGTGCCGGTCAGGGCCACGCGCGCGGGGGCCGGGATGGTGCGCAGCGCCTTGGCGGTGGCCGAGAAGGGGTTCTTCACATGCTGGGCCTCGTCGGCGACGACCATGCCCCAGGGCTGTTCGGCCAGGCGGGCCGCGGTGGAGCGCATGGTGCCGTACGTGGTGAGGACGAAGCCGCCGTCGAGGCCGTCCAGGGTGCGGTCCGGGCCGTGGAAGCGGCGGACGGGGACGCCGGGTGCGAAGCGGTTGATCTCCCGCTGCCAGTTGCCCAGGAGGGACGCGGGGCACACGACCAGGGTCGGTTCGGTGCGGGCGCGTTTCAGGTGCAGGGCGATGAGCGTGACGGTCTTGCCGAGGCCCATGTCGTCGGCGAGGCAGCCGCCGAGGCCGAGGGAGGTCATCAGGTCCAGCCAGGCGAGACCGCGCAGCTGGTAGTCGCGGAGGGTGGCCGCCAGCCCCGCGGGCGGTGCGGCGGGGCGCAGGCCCGCGGTGAGCCGGTCGCGCAGGGCGGCCAGCGCGCCGACCGGGACGGCCTCGACGGTCTCGCCGTCGACCTCGGCGGTGCCGGTGAGCGCGACGGACAGCGCGTCGACCGGGTCGAGCAGGCCCAGTTCGCGCTTGCGGGCCTTGCGGACGAGGGCCGGGTCGACCAGCACCCAGCGGTCCCGCAGCCGCACGACCGGGCGGTGGGCCTCGGCGAGGGCGTCCATCTCGGCCTCGCTGAGCGGATCCCCGCCGAGGGCCAACTGCCAGCGGAACCGGAGCAGTTCCTCGCTCTCGAAGAAGCCGGTGCCGTCGGTCGCCGAGCCGGGCGCCGGGCGGACCACCGCGGCGGCCGTAAGGTCGCGGGCGAGGTCCCGGGGCCAGTGCACGGCGACCCCGGCCGCGGCCAGCCGCGGGGCAGCGACGCCGAGCAGCTCGCCCAGCTCCTCCTCGGACAGGGCGAGCACATCGGGCACGTCCTGTTCGGCGAGCCGGTCCAGGGGCGGCCACACGCGGGCCGCGCGCCGCACGGCGAGCGCGGCGTCCACCCGCGAGCGGGGCCCGAACGCCGTGTCGGCCTCCCCCGCCCACAGCGCCGCCGCGTCCGCCACCAGGGTGGGGTCCGCGAGGCTGTGCACCTGCACGATGGCGGCCCCTGCGGCGCGCGCGCCGTCGTGCTCGCCGGCGTCGAAGACGTCGTACGCCGACAGGTCCAGGCGGAGTGAGATCCGGACGCCCGCGTCCATGCCGGCGGCGACCTCGGCCGCCCATTCATGGGCCTGGGGCAGCGCCACGGGCTCCCGGGCGGCGAAGGGCCGGCCGGAGGTGGACGGGGCGGCCGGGGTGCGGGGCAGGGTGTCGGCGACCGCGTCGAGGAAGGACCGGATCAGGGCCTCCGGCTCGGGCAGCCGGAGCGGGCCCGGGTCCGGGAGCGGCACGGCGTGGCCCTCCGGGGGCAGGGCCGCGGCGACCGCGCGCAGGTGGGCGATGTCGGCGGGCTCCAGCGGGCCGGCCCGCCAGGCGTCGTGGCCGGCCGGGGTCAGGCCCGGCAGCAGGCGGCCGCGGGCGACCAGGCGCAGCGCGTGCAGCGCGGCGGCGCCCCAGCAGGCCGTGGCCGGATGGGCGGCCGGGTCGCGGCGGGCCCGGACCAGCAGCGGCAGGGCCTCGGCGAGCGGGAGGGTCAGCGCGGGCACCTGCCGGCGGCGGACGGTGGCACCGTGGCGTCGTACGACCGTGATCTCGGTCGTGTCGCCGTCGACGGACCCGCCGTCGGGGTCCCAGAAGGCGAGGCGGCCCTCGCGCGGGAGGGGCGCCGGCAGGTAGACGGACGCGAGGCGCACCGGGACCGGGTTCCCGGCCTGCCCGGAGCCGCCCGTGCGCTCGGCCACCGCTGCTGTGCCGCCGCTCATACGTCCTGCCACCTCCCGCCCGTGTATCGGATCAGACGTCTTCGACTCTACGGGCGGGGTCTGACAACCGGCCCCGGGACCGCCCGGGGCTGCGGCTACGGGACCGTGCGGGAGACGACGTAGACCATCGGGTTCCTCGGGTCGGACATGTTCACGACCACGTCCTGGGTCGGCGCGGGGTTCTTCTGCTGGTGGGTCAGTCCCCACCAGGGTCCGGCGCCGGTGAAGCGCCAGCCGCTGACCCTCTGGTCGCGGGTGCCGATGGCGATGTCGCTCTTCTTCAGTTCGTCCCGGCGTGCGCCCATGGTCTGCAGGAAGCTGTCCAGGCCGGCGGCGTTGGTGCGGAACTGCACGTAGAGGCGGCTGGTCTTCCAGTTGTTCGTCTCGTAGGAGGCGATGTAGTCGGCCGGGTGCGGGACCGTCACCTGGTAGAGGCGGCGCTGCACCTTCGACGGCCAGCCCGGGGTCAGGCCGGTCGCCGAGTACTTCGCCTCCTTGTCCTTGCCGCTGTTGCGGCTCTGGTTCGCGGAGATCACCAGGTAGCCGGCCGGTACGCCGATCAGCAGGCCGATGATCAGCAGGGTGAGCGCGCGGCGCCTGGCCTTGTGCCGGGGGTTCTCGGCGGGGCGGCGCGACTCGTGCGGCGGGGCGGCCTGGCGGGGCAGGGAGGCGGTCATGCGGTGTCCCGGTCACGTCGGGCCTGGGCGTACCGCTCGTAGCGTTCGTACCGCTCCACCCGGCGGCGCTTGGCCCTGCGGAACCGGCGGGCGACCAGCCTGGCCAGGTCGGCGGCGCCCACCATGCCGGCCTCGGGGCCGAGCTGGGCGCGGGTGATGCGGGCCTCGGGGCGGTAGCCGCGGCCGGTGAGGTGGCGCTTGAAGGCGTCCCGGGCCGGGCCGATGAGCAGGTCGTCGGCAGCCGAGACCCCGCCGCCGATGACGAAGCAGGAGGGGTCGAGGGCGGCGGCGAGGTTGGCGATGCCGACGCCGAGCCACTGGCCGATGTCCTGGAGCAGTTCCACGCACATCGCGTCGCCCTCGCGGGCCAGCTCGGTGATCAGCGGGCCGGTGATCTCGTGGATGTTGCCCTTGACGTGCTCGATGATGCCGTAGGCCACCGGGGAGTCGGCGGCGGCCAGCTCCCTGGCCTCGCGGACCAGCGCGTTGCCGGAGCTGTACTGCTCCCAGCAGCCGCGGTTGCCGCACGGGCAGCGGTGGCCGCCGGGGACGACCTGCATATGGCCGAACTCGCCGGCGACGCCGTACTTGCCCCGCTTGACCTGGCCGTCCTCGAGGATGGCGCCGCCGATGCCGGTGCCGAGGGTGATCATGACGAGGTGGTCCTCGCCACGTCCCGCGCCGAAGCGCCACTCCGCCCAGGCGGCGGTGTTGGCGTCGTTGTCCACGAGGACCGGCACGGAGAGGCGACCGCTCAGGCGGTCGCGCAGCGGTTCGTTGCGCCAGGACAGGTGCGGGGCGAACAGGACGCGGTTGCGGTCGGCGTCGACCCAGCCGGCCGCGCCGATGCCGACGGCGTGCACGTCGTGCCGGTCGGACAGGTCCAGGACCAGTTCGACGATGGTGTCCTCGACGACCTTGGGGCTCTTGGACTTGTCCGGGGTCTCCGTGCGGAGCTTCTCCAGGATGTTGCCGTCGGCGTCCACGACGCCCGCCATGACCTTGGTGCCGCCGATGTCGATGCCCACGGTCGGCACACGGGGTGCTGTCAGGTGGGAGCGGCGTTCCCTGGTACCGACCGTACGGAGCACGGGGGCCCTGCGGGAGCCGATGGGGGCGGTGAGGTCGCGGTAGGTGCTCATCGTTCGTCGATTCTGCCTCACCGTGGGTGTGGGTCGCGTACGGGACGGGAGAGGGGGGGCGCGAGCCTCGCCGGATGCGGGTGCGTTGCGGCTTGTCGGGCCCCGCGGCGGAGCCGCTGATCGATGCGGCCCCGCGCCCCTCAATCACGCTGCAGTTCATGGCGTAGGGCGTCCAGGTCGGATCCTCCTGCCATCTGCTGGGTCAGCGCGTCCAGGGTGATCTCGTCCCGTGTGCAATTGCCCACCATTGTGCCGCGCCGCAGCAGGACGAACCTGTCCCCCACCAGGTACGCGTGATGCGGGTTGTGGGTGATCAAGACAACGCCCAGGCCTTCGTCGCGTGCCGCGGCCACATATTTGAGGACCACTCCGGACTGCTTCACCCCCAGTGCCGCCGTCGGCTCGTCCAGGACCAGGACCTTCGCGCCGAAGTGGACCGCGCGGGCGATCGCCACGCACTGGCGTTCGCCACCGGAGAGGGTGCCGATGGGCTGGTCGACGTCCCTCAGGTCGATGCCCATGCGCAGCAGTGCCTCGCGGGTGGTGCGGCGCATGAAGTCGGTGTCCAGGCGCTTGAAGGGGCCCTTGCCCCTGCGGGGTTCGGAGCCCAGGAAGAAATTGCGCCAGACCGGCATGAGCGGGACCACCGCCAGGTCCTGGTAGACCGTGGCGATGCCGCGGTCCAGCGCCTCGCGCGGGGAGGAGAGGGTCGTCTCCTCACCCTCGATGCTCAGGGTGCCGCCGTCGTGCCGGTGCAGACCCGCGATGATCTTGATCAGGGTGGACTTGCCGGCTCCGTTGTCGCCGAGGACACAGGTGATCTCGCCGGGGTGGACCTCCAGCGAAACGCCTTCGAGGGCGCGGACGGTGCCGTAGTGCTTGCTGACGTCGGCCAGCTCGACCAGAGTCACTTGTTGACCTCCGCGCGCTTCTTGACCCAGGCGTTGAGCAGGGTCGCGAGGAGCAGCATCGCTCCGAGGAAGAACTTGAACCAGTCGGGGTTCCACTCGGCGAAGACGATGCCCTTGCTGGTCATGCCGAAGAGGAGGGCGCCCACGGCGGAGCCGATCGCGCTGCCGTGGCCGCCGGTGATCAGGCAGCCGCCGATCACGGCCGCGATGATGTAGATCAGCTCGTTGCCGACGCCCTCGCCGGACTGGACGGCGTCGAAGGAGAAGAGCAGGTGCTGGCCGGAGATCCAGGCGCCGAACGCCACGCCCATATAGAGCCCGATCTTGGTCCTGGCGACCGGGACGCCGACCGCACGGGCCGCGTCCTGGTTGCCGCCGACGGCGAAGATCCAGTTCCCGGCGCGGGTGCGCAGCAGGATCCAGGAGGCCACCGCCACCAGGCCGAGCCACCACAGGATCGTGACCTTGAAGTCGACGCCGCCGATCGTGAGCGTCGAGGCGAAGAGTGCGTGGGCCGAGGGGAAGCCCTCCATGTCGCCGATGGTCTTCGTCGACACCGTACCGTCGATCAGCTTGGTGAAGCCGAGGTTCATGCCGGTCAGCATCAGGAAGGTGCCCAGAGTGACGATGAAGCTGGGCAGCTTGGTGCGGGTGAGCATGAAGCCGTTGAAGGCGCCGACGGCCAGGGTCACGAGGAGGGACACTCCTACGCCGACCCAGGTGTTCGCCGTCATCTGGTAGCTGAACATCGAGGAGACCAGCGCCGAGGACGTCACCAGGACACCGGCCGACAGGTCGAACTCGCCGCCGATCATCAGGAGTGCCACGGGTACGGCCATGATGCCGATGGTCGACGAGGCGTACAGGACCGTGCTGAGGCTGGCGGCGCGCAGGAAACCGTCGGCGGCGCAGGCGAAGAAGCCGAAGACGGCGAGGGCGCCGACCACCGAGCCCAGTTCCGGCCGGGAGAGCAGCTTCTTGAGCGGCGAGCTCTGCAGAATCCTTTCATCAATGGCTGTGCTCATCGGGTGCCCCGCTGGGTGTACGCGGCCAGCGCGGCGGCCTGGTCCTTGGTGATGATCTGCGGGCCGGTCAGCACCGGCCTGCCGCCGCCGAGGACGTCGCCGTTGTACTTGTAGGCCCACAGCAGGTCGACCGCCTCGTAGCCCTGGAGGTACGGCTGCTGGTCCACGGCGAAGCCGAGGGTGCCGTTCCTCAGCTCGGCGGCGACCTGGGCGTTGAGGTCGAAGGTGTCGATCTCGGCCTTGCTGCCCGCGTCGCCCCGGGCCTTCACGGCGGTGTCGGCGTACGGGGCGCCGAGGGTGACGACGGAGTCGATGGAGTCGTCGGCCTGGAGCTTGGCCTCGATGGCGGACTGTACGTCGGGCATGTCGGTGCCGTTGACGTACAGCTTCTGCAGGGTGCCGTGGAAGGTCCTGGCGACGCCGTCGCAGCGCTGCTCGTGGCCGACGTTGCCCTGCTCGTGCAGCACGCACAGGGCCTTCTTCCTCCCGCGCTTGTTCAGCTCGTCGCCGACGGCCTCGCCGGCGATCGCCTCGTCCTGGCCGATGTGGGTGAGGGCGCCGAAGGCCTTGGACTCCGCGGAGCCGGAGTTCACCGTGATCACCGGGATTCCGGCCTTCTCCGCGCGGGCCACGGCGGCCTTCATGGCGTCCGGCTTGGCGAGGGTGACGATGATGCCGTCGACCTTCTTGTCGACCGCCGCGTCCACCAGCTGCGCCTGCTGCTGGGCCTGGTCGTCGTGCGAGTACAGGAAGTCGATGTTGTCCTTGACGGCGGCCTGCCTGGCACCGTTCTGCACGATGTCCCAGAAGGTGTCGCCGTCTCCCGAGTGGGTGATCATCGCAAAGGTCCAGCGAGGCGTGTTCACCGCCGCTCTCCCCTGGGCCGCGGCGGCCTTGCGGGCGTCCTCGGCCCGCTTGCCGCCGGTGCTGCTGCATGCCGCGAGGGACAGCGAAAGTGCCCCTGTCAGCGCGATGACCGCCCAGGTCCTGAACCGTGCCACGAGGCAGTGCCCCTTCTTGCTGTGTTCGTACGTACGGAAGGGGCCGGTGATCAGCTCAGCGGCCCCAAACGCTTCAGTATCGAACACGGGTGACACTCATGACACAGCCGGGGAGCACCCGCCCCTCCGAATGTCCGGACATTGCGACGAGCACGGTCGCGGGTCAGGGCCGGACGAGCAGCTGGAACTCGAAGGAGTAACGCGTCGGCCGGTAGGTGTGGTCGCCGAACTCGACCGCGCGGCCGGTGTCGTCGAAGGTGGTGCGCTGCATGGTGAGCAGCGGGGCACCCTCGTCCTCGGCGAGCCGCTCGGCCTCGGCCGCCGTGGCCCCGCGTGCGCCGATGGACTGGCGGGCGCTGTGCAGGGTGATCCCGGCGGAGCGCATCAGGCGGTACAGGCCGGTGGCCTCCAGCTGGTCGGTGTCCAGGTCGAGCAGGCCCGGCGGGAGGTGGTTGATCAGGTACGCCATCGGCTCGCCATGTGCGAGGCGCAGCCGCTCGATGCGGTGCACCTCGCTGCCCTCGGGGACGCCGAGCGCGGCGGCGACCTCGGCGGAGGCCGGCACGACCGAGTTGACCAGCACCTTGGTCGCGGGGCGCTGGCCGGCCGCCTCCAGGTCGTCGTACAGGCTGCTCAGCTCCAGCGGGCGCTTGACCTGACTGTGCACCACCTGTGTGCCGACGCCGCGGCGGCGCACGAGGAGCCCCTTGTCGACGAGGGACTGGATGGCCTGGCGGACGGTCGGCCGGGACAGACCGAGCCGCGCGGCCAGCTCGATCTCGTTGCCCAGCAGGCTGCCCGGAGTGAGGCTGCCGTGCTCGATGGCGGCCTCCAGCTGCTGGGAGAGCTGGAAGTACAACGGCACCGGGGAGCTACGGTCCACATGGAGGTCGAGCGACACGGTGGGGTCCACATCTGGTTTCGGCACGGGCCCGAGCGTAGCCCCGTGGTCGGTTGACGGGAAGTTGTGTAGTCCGGTTGTCCGGACATATGCATTGACAGCGCACGGGCTTCGCCCTCACTTTGTTTCCATGCGCATCGGGGTCATCGGTACGGGCCGCATCGGCAGCCTTCACGCGAGAACGCTCAGCCGCCACCGCGAGGTCGGATCGCTCATCCTGACGGACGCGGATCCTGCGCGCGCGCAGGGACTGGCACACCGGCTGGGTGAGACGGCGGCGCCGGGTGTGGACGAGATCTTCAAGTGGGGCGTGGACGCGGTGGTGATCACCACGGCGACGTCGGCCCACGCCGAACTGATCGGTCGGGCAGCCCGCTCGGGCCTGCCGGTCTTCTGCGAGAAGCCGATCGCGCTCGACCTGCCGGGCACGCTGCAGGCGCTCGCCGAGGTGGAGACGGCGGGCACGATTCTGCAGATGGGGTTCCAGCGGCGCTTCGACGCGGGATACGCCGGCGCCCGCGAGGCCGTGCGCTCGGGACGCCTCGGCCGGCTGCACACCGTACGCGCGATGACCTGCGACCAGTCCCCGCCCCCGGCCGACTGGCTGCCGCTGTCCGGCGGGCTGTTCCGGGACACGCTGATCCATGACTTCGACGTGCTGCGGTGGGTGACGGGCCGTGAAGTGACCGATGTCTACGCCACCGGGTCCGACGCCGGACCCGCGATGTTCCGCGAGGCCGGGGACGTCGACACGGGCGCGGCGCTGCTCACGCTCGAGGACGGCACGCTCGCCACGGCCACGGCGACCCGGCTGAACGGCGCCGGGTACGACGTGCGCATGGAGCTGGCCGGGGAAGCGGACACGGTCGTGGTGGGCCTGGACGACCGTACGCCGCTCGCGTCCACGGAGCCGACCGGACCACCGCCGGCGGACAAGCCGTGGCCGGGCTTCCTGGAGCGGTTCGGCCCCGCGTACGAGGCCGAGCTGAACGCCTTCGTGGAGGTGGTGCACGGCGAGCGCCCCAACCCGTGCGACGGCCACGAGGCCCTGCAGGCTCTGCGGGTGGCCGAGGCCTGCGAGCTCTCCCGTCGGGAGCGGCGCCCGGTGCCCCTGGCCGAGATCCCGGACCGGGTACGGGCGTCGTAGCCGAGGCCTGGCACGGGTGCCGTACGGCGGTCCGCCGGAACCGCCGGCCCACGCCGGCCGGGACTCGGGACGCGCGCCGGCCGGGTGCCCGGCAGGCGAAGAGCTACCAGCGCACCGGCAGCGTGCGGACGCCTCTCATCAGGAGGCCCGGGAGCCATTCGCCGGGTGGGCCGTCGAGGGTGAGGCCGGGGGCGCGGCGCAGCAGGGTGCCGATGGCCGTGCGGCCCTCCAGGCGGGCCAGGGGCGCACCCAGGCAGTAGTGGACGCCGTGGCCGAAGGCGAGATGGCCGCGGGGGTCGCGGCGGATGTCGAAGCGGTCCGGTTCGGCGTAGCGGGCGCCGTCGCGCTGGGCCGCGGTGAGGCCGATCATCACATGCTCGCCCCGCTCGATCCGGATGCCGCCGATCTCCAGAGGCTCGGCGGCATACCGGAAGGTGGCGGTCTCCACCGGGCCCTCGTAGCGCAGCATCTCCTCGATCGCGCCGTCCAGCAGGCCCATGTCGGCGCGCAGGGCCGCGAGTTGGCCGGGATGGGTGAGCAGCGCCAGGACGCCGTTGCCGATGAGGTTGACCGTGGTCTCGTGGCCGGCGATCAGCAGCAGGTAGGCCATGCCGCGCAGCTCTTCCGCCGAGAGCCGGTCGCCGTCCTCGGCGGTGGTGCGGATCAGGTCGCTGAGCAGGTCGTCGCCCGGACCGGCGCACCGTTTGTCCTCGATCAGCTCCCTCAGGTACTCGGCGAGGCGGACCACCGCGTCGTACTCGCTCTGCGAGCTGGTCGGAGCGACCACCTCCGTCGACAGTTTGCGGAACTCGTCGCGGTCCATCTCCGGAACCCCGAGCAGTTCGCAGATGACGGTGATGGGCAGCGGGTAGGCGAGGGAGCCGATGAGGTCGGCGCGGCCGGCCGGGAGCATCTCGTCCAGCAGGTCGTCCGTGATCTGCTGGACGCGCGGGCGCAGTCGCTCGACCCGGCGCATGGTGAAGGCCCGAGCGACGAGGCCGCGCAGGCGGGTGTGCTGCGGCGGGTCGGTGGCCAGCAGGTGCCGGCCGATCAGGTCCTCGTCGAGGAAGGTCAGGCCGATCCTGCTGCCGTCCTTGGCCAGGCGCGGGTCGGCGAGCGCGGCGCGGGCCTCCTCGTACCCGACGACGAGCCAGCTCTCGTAGCCACTGTCGGAACCCGGTGGCCGGACGCGGTGGACCGGGCCGCGCTCGCGCAGGCGCGCGTACACCGCGTGCGGGTCGCGGCGCAGTTCGTCGCCGTGCTCCCGCAGATCGATCAGCTCCATGACCTTTCCGTCCTCCCCTTGCGGCCCCCGAGGCCAGGACAGCAGCACCCCTTGCCCGGACAACGACCCGGACGTCCGGTCAGTGCCCGTCGTCCTCGAGGATCCCGGCGTCGTAGGCGAGCAGTGCGATCTGGACGCGGTTGCCGAGACCGAGTTTGGCGAGGATGCGGGAGACGTGGGTCTTGACGGTGGCCACGCTCATGAACAGCTCGGTGGCGATCGCCGCGTTGGGGAGGCCGCGGCCGACGGCGACGGCGACCTCGCTTTCGCGGCCGTTGAGGACGGCGAGCCGTTCACACGCGCGTGCCTGGCGCGCGTCGGCGGCGCCGCCGGCCGCGTGCCGCATCAACTGCCGGGTGACGGCGGGCGACAGCACGGGGTCGCCGGCCGCGACCCGGCGCACGGCGTCGACGATCTCGGCGGGCGGGGTGTCCTTCAGCACGAATCCGGCGGCGCCCGCCTTGCCAGTACCTTGTGGGCGGCGCGCATCCGTCGTACGAGCCGTGTCTTACGCATCCCGGCCGCGGTGAGCGGCACAACTGTGTGGGGGCGGTGCGGTGACGCCGGGTCGCAAGTTAACTCCACGAAAACTCATCGGACTCGACGGGAAACTCTTGGAGTTGTCATTGACATGCCATCATCTACGCGCGTCATCATGAGGGCATGAGATTCCCCCCACGAATCACCCGCATCGGCGCCGCAGCCGCCGTCCTGTCCGCCCTCCTCATCGGCGGCACCGTCACCGCCACCCCGGCGGCCGCCGCGGGCAGCATCTGCTACAGCGACCTGCCGTCCCAGGCGTACGACACGCTCGACCTGATCGCCTCGGACGGCCCGTTCCCGTACTCGCAGGACGGCACCGTCTTCTCCAACCGCGAAGGCGTCCTGCCCAGCCAGCCGTCGGGCTACTATCACGAGTACACCGTGATCACGCCGGGCTCCCCCACGCGCGGCGCACGTCGGATCGTCACGGGTGAGGAGTCCCAGGAGGACTACTACACCTCCGACCACTACGCCACGTTCGATCTCATCGACTTCGGTTGCTGAGGTCTGGCCGTCCGTCACCATGACCGGCTGGCGGCCCGGTCTGCGCTCAGCCGGACCGCCAGCTCCACTTCACCATCGGCACTGGCGCCTCACGGGGGCGAACGGCCGTAAGAGGTCGTCGACCTGCGCCGACCGGCCCCCTGCCCCGTGTGTGCCGTGGGGCCAAGTCAGCTCGACAGTTCCATGAGACGGCCCATCAGGTGCTGTTCCTCCTCGGCGGCCTCATGCACCAGCTTCGACGCGCTGTGGAGGGATTCCCGCGACGACGCGACTCCCGCCTCGTGCAGAAGCCTGGCCACCTCGGTCCACTTCTTCGACACCTCACGGTACGCCTCCGAGATCTCCAGGAACCCGGCGATACCGGTGAGTTCGGCGGTCTCCGCCAGGAACTCCGCCCACATCATGCGGAACAGGCCCCCGCCCGTTCCCGCGTCTTCCATGATCGTGGAGATCTCGGGAAGGCTGTCCGCGGGCGACTCCAGGTCGTCGAGCCACTGCGGCATGAGGTCGGCGACTTTGTGCATGCCCTTGAACCCGAAGTTGGAAATCGGCGGATTCAAAAAGTCTTCCGCCGCCCTTTTGACGCCTTTGCGGGCGGCTTCCCCCAGGTCGGGAAGGCCGCCCTTCCGGCGATCGAGGGTGAAGGCGCGGTTGCGGGAACTCATCGGGCCGCGCGCGTTTCGCGCCGTCGCGAGGGATTCACCGGAGGCCCATTTCAGGCCGAGCGGCTGAGTTTCGACCAGTGCGAAACGGTCGTCGTCGTGCCCGACGCAGGCGACATAGTGGGCCGCGAAACGGAAGTCGTCGGTGGAGTAGTCGAGGAAGTAGCGGTCGAGCTTGAGGCCGACAGCGGTTCCGGAGTCAAGCTCTTCCAGCAGATGTTCCCTCGCCCGTTTCACCGAGGAGGTCTCGTGAACGGACAGCCGCAAGTTCAGCGCATTCGCGAGATTGGCGGAGAGCGTGTCGGGTTTGATGCGGCCACCGACGAACGGCGTCGGCATCTGCTTCGTCCGCCAGTAGATGAACGACAGGCCACCGGCGAGGCCGAAGACGAGTGACTCCGACAAGTTGATCTGTTGCTGCCGCAACAGATTCACGAGGGTGGTCGACTCGCAGTGTTTGCCGACGAACGGATCTGCCTCTAAAAGCGACACTTGCTCACCTGTCCCTTCCTTCGCGTGGATCGTAGCGCAGCCTCCTTAAGTGCGGTTGCGGATGGTCAGCACCAGAAGGGCGTTCACTCGCTCACATCGCGCGCGACACCAGGAAGTTGCCGAGGAACAGATGATCCATCTCCGTCTTGAGGAAACAGGCCAGAGCGTCCGCCGGCGAGCAGACGATGGGTTCGCCGGCGACGTTGAACGACGTGTTGATCAGACAGGGAATCCCGGTGAGCTCGGTGAACTGACGCAGCAGTTCGGCGAGCAGCGGATTGCTCTGCTCGGTGACCGTCTGGATCCGCGAGGTGCCGTCGACGTGGCAGGCACCCTGGATCATGTCCCGGTACTCGGGTCGCACCGGAACCACGAAGGTCATGTACGGCGAGGACTTCTTCTTGCCGAGCTCGAAGACGTCGGGCGCGAGGTGCTCGAGGACCACGGGGGCGAAGGGCCGGAACTGCTCGCGGTGCTTGATGCGTTCGTTGATGATGTCCTTGATGTCGGGGAACTTCGGATTGGCCAGGATGCTGCGGTTGCCCAGGGCGCGCGGCCCGTACTCAAGACGCCCCTGGAACCACCCGATGACGCATCGCTCCTGCATCAGGGTCGCGGCCTCCCGCGGCACGTCCTCGGGGTCCAGTTCCCGCCAGGTGACCTGGCCGGCGTACTGCTGGAGGGCCGCCTGGATCTCCTGGCTGCCGTAGCTGGGGCCCAGGTACGGTGACGTGCTGACCCGGGGCGGTGTGCCGGCCTGCCGGCTGGCGAACAGAGCCGCCCCGATGGCCACGCCGACGTCGCTGGCGCCGAAGCTGACGTCCATCTCGGTGAAGCGTGAACGCTCGAGCAGCTTGCTGTTGTTGACGCAGTTCAGGGCGAGTCCGCCCTCGAAGATCACGCGTGGGAGGTCGCTCCGGGCTTCGAGCGTCCGGATCTGGCCGGCGGTCACCGTCTCGAGCATGTGCTGTGCCGCGCTGGCCACGCGGACCCGGTAGTCGAACTCCTCCCGGCATTCCGCGTCTCCGCCGAAAATGCGATCGAAGAGTTCGTAGTAGGCGGGTACGGCGTTCGCCGGATAGGGAATCTTGTAGGTGCCGTCGGGGCACACCTCGACCACGTGGGTGAGGAACGGGTTCGGCTCGGGAGGCGCGCCATAGCCGGCCAGCCCCATCACCTTGTACTCGTCGTTGTTCGGGACGAATCCGAGGTATCGCGTCACCACGGAGAAGAGCATCGCCAGCGAGTGCCGCGAGTCGATGGTGACGTCGTCGAATATCTTCGCCTCGCCTTCGCGCACCTCACCCATGATCGACGACAGCCATTCGGCGCGACCGTCGCTGACCAGGAACGCCGCGTCCCCGCCGCCCGACAGGTGGTATCCGGTCATCAGGTGCGCGATGTGGTGCGGGACCCGGACCAGCTTCTCCGGGTTCAGGCTGTGGCCCGTGTGCTCGAGGAAGTCGGCCTGAGTCGCGTCCTCGCTGAACATCGCGGCATGGGTCTCCGCCAGGCGCTGCAAGCGCGCGAACTTCTCTTCCACGGTCGCCGCGCGGTCCTCGGTGATCTCGGCGATCATCTTGTTCACCACGTCCTGGGAGAACTGCCAGGAGAAGGCGAAGGTGTCGACGTCGTCGAAGGAGATCCCGGCCGATTCCAGGCACCAGCGCATCGCGTTGACCGGGAATTTCGACGTCTTCTTCTCCCGGTTGAGGCGTTCTTCCTCGACGGCGGCGACCAACTTCCCGTCGATGACGAGGGCGGCGGACGAGTCGTGGCCGTACAACAGGTGACGGTCGATGCCGGTGGCGCGAAAGAGGCGCCCGAAGATCTCCGCAGACTTGCCAAATCCGTTGTAGCCCAGAATGATCACGAGGGGCTCCTTTCGCTATGGCCAGATCGTGAGGTAGTCCGATATCACAGCCGACCGCCGGAAACCCGCGTCCAGCACCGCGCCGGTCAGATCAGCACCGCTGAGGTCAGCGCCCTCCAGGTTCGCGCCGACGAGCCGGCAGTCGTTCAGCTCGGCCAGGATGAGGTACGCCTCGCACAGATTGGCGCCTTCGAGATTCGCGCCCCGCAGGTCGGCGGACATCAGGTACGACTCCGTCAGCACGGCGTCGGTGAGGTCCGCGTCGGCGAGTTCGGCGCCCCGCAAGTCGGCGCCGTGCAGCGCCGCCTTGCGCAGGTCGGGCCGGAAGGGGCCCTGCGCCCGGCGCCTGCGGGCATGTTCGTTCCAGCGTTTGGGGCCCTGGAGCAGTACGGACTCGTCCTCGGTGGGCATGTCTCGACCTCGCGGCTACAGGGCGGTGAGCGCGGTGAGCGCCCGCTTCTCGATGTCCATCGCGGACCGCGCCGTGTCTGCCACGGCGTCTACGAGCGTTTTGAGATCGTCGCGCGCGGTGGCGGTCGCCCCAGCTGTCAGCAGGGCGGATCCCAGGTTCGACCACAGCCGGCCGCTCTCGAGGAACTGCCCGGCCGCATCGGCGTAGCGTGCGTCGCCGGTGCTGTCGGCCATCCTCGTCAGGTAGCGGCCGATCATCGGGCGGAACAGCCCGCCGCCGGTGCCGAACGACTCGATCTGCCGTCCCAGATGCAGTAGTTGACGCGCCAGTGCGTCGGTCCGCACCACATGGCCGGCCAGGTCCACGTCCTCGACCTCGCCGTGCTTGGACTGCGGCCATGACGCCGCCGTCGTGGCCAGCAGCTTCATCCCGGGAATGCCCAGGTGCCGGCTGCCCGGTCTGAGGACCTCGCGGCACAGGTTCCGGACGGCCACCGGCCCGACGAGGTTCAGCTGCGGTGTCCTGCGCGGCGCGCCGAAGACGTACACCTTCCAGTCCGGGTTCAGCGGCGGCGAGTTGCGGCTGGACCGGGCCGCCTGCAACTCGGCCGCGCTCACGGACACGGGCTCGTCGAACGCCGGGTCGGACACCTCGAACGCGTCGGCCCCGAGGGGGCGGACCACGTTGACGAAGTACCCGCCGAAGGAGGAGCGCCCGTCCAGACCCCAGTACGGGAGCAGACCGAGGTCCACCCGGGTCATGACGGCCGGCGCCGACTCGAGCAGTCTGGCCAGGCCCGCGCCGGACTTCGGCGTATGCACGGCGACCTCGACGCCCATCAGCCGCGCCGCCCGAAGCGGCATGATCGCCTGCTTGCCGACGGCGATGTCCGGCGCATTGCCGTTCGCCGGGAAGAACGAGAAGCCGAAACCTCCGTCCAGCCCGAACACGACCTCCTCGTCGACCGCGTATCCGCCGGCCGCGAGAAGGGCGCATTGGCAGGCCGTCTCACAGTGGATGCCCCGGCGGTGGACATAGCGGCCGGTCGCGTTCATCGCGTCACCCCTGACCCAGTGCCATCAAGGACCGCCGCATTCGCGGGTCCATCTTCTCCACCGCGTACCGGAACGTGTCGCGGGGCATTTCGGTGTGCCAGGTGCGCAGGAACTCGGCCACCTCGGCGGGATGGACCTCGGCGGTGACCTTGAGCAGCCAGCCGCAGCCCTTCTGCACGTAGACGTGGTCGTCGTGCATCAGCCGGACGCAGTTGTCGAAGACGTGCGACGGCGGCAGCACGAAGACCGTCCGGCCCACCTTGCGCCGGACGAACTTCACGACAGCCACGTTCGCGGCACGCCTGGCCCACGGGGAGGTGGACTCGACCCAGCGCCGAGTCCGCGGGATCAGGTCCAGATGCCCGAGGAAGAACGGATACAGCAGTTTCAGGCACATGTCGTCGCACTGCGCCCAGTTGGACACGTACGTCTCCAGCCAGTGCTCGCAGCGGTCCAGCAACTCGGCGCCGAGTCCGGCCTTGGCGACCTTGTGCAGGACCGCGAAGCCCAGCAGCACCTCCTCGTGGTACTCGGCGCGCGCCAACACCGCCTCCGCCAGGAGCAGTCGCGTCGCCGCGGAGACGTCGCTGCGGTCACGGAAGTAGTCGGTGGCGATCTCGGCGACCGCGGCGTTGCCGACCCCGAGCGCCCGGATCTCGTGCGGGAAGTACCGCTGCATTCCCGCCGCGAAGTCCGGATCCGCTCGGTCCGCAAGCGTCTTCAACAACTCGCCTGCGGCCGTTGGAACATCTGTCATGAGGTGCCGATCGTGAGTTTGAGCGGTTGGGTGGTCGTCGGCCGCGGTGCGCGTTCCAGCCGCGGCTTGCTCTGCATGACGTACTCGTACTCCTGCTGCATCTCGACCACGGCCCGGATCGTGTCCTGCGAGCGGTCCGCCAGGTTCTGCCCGCCCAGGCCCCACCACAGGTACCAGTTCTTGTGGCTCAGGTAGGCGTTGCGGACGAAGTCGAGCGTCTCCCGATCGGCGAGGATCGCCGGCTCCACGTAGAAGGCGGGGACGAAAGTGCCCTGCCCCTCCCGCAGGATCCCGGCCTTGATGGCCTGTCGCTGCAGCTTGGTGCCGCTGAGGATCCGGATGCCGAGGTTGGCGTAGATCTGGGCCGGATTCAAAAACCGCTCGGTGAACCGGATCGACTCCCTCAGCGCCTGCGGGGTCTCCCCCGGCCCGCCGAGGAAGATGCAGTGGGTGTGCTCGATCGGGCTGGCCGTGAAGAGGCGGTCGATCTCGAGGACCCGCGCCATGTCGAAGCCCTTCATCAGGTCCGACAGGGCTTCGTCGGTGAGCGCGTCGGTGCCGAGGTCCACCCGGATGCAGCCGGCCGCGTGCAGCAGCTCCACGAACTCCGGCGTGACCGCGTTCGGCGTCAACTGGCAGTACCAGGGCACGTCGAGCTTGGCGCGGATCATCTCCTCGCACACTTCGGCCGCGTACTCCATCGGGTAGTTGAAGGTCGCGTCGACGATCTCGAACTCCCGCACGGCCGGGTTGTCCGCCATGGCCCGCTGAATCTCGCCGACGACCTCGGCCGGGTCCTTGAACCGGTCGCCCTTGCCTTCGGTCTTGCGGATGATGCAGTACGAGCAGAACAGCTTGCAGCCCCGCTTGGTCTGCAGGGTCTCGATGGCCGGCTGGTGGTCGCGGGTGAGGTCGGAGGCCGCCGAGACGCCCTCCTCGAAGTACCGGGGGTCGTAGACGGACCGGTCGGGTTCCAACGCCCCCAGGTCGAACGCGGAGTTCGACTGGTTCTGGCAGAACTTCCCGTTCTCGTCGAGGTAGCAGAGTCCCGAGATCGACTCCAGACGCCCGCCGGACTGGAGGTAGTCGAGCAGCTGGACGATGCCGGCCTCGCCCTCGCCCGCGATGCCGTAGTCGGGCTGGGCGTACTCGAAGAACGACAACGGCTCGACCGAGAAGCCGGATCCGCCGAGGACGACCGTGGCACCGGTGTACTTGCGTACGCACTGGACGATCTTCTCGGTCATCGGGCCGAAGAAGACCGGGTCGATGAACGTCAGGTTGTCCAGGTTCCGTACGGCGATGCCGACCACGTCGTACGTGCCGGTGGTCAGCCTTTCCCGGACCGCCTTCAGCTCCCGGGACTCCCAGAGCAGGTCCAGGACGTCGACCTCATGTCCGGCGTGCTTGAGCGCGGCACTGATGTAGGCCATGCCGATCGGCAGCGCCGGCCGCGGCACCCTGATCTTGTTGGTGGAGATGAGCAGCACTCGCATGGGATGTCACTCTCGTTCGAGCTGCCAGTACGTCGCCGGCTGCAGATCGCCGCGCAGGGTGGCCTTCGTGCGGTAGCGGCGCATGCGGTCCAGGTCGATCTCGACGACGCCGACGCCCGCCTCCTTGCCGAGGTCCACCATCCGTTCGTCGCCGTCGACGAAGTCGAATCGTTCGGCCTCGAGGAACAGCGGGTCCGCCAGGATCTGACTGCACCCCATGTAGCCGAATCCGGCGTACAGATTGGTGCCGATCCCGGACGCGAACGCGACGATGCATTCGGCGTCCACCGCCCGGACCGGCAGTCGCATGTTCGCCACGTACGCGAACATCTCGGGCACCAGCGCGGAGCACACGATGATGTCGACGCCACGGCGGCAGTACTCTCGCGCGACTTCGGGAAAGTTGATGTCGTAACCCTGCATCAGGCCGATGCGCCCGAACTCGACGTCGAAGACCGGGTATTCCGACCCGCAGGTGAGGTAGCGGGCCTCCAGTTCGTGGCAGTGCACGCGCCGGTACCGGCCGAGCAGGGTGCCCTCCGGGCCGATCAGCACCGATGTGCTGTAGTACTTGCCGTCGTCGCCGCGCTCCAGCAGGCCGGCCACGATGTGCACGCCGGCCTGCTTCGCCTGCTCGCACAGGAAGTCGGTCTCCGGCCCCGGGACGGGCACCGACACGTCCGCGACCTCCAGGATGTTGCCGGAGGTGGAGAAGGCCTCGGGCAGGCAGATCAGGTTCGCCTTCCGCTCGACGGCCTCGCGGATGTACCGCTCGGCCCGGCGCAGGTTCTGGGCCGGCTTGCCGAGTTTCGACTCCATCTGGATGACGGCGATCGATGTCCCGGGCATCACAGGCTCACCGGCTCGAGGGGACGCGAGGAGATGACCAGACCGAGATCCTCCTCCACCACCTGCCAGTTGGTCAGGCCGGCCTCCCGGAGCAGCTCGGCTGCCTCCTCGCGGGTGTACGCGGCCTGCAACGACCGCATGAACTCGTCGCCGCCCTCCTTCACGAACTGCAGGATGAAGGTGATGTGCCCCTCCTCGGCGTGCCGGTTCATGTCCTCGATGATCACGACGCCGTCGGGTTTGCAGATGCGGGCGCATTCCTTCAGCGTTTCGACCGGCCGGCGCCAGCGGTGCAGCGAGGAGAACGAGAACACGATGTCCGCGGAATCGTCCGGGAACGGCAGCCGGTTCAGCTTGGCCATCTCGAATTCGACGTCGCCGGCGGTGTTGGCCCATACGGCCAGCGTCAGGTTGTCCTCGGCGACGTCGACGAGGTTCTGGTTCTCCTCCACCCCGGACACGGCCAGGTCCGGCAGTTTGCCGGCCACGTGCAGCGACAGCAGGCCGGTGTTGAAGCCGACCTCGACCAGGTCGGTCATCCCGTCGCGGACGTTGGCCAGGATGCGGTCGCTGGGCCGCTTGTACGCCATCAGCGCGGATCGGCGCATGCCGAGGTCGTAGAAGCGCACCTTCTCGATGTCGTCGTGCGGGGATGGCTGCGGCACTCGGTCGGCCAGGTTGAGCAGTCGGGTCTCAGTGGTCATGACCGGCCTCCTCGGCCTTGGGCCGGCGGGTGATCTGCACGGAAACCGGCTGCTGCGAGATGAAGTTGGAGATGTCCGCCCCCAGATGCTGCGGGTAGCGCCGGTACTCCGGCGAGTAGAACGCCTTGGAGATGTTGTCCAGGTAGTACCAGCCCTTCGGGCCGGTCACCTCGATGCCGTCCTCGTCGGCGGTGATCAGGCCCTTCTCGATCAGGTCGTCGATCTCGGCGCGGAACATCTCCATGAAGTCGACGCCGTGGATCCGGCGGAACCGGTCCCGGTTGACCCGCCCGGCCTTGACGCCGAGGACCATCGATCGCCGGATCGCCTCCGACTTGGTGATGTGCTTGCCCATGGAGATCGGCAGCCGGCCCTCCATCACCGTCTGGATGTAGCGGCCGATGTCGGGCTCGTTGAAGTACCAGTGGTCGCGCAGGTGCCCGGTCGCGGTGGGGCCGAGCGGGATGATGGGGACGTCCTCGCTCCACGACGTCTCGCCGTACTTCGGCTGGTAGCCGGGTTTGGCGAAGCAGTCGCCGT
Source organism: Streptomyces sp. NPDC030820 (assembly GCF_055572075.1). Lineage (NCBI taxonomy): Bacteria > Bacillati > Actinomycetota > Actinomycetes > Kitasatosporales > Streptomycetaceae > Streptomyces > Streptomyces sp. NPDC030820. The sequence goes on from NZ_JBVIEB010000014.1 coordinate 23,740, forward strand.
AGTAGCCCAGGAAGCCGCTCTTGGAGAGCTTGTCCGCGGCGAACAGGAACATCTCGTCGACCACGGCCTTCTCCGGGACCGGCGGCAGCTTCCTGCGCTTCGTGGAGACCTGCGCGAACTCCATGTACGTGTAGAACGAGATGCAGGTGACCCCGAGCTCGATGGCGACGTCGAGGCTGTGCTCCCAGCTCTCCATGGTCTGCCCGTTGATGCCGTGCATGAGGTCGATGTTGATGTTCTCGAATCCGCACCGGCGCAGCAGCCGGATGCTCTCCTTGAGCATCTCCGGGTCGTTCGGGCGGCCGATGTTCTTCAGTTCCTCCGGCACGAAGGTCTGCACGCCGAGGCTGATGCGGCGCACTCCGCGTTCCAGGAGGACGTTGGCCTTGCGCTCGGTGATGTCGACCGGCGTGGTCTCGATGGAGAAGTCGGCGTCCTCGTCGACGTTCAGGCTGCCGAACAGGTGGCCCAGCAGTTCGTCGAGCTGCGGGGCGGTGAGCGCGGTCGGGGTGCCGCCGCCGATGTAGCCGAGGGTGATGACGTGGTCCTGGATGTACGGCCGGTCGGCGTAGTTGGTGATCTCCGTCTTCAGCGCTTCCAGGTACGTGCGGGTCAGGTCCCGGTCGGTCTGGTGCTTGATGTACGGGCAGCTGAAGCAGAGCCGGTTGCAGAACGGGATGTGGACGTACACCCCCATGGGCTTGCGGGCGAACACCTCCTCCTCGTTCACCGGCACGTGCTTCGTCGGGTACTGCCGCACCCACTCGTTGTCGCGCTCCGGGTATTCCTTCCAGAACGGCATGCTCGTGGTCGTGGTGGTGATGCTCATGCGATGTCCCCCAGTTCGACTTGATCGACGATGGAACGGACGACGTCCGCCAGGGTGGGCTGGAAGTAGGACGCGGAGCGCAGTGCGAGGCCGTCGGCGTGGGCATGGGCGACCAGCTCGGCCAGAGTGCCTTGGTGATCACCATCGGACAGGTCGAGCTTCACACCGTGGTCGACGTTGTGGACGGAACGGATCAGGCCGCAGGTCGTCGCCTGCCGCTCCGCCCAGCCGCGCAGCTGCGTGAGGTGCGCGTCGGTGAAGGCCTCCAGGATCAGGCTGGAGCGCTCGCCCCAGCGGGTGACGGCGTCGAGCGAGGCATCCTCGACCTGGCGGCCCTGGTGCAGAACCACGACCGAGTCGGCGAGCGCGAGGAGTTCGTCGCGGTGATGGCTGGCGAACAGCACGCCGACGCCGTCCTTCTTCAGACCCCGCAGCAGTTCCAGCAGCGTCTCGCGGGCCGTCGGGTCGAGGCCCGTGGTCGGCTCGTCGAGAATCAGCAGGTCGGGCCGGTGCGCCACGGCGCAGATGACGTGCAGCTTGCGCTGGCTGCCGCCGGAGAGACTGCGGACGTACTGGTGGCGGTACTGCTCGAGGTCCGCCAGCGCGATCAGCTCCTCGTAGCGGCCTGGGTCGGCCCGTCGGAGCTTGAGCTGATGCTTGACGTACGTCTCCACGGTGACGCCGTCCGGCAGGTCCTTGGCCTGCTGGACGTACCCGATGTGGCGGCTGACCTGCCCCCAGCGGCGGGGCGGGGTGCCGCAGATGCGCACCACACCGTCGGCCGGGCGCAGCAGGCCGGCCACGAGCCGGATCAGTGTGGTCTTGCCGGCGCCGTTGGTCCCGATGATGGCCACGCCTTCGCCTGCGTCCACCGTGAATTCGACGGAGCGCAGGGCGAAGTCGGGGCTCACCCGGTAGTCGAGTCGGGAAACCGACAGCACCGGCGTTCCGGCGTCCGTGGTGTCAGCCATGGCCGATCCTCCTGCGAAATGCCCATGCGGCGACGCCGACGGTCAGGAACGAGTACACGGCCGCGAGGGCCGTCGACGACCAGGAGGCCGAGACGTGCGGCGAGGTGGCGGCGCGGAAGATCTCGACGTGCACCGCGAGCGGAAGCCTGGCGAAGACGTCGCCCAGCGTCCCGAGGTTGGCGAGCGGGAAGAAGATCCCGGCGAAGTACATGAGCGGGATGACGATGATGTTCACGACCGCCGGGAAGGAGATCTCGTTGGTGTATGTGGCGATGAGGATCCCGAGCCCGGCGAAGGCCGTGCACGCGGTGAAGAAGCCGAACAGGAACAGCGGCACCGACTCGATGCGGGCGTCGAAGACCCCGACGCCGAGCACGACCACCAGAACGAACTGGAACAGGCACTTGAGCACGACCCCGACCAACCGGGCGAGCAGGAACCCCGAGTAGGACAGGGGCGACAGGATCAGGTCCTCGATCGTCCGGCGGTTGCGATCGATGATGACCGTGTAGCCGACGGTGTAGGTACAGCTGAACATGATCCCGGCGCCGATGATGCCGGGGAAGACGAAGCCGAAGTAGTTGGCGGCCGTCGGCGCCGGACTCACCATCTGGTCGGTCGCCGCCCCGAAGGCCAGCACCATCGACACCGACGTCAGCAGCGTCGAGATCGCGAACAGGCGGTTGTCGAAGAACTGCCGCATGTCGATGGCGACCAGCCCGAGCACGTCGCCGAGCCAGCTGGACTCCGGCTGCACACGCATTGCTGTCATCGAGCGCGACTCCCGTGGCTCGTGGTCCAGGTCGAGCGCAGATCGTCGTGGAAGGGCAGGTCGGCGCGGATCTTCCGCCGCTGCCGCCAGTGCACTTGCGCGTCGATCACCGTTTCGCGCGTGCCCGGGCCGGCCTCGGCGAGGATGTCCGCCTCCGGGTCCTGCCGGGCGTCCTGCACCAGACCGTCGACGATCATGCTGCGGCCGAGGTAGCTCATGTTCGCGAAGCGGTTCTCCCCGACTCCGCTGGCGAACACCAGCGCACACTCGTTGTCGGCGGCCCGAGCGCGGCAGATGGAACGCAGCGGGTGCGAGAACGGCCCGAAGAGGTTCGCCACGCAGACGACGAGGTCGGCGTCCTGGGCGAGGTAGTGCCGGCTCGCCTCCGGGAACCGCAGGTCGTAACTCACCAGCAGGCCGATCCGCCCGACCGGGGTGTCGATCACCTCGCCCGGCGAGCCGGTGGACACGTATGCGGACTCGCCCGCCCACACGCAGGCGCGGCGGTACCAGCCGAGAGGATCGCCGGCGGGGCCGACGAGCACGGCGGCGTCGAAGACGTCACGCCCGGACGAAAGCAGCACCCCCGCGGCGATGTGCATCCCGAGGGTGCGGGCCTGCTCGGCGAGGAACTGCACGACGGGACCGTCCTCGGCGGTCGCGTCGGTGCGCAGCGTGGGGAAGTTCAGGCCGGTGGCGAACGTCGCCGGCAGACACGCCAGGTCGGCCTCGCGTTCTCGCGCGGTGGACAGCAGCTTGGCGGCTCGCGCCAGGTTCTCGTCCCGCTGCCCGGGCTCGATCCGCATCTGCAGGGCGGCGAGCCGGGTACCGGGGCCACGGAAGAGGCTCATCGCAGCGCCACCTCGGCCGCGACTTCCTGACGGGCCCGTTCCAGCACCGGAAGGAACTCGTCCACCATCTCCGGTGTCACGTGCCGGGTGACGACCAGGCGCAGGGTTTCGCCGAATCGCTTCGAGGTGGAGACGATCCAGCCCCAGGATTCCAGCAGCTGCGAGATCCGGGCCGCATGCGGCATCTTGACCACCACGATGTTCAGCTGCGGTTCGGCGAACAACTCGTGTCCGGCCGCGCGCAGTCCGGCCACCAGGTGCTTCGTCACCTCGAAGTTGGTCCGGGTGATGGACCGGAAGCCATCACGCCCGAGGTGCTCCAGGACCGCGTAGGTCGACACCGCGGCGGAGCCCGGACGGGTGCCGAGCAGCGTGTTGTGCACCGGTGTGTCGATGAAGAACGAATCGACCGCGAAGCGTCCGGCGTCCTGTGCGCCCCGGAACAGGATGGCGCCGGCCGGGACGTTGGCCAGTCCGTACTTGTGCGGGTCGATGGTGATCGAGTCGACGCCGTCGACGCTGAAGTCGAACTGGGGCAGGTCGTGGCCGAGTTCGCGGGCGAACGGGATGATGAAGCCGCCGGTGGCCGCGTCCACGTGCAGGTGCACGTCCCGTCCGGACACCGCCGGTCCGATCTCGTCGACGGCGTCGACGACCCCGAACTCGCTGCTGCCCGCGGTCGCGACGACCGCGACGGTGTGCTCGCCGATGCGCCGGGCGGCCTCGCCGGCCGGCAACCGCAGACGGTCGTCGACCGGCACGACGACCGGGGTCAGCCCCAGCAGGCCGAATATCTTGGTGAAGGAGAAGTGCACGGTGCTGCTGACGACGACTTCGGGCCGGTCGGTCAGCCGCCCCCGGGCGCGCGCCGACTCGCGGGCCACCAGCATCGCGATCAGGTTCGCCTCGGTTCCTCCGGACACCAGGCTCCCCGACCCGCCGGGATTGCCCAGCAGATCGAGCAGCAGCCGGACGACCTTGCGCTCGATCCGCTTGGTGCCGCGGAAGATGCGCACGTCGCCGAGGTTGGTGTCCGCCGCGGCGGACGCCATCTCCACACCCAGCGGATGGGGTTCGGTGCAGATGGAGTTGAGCACCCGGTTCCAGGGCACGTCGTCTGCGAGCTCCGTCGCGATCCGTCGTCGGACGTCGGAGGCGGGGGCGCCGGCGTTTCGCATCTCAGCTCACCTGCGCCGTGAGGTCGGTGTACAGCTCCGTCCGGCGCGCCCACAGCCCGAACCAGAGCGTCTGCTGGAAGCGCAGGTCGGGCTCGCGCAGGTGCCGGATCTTCTCGATGTCCCAGGGCGCCTCGAGGATGCCCTCGTGGGTGCCCGCCTCGGCGACGAATCCCTCGGGCATCGCCACCGCGCTGCCCCCGCCGCAGCGCTCGCTCAGCGGACCGGCGAAGGCGACCGCGACGGTGTTGAGGGTCGCGATGCCCCATACCGCGGCGCGCTGCGCGGCCTGCTGGGTGCCGTCGAGGGACCCGGCCACCAGCAGCAGTTCCGCGCCCGCCAGGCACTCGATGCGCGGCGGTTCGACCAGCCAGAAGTCGGGTCCGAGGAGCACCCCGACGTGACCGAACGGCGTCTCGACGACCGGGAAGTCGTCGCCGGTGCCGGTCGTCCCGTCGGGCAGGACGGCCCGCTCCACCTGGGCGCACACCGATCCGCTCGGGTCCAGCAACCGGGCCACCTGCATCAGCCCGCCGTCTGGCCGTTCCTCCGGCCACGAGCCGGTGAGCACGTAGGCACCACGGGTCCGCGCCAGTGTCGTCAGGCGGTCCAGGCACTGCTCGCGCAGTCGCGGAGGCAGCGCCGAGACGTCGTCGCCGGTGGTGAACACGTTCTCGGGGAGGACGACGAACGAGGCCTCGTCGGTCACCCGGCTGTCGAGATCGTCGAGCACGGCTGCGGCCGTCGCCTCGGGGTTCGCCCGCCGGGCGTGTTGCGCTACGAAGATGGTCACGGACGGGTCCCCTCACTTGCACTGGTCGCGGCGACGGTCCGGCCCCGATCCGGGCCGCCGCCCCCGGTCAGGCTCGCCCGCAGTTCCGCGGCGAGGTCCCGGTTCGCTCCGACGTACGGGGTGAGCAGCGTCTGGTAGGCGTCAGGCCTGCGCAGCTGCTGCCAGCGGCGGCCGTCGCCGGCCGCGGGCTCGTCGAGGTCGACGACGAGCACCTCGGGCTTGTCGCTGCCGGCCTGCGCGATCACGCCCTCCGGGCGGGCGACCAGGCTGGTGCCGGCGAAGTGGATCTCCACGAGCCTGTCCCCGCGTTTGCCGCGGACGACGCCGACCGAGCTCGCGTAGACGATGTTGACGTCGTTCAGGTACGCCGCGGTGCGCAACGCGTTCACCATCAGCGGCTGGTTCTGCCCCAGCGTGCCGCCCGGCACGAAGATCGTTCGGGCGCCGGCCAGCGCCAGCATGCGGATGACCTCCGGGATCCAGAAGTCCGAGCACACGGCGATGCCGATCTGTCCGAACTCGGTCGACATGACGCCGAGCGAGTCCGCCTGACGGCACACCACCATCTCGTTGCCGAAGGCGTGCGCCTTGATGGCGCGTCCGGTGATGACGCCCTGCCGTCCGATCAGCAGGGACGTGTTGCGGTACATGCCGTCCCGCAGGTCCTCGACGATCGAGCCCAGCAGGATGTGGGTGCCGAGCTTGCGGGCCAGAGACTGGAAGCCGTCGACGACCGGCCCTGGGATCGGCGTGTCGGTTCGCCCTTTCAGGCCGTCCTGGCCCGGCATGTACCACGGCGGGCCGAGCAGGAACTCGGGAAAGCACACCAGGTCGATGTCGCCGCCGCTGCAGACGTCCTCGATCGCCTGGTACGCGTTGCGCAGGCCGTCCTCATGATCGTCGACCCATTGGGTCTGTACTACCGCTACCCTCATACGTCTTGTCTCCTCGAGATGCCACCGGTGGGTCGGCCACCGCGACGGCTCGCCGCGGCCGGGTGCAGGTCATGACGTGGCGGTACTCCAGTCCTTCGCGTCGACGATCGTGACCTCGGCCTCGACGCCGAGCGCCTCGCCGATCTCGCTGCGGATCAACCGCTGCATGGCGCCGTCGGCGACCGATTCCGGGTCGGCCACGGCGCAGGTCACATGGAATGTGCCGTCCCGGACGTCGCAGGCGAAGTGCGGCGCGAGCCCGGCGTGGCCGAACACGATCCGCTCCACGTCCACCGCCGAGATCGGGGCGTCCGGTCCGGGTAGCGCCGCGGCCACGCTCCCGAGCGGGACCAGGACCCGGCTCGCGGCACCGCAGTGACATCTGCGGTCCGCCGGCCACAGCTCGACGAGTTCGCCGGTCGGTGAGCCCTCCAGGAGCAGCTCGCCGCGCTGACCGCCACGGACCTCCGCCCGTAGCCGGTCCTCGCACAGGTGCAGTGCGCCGTACTCGCAGGCGACGGCCGCCGTCGGCGTCGACGGCGTCCCGTAGAGGGCGGAGGTCTTCGCCGACCAGGCGGCGCCGATGCGGTCGAGGCGCTCGGTGGAGCAGGCCTCCCCCGCGCAGATGATGGTCCGGATCGCCGAGTGCTCCGGCCGCTGCCCGAGCGAGACCGCGCGGCTCGCCAGCTCCGCGGCGAAGCTCGGCGAGCACACCAGGGCCGTCACCTCGTACTGCTCGATCAGCCCGAGCAGCCGCTCCATCGGGCAGATGGTCCCGCTCGTCCCGACGCTGATCACCGAGGCGCCGACCATCTCGATCACGCGGTCCATCTCGGCGCCGACGAAGGACAGTTCGTACGGTACGGCCGAGACCACGACGTCGTCCTCGGTCAGCAGCCGGCCCAGCGCCAGCGCCAGGTCGATCTGATTCCGGATCCACTCGTCGCGGGTCATCACGATCGCCTGTGCTCCGCCCGAGGAGTCGACCCGTTCGCCGTACCGCGCGTGGGCCGCGCCGCGGCCGTCCGCCGTGTCGCCGGTATCGCGGGTGAGCAGTTCCAGGAACTGCTCGTAGTGCGTCGCGATGGGCGTGGTCGTCGTCACCTGACCTCCGTTTCCCGGGCGAATCGGCGCCACCCGTGGTCGTCGAGAGCGCTGTCGTCCCGTTCGGCGCGCAGCAGGGGTCGGCGGTCGGTGCCGGCGTCGATGTCGACGTCGAGGACCTTCGCCAGGACGAACTGGTGGTCGCCGATCTGGTAGGTCGACTTCACGGCGCAGTCGATCGTGCCGACGGCGCCGGGGAGCCGGGGGCAGCCGTTGGCGGACGGCGTCCACGAGAGGGTGTCGAAGCGGCTGTCCGGCCTGCCCTGCGAGAACGCGTCGGAGAGGTCCTTCTGATCCTCGCCGAGGATGTTGACGCAGAACCGGCCGGTGTCCGCGATGGCGACCCAGCTGCTGCTGCGCGAGCGCACCAGGAAGCCGATCAGGGCGAGTTCCTCGGAGACGACGGTGAGCGAGCCGATCACCAGTCCGTACGGCGACGGCCCGTTCTGCCCGGACTGCGGCGCCGTCCCGGCGACCACCGTGACGGCTCGCGGCAGAAGTTCGCCGATGGCGCCGAGGTCCGGCGCGGCACTCGGCTGCCCGCCTCCGGCAGGGTCGGGCGCGGGCGTGATCGCGCCGGGTTCGTCGCGAAGCCGGCGTACGAACCGGCCGGTCACGCTGGCCGGGTTGTCGGCGAGTTCCTCCGGGGTCCCGCTGTGCACCACCCGGCCACCGTCACGGCCCGCACCGGGCCCGAGATCGATCACCCAGTCGGCGAGGGCGATCACCTTCACGTTGTGCTCGATGACCACGATGGTGTTGCCGGTGGAGATCAACCGCTCGAACAGGGCCAGCAGATGGCGGATGTCGGCTGCGTGCAGGCCGCGCGTCGGCTCGTCGAAGATGAACAGCGTGCGGCTGCGGCGCTGTTTGAGCAGCTCGCCGGCCAGGTTGAGCCGCTGCGCCTCGCCACCGGAGAGAGTGGTCGTCGAGCAGCCGAGCTGCAGGTAGCCCAGGCCGAACTCGCCCAGCACGCCGAGCGCCTGGACGACCTTGGGGTAGCTCTTCGCGTCGAACCATGCGAGTGCGTCCTCGACGGTCATCGACAGCACGTCGTAGATGTTCTTGTCATGGAGCCGTACCTCGAGGACGTGCTCCTGGAACCGGCGGCCGTCGCACTCGGGGCAGACGATGAACTCGCTCTTGAACAGGGTCATCTCGATCTCGGCCAGCCCGAGTCCCTTGCAGGACTCGCACCGACCGCCGACGACGTTCGGGCTGAACTCGGCACGCCCGAGGCCGCGTTCGGCCGCGTCGGCGCTGGCGGCGAAGGCGTCGCGGACGTGGTCGCTGATGCCGATGTACGTGGCGAGCGTGCTCCGACTCGAGCGGCCGATCGGGCGCTGCTCGACGTAGATGACGTCGTCCAGCGCTTCGGCTCCGTCGATGCCGGTGCTGCCGGCCGCCGCGCCCGTCGACCGCTGGGCGATGGCCCGGGCGACGGAGTCGTGGATGCCGGCCACCAGTGAGCTCTTGCCCGCGCCGGACACGCCGGAGACGCAGGTCAGCCCGCCGAGCGGGAACTTCGCGGTCAGGTCCACGACGTTGTTGCGCGTGATGCCGCGTACCTCGAGCCAGGGTGCGCCGGTGAGGTCGGCCTTCGCCCGCGCCGGCCCGTTCGACAGCATCGCGGTCGCCGTGGGCGAGTCACCGGAGTTCAGCAGGTCGGCGTACCGGCCCTCGAAGACGATCTCGCCGCCGCGGGTTCCGGCCCCGGGCCCCAGTTCGACGATCCAGTCGGCGGCACGGATCACCGACTCGTCGTGCTCGATGACGATGACGGTGTTGCCGAGATCGCGCAGCCGCCGCAGTGAGTTGAGGATCTTCCCGGTGTCGGCCTCGTGCAGACCGGCGGTCGGTTCGTCGAGGACGTACATGACCCCGGTCAGGTCACTGGCCAGGTGCTGCGCCAGCAGCAGCCGCTGCAGTTCACCACCGGAGAGGGTGGTGACCGGCCGCCGCAGCTGGAGGTGGCCCAGGCCGACCTCTTCGATGTTCGCGCTCTGCTTGGCGATCGCGGAGGCGAGCTCGCGGACCTGCGGCGGCAGGTCGCCGGTCGAGAGCGCGTCGCGCAACCGGCCGATGGAACGCGACAGTTCGTCGCTCTGGAAGTCGTGGAAGGTGTGCCCGGCCACCGTCGCCTTGAGCGACTCGGGGCGCAGCCGTCCTCCGTTGCACGCGGAGCAGACCTCCCGGCCGAGGTAGTTGGTGAAGGCGTTCTTGCGGGCGGCCGACGACGCGTTCCGGTAGGCGCGTTCCAGGAAGTCCAGGATGCCCTCGAAGCGGAAGTCGTTGGTGACCTTGCGGATCTTGAGCGTGTAGATCGTGTCCGAGCCGTGCAGCACCCGCTCGGTCTGCTCCGGGCTCAGCTTCTCGAACGGCAGGTCGAGGTCCAGGCCGATGTCCGCGGCCATCGCCTCGAAGGCCTTGCGCACGTTGGGCACGGCGAACGTGCCGGGGTCGGCGCCGTCCCAGATCTCGGTGAGCGTCTTCGACCGGTCCGGGATGATCTTGTCCAGCGAGAAGCCGACGAGCTCGCCGATGCCGTCACACTGAAGGCACTTGCCTTCCTTGCGGTTCGGGCTGAAGTGCTTCGCGGAGTGTGGTTCGGCGAAGCAGCCGCAGTCGTCGCAGAACAGGTCCGGGCCGGTCGGGCCGAGACAGGCCGGGCAGACCGGCCGCGAGCCGGCGCCGAACAGCAGCCGGTACAGCCCGTCGAGGCCGGTGAGGGTCCCCACGGTCGAGCGGGGATTGGAGTAGCCGCCGTCGCGCTGGCGCAGGGCCACCGGCGGCTGCGTCCCCGCGATCCGGTCGAACTGGTAGTCGCCGTCGCCCATGTCGAGGGACTTGCTGGACAGGGCACCCAGGTACAGCGTCTTGGAGTGTTCGAAGAGGGTGTCGATGACCAGGGACGACTTGCCCGATCCCGAGACGCCCGCGGCGACGACAAGCTTCCCCTTGGGGAAGGAGACGTCGAGCGACTTCAGGTTGTGCGTCGTGACTCCCTCGAGTCGAATGCTGTCGAGACTCATGTGTTGTCGTTCCGCCCTTCGGCCAGCTTTCGGGCCTGGGTTTCGCAGCGCTGCAGGTCGGGATAGCGGGCGTAGAGCATCGAGCGGACCCGGGCGGGATCACCGCGGTTCCACGTCTCGTAGAGCTCCTGGCGCATCCCGAAACGGTCGACGACCAGATCGGCGGCGAGCCTGAAGAGCCGGGCCTTCTCCTCCACCCGCATCTCGCGCCCGCACATGTAGGTGTCCAGCACGGTGCGCAGTTCGGGCGTCGCCAGATCGGCTTCCGAGGGCTGCATGATCAGACCCGACGCGCCGATCTGCCGGATGATCGCCGAGCCTCGCGTGGAGAAGCCGCCGGCGACGGCGTCGAGCGCGGCCGTCGAGCCGGGCGCGAGCAGACCCGAGGGGGTGGGGCGGCACTCGGCGTCGATGGCGGCCAGGCCGAGCCGTACGATCTCGACGTACGAGGTGAGTTCGCCGAGAAGGTCCGTGACCTGCCGGAACTTGTCGACACCGATCGCCTGGGCCAGCAGCGACGCGACGCCGAGCATGGTGCGCAGCCGGTGGTAGTAGCGCAGTTGGCCGGTGTAGAGCGACCACTTGTTCAGCTCGCCGAAGCCACGGACGGCCGTATCGGAGTCGTCGAGCAGGAAGACCCGGTCCATCGGGATGAACACGTCGTCGAACACCAGCATGGCGTCCTGCTCGTCGTAGTGCGCGGAGAGGCCGCCGGAGCCGTCGGCGTAGGACTGGCGGCACAGGACGCGAAGGCCCGGCGCCGCCAGCGGAGTGGCGAACCAGCAGACGTAGCTGGGGTCTTCGCGCAGGTAGTTCGCGGGCGAGAGGTAGATGAGCACCTCGTGGGCGTACGGCGCCAGGGTGGCAATCTGTTTGGCTCCCCGCACGACGATGCCGTCGGCGCCGCGCCGCACCACCCTCAGCCCCAGTTCCGGCCGGTCGGCGGGGGTCGAGGAACGATCGATCTGCGGATCGCCCAGGCCGTGGGTCAGCGTGAGGTCGTGCTCGCGGCAGTAGCGGTAGTAGTTCTCCGCATTGTGCCCGAACTGCGGGTCGACCTTGGCCAGTTCGAACCGGAAGTCGTACAGGCCGACCACGACGTTCGACATGAAGTCGGGCACCCGGGAGAGCTGGCCGTAGGAGAACTCCACCCACCGGCGGGAGTTGACCCACTTGCGGCTGAGCTCGTCCCGGTCGGCCGGGGCCAGGTACGACAGGCTGACCAGGTTGCCGGAAGTCTCCGACCGGTAGAGCATCTCGTCCGCCCGGTCGGGCAGATGCTGGGCGTCGTAGAGGCCGGCCAGCGTGGAGAGCATCGGCTGAAAGCTCGGGTCGCCGGTCACGTCGACCCGGCGCCCGTCGCACCAGACTTCCCGCTCGTCCTTGAGGCTGGCCACGTACTCCGGCCCTCGCCAGGCTCCGCCGGAGGAGCCGGGCAGAAGGGCTGTCTCGTCAGTTGGCATGACGCCGTCAGAGGCGTCGGGTTCTGCGGTGGTCACCGTCCGCGCTCCTACGGGTTCCGCTCAGCCGCACCGGATCGGAACGGCTGATAGCTCTGCTCTTGCACCTGGGGGAAGTACTCGCGTGTCGCCTCACCCACGATCCGCATCAGCTCGGAGTCGAGCGAGCTGGGATCGGTGATGAGCTTGGCCAGTGGTGAGTCCGGCACGGCGTTGGCCAGGCTCGTCCGGCGGGCCCGGTGGATCGCGGCCAAAGAGTGCTGGGCATTGGCCGCGTCCCGCATCTTGTAGACCGCCTGCGGCCCGTCCGGGATGCCGATCATGGACTTGGTGCCGCCACTGCCGAGGCAGTTGCGGGGCATGTGCAGATGCTCATGCCGCCACTGCTGGTGGGCGGAGTGCAGTTGGAACGCCTGGTCGACCACGGTGTGCCGCAGCCATGCCTCCGGGTCGTCGTGTCGGCGTGCGTCGATGTCCCGGACGGTCTCCTCGAGGGAGGACCCGCCGAGCGAGCACAGCCAGGCCTCGAGGTCGTTCCACATGTGCTTGAACAGGTCCCGGAACATGTGCTGCTTGATCGACAGCGAGTGCGTGCCGCTCGCGGGTCCCAGGTTGGTCCGGAACTCGTGGTACTCGCCGGTCGCCAGGTGCTCGGCCATCACCCGCTGCGCCTCGACCACCGGATCGAGCAGCCACCGGCAGGCCGTCAGGTGCTGCGCCGCCTGGCTCAGAGCCGATGCCCGGATCGCCCGGATGGCGACCTCGAGGTGGTCGTTCGCCTCGGCGCAGAGAATCTCCGGGACCTGGTGCAGGGCGACGAACTCGCCGTGCAGGGTGCCCGCGTTCAGCTCGGTCGCGGCGACCGCTCGCGCCAGCGTCTCGGCGGAGATCAGCTCGTCGGTGCTCCGGCTCACCCCGATGGGTACGGCGGTGAGGTCGCTCTCCCACTTGGTCGCGTCGTGACATCCGATCCGGATGCCGTGCAGCAGGCGGTACAACGCGTCGTCGATGCTCTTGGTGGCGATGGTGGAGCGGGTCACCTCGGGTGCGCCGGCCAGCAGCGGGCCCCTGGCCGCCTCCTCCAGCCCCCGCAGCGCGTCGACGTAGGCCGCGTAACCGGCGGACTCCGAGATGCTCAGGGCCGAGGTCCCGGCGGACACGCCGGATCCGAAGACGCTGCGGGCGTGGAACATCACGGTGCCGAGCCTGCGCAGCAACCGGTGGAACCCGACGGCCCACTGGACATACCGGGAGGCGGCCGGGATGTCGTCGGCCAGCACGCGCGCCTGGGTCCTGCCCGCCAGCCGGGCCAGGTTGAGCAGGCACACCTCCGACGCTTGGAAGACCGCGCACACCGTCGAGTCGTACGTGCCCTCCGGCACCGCTCGTGCGGCCCGCGCCTCGCCGAGCAGGTCGATGCGGTGCAGTTGGTCGTAACTCTCGGCCACCGGCCCCAGTTCGGTCATCTGCCGCGGGCCGGCGCACGTGTCGGCCATGGCCGGGTCGTCCAGGCTTGACATTGCGCCATCACTCCTCAGTAGGCCCCGCTGTGTACCGGATCGATTCGGTGGGGCAGGATTCGAATGCGTCGAGGACCCGCTCCAGCTCGTCGGGCGTCTCGGGCTGTTTGCACACGTAGTGGACGTCGTTGTCGAGGTCTGCGTCGAAGTTCTCGGGCGCCAGGTCGTTGCAGAGCTTGCAGTCGATGCACGTGTCGTCGATCTCGAAGCGGCCTTCGATCGGAAGGCGCGTGGGAAGCGGCAGTTCCACCCTCACCGTCAGCCCCTCCCTCCCACGTAGGCGCTGAAGTTGCGCATCGTCGGTTTGGCCGAGGTGCGCAGCGCCGTCTCGAACCGGTCGGTGTCCAGCCGGCGGAATCGTGTGGACGCGCCGAGGCGGTCACGGACACCGGCCGCGATCGATGTCCGGGTCGCGTCGTCGCCGCTCGCCGGCGGCAGGGCGATCTCCAGGGCGTCCCCGTCGACGTCGAAGGCGAAGTAGTACGGCGCGGTGGTCATGGCGCCCAGGACGATGTCCTCGATCTCCAGTTGGGAGGTCCAGCGGTCACCGACCGGGATCCGGTCACCGATCCGGCCGCGGTGGCGCAGCCGGCGCAACGGGGAACCACAGCCGCACGGCGCGGCCTCGATCTGGCACACGTCACCGGTCCGGTAGCGCAGCAGCGGCATGGCCCGGCTGGCCAGCGTCGTCACGGCCAGCTCACCGACACGGCCGTCCGGCAGCCGCTCGCCGGATCCCGGATCCACCACCTCGAAGAACGATCGCGTCTCGACCAGGTGCAGCTCACGGTCCCGGCAGAACATGGCCAGCGTGTTGGTCTCGGTCATGCCGAACATCGAGTACGCCACGGCGTCCCACTGATCGGCCAGGCGCCGCTTCTTGGCCCGCGACGCGCCCTCCCCCGCCATGAGGATCTTCGAGACCGCGAGGTCGCGGCGTGGGTCGATGCCGCGGCGGCCGGCGATCTCGCCGAGGAACAGGGCGCGCGTTCCGGAGCACACCAGTGTGGTCGCACCCGAACGCAGCAGGGCATCGACCATCCGGTCCGGAGTGCAGGACGGTGAGGCCGCGCCGAGCGGCACGATGGTGCACCCGAGGATCTCGATGGCGCGGTCGAGGTCCTGGCCCACCCCGGCGAGCTCGTACGGGACGGCGATGGCCGCGACGTCCCGCTCGTCCAGCACGGCGGCGAGCAGGCCGGCGACGGTGAGATTGTTCTCCAGCCAGTCCGCCATCGTGAAGAACGCCGCGATGGGGCGTCCGTTGCCGGTGCCGGAACTCTCGTCGAATCGGATGACCTCACGCCGCGGCACGGCGAGCATGCCAAGCGGGTAGGCGGCGGAGAGGTGTTCACGGGTCGTGAAGGGGAGGGCCTCGAACGCGTGCGGACGGCCCTGCGCAACCGCCCTGGCGACATCGGCAGGAACGAAGTCGGCGTAGAACGGCGAGTTGCGGCACGCGTGCTCCACGGTCGCGGCGAGTGCTTCGGCCGCCCACTCGTCGAGCGCCTGCCGGTCCAGTGACGTCACCGCGGCGACCTTCCGCGCGATGTCGACGCGGGAGAGGAGGGTGTCGTGCAGCCTGCTTCGCGGGTCGTGGCCGGCCGGCCGGGCGAGCGTGGTCATCGGGACGCCTCCTCCAGCCGCATCATGGCCGTACGCTCGTCGGCCGCGAGACCGCTGACGATCGACGCCGCCTCGTCGAGTGCTCGCCGGGCACTGGCGTCGTCGGCGTCGCGCAGCAGGTTCGCCACTTCCGTCCAGCGCTTGGAGATGCGGCGGTACTCGACGGCGAGCTCGTCGTAGGCCTCGACGCCGGTCAGCTCGTGCGCCTCTTCCAGGAACTGCGCCCACAGCGTCCGGAAGAGTCCGCCGCCCGTGCCGCCTTCCTCCATGCTGGTGCCGACGGTGCTCATCGCCTCGACGGGACGGTCGAGCCGGTCGCGCCATGCCGGCATGAGCGAGCCGGTCTTCGCGATCCCTTTGAATCCCATGTTGGTGATCGGCGGGTTCAGGAACTCCTGCGCGGTGGCCAGAATCGAGGACCGGCAGGCCTTCGCGAGGATCGACTCGTCGTACCCGCGCGGGTCCACTCGGACCGACAGGCTGCGTGAGCACATCGGCCCCCTGGCTGACCGGGCCCGCGTCAGGCTTTCCCGCGATGTCGACTGAACGCCGAGTGACCGCGTCTCGACGAGGACGAACCTGTCGTCCTCGTAGCCGATGCAGGCGACGTAGTGCGCGGCGAAGTGGTGGTTCTCGTGCGCGTAGTCGAGGTGGTAACGGTCGAGCTTGAGTCCCACCACGTCGCCCTCGTCGAGGGCCTTGAGCAGGGTGGCCTCGGCCTTCGCCGGTGACGCCGTCTCCTGCGTCTGCAACTCGAGGGCGAGGGTGTCCGCCACGTTGCGTATGAGGTGGTCCGGCTTGACCCGGCCGGCGAGGAAGGGATTGGGCATCTGCTTGGAGTGCCAGTACAGGAACGACAGGCCTTGTCCCAGCCCGAAGATCAGCGGCTCGCTCAGCTCGATGCCATGGTTGCGGAGCATGTTGAGCAGCGTGGTGGACTCGCAGTGGTCACCTGAGTACGGCGAGATGTCAATGACTGCCATCGCTGTGCCCCATCTCGCCGCGCGGCGACTCGTACACGATCTCGAGCACGGAGCTGCTGTCGTTGTTGCGCAGGTGCCCGTAGGTGTGGCCGAGTTCGTCCGCCTCGGTGAACGCGATGTTTTCGAGGTGGTCGACGCTCCGGTCCAGGACCTCCAGGACGTAG
Organism: Streptomyces sp. NPDC030820; assembly: GCF_055572075.1. Taxonomy (NCBI): domain Bacteria; kingdom Bacillati; phylum Actinomycetota; class Actinomycetes; order Kitasatosporales; family Streptomycetaceae; genus Streptomyces; species Streptomyces sp. NPDC030820. The sequence goes on from NZ_JBVIEB010000014.1 coordinate 39,955, forward strand.
CGGACGTCGGCGTCGGTGCGCACACCGATGGCGACATGCGACATGAGCCGTCCCCGCTCGTCGGCGGTACGCTCCGCCCACAGGCCGAACCGGCGGCAGGCGAACATCTCGATGGCACGTCCGTCGGAGAGAACGATCGAGTTCCACCATCCCGGCGTGCCGTACTGCCGGGGTGAGATGTACGACGGCCCCATCTCGATGGTGGCGATCCGACCGGAGGCGCGGAGGTCGTCGAGGTAGGCGTTCCAGGCGAACACCTCGTCGTCACTGTCGTAGTCGCCCATGTAGATGCCGACGTGATTGACCCCGGCGAACCTCTCGACGACGTCGTCCGGCGCGTATCCGCACCACGCCGACAGGTACTGCCCGCAGTCGAGGTCCTGCCATGTGCTCGACGTCTCGAGGATCTCTTCCCAGGAGCGGCCGAATCCGGGACGGTCGGGGAAGCGCCCGTCACGCGTGGCGGTGATGGCCGGCAACCTTCCCGCGAGTGCATTCATGGCGCGTCCTTCCTGCCCGCGATGACAATTCCCATCTGCACTTCCGTCACGGTGGCCGTCGCGAGCGCGGTGCCTTTCAGGATTTCCTCGACCTCGCTCTTGATGTACGAGGACCGGATCGAGGTCCGGAAACCCGGGCGCATGTCTGCCGCGATGTTCGCCTTCATGAACTGAAATGTCGTCCGGTCGACGTCCCTGCGCAGATCGGAGATGACATACCGTCCACCCGGCCTGAGCACGCGATGCATTTCCGACAGGGCGGTCACCGGGTCCGCCCATTCGTGCAACGAGGAGGCGCTGATGGCGTGGTCGAAGCGCTGGTCCTCGAACGGCAGCGCCAGCACGGTGCCGCATTCGTAGGTGCATCGCCCGGTGACGCCGTAGCCGTCCGCATTGGCGCTCGCCCGCCGGAGCATCGCCGGCGAGATGTCGAGGCCGACGAGCCGGGCGGAGCGATCGGCCTGGGCGATCCATTCCAGGCCGAGGTAGCCCGGGCCGCATCCGAGCTCCAGGACCTCCCCGGAGTTGATCTCCGCCCGCAGGATGTCGTCGACCTTCTCCTGGAGCCAGCCGTTGTCCCGGATGTGGCGTTGCATCTCGTCGTACTTGAAGGCCAGTTCGTCGCCCTGCAGGCCTTCGTCGGTCTCCGGCACGCGGGCGGCGACAGTGCCTCGCGCGCTAGCCACGGCCGGGCTCCAGCCGCCGAATTCCCACTGCTACACCTCTCATCGTCGCGCTCCCCATATGCACGTCGGAACGGTCGTTGTTCGTCACGAGATTGACGGAGGATCTGAGCGACTCATCGACCGAGGACTCACTCGGATACCACCAGCCGGCATCCGCCATCACGACGTTCGGTGCGACGGAATCGGAGATTTTCACCGTCATGCGCACCCCGCGCGCACCGGCCCGCGAAAAAAGGTCCACCTCTTCACCGTCTGTCAGTCCTTCCCGCTCCGCGGTTTTCGGATTGACGATCACCCGCGCCGTCGTCTGACTGCGCGATGTGGTCGGCAGCTGGTGGAACTCGGTGTTGTAGAACTGGCGCGGATGGGCGCTGGTCATGACGTACGGCAGATCCGGGTCCGCCTCCGGCGGAAGCCGGAAGGCCGGGAACGGCTCGTAGCCCATGGCGCGCAGCCCGTTGTTCATCAGGTTCACGCGTCCGGACCGGGTGGCGAATCCGCGGTCGCGATACTTGTGATATCGCTTTTCGTTCCGGATGTAGCCGATCTTCTTGAACTGTTCCCAGGTGAGTTCGAGGCCGGCCAGCTTGGCGTCCAGAGCGGCTTCCAGCGAGGGGAAGAAGTGCCGGCTCAGGCCGAGCCGCTTCGCGAGTTCGAGAATGATCTCCTCGTCCGAGCGGCAGCCGTCGACAGTGGCGATCTTCTGCCGGGCCGCGATGTAGGAGTTGAACTCGACGATCTGGTCCCGCTCGAGCCAGCTCGAGGTCGGCAGAATCACGTCGGCGTGCCGGGCGGTCGGCGTCATGAACAGGTCGCACACGACGACCAGGTCCAGCTTGGCGATCGCCTTGCGGACCAGCTCGGTGTTCTCGTGCGAGGCAAGGATGTTGCTGCCGAAGATCACCATGGAGGTGATCGGGTACGGCGACCCGGTCACGATGGCCTCGTGCAGGTCTCCCGGCGCGACCCAGCCGGACATCGACAGGATCTTGTGCTTGTCGCCGCCGATCCGCTTCTTCGCCTGCTCCTCGGGGAGCAGATCCGAGCGGGGAAAGGCACGCCGGCCCTCGATCGGCATCGGGTCCCAGATCACGTCCCCACCGGGAGCGTCGATGTTTCCGCAGATCGCGGCGAGGATGGCGATCGCGCGGTGCGTGTCGAAGGAGTTCTCGTTCTGCGACAGACCGGTTCCGGCCTCGATGCACGCGCGTGACGCGAGGGCGTAGGAGCGGGTCGCCTCGTGGATGAGCTCGGGTGCCAGGCCGGTGATCCGGGCGACCCGCTCGAGGTCGTACGCCCGTACGTGCTCGGCGAGTTCGTCGAATCCGGCGGTGTGCGCGGCGACGAAATCGTGGTCGTACCAGCCCTCGTCGATGACCGTCCTGATCATGCCGAGTGCCAGTGCGCAGTCGGTTCCCGGCTGGATGGCCAGATGCAGACTGGACCGGGCCGCGGTCTGCGTCCGTCGCGGATCGACGGTGATGACGCGGCTGCCCCGTTCCACGGCTCGCAGCAGCTTGACACCGATCACTCCGTCGGAGTGGGTGCTCGGCTTGTTGCTGCCCCAGAGCAGGACCACCTCGGGATCGCCGTCGTAGTCGCAGAAGGTGAATCCGCCGTACGTCGTGATCGAGGCCATGACGCGGGGGTAGAAGCACACGTGGGCCGGACCGACCACGTTCGGCGTCCCGATCGCGTTCGCGAGCCGGAACACCCACTCCTGGTAGTTGCGGTCGGTCCCTTGGCCGAGGACGACGGACTCGGGCCCGTGCCGGCTGATGGTCGCGGCGAGTTCGCCGGCGATCCGGTCGAGGGCGGCTTCCCAGCTGACTGGCTCGAACGTCCCCGAGCCGCGCGGACCGGTCCGCACCAGCGGCGTCGTCAGCCGTTCCGGGCTGCGCAGCAGGTCGAGTGACGCCTTGCCCTTGATGCAGAAGTAGCCCTCGCTGGTGGGGTTGTCCGGGTCCCCGTGGATGGCGGTGGGGACGCCGTCCGCGAGTTCGACGATGGCGCCGCATCCGCCGTGGCACATGCGGCAGACGGACTTCACCTGAGTGGTCGTCAAGCGGACTCACCTGCCCGCTTGGTGGCCGGTACGAGCAGCCTTTCGAAGATGGACTGTTCGGCGTCGGCGATCGCGTTCAGCCGGGCCGCGACGGCTTCCAGCTGCCTTCGCCCGTCGTCCGCACCGCGGTAGGCCATCAGCATCTCGATCGCCTGGTCCCACTGCCGCTGGACGTCGCCGAAGTCGTCGACGAACGGGTCGAGTTCGGCGTCGCCGCATCGCTGCCGCGCCTCGAGCAGGAACTCGCGGTAGAGCTTGCGGAAGTTCGCTCCGCCGGTTCCCGCGAAGCGCCAGAAGCGGCCGACGCCCGGCACCATCTCGTCGGCGGAGGTGAGCGTGTCGCACCATTCGGCGATCTCGGAAGCGGCCCGCCGCAGGGCGCCGATGCCGAATCGCGGTCCGCGGTCGGCGATCATCCGCTCCGCGGTCGGCCGGATGGCCTTCCAGATCTGCTCGCGCAGGACGGCATCGGTGCCGGTGGTCAGCCGCGCCGGCAGCTGCTCCACGTGCATCTGCAGATTCGGCGACGGCATGAATCCCTCGTCGGAATCGCGGGCCCGGCGTAGCGACGCCTCCGGAAGCGTCTGCGCCCCACCCTGCTGATCGGTGTCGACCACGTAGGCGAGGGAGTCGTCGAGCCCGTACAGCGCGATGTAGTGCGACGCGAAATGGCTTCGGGAGGAGAAGTAGTCGAGGTAGAAGATGTCGACGGACATTCCCACGACATGTCCGGCTTCGAGCAGCTTCGCCGCCGCGGTGCGAGCCGATTCCGGGTCGGGCGCCTGCGACTCGCGCAAGTCCACACCAAGGGCCGAGCAGGCGTTGCGGGACAGCAGGGCAGGGCCGATCCGGCCGGTGAGCATGGGCGTGCTTCGACCAGGATCGGGAGCATCCCAGTATTGGAAGTCGATTCCCTGGCCGAGGCCGAACAACATGGGTTCGGAGATGTCGACGCCGGCATGGTGGATCATGTTCCGAAGGGTGGTCGTCTCACAATGAACGCCGAGCTGGGGCTGAAATGTCGCCAAGCGCATAGGGCTTCCCAATCGCAAGGTGCGAAGATGCCGTGAGATGGTGGTGCGGCTACGCGGGGTGTGGCTACGCGGGGTGTGGCTACGCGTCGAGCAGAACTTCGTTGTAGCCCTGCAGATCGAGGAAGCCGGAGCCACTGGCCAGGACGACGATCACCGGTTCGAGGTTTTCCGCGTCAGCCTTGGCCACGACGTCCAGGGCCGCGGCGACCGCGTGACTTGCCTCGGGGGCCAGCAACAGGCCCTCGGTCTGCAGCAGTAGCCGGCCGGCCTCGAGCGCCGTCCGCTGGTCGAAGGCCACGGCGTCCAGGACGCCCTCGCGTCGCAGCAGGCTGACCAGGGCGGAACTGTGATGGTTGCGCAGGCCGCCGACGTGGTTGGGCGGTGGGATGAAGCTCTCCCCCATCGTGTAGCCCAGCACCTCGGGCGTGAATCCGCCCAGGTCGGTGCGGCCGTACTCGTAGACGCCCTGGGTGAGCCGGGGCGCCGCGGTGGATTCCGCGGCGAGGAAGCGAAGGTACGCTCCGTCGGCTCTGGCCCGCAGGTGAGGGCCGATGAGACCGCAGAGATTGCTTCCGCCGCCCGAGCACGCGATGAGGTGGTCGCCGCGCCCTTCGACGCCGAGGTCCTCGCCGTGCGTTTCCTTGAGTTGCTGCGCGACCTCCAGCCCGAGCAACGTCTGGTGGAGGTAGACGTGCGGCATCCCGCTGCCGGCGAGATACGCGGCGGAGGGATTGCCCAGAGCATGCTCGATCGCGTCGCTGATCGCGGTGCCGAGGCTGCCGGGGTGGCCCGGGACCTCCCCCAGGATCTTTCGTCCGATCGCCGTGTGGGTCGACGGCGACGGCCGCACCTTGGCCCCCAGGAGCTCCATGTAGTGACGCCGGTAGGGCTTTTGCTCGAGGGAGCACCTCACCATGAAGATCTCGGCCCGCAGACCGAACATCTTCGCCGCCAGCGCGACACTCATGCCCCATTGACCGGCTCCGGTCTCGGTGACGAGGGTGGTCCGCCCCTCCTCCGCCGCGTAGTACGCCTGGGCTATCGCAGTGTTCAGCTTGAAGCTGCCGCTGGGAAGGACGTCTTCACGCTTGAGGTAGATCCTCGCGCCCGTACCGAGATGCTTCTCGAGCCGGTGCGCCCGGTGCAGCGGTGTCGGCCGGCCGCATTGCCGCAGCCGCTCCGCGACCGGTTCCGGTATCGCAATCCATTGCTCGTTCGGGCTGTTCTGGTCAACGAGCGCTCGTGGCCTGACTTTCGCGGATATCTCCGCGGCGGAAGGGCTTCCGGAGTCCCTGACCTCGGGCATGGGGCCGGGTAGATCTCCCAGGAAGTTGTACCAATGTGCGGGCATCCTCGGTAATGACGCATCGCTACGAGTAGTGGGTTGAGGCACGGGCGACTGCTCATGCCCAACACGGTCTGGGCTGTACGAAGTCACGTTCCCCCGCTTCGACTTGGTCAGAGTCATCGTATGAGTTGCGCGGGCGTTCAACGGAAGGGACTGGAAGAAGTAGGACGACGCTATCGACGGAATCAACCGGAGGTGCCGAACCGGCCGAAAACCTATGCGCCAGTCTCTCGGGAATTAATCCGTTCCGTCAACGATTCCGCCAGGAGCTGCCAGCTCTCGGCGTGGTGCCGAGCCAGTTCGGCAATCAATGGCGCGCAGTGCATCGGGAGGCTGCCGGCCATCGCCGCCCAGTCGTGCGGCTGTGTAGCCGAGGGGTCGAGTGTCCGCAGCAGCTTCCGGCCCACCTCGGTGAACCGAAGCGAGGGATCGGCCCGCAACCGCTGGACCGCCAGTGACAGGTCGGCGCACGCCGGGTGCGCCCTGGGACGTTTCGCGATCGCCGGGTGGCCGGCTCCGCACTCCTTGACCGACCCGTCATTCGGCTCGATCGCGGGGTGACCGGCTCCGCACTCCTGGGCCGACCCGTCGTCCGGCTGCATCGTCGTCTGCGGTTCGCCTTGGGCAGCGCGCGCCCGCTTCCGCGCATCCTTTGCCGTGGTGAGCGAGATGCCCGCGGCGCGCGCCACCTCCTGCGCGGACGCGCCGGGATGCGCGGCGAGGTACACCAGCGCGCGACTGCGGCCCTCGGCCGCCGCAAGCGGGTAGGCCACCCCGTCACGGCCGAGTCGCACGGCGGTCGGGTGCGGAAGTTCCGCACCCGACCGCCGCCTGAGCGCTGCGATGGTCTTGTCCGACAGGCCGACGACCCCCGCCAGCCGCCGGTTGGACCACTCCGGGAAGTCGGCAAGCATGTGGAGGGCCGCGGCCTTCCGGTCGGCCAGGGAGAGTGGCAGTCCGTGGTTGCTGTTCAGCTTGACGGCGAGCACGAAGGCTTCTCGCTCGTCACCGTTGAACAGCACAGCACGTATGTGCGTGGCGCCGCTGTTCTCCACCGCCCTGAGCCGGTGCACGCCGTCGATGACGGTCATCGTCCTGCGGTGGATCACGATCGGTGGGAGTTCGGAGCACACTTCGGCAAGCGCATCGATGTGCCGTGGATCCACCCCGCCCGCACGGAGTGAACCCGCGACCATGATTCGGCTTATCGGTACCTGGATGATCTCTGATAAGAGTCCACCGGGGTACAAGTCCGGACGCCGTGAGTGACGTTGTATCGGCTTCTGTGTGGATGCAGGGATTTGGTCCATCGCTCTTCCTCCCCAGCGAACTCCCGGCGGACCTACCAGCTGTCGTACAACGCATCCAGCCCCGGATGATCAGGCAGCTCGGCGGACCACGGATCGAGGAAAGGCAAAGCGGTCATGAGCAATCGGAAAGGCGTAGCACATCGAGTCTCCCCCGTGACGCAATGTCGAGAACCGACAATCGAACACTGTCAGGAGGATCGAGTCGATGCAAGACCTCTGACATGGGGTCCTGTTGAGAATCTCGATGTCCGTTCTTGATTGTTGATTGAGAAACAAAGGGAGTCCAAAGCTCCCCGGGAGCGGAATGATCGGCTCCCGTAGGCGGACATGGGATATCCCCGCTGACGTACGCTTGACGCTTCTTGATTGTTTGGCCGCGCGGCCTGTTCGCGCACGGCGGTTGATCTCCAAGGGGTCATCTCATTTGGCCGGTTCGATAGCCTGCCGGCGTGGGAATCGTTGAGCGGCTGGTGCCGGACGAGCTGTGGGAGCTGTTCCAGGAAGTGGTGCCTGAGGTGCCGGTCCGGCCTCAGGGTGGCGGTCGGCGCCGACATGGTGACCGGGAAGTGCTGGCTGCGATCGTGTTCGTGGCGACGTCGGGCTGCACGTGGCAGCAGCTGCCGTCCACCTCGTTCGGGCCGTCGGGAGCGACAGCCCACCGGCGCTTCGCCGAGTGGTCGAAGGCCGGGGTCTGGGCGAAGCTCCATCGCCTGGTGCTCGACGAACTCGGCTCCCGCGGTGAACTGGACTGGTCCCGCTGTGCGATCGACTCGGTGAACATGCGGGCCCTGAAATACCGCAGACTCACCAAATGAGATCCGCGCGGCTGCGACGCCGATGCTAGGCGGCGGCATCCCGCCCCGTCGCCCTGCGGCCCCACGCGGTGCCCACCAGCACCAGCGCACCGCCCGCCAGGGCGAGCGCGCCGAGCCGTTCCCCGCCCAGCGCGATCCCTGCCGCGGCGGCCCACAGCGGCTCGGTGCCGAGCAGCAGACCGACCCGGGACGGGGAGGTACGGCGGACCGCCCACATCTGCACGAAGAAGGCGAACACCGTGCACAGCGCGGACAGGAACAACAACCCCGCCCAGTCCCGGGCGGTGAACCCGGCCGCGACCGCCCAGGGCACCGGACCGCCCGAGACGGCCGACAGCAGGGCGAAGACGGCGACGGACGCGCCGAGTTGGACCGTGGTCAGGGGCAGCGCGTCGGCGCCCTGTACGGCCCTGAGCCGGGACATGACGAGGACGTGCAGCGTACGGGCGAGCGCGGCGAGCAGCATCAGCAGATCGCCGGTGCTCGGCCGGGTGAAGCCACCGCCCTGGGTGAGCAGGACGACACCGAGCACCGACAGCAGCGCGGCGCCGAGGAAGGCCGGGGTGGGCCGGGTGCGGGTGACGGCGGCCTCGGCGAGCGGGGTGAAGACCATGGTGAGGCTGATGATCAGACCGGCGTTGGTCGCCGAGGTATGGACCACGCCGTACGTCTCCAGCAGGAAGATCCCGCTGAGGATCAGGCCGAGCAGGGCCGCGCCGCGCCACTGGGCGCCGGTGAGCGCGCGCAGTGCGCGGCGGCCGGCGACGGCCAGGACGGGCACGGCGAGCGCGAACCGCAGCACCAGCACCGCGAGGACCGTACGGGCGGTGGTGACGTCCTTGGCCGCGAGATAGCTGGCGCCCCAGCAGACGGCGACGAGCAGGACGGGCAGGTCGGTGTGCCAGGCACGGCGGGGCGCGACGGCGGCGCCCGGTACGGCGATCGACGACATGGGGCGGCTCTCTTGGTCTCCGGACGGGGTGCGGAGACGGCGGCGGCTCGCGCGGGGCGCGATCACCGTACCGGCGGTGACGATCTTCCGCTAGGAGTTCTCCGGGAGCTCGTACGTGCCGTAGCGCGGCCTCCCGGCCAGGTCGTAGGACTGGATGGAGACACCGGCGGCGGTGATGCGGCCGCCCGCGTGCCGGAACCTCGTCGGCACCGCGCCCTCCGCGAAGAAGCGGAGGCCCGAGCCGAGCACCACCGGGAAGGTCAGCAGGTGCAGGGTGTCGATCAGGTCGAGCGCCATCAGGGACTGGACGAGGGCGCCGCTGCCGTGCACCTGGAGCTCGCCGTCGGTGCGCTCCTTGAGGGCGGTGACCTCCTTGGCGAGGTCGCCGCCGAGCACGGTGGTGCCGGACCAGGAGGGCTTGGTGAGGGTGGACGAGGGGACGTACTTCGGCAGGGCGTTCAGCTTGGAGGCGATGGGGTGGGCCGGGTCGGTCACCTTCGGCCAGTACGCCGAGAAGATGTCGTACGTACGACGGCCGAGGAGGAATGCGGCGGGGCGGTCGAAGACCTCGCCGACGAACCGGCCGAAGTCGTCGTCGCCGAACGGGAAACTCCAGCCGCCGTGCTCGAAGCCGCCCCGGGTGTCCTCCTGTGGGCCGCCGGGGGCCTGGTAGACGCCGTCGAGCGTGACGAAGATCGTGGAGACGAGCTTGCCCATGAGGGGTGCCTGCTTCCTGGTGTGGGGTCTGTGTCACCATCTGAGACCCCATCCGCACCAGCAACTCATCGGTGGTCCGTACGGCACCTCACCCGGCGTGCGTCGAGAACAGTCCGCCGGTCGGGCCCTGCTTGTCGCCGCCCTGGGCCTTCTTCAGGGCGTTGGCGAGGCTCTCGATGGTGAGGGACTGCAGGATCACCCGGCCGTTGCCCTCCAGGGTGGCCAGGGACAGGCCCTCGCCGCCGAACACCGCGTTCATGATCCCCTGGCGGTTGAGGCCGCCGACGCGCTGGACGCCGTACTGGATGCCCTCCTCGAAGGCCACCACGCAGCCGGTGTCCACCTCTATGCGCCCGCCGAAGTCCGCCGGGTTGAGGTCGATGAAGTTGCCCGCGCCGGCGATGATCACCGTGCCGTACCCGGTGAACTTCTCCAGGATGAAGCCCTCGCCGCCGCTCATGCCGGTGCGGGCGCCGGCGAAGGCGATGCCGAAGTCGACGGTGGACTCGGCGGCCACGAAGGCGTCCTTCTCGGCGAACCACGCACGCGTGCCGTCGAGTTCCAGGGCCCGCATCTCGCCCGGGAGCACGCCGGCGAAGCCGACCGTGCCCTGGCCGCCCTGGGAGGTGAAGTACTGGAACGCCAGCGACTCGCCCGCGAGCATGCGCTGGCCCGCCTGCATGGCGGTGCCCATGGCCTGGCGGAGCAGTCCGCCCATGCCGCCGCCCCCGCCGCCCTGGCCCTGCTGCCCGCCGTTTCCGGACGGACCGGACAGGCGCGTCTCCATGGTCACGTTCGTCGTCTTGAACAGGAACTTTCCGGCCTCGCAGTACACGGTCTGGCCGGGCTGCAGGTTGACGACCGCCATCTGCATGGCGTTGCCGACGATCTCTTGCTGAAGGGTCACGCGGGGAGAACGCGGGAGACGGACCCGTAAGTTCCAGGGGACCGGAAACGGGTCCTTGTGGGTGACGCGCGGAGCGCCCCGGTGCTGTCCGGGCCGGGGCGCCCCACGCGGGTACCGGGGTGGGTCAGCCGCCCAGTTCCTGGTGCCGGGCAGCGAGGCCGGCCGTGCCCTGCTCGGTCAGGGAGCCGAACAGGCGCAGGCGGGAGATGCCGCCGTCGGGGAAGATGTCGATCCGGGCGTGTGTGCCGACCGCGGGCTCGGGGAGCACGAAACGGTGGTTGGTGTCGGGCTGCAGGCGGGTGCGCGGCAGCACCTCGGTCCATTCGCCGTCCTCGCCGTCCTTGACGGAGACGGACGCCCAGCCGGCGCTGTTGCCCTTCAGGTAGGCGGTGTCGATCTCGATCGCGCGGATCTGCGACTGGGCGGCCAGCTGGTAGCGGATCCAGTCGTTGCCCTGGTCGCGGCGGCGGCGGGTCTCCCAGCCGTCGTCCATCTTGCGGGAGCGGCCCGGCTGGATGGTGTTGGTGGCCGGGGAGTAGAAGAGGTTGGAGGCGTCCTCGACCCGGCCGCCGTTCTCCAGGGCGACCACGTCGAAGGTGCCGAGGACCGCCAGCCACTCCGGGTCCGGGACGACCTCGCCGTACACCCGCAGACGCGCGATGCCCCCGTCGGGGTGCTGGTTGACCCGCAGGTGGGTGAAGCGCTGCTCGGCGGTGATCTCGAAGCCGTTGGCCGCGTGGCCGCCGACGGCGGTGCGCGGGACGATCGTCGTCCACTTCACGCCCTCGCCCAGCAGCTCCTCCGGGGACGGCGAGCCGGGTACGGACGTGCCCTCGATCGAGACCGCCTGCGGGTAGTTGCCGCGGAAGTGGGCGGTGTCGACGACGATCCCGCGGATCACCCCGGGCGCGCCGAGGCGGACCAGCGCCCAGTCGTGGTCCTCGGCGGTCGGCCAGGGGTGCTCGGCGGAGGCGCCGCGCCGGCGGCGGGTCTCCCAGCCGTCCATGATCTTGCCCTTGTGCCCGAAGTGCTCGGGGTCGAACTCGGCCGGCTCGGGCACCAGCAGGTTCTCGCGCTGGGCGAAGAACTCGTCGTTGGCGGCGATGACACCGGCGCCGAGCTGCCGGTCGGCGAGATTGGCGTACCGGGTGAAGGGGAAGTCGGCGGTCCGGTAGTCCGCGTACGGGTCGCCGCCTCCGTAGGGGTTCGCGTCGCCGGTGAAGGTGGCCCAACTCGAATGTTGCTGCGCCGTCACGGTGATCAGGGGTTCCTTTCGGGAGTCGGCCGGTGCGGGTGCGGGGGTGGCTTACTGGGGGCGGGCGAGCAGGCTGCCCTTCGGCTCGGTGAACTCGCCGTCCGCGACGATGCGTTCGCCGCGCAGCCAGGTGGACTTCACGACGCCGTACAGGGTCTTGCCGGCGTACGCCGTGACCCGGTTGCGGTGCTGGAGGCCGGCGGGGTCGACGGTGAAGGTCTCGTCGGGGGCGAGGACGGCGAAGTCGGCGTCGCGGCCGGGGGCGATGGCGCCCTTGCGCGCGCCGAGGCCGACCAGGGCGGCGGTCTTCGTGGACATCCAGCGCACGACGTCCTCCAGGCCGTGCCCACGCGCGCGTGCCTCGGTCCAGACGGCGGAGAGGCTGAGCTGGAGGCCGGAGATGCCGCCCCAGGCGGTGGCGAAGTCGTCGGTCTTCAGGTCGGCGGTGGAGGGCGAGTGGTCGGTGACGACACAGTCGATGGTGCCGTCGGCCAGCGCCTCCCACAGCAGGTCCTGGTTGGCGGCCTCGCGGATGGGCGGGCAGCACTTGAACTCGCTCGCGCCGTCCGGGACTTCCTCGGCGGTCAGGGTGAGGTAGTGCGGGCAGGTCTCCACGGTGATCCTGACGCCCTCGGCGCGGGCGGCGCGGATCAGCGGCAGCGCGTCGCTGGAGGACAGGTGCAGCACGTGCACGCGCGCGTGGAGGCGGCGGGCCTGCGCGATGAGGCCCGCGACGGCCGTGTCCTCGGCGTCGCGCGGGCGGGAGGCGAGGAAGTCGGCGTACTTGGGGCCGCCGTGCTGCGGGGCGGCGGCGAGGTGGTGCGGGTCCTCGGCGTGCACGATCAGCAGGCCGTCGAAGCCGGCGATCTCCGCCATGGACCGGTCCATCTGGTCCTGGTCGAGATGCGGGAACTCGTCCACGCCGGACGGGGAAAGGAAGGCCTTGAAGCCGAAGACACCGGCGTCGTGCAGCGGGCGCAGGTCCTTGACGTTGTCCGGCAGGGCGCCGCCCCAGAAGCCGACGTCGATGTGCGCCTTGTCGGCGGCCACCTCCTGCTTCACGCGCAGGTTCGCGACGGTCGTGGTCGGCGGGAGGGAGTTGAGCGGCATGTCGACCAGCGTGGTGATGCCGCCGGCCGCCGCCGCGCGGGTGGCGGTCCAGAAGCCCTCCCACTCGGTGCGACCCGGGTCGTTGACGTGCACGTGGGTGTCGACCAGGCCGGGCAGCAGCACATGGTCGCCGAGGTCCTCCAGCCGCGCGCCGGCCGGGACCTCCGCGTCGTACGGCAGGACGGCCGTGATCCTTCCGGCGGACACGGTGACCGTGGCGGCCCGCGTCCCTTCCGGAGTGATGACGCGCGTCGAGCGCAGGACCAGTTCAGCCTCGGACACCCGAACCCCTCTCTGTACCGCCGTTTTACGCCTCAGAAACGGGATTTACTCCCACGTAACGGATTTCAACGTTCTGTTGAAGGAGTCTTCACTCCCCCTTCTCCGGCGTCAAGGGGCACACTTCTGGACGGCGCGCGACCCACACCCACTCTGGACGTTTCCACAAAGCGGAATTACAATTCCAGCAAGCAGAACGTAGCTATGTACAAGCAGGGAGTCAACCGGCCGCCGGGTAGGCTTCTCACCTCTTGCCAGTCCCGAAAGGAACGCGCCGTGCCGACGTCCAGCGCCAGCACCACCGACTCCGCCAAGCCCTCCGCCGCGGGCGGGGTCCAGTCCCTGGAGCGCGCCTTCGATCTGCTCGAGCGGATGGCGGACGCGGGCGGCGAGGTCGGCCTGAGCGAGCTGTCCGCGACCAGCGGGCTGCCGCTGCCGACGATCCACCGGCTGATGCGCACGCTGGTCGCCTGCGGGTACGTCCGCCAGCAGCCGAACCGGCGGTACGCGCTCGGCCCCCGGCTCATCCGCCTCGGCGAGTCGGCGTCCCGGCTGCTCGGCACGTGGGCGCGGCCGTATCTCGCGCGGCTGGTCGAGGAGACCGGCGAGACGGCGAACATGGCGCTGCTGGACGGCGACGAGATCGTGTACGTGGCTCAGGTGCCGTCGAAGCACTCGATGCGGATGTTCACGGAAGTGGGCCGACGGGTGCTGCCGCACTCCACCGGCGTGGGCAAGGCGCTGCTGGCGGGGGTGCCGGACGACGAGGTGCGGGCGCTGCTGTCCCGTACGGGGATGCCCGCCGCGACGGAGAAGACCATCACCACGCCCGAGGGGTTCCTGGCCGCGCTGGAGGATGTACGGCGCACGGGGTACGCCGTCGACGACAACGAGCAGGAGATAGGGGTTCGGTGCCTCGCGGTGTCCGTGCCGGAGTCTCCGACGGCAGCCGCGATTTCGATCTCCGGGCCGGCCGGGCGGGTCACCGAGGAGGCGACCGAGAAGATCGTGCCGGTGTTGCAGCAGATTGCCCTTGAGCTCTCTCAGGCTCTGGCGAGTTCGGGCGGCTGAGAGCTCGGGGGGCATTGATCGTCGCCGAGTGCGGGTGCGTGGTGGGCTGATCGCGCACGCGGCGGAGCCGCACATTCAGCACAGCCCCGCGCCCGGGTGGGCACAGTCAGCCCCTCTGGGTCGGTTCCCCGAACAGGTCCACCGCCTGCCGGACCCCCGTGAGGCCCCCGGCCAAGGCACTCACCGAGCCGATGGCACCCGCGATCAGTAAAAGGGAGCTGCGCAGACGCGGGATCTCCGGTGAACCGCCGGAGGCCATCGCCGCGAGGGCCGCCAGTTCGTCCTCGGCTATGGCGCGGTCGGGGAAGTCGGACGGGAGCGCGGCGAGTTCGCGGCGCAGCCGGGACACCGCGGTCCGCAGTTCCGCCACTCGCTGGTCCTCGTCGCCGCCGGTCACTGGCCTCTGCCCCAAGCTCCGCAACACAGCCCTCCCCCTCACAAGCCGTCGTGCGCGCAGTAGTAAACGCCACCGCGTCCGGGAGCGCCACCGCTCGGACCGAAATTCAGCCCAAGGAAACCGTCTGCCGGCTCCCCCCTCAGGTATGCAGGACGCATGACGGACAACCATCACGGGGAGGTCGCCGGGCTGCTGCTCGCCGCCGGCGGCGGCAGACGGCTCGGCGGGCGGCCCAAGGCACTGCTGGAGCACCGGGGGCGCCTCCTGGTCGAGCACGCGGTCGGAGTGCTGCGCACGGCCGGGTGCCGTCGGATCCACGTCGTCCTGGGAGCGCGGGCGGAGGACGTCCGCAAGCGGGCCGACCTGGGCGGCTGTGTGCTCGTGGACAACCCCGACTGGGCCGAGGGCATGGGCTCCTCGCTGCGGGCCGGGCTGGCCTCGCTGGCCGGTACGGGGGCCAGGGCGGCGCTGGTCAGCCTGGTCGACCAGCCGGGCATCGGGGCGGCCGCCGTGGCGCGGGTGCTCGGCGCCTACGAGGACGAGGATTCGCTGGTCTCGGCCGCCTACGACGGCATGCGCGGGCATCCGGTCCTCTTCGGCGCGGCCCACTGGGCGGGCATCACGGCGACCGCCACCGGGGATCGCGGGGCACGGGACTACCTGAAGGAGCACGCCGGCCGGATCCACCTCGTGGAGTGCGCGGACGTGGCCGAGCCGTACGACATCGACACCGAAGCCGACCTGCGCCACCTTGAGTGAAGGGGGTGGCACTGGGCGCCACCTTGCCTCGACCCGGAGAATCTCGACATCAACAAACCATTGAAGTTCCACGATGAGGAAACTACTATCCACTGATCAGAGGCGCCTGTCCGCACAGTGGGCGCTGTTCGCCCTGTTCGTGCCACTAGGCACCCGGTGCCACCGCTGAAGGAAGTGACAGCTCATGTCCGCACCAGCGCCGTCCCCGCTGGCCATCGTCGACGCCGAGCCCCTGCCCCGGCAGGAAGAGGTCCTCACGGACGCGGCGCTCGCCTTCGTGGCGGAGCTGCACCGGCGGTTCACCCCGCGCCGTGACGAACTCCTCGCCCGCCGGGGCGAGCGCCGCGCCGAGATCGCCCGCACCTCCACGCTCGACTTCCTCCCCGAGACGGCCGCGATCCGCGCGGACGACTCGTGGAAGGTCGCCCCGGCCCCGGCCGCGCTGAACGACCGGCGCGTCGAGATCACCGGCCCCACCGACCGCAAGATGACCATCAACGCGCTCAACTCGGGCGCGAAGGTCTGGCTCGCCGACTTCGAGGACGCCTCCGCACCGACCTGGGAGAACGTGGTCCTCGGCCAGCTCAACCTGATCGACGCCTACACGCGGAACATCGACTTCACCGACCCGAAGTCCGGGAAGTCCTACGCCCTGAGGCCGAACGAGGAGCTGGCCACGGTCGTCATGCGCCCGCGCGGCTGGCACCTGAACGAGCGGCACCTGGTCGACGCCGACGGCACGCCGGTCCCGGGTGCCTTCGTCGACTTCGGCCTGTACTTCTTCCACAACGCCCAGCGGCTGCTGGACCTCGGCAAGGGCCCGTACTTCTACCTGCCGAAGACCGAGTCGCATCTGGAGGCCCGCCTGTGGAACGACGTGTTCGTCTTCGCGCAGGACTACGTCGGCATCCCGCAGGGCACCATCCGCGCCACCGTCCTGATCGAGACGATCACGGCGGCGTACGAGATGGAGGAGATCCTCTACGAACTCCGCGACCACGCCGCGGGGTTGAACGCCGGCCGCTGGGACTACCTGTTCTCCATCGTCAAGAACTTCCGTGACGGCGGCCCCAGGTTCGTCCTGCCGGACCGCAACGCGGTCACCATGACGGCCCCGTTCATGCGGGCGTACACCGAACTCCTCGTCCGCACCTGCCACAAGCGCGGCGCGCACGCGATCGGCGGCATGGCCGCGTTCATCCCGTCCCGCCGGGACGCCGAGGTCAACAAGGTGGCCTTCGAGAAGGTCCGCGCCGACAAGGACCGCGAGGCGAACGACGGCTTCGACGGCTCCTGGGTCGCCCACCCCGACCTGGTCCCGATCGCCATGGAGTCCTTCGACCGGGTCCTCGGCGACAGGCCGAACCAGAAGGACCGGCTGCGCGAGGACGTCCACGTCGAGGCGGCCGACCTGATCGCCATCGACTCGCTGGACGCGAAGCCGACGTACGCCGGTCTCGTCAACGCCGTCCAGGTCGGCATCCGGTACATCGAGGCCTGGCTGCGCGGGCTCGGCGCGGTCGCCATCTTCAACCTGATGGAGGACGCGGCCACCGCCGAGATCTCCCGCTCCCAGATCTGGCAGTGGATCAACGCGGGCGTCGAGTTCGAGAACGGCGACAGGGCCACGCCCGAGCTGGCCCGCAAGGTCGCCGCCGAGGAACTGTCCAACATCCGCGAGGAGATCGGCGAGCAGGCCTTCGCCGCCGGCCACTGGCAGGAGGCCCACGACCTGCTGCTGAGGGTCTCCCTGGACGAGAACTACGCCGACTTCCTCACCCTGCCGGCGTACGAGCAGCTCAGGGGCTGACGCCTACGCCGTCCTGTCCGAGTGGCCCAGGGGCTTCCCCGGGGCCACTCGGTCGCGTACGAGGCGCTTGACCGCCGCGGGCTCCGGGAAGCCCTGCTCCTTGCGGTCCCACACCACCTCGCCGTCGACGCGGACCACGAACACGCCCCCGGTGCCGGGCTTGAGCGCCAACTCGGTCAGCTCCGCTTCGAAGGTGGTGAGCAGTTCCTGCGCCAGCCAGGCGGCGCGGGGCAGCCAGCGGCACTGTGTGCAGTACTCGATCTGTACGCGATGAGTCATCCGAGGTGCACCGACCAGTCCTGTTCCGCCGCCGGCTTGCCGTGCAGGTCGGGGACGCGTTTGAGCCAGTCGGGGCGGCCCGCCCGGGTCTTGGCCTCGCGGGCGGCCTCCTCGGCCGCGAGCTGCTCACGGCTCGGGAAGTCGGCGGGCAGCCACTCGGGCGACAGGCGCACCCGGGCCAGCAGGTAGTCGACATAGGCGGCGCGGACGTCGTCCGGGCTCGCGAAGCCGGCGTCCTCGGCGAGCCACGCGTCCGGCACCTCGGCGACGATCCCACGCAGCAGGTCCTCGGTCACCTTCGGGACGAGTTCGGCGTCGGCGGCGCGGACGTCGGGGCCGTAGTGGCCGAGGGCGTGATGACGGAAGTCGTACTTCTTGCCCGGGGTGGTGGTGTCCCAGCGGTGGTGGAAGACCAGGGCGGCGCCGTGGTCGATGAGCCACAGGCGGGGCGGCGCGGTGCCGAGCGTCGGCCAGACCATGAGGTTGGAGCTGTGGACCGTACGGTCCACGTTGACGGTCAGCGCGTCCAGCCAGACGATCCGGCCCGCCTCCAGCGGGTCCACGGGGAAGCTCCTCGCGATCTGAGGGGTGAAGTCCCGGGCGCCCGGCAGATAGTCCATGCCGAGGTTCACGCCCGCGCTCGCGCCGTGCAGCTCCCGCACCTCCTGGTGGGGCTCGCCGGCGGCGATCTCGGGGTCGAAGTGGACGAGGACCAGCTCGGGGAAGCGCAGGCCGAGCGCGCGGGCGAGCTCTCCGACGATCACCTCGGCGACCAGCGCCTTGTGTCCCTGCGCGGAGCCGGTGAACTTCACGACGTAGGTGCCCAGGTCGTCGGCCTCGACCACTCCGGGCACGGAGCCGCCGGACCGCAGCGGGGTCACGTATCGAACAGCAGTCACGTCGCGCAGCACACCGATCAGCCTAGAGCAGGTCGGCCGGGTGACATCCATCACAGCGCACTCGGCAACTAAGCATCCTGGTTAGTAGGCCCGGCTCGGACGACATATGGGATTTGTCCGGCTTGCCGCAGGTATGAACCGGTCATCGAGCCCCGGCGCGGCGTCCGCTCGGCACCTTCCCGTATTCATCGTCATCACGTCGCTCCTGACGGGCCGCCAGGACATTGCAAACATCGCGGAAGCGAACTCGGCATCTCTTCGCCCGGCTGACAAGAGCCCCGTCCTGCTACTAAGCGCGGCAGTAGAAGCCGCCTTTGCGCTCCTTGTGAAGCCCTCCCGAAAATGAGCGCCCGGCGATCACCGAACGAGGTTGACGAATGGCCAAGCATCGCAAGACGCAGCACTACCGGCGCATAGTCGTCGCAGCCGTCGCCATCGGAGCCGTGGGCGTACCCTCCGTCGCCCTGGCCTGCTCCGACTGGCCGCACGGCACAACGAACCAGGCCGACGTCGCTGCGACCAGCGCGTCCCCCCGACCGGAGCACCACGGTCACCGGCACCACCACCATCACCACCGCAACGGCCACCACCACACCGGCACCCCGCAGGCCACCGCGTCCCCCACGCACCGGCCCACCGCGCAGCCGAGCAGCAGCACACACAAGCCCCAGCCGACCGCTGCGCCCAGCACCCCCGCGGCCCCGAAGGTCACCGCCACACCGAGCACCCCGAAGGCCACCGCCACCGCGTCCTCGGCCACCGCGCGCGTCGTGCAGCTCGTCAACGCCGAGCGCGCCAAGGTCGGTTGCCATCCCCTGACCGTGAACGCGGAGCTGACCAAGGCGGCGCAGGCCCACAGCGCCGACATGGCGGCCCACCAGAACATGTCGCACACCGGATCCGACGGATCGTCCCCGGGTGACCGCATCACGCGGGCCGGCTACAGCTGGAGCGCCTACGGCGAGAACGTCGCCTACGGGTACGCCACCCCGGAGCAGGTCATGACGGGCTGGATGAACAGCCCCGGACACCGGGCCAACATCCTCAACTGCTCGTACAAGGAGATCGGCGTCGGCCTCGCCCAGCCGGGCAGCTACTGGACCCAGGACTTCGGCACCGCCCGGTAAGCCCACCACGGGTCAGCCGCCCGCCAACGGGTTCGGCAGCGGCAGGTAGCGGGCGTCCGCGCCGTCCGCGCCGGTCCAGCGCAGCAGCAGGTTGGTCTTGCCGGGCAGCGTGGGCGAGCCGAGCAGCGCGGGGATCTCGGGCAGGTCGTGCCGGGCCAGTTCGCGGCGGACGGCGGGCCAGGGGTCGAGTCCTGGACGGTGTTCGGCGAGGGCGGCGGCGATCTCGGTGAGGTGGTTGACGACCAGGCAGTACACCAGCCGCTCCCAGCCGGCCGCCCGGGTCACGTCCGGCAGCAGCTTGGCCCCCTCGGCGTCCCGGTACAGCACCTGGACGGGCATACCGGCCGCGTCCACGGCGACGAGGGTGTTCTGCAGATGGGCCTCCAGGACGACCCCGTGGCCGTCGAACGCCGTGAGGGCCGGCGGCACCACCTGGCGCAGATAGGCCTCCCACCAGGCCGCGGGGTCGGCCGCAGTGGCCAGGGGACTGCCGTCGAAGCCCTCGGCGAGCCCGGCGGCGAGCAGCGGGGTGGCGCCCGGCAGCACATGGCCGCGCAGGCCGTCGCGGACCAGGACGGCCAGCTCCTCGAAGGCGAAGGCGGCCGTGCGGTAGCCACGGTCGCTCAGCCAGGCCGCGGGCGGGCCCATGGCCGCGAAGGCGTGCCGGGCGGCCGTGTCCGTGCGGCACAGTTTTCGCAGGTCGTGGCGCCACAACCGGCGGATGTCGTTGGTGATGCGGACGTCCAGGCTGAACTTCAGGAACAGGTCGCGCCGGGGCTCGTACACCGTGCGGATCGCCGCCGTCGGCCAGGTGTCGAAGGCGGTCGTGCCGAGGCGGAGCAGGCGGCCGTCGGCGAAGGCCTCCGCCAGCTCGCGGCCCACCAGCTCCAGCTGCCAGGGGTGGGCCGGGAGCAGCCGGTATCCGGGCGGGACCGGGCCGAGCGCGTCCAGGGCGCGGGTGTCGCCCTCCTCGGCCACCTGGTCCTCGCGGACGCCGAGCAGTACCAGTGGGAAGCGGGCGTGCGCCTCGGGGGCGTACGGCAGCCAGGAGGCGACCGGGCCGCCGCCACGCGCCTTGGGCGCCGGGTGGTACGGGTGGCCGGTGATCAAGGACTGCTCGGAGCGCAGATACGGGTCCGCGGGCGCCGTGGCCCGGGCGCGGGCGCGGGCGGTGAGCAGTGCCGCGACCGCGTCCCGGCTGTCGATCATCTCGGCGGGCAGGTCGCCGCCCGCCAGCCCGGTGTGCCGACGCAGCTCCTCGGCGACCAGTTTGACCAGCTCGGTGTGGCCGACCCGGTGCCAGGTCCCGGCCGCGCACACCTCGGGGTCGGCGGGGCGCCGGCCCGCACGCACACGCAGCAGCCGCCCGCTCGGCAGCCGGTGGACCCGCGGGTCACCGGGGTGGCCGAGCGGCTCGGCCACCTCGCGCAGCAGGCAGTTCAGCAGGGGCGCGGCCGCGTAGGCGTCGGCCAGGCGGCCGACGGATCCGGTGGGGGCTGTGAGGTCCACGCGATCCATTCGTTTCGTCCGGGGTGGTCGCGATCAGTATGTCTGTCGTCGCCGACAATCGTCCTCCGTGCCGCGTGTACCCGAGGAGCCGACCGTGCACCGTCCCCCCACCGCCGAGGCCCAGGTCGCCGAGGAGCTGGCCGCCGTCCGGCCCGGGCTGCTGCCCCGGTACACGGCGGAACTGCCGGGCGCCCGCGCCGCGGTGCTGACCCGGCTGTGGCGGGCGCTGGCCCATGAGCCGCTGCCGTGGGTCACCGGCCGGGTGCACGGCGCCCACAGCCTCGCGCTGCGGCTCGCCGACGGCCGGACGCTGTACGGGCCGCACGCGGACCCGTACGCCACGAGCGCGTACGTCACCGGCGTCCGCCTGGACCGGGAGCACCAGGTGGATCCGGCCGGACTGATGACCGCCCTCGGCGTGCCGCACGGTGCCGCGTTCGCGGCGGAACTGGACGGCAGCGTCGCCTCGTTGGCGCTGTCACGGGCCGACGGGGGGCATCCCGAGGAGTGGCCGGATCGGGACTGGGAGTGGGAGCAGCGGGTGACCGACGGGCATCCGTACCACCCGGGCTGCCGTTCCCGGCCCGGTTTCTCGGTGGCGGACCAGCTGGCGTACGGCCCCGAGCACCGGCCCGTCGTGGGGCTCGGGACGGTGTCGGTGCCGGCGGACGAGTGCCTGCTGACCGGGGACTGGCCGCAGGAGCTGCGGGACGGCGAACGGCTGCTGCTGCCGGTGCACCCGTGGCAGGCGGACCACGTCCTGAAGCGGTCGTACGCCCCCTGGCGCCCGGCCCGCCCCCTGCTCTCCCTGCGCACGCTCGCGCTGCCGCAGGGCCCGCATGTGAAGACCGCGCTCAGCGCCCGGCTGACGTCCTCCGCGCGGGACATCTCCCCGTACTCGGTCCAGGCCGCCGCGCCCCTGTCCGCGCTCGGCGAGGAGCTGGCGGCCCGCACCGAGGGCCTGCTGCACATCACCCGCACGCTGGGCGCGGTCTCGGCCCACTCCCCCGACCTGGCCGCGCTGCTGCGGGAGTCGCCCGAGGTGTACGCCGGTCCGGGCGAGCGGGTCGTCCCCGTGGCCGCGCTCGCCACGACCGGCCTGCCCGGCTCCCCCGCCTGGCTGGCCGCGTTCACCCGGCTTGCGCTGACCGTGGGACTGCGCCTCCTCGACCTCGGCGTGGCCCTGGAGGCGCACGGCCAGAACCTGCTGGTGATCCTGGCGGCCGACGGCACCCCGCTGCGGCTCGTCTACCGCGACCTCGCCGACATCCGGATCAGCCCGGCCCGTCTGACCCGGCACGGCATCACCCCGCCACCGCTCACCGGCCGTCTGATCACCGACGACGAAACGGCCCTGCGCCGCAAGCTGTTCGGCTCCCTGGTGGCGGGCGCCCTGGCCGGTACGGCGGGTTCGGGCCCGGCACTGGGAGCGGCCCTGTCGGCCGCCGTACCGGACCTGCCGGGCACCCCCGACCTGGCCGCCCTGCATGAAGGCCCGCTGCCCGCGAAGGCGTTGACGCTGATGCGGCTGACCCCGCAGACCCCGGGTGACCAGTGGACCTCCCTGCCGAACCCGCTCGTTTTGGAGCCGGGCGCCTCTGATCAATAAGATCCGCCGATGATCACAAGACAACGGCTGGCGGCGGGCGTCTGTGCTCTCCTCGCCGCCCTGGCGGCCGGGATCGCGTTCCCCGGCGGGGCCGTCGCCGATGAGACGGAGCAGCCCGCTCCCAAGGTCGAACTGGTGCTGGACGTCAGCGGTTCCATGCGGGCGCGGGACATCGACGGCGACTCGCGGATGGCCGCGGCGAAGCAGGCGTTCAACGAGGTGCTGGACGCCACCCCGCAGGAGGTCCAGCTGGGCATCCGCACGCTGGGTGCCAACTACCGCGGCAACGACCGCAAGGAGGGCTGCAAGGACACCGCGCAGCTCTACCCGGTCGGCCCGCTGAACCGGACCGACGCCAAGACGGCGGTGGCCACGCTGCAGCCCACCGGCTGGACACCGATCGGGCCCGCGCTGCTGAAGGCGGCGGACGATCTGAACGGCGGCGCGGGAACCCGCCGTATCGTCCTGATCAGCGACGGCGAGGACACCTGCCAGCCGCTCGATCCCTGCGAGGTCGCCCGCGAGATAGCGGCCAAGGGCATCGGTCTGACCATCGACACCCTCGGTCTGGTGCCGGACGCCAAGACCCGCGACCAGCTCAGCTGCATCGCGGACGCGACCGGCGGCACGTACACCGACGTACGGCACAAGCAGGAACTGTCCCGCCGCGTCGGGCAGTTGGTGGACCGGGCGGCCGATCCGGTCGTGACGCCGGTGGCCACCCAGGGCGCCGCGCAGTGCGAGGCGGCGCCGGCGCTGAAGTCCGGGCTGTACACGGACCGTGAGGAGTTCGGTCAGCAGCGCTGGTACAAGGTCGACGTCGACCCGGGCAAGGAGCTGCGTGCCTCGGTGAGCGTGGCCGACGACCGCGCCGTCAACCCGGACTACGGGGTGCTGCTGCGGGCGGTGACCGTGCACGGACGGGAGATCGTGCGCGGCGAGGCCGCGGGCGACGGCCGTACGGACGTCATCTCGACGGGGCTGCGCTACCCGAAGCCGGAGAGCGACGACGACACGGCGACGGCGGAGACGGTGTGCCTTCAGGTCACCAACTCCTTCTCGGCCGCGCCGGGCGTGAAGACCACGCCCGGCCTGCCGCTGGAACTGACGGTCGATGTCGTGGACGGGCCGTCGGGGCACCATGACGTGGCCTCCTTCGGCCTCGGGCGCGGCTGGTGGCTGCTGGGCGCACTGGTGCTGGTCGGCTTCCTCGCCGGTCTGCTGTGGGGCTGGCTGTCGCGCTGGCGGGTCTCGGTCTGGAGGACGAACTGATGCGGATCACACAAGTGCTGGGTGCCGCACTGCTGGCACTCGGGATGGCGGCCGGACCGGCAGCGGCCGACTCCTCCCCGTCCCCCAGTGCCTCCGCCGGCGGCCAGGCACCCACCCAGGCGGGCACCTCCTTCCGCACGGCGACGGAGATCCAGCAGGGGCAGCAGGCCACGGCGTCCGGTTCGACGGGCGACTACCTGTACTGGTCGTTCCCCGCGGACACCGGGCAGCGGCCCACCGTCAAGGCGACGGTGAAGCTCCCTGCCACGCACGGTACGCAGACCTGGCAGATCGACGTGTACGACGGGCTGCGGCGCCGGCAGGCCTGTCAGTACGGCGCGGCGAGCCGTACGGCCGGGCAGGACACGTCCTCCGTCGAACTGGCCTGCGTCCTGCGGACCGTGCGCGGTTGGTCGGAACCGTGGGCCAACGACCCGCTGCCGGGCACGTACTACATCCGGCTGACCGTCGTGGACCTGGGTTCCGCCGACCTGGGCAAGCCGGTCGGCGTCGAGGTCCGCGCCGACTCCAAGGACATCGGCGGCGCGGCGGCGGTGGACGGCTCGCTGGGCCAACCGCTGGTTCCCGGCATCGCCGTCAAGTCGCTGGGAGGCGGGGGCGGTTCGAAGGCCGCGGTGCTCTCCAGCTTCGGCTCCGACGACGGCTGGTCCTCCGGGTGGTGGTCCGACCGGTGGGTGTGGACCGCGATCGGGGGCGTGCTCGCGGCTCTCGCCGGTATTGGCGGGTATGCGTTGACGCGGGGGTCCGGTCGGCCGTCGCGGGTGCCGACCGACGTGTGACTCGACGTGCTGAAGGCCCGCCTCCGGCGGGCCTTCACCTTTCCGTTCTCACATCTCCCGCAGCGCCTTGGCCGGCGTGCCGTCGCCGGTCACCGTCACCCGCCCGTCCCGTACGGCGTCCCTCAGGCCCAGCTCTCCCCGGGCCACGGCCGCGCAGGTGGCCGCGTCCATCGTCAGGCGGGCGTCGGGCTCGCCCGGTGCCGGCCCCTCGCCGTACACCGGACCCTCCTCCGCGCCGACGCGCAGATGGAAGTCCCCTTCCTCCAACCGGACTTCGACCAGGCCCTCCCCCTCCAGACCCCGCAGCAGCGGCAGGGCGAACCAGTGGGCGCGGACCGCGTCGGTCGGCCGCCGCTCTCCCAGGTCCGCCTCGCCCCAGCGCCCGAGCGCCTGGAGCACCGGCAGCAACGCACGCCCGCGCTCGGTGAGTTCGTACACGTAGGCCGCGCCGGGCGGAGGCAGCCTCCGGCGCGTCGTGAGGCCGTCGCGCTCCATGTCCTTCAGCCGGGAGGCGAGTACGTCCGTGCTCACGCCGGGCAGGTCCGCGTGCAGGTCCGTGTAGCGGCGGGGGCCGGCCAGCAGTTCGCGGACGATCAGCAGGGTCCAGCGGTCGCCGACGAGATCGAGGGCGCGGGCTGCGGAGCAGTACTGGTCGTAGCTTCGGCGTGGTGACATGCGACGCAGTCTAGACAAGATGTTGGACTTTCCAAGCGTCCACTTGGTAAAACCAAGCAACACCAGTTTCCGGAGGGGCGCATGGAGTTCCGGCAGTCGAACAAGCTCAGCGAGGTCTGTTACGAGATCCGCGGCCCGGTGATCGAGCACGCCAACGCGCTGGAGGAGGCGGGGCACAGCGTG
The DNA here is from genome assembly GCF_055572075.1 of Streptomyces sp. NPDC030820. NCBI lineage: Bacteria > Bacillati > Actinomycetota > Actinomycetes > Kitasatosporales > Streptomycetaceae > Streptomyces > Streptomyces sp. NPDC030820. Next base: position 65,323 of record NZ_JBVIEB010000014.1, read on the forward strand.
CTGCGCCTGAACACCGGCAACCCCGCGGCCTTCGGCTTCGAGGCGCCGGAGGAAATCCTCCAGGACATGATCCGGATGCTGCCGCAGGCGCACGGTTACACCGACTCCCGCGGCATCCTCTCCGCCCGTCGCGCGGTCGCCCAGCGCTACCAGACCCTCGGCCTCGACGTCGGCGTGGACGACGTGTTCCTCGGCAACGGCGTCTCGGAGCTGGTCTCCATGGCGGTACAGGCGCTGGTCGAGGACGGCGACGAAATCCTCATCCCCGCACCGGACTTCCCGCTGTGGACCGCCGCGACCACCCTCGCCGGCGGCAAGGCGGTGCACTACCTGTGCGACGAACAGGCCGACTGGAACCCGGACCTGGCCGACATGGCATCGAAGATCACGGACCGCACGAAGGCCGTGGTCATCATCAACCCCAACAACCCCACGGGCGCGGTGTATCCGAAGGAGGTCGTCGAGGGCATCCTCGACCTCGCCCGCCGGCACGGCCTGATGGTGTTCGCGGACGAGATCTACGACCAGATCCTGTACGACGACGCGGTCCACCACTCGGCCGCCGCCCTCGCCCCCGACCTGGTCGTCCTCACCTTCTGCGGCCTGTCGAAGACGTACCGGGTGGCCGGCTTCCGGTCCGGCTGGCTGGTGGTGACGGGCCCCAGGCAGCACGCGAAGGACTATCTGGAGGGCCTGACCATGCTGGCCTCCATGCGTCTGTGCGCCAACGCGCCCGCCCAGTACGCCATCCAGGCCGCGCTCGGCGGCCGCCAGTCCATCCGCGAACTGACGCTGCCCGGCGGCCGGTTGTACGAGCAGCGCAACATCGCCTGGGAGAAACTGAACGAGATCCCCGGCGTGTCCTGCGTGAAGCCCAAGGGCGCGCTGTACGCGTTCCCGCGCATCGACCCCAAGGTGCACAAGATCCACGACGACGAGAAGTTCGTCCTCGATCTGCTGTTGCGCGAGAAGATCCAGGTGGTCCAGGGCACCGGCTTCAACTGGCCCTCCCCCGACCACTTCCGCATCCTCACCCTGCCGCACGCGGAGGACCTGGAGGCGGCGATCGGGCGGATCGGCCGGTTCCTCGGCGGGTACCGGCAGCATTAGCCCGTCCGGCGCCGCCTGTGCGAAGATCGTCCCGCATGATCAGGGGGAACCGGCGGGAGGGGCGGGTACACCGGCCTTCGGTGCGCGTCTGACCAGCGTCGCGCCGCTGTTCTCCCTGGCCGGATTCCATGTGACCAGGGGGAGCAGGACTTTGTCGTACCGAATACGTTGGACGGCCGTGGCCGTGGCCATGGTGTGCGGGGCGGCGGCCGGGCTCGCGACGCCGGCCGCGCAGGCGGCGTCGCCCGCGCCGCCGGGGCCGGCCGCGGGGCAGGAGGCCCGGCAGGCAGCGCGGTTCTGGACCGCACAGCGCATGGCGGACGCCCGGCCACTGGACGCGGCGCGGGTGGCGCCGAGCGGGCCGGGGCAGTCGGTCGCGGCGGCCGGCCGGCCGCAGGGCACGATGTTCGGCGGAAGCCGCCTCGTAGGAACCTTCTTCGGGTCCGACGGGCCCGGTGGCACCACCTGGCACTGCACCGGCAGTGTGATCGACACCCCGGCGCGCGACATCGTCCTCACCGCGGCCCACTGCGCCCTGAGCATGAAGGGCGACTATGTCTTCGTCCCGAAGTTCGTGAAGGGGGCCGGGCCCGACCAGCAGCCGTACGGCATCTTCCACATCCAGCGGATCTTCATCGACCCCCGGTACGTGCCCGACAAGGGGTCGTCGACCACCAAGAAGCCCGCGTCGGACCTGGACACCGCGTTCGCCAGGGTCTCCGCCAACCAGCGCGGCCAGAGCCTCCAGGACGCGGTCGGCGGCGGACTGACCTTCACCCGCGCGAACGGCTACGCCCACAAGAACGTGACCGTCGTCGGCTACCCCTCCTACCGGCACAACAGCGCCGGACGCGCCATCAAGTGCACCGTGCCGACCAGCCAGCTCCCCGGTTACCGGCAGATGTCGATGACCTGCGGCGGCTACTACGGCGGTGTGTCCGGCAGCCCGTGGATCACCGACTACCAGGACGGCGCGGGCACCGGCCATGTCATCGGCGACCTCGGCGGCTACAACGGCGGCGGCAACGACGCGGACGTCGACTACATCAGCTACGCCCCGGCGTTCGGCGACGACGCAGCCAACCTCCTCGCCGACGCCGTGGCGAACCAGGACCCGCCCGCAAACCTGCCGCCGTACCAGGGCCTGCAGCTGCCCGGTGGCGCGGCCCGCTGGCAGAAGGCCGCGCTGCTGGCCTCGGCCGACTACACCGGCGACCACCTCGGCGATCTGCTCGTCGTCTGGTCCGACGGCGGGGTCACGCTGTACCCCGGGGACGGGCAGGGCGGGTTCGGGTCCGAGAAGCGGCTGCTGAAGGCCAACTCGACCTGGACGCACGCCCGGAGCATCACCGGCGGGACCTTCGGCGGCGGTACCCGGCCGGGCCTGCTGGTCCGCTGGTCCGACGGCGAGGTCACCCTGTACCCGGACCTCGGCGCCTCGGGGGTGGGCCGCGAGGTCCAGATGGCGAAGCCCGACTCCGACTGGAAGAACGTCGTACAGCTCACCGCCGGGCAGTTCCACGGAGCCCAGGGCGCGACCGATCTGCTGGCGCGCCGGTCCGACGGCAGCCTGCTGCTGTACACCGGGATCCGCTCCGGCTCCTTCGGCACCGGAAAGCGGATCCTCGCGCCGAACGGCACCTGGACCAAGGCCGCGCTGCTGACCGGCGGCGCCCTCAAGGGCACGGCCGGCGCGGACCTGCTCGTGCGCTGGTCCGACGGCTCGCTCGACAGCTTCACCGGCGTCTCGGCCGCCGGGCTCGGCACCCGCTCCCGGCTGCGCGGCCCGAGCGGCACCTGGCAGCACGCCCAGGTCATGACCGCCGGCGACCTCACCGCCGACCACACCGGCAACGACCTCGTCGTGCGCTGGTCCGACGGCGAGACCTCGCTGTACGGCAACACCGGCACCAAGGCCCTCGGCACCGAGAACACCCTGGTCCCGCCGGGCACGTGACCGAGCCTGCGGGTTCGTGCACCCATCGGGGAATGCCCGGCGGCGGCCGTCTGTTGACGGTCTCCGCCGGCCATCACCGAACAGGGGGAACGACGCATGCCGATCGACGTGCACGGAACGGTCGCGGAGGGATTCGAGGGCGTACGCGAGGAGTTCGCGGCGGTGCTGGCCGAGGAACGGGACGACCCGGGCGCACAGCTCGTGGTGTACCGGCACGGGCACCGCGTGGTGGACCTGTGGGGCGGCGAGCGACGGCATCGACGGGGACTCGCTGACGACCCTGTACTCCATCGCCAAGGGCGCCGCACACCTGGTCGTCGCCCTGCTGGTGCAGGACGGGGTGCTCGACCTGGATCGCGAAGTCGCCGCGTACTGGCCGGAGTTCGGCGCCCATGGCAAGGACCGGCTGACGCTGGGCGAGCTGCTGGAGCACCGCGCCGGACTGGTCAGTGACGCCGAACAGGCCTTCACCATCGAGGAGTTGGCCGACGACCGGATCATCGCGGCCCGGCTGGCGGGGCGCGAGCCGCTGTGGGAGCCGGGCACCGCCTGGGGCTACCACGCCTTCGTCATCGGCGCTCTCACCGGCGAGGTGGTGCGCCGGGTGACCGGCCGGTCCATCCAGGAACTGTACGAGGAGCGGATCCGGGCGCCGTACGGCCTCGACTACTACCTGGGGCTGCCGGCCCACGCGGAGCCGCGCTGGGTGGATGTGCAGCCGCTGCTGCCGACCCCGGAGGAGGCCGTACTGCTGAAGGAGCGGGCGGTGGCCCCGGACAGCATCAGGGGCATCGCCTTCAACGCGCACGGGCCGGAGCCGACCGACCTGGTGGCCTTCGGCAATCACCCCCGGGTGAAGGCGCTCGGGCCGACCTCCTCGGGCGGCGTGGGCAACGCGCGCGGGGTCGCCGGGATGTTCGCCGCGGCCATCAGCACCGTCGACGGCCGGCCGCCGCTGCTCACGCCCGCGACCGCGGCCCTGTTCGGTGCGCTGCGCACCCCGGGCGGGCCCGACCTGGTCACCGGCAGCGAGAACCACTTCGCGCGCGGCTTCGAGCACACCCCCGCGCTCTACCCGTTCCTCGACGCCGGCACCTTCGGGCACAGCGGCGCGACCGGCTCGCTGGGCTTCGCCGACCCGGCGAACGGCCTCGCGTACGCCTACACCCGGCGCCGTTTCTCCTTCCCCTCCGGGGTGGGCGCCGCCCCGGAGAACGGCCGTCTGGCCGAGTCCGTCCTGCGGGCGGCGGGCTCCCTGTGACACCGTGCTGACAGGCGAGCGGGAAGGGCGCTGACGTGGGTGACCTCTTTCTCGTCCGGCACGGTGAGACCGAGTGGTCGCGGTCCGGACGGCACACCGGCTGGACCGACGTACCCCTCACCGAGCACGGGCGGGAGGAGGCGCGCCGGCTGGTGCCGCTGATCCGCTCGCACCGGATCGGCGCCGCGTTCGTCAGCCCCCTGCAGCGGGCCCGGGAGACCGCCGAGCTGATCGGGATCCCGGACGCGCGGGTCGACGCCGACCTGCGCGAGTGGGACTACGGCGGGTACGAGGGCGTGACCACCGTGGAGATCCAGCGCAGCCGGCCGGGCTGGTTCCTGTTCACGGACGGGGTCGCGCCGGGGCCGCCGGACCATCCGGGCGAGACCCCGGAGCAGGTCGGCGAGCGCGCCGACCGGATGCTGGGCAAGGTCGACGCCGCCCTCGCCGATACCGAGGGCGTCGTCGTGCTGATCGCCCACGGCCACTTCCTCCGCGTCCTCACCGCCCGCCGCCTCGGCCTCCGGCCCCAGCACGGGGCACTGTTCCAGCTGGCGACCGGGACACTGTGCCGGCTGGGCACCGAGCACGAGCGGCCGGTGGTGGCGGGGTGGAACATCCGGCCGCAGGAGTAGGGCCCGAGCGCGGGGCCTGGATGCGGGCGACGGTCGCGTTGTCAGACCCGCGCCGTACTCTGCGAATGGGCCGTCCGACGGGCGGCCCGGACAGGGCACGGGACCGGAAGGAGCGCGCCGTGAGCCGACCGCCGACCGCCGCGCAGCGGCGGGTGATCGAGGCCGCCGATCCGGTGACCGGGCGGCTGCGGGGTACGGAGGCGCAGCTGGCGGCGCTGGTGAAGCGCGGTCTTGCCTTCCGGCACCCGAGGCCGCCGCACGAGCACTTCCTGACCCCGGCGGGGCATCGCATGAGGGAGGCGGTGCCTGAGGCGGAGACGGCGAAGCCCGCTGCGGACACCGGGGTGTTCGCGGCGCGGATCGGCGGCGAGGAGGAGCCGCCCGTGGACGGTCCGGCGCGGCTGCGTGAGGTGCACAGCGCCTGGCAGGGGCTGCTGGAGCTGCGCCGGATGACCAACCCCGGCGGCACGGTGGACCGGCCGTGCGGCTGGGAGCGGGCGCATCTGGTGCGGGCGGCGGCGCTGGCCCTGGAGGCGGCCGGGCATCCTCCGGCGAGCGGGAGCGCGGACGGTTACCGGGTGCGGGCGACCCCGCAGCCGGAGGCGGTCGCCGTGTACGCGCCGGACGCGGAGCACCTGGCGGCCTGCGCGGCCACGCTGGAGCGTGCGGGCTGGCAGGCCGGCGAGTACACCGAGCCACGCACGAGAGTGCGCTATCTGCTGGCCTCGCCCCGCCGGGTGTGAGCGGCGTGCCAAGATCGACCGACCGGAGATCCGAACGCGAGAAGGGCAAGCAGTGTCCGAACCGTTTTCCGTCCGTGTGACCGTCCGCGGCTACGAGACCGACACCCAGGGACACCTCAACCAGTCCGTGTACCTCAACTACGCGGAGCACGCCCGCTGGTCGCTGCTCCAGGCGGCCGGCATCAGCCAGGCCCGGCTGGTGGGCCGGGGGGTCGGTCCGGTGGCGCTGGAGACGACCATCCGTTTCCGGCGCGAACTGCTCGCCGGTGACGAGGTCGACGTGACCTGTGAGTTCGAGTGGGGCGGCGGCAAGACCTTCCGGATCGTGCAGGAGATACGCAAGACCGACGGCACCCTGGCGGCCGAGGTCAGCGCGGTGGGCGGCCTGCTGGACCTCAAGGACCGCAAGCTGGTCACCGACCCGCGGGAGGTGTTCAAGGAACTGACGACGGACCTCACCCTGTTCGGTCTGTAGGCGGCCCTTCGACTGCCAGGCGGGCCCGCGCGCCTGAATCGGGATGCGCGGCAGCGGCCGCGGCTGCCATGCTGCGGGACCATGCCCGCACGACGCATCAAGCCCAGCCGCTGCATCTCCGTCGACATCGAGGCCGACGGGCCGATCCCGGGGCCGTACTCCATGCTGAGCATCGGCGCGGCCGTGGCCGGCACGCAGGACGCCGACGGCTTCACCGCGGCGGACCCGGAGGAGCAGACCTTCTACCGCGAACTGCGGCCGATCTCCGAGGACTTCGTCCCCGAGGCGCTGGCGGTGAGCGGCCTGGACCGGGAGCGGCTCACCGTGGAAGGCGCCGAACCTGCCGTGGCGCTCGCCGAGTTCAGCGCGTGGGTGCGGGAGGTGAGCGCGGGCGCGCAGCCGGTGATGTGCGGCTACCCGGCGTCGTACGACTGGACGTTCCTGTACTGGTACCTGATCCGGTTCACCGGTGAGAGTCCCTTCGGGCACTCCGGCTGTCTGGACATGAAGACGCTGTACGCCACCAAGGCCGGGCTGCCGCTGCGGGCGGTGGCCAAGGGCACGATGCCCCGGCATCTGCTGTCCCAACGCCGGCACACATATCACGCCCTGGACGACGCGATCGAGCAGGCGGAGTTGCTGGCGAACCTCATGGCGTGGCCCGGTCCGGGTCCTGGCGCGTCGGTACCGCGATCTGGTTGAAGCCGTAGTAGAGGGCGAGCAGGCCGTGCGCGGCCAGGGTGAGGGGAGCGGAGACGAAGGCGAGGGCCACCGTCAGGGGGTAGCCGAGGGAACCGAGGGCGAAGCGGGCCCGGGTGGCCCGGGCCGCCGCGGTGTCCACGCGCGCGTCGAAGAGGTGGCCGGTGCGGGTGAGATGCCACCACAGGGCCTGGAAGGTGAGGGCCATGGCGACCATGACCAGGCTGTAGACCGCGGCGGCCGCGTGCGAGGCGGCGCCCTCGCGCAGATACTCGGCGAGCATGGCGGTCGGCCAGGGCACGGCGGCCACGACCATCAGCACCAGCAGGTTCAGGAACATCAGCGGCCGGTCGACCCTGGCGACGTAGCTGAACAGCTGGTGGTGGTTGACCCACATGATGCCGATGACCAGGAAGCTCACCACATAGGCGGCGTACGACGGCCACTGCGCGCCGATCGCGTGCCACAGGCCGCCGTGGTCACCCGTCTTCGGCACCTTGATGTCCAGGATGAGCAGGGTGATGGCGATGGCGAACACCCCGTCGCTGAAGGCCTCGACCCGGCCGGACTCGTTCATGGCCCAAGACTGCCGCACACACCCGTGCGGGGCACGGCGATTGCCGTGCCCCGCAGTGGTGTTCAGTGGGTGGGCGTGAGTTCCTGCCCCGCCTCCATCGGGTGCGTGACGTCCTCCGCCTCCTTGCCCTTGCCGATGTGGTTGAAGAGAAGGTTGAGGACGACGGCCGTCACACAGCCGGTGGAGATGCCGGAGTCCAGGACGATCTTCGCGGTCTCGGGGAAGGCGTGGTAGAAGTCCGGCGCGGTGATCGGGACGATGCCGACCGCGAGGGAGACGGCGACTATCAGGACGTTGTTGTCCTTCTCCAGCCCGGCCCGGACCAGGGTCTGGATGCCGCTCGCGGCGACCGAGCCGAACAGGACGACGCCGGCGCCGCCGAGGACCGGGCGGGGTACGACCGCGATGAGGGAGGCGGCCGTCGGGCACAGGCCCATCAGGACGAGGAAGCCGCCGCCGACGGCGACGACGAAGCGGCTGCGGATCCGCGTCATCGCGACGAGGCCGATGTTCTGCGCGAAGGCGCTGCACATGAAGCCGTTGAACAGCGGGCTGAGGGCGGAGCCGAGGGTGTCGGCGCGCAGGCCGGCCGCGATGGTCCTCTCGTCCGCGGGGCGTTCGACGATCTCGCCGAGCGCCAGCATGTCGGCGGTGGACTCCGTCATGGAGACGACCATCACCACGCACATCGACAGGATCGCCGCGATGTGGAAGGTCGGGGTGCCGAAGTGGAAGGGGGTCGGGAAGCCCACGACGGCGGCGTGGGCGACCGGGCTGAAGTCGGTGACGCCGAAGGGGATCGCGATGAGCGTGCCGAGGACCAGGCCGAGCAGGACCGCGATCTGCTTGACGAAGCCACGGGTGAACCGGCGCACCAGCAGCACGACGAGGAGGGTGATGCCGGCCAGGGTGAGGTTGGTCGTCGAGCCGTAGTCGTGCGCGGCGGGGTTCGGCCCCTGGGCCCAACCGAAGGCGACCGGGAGCAGGGAGACGCCGATCAGGGTGATGACCGAGCCGGTGACGACGGGCGGGAAGAAGCGGACGGCCTTGCTGAAGAAGGGGGCCGCTATGAAGCCGAGGAGGCCGGCCACGATGACCGCGCCGAAGATCATCGGCAGGGCGTCGGACTTGTCCTTGGCGGACGCCACGATCGCCGTCATGGGGGCGACACCGGCGAAGGTGACGCCGTTGACGAAGGGCAGGCGGGCGCCGATCTTCCAGAAGCCGAGGGTCTGCAGGAAGGTGGCGAGCCCGGCGGTGAACAGACAGGCTCCGGTGAGGAAGGTGAGGTCTTTGCCGGACAGGCCTACGGCCGCGCCGACGATCAGGGGTGGGGCGACGACTCCCGCGTACATGGCGGCCACGTGCTGCAGGCCGCTGGTCGCCATTTTGAGGGCGGGGAGTTTCTCGTCAACGGGATGGGCGGCCACGGCGGCTCCTCCGAGCGGCTAACACGTCTTTGTATACGTGGGTTTCATGGAGGTGGTGCGTGTGGTCGTGCGGGACCAGGACGGGGTGGCGCTTGAGCGGGTCGAGCGGTGACCGTTCCGGGGCGCGTGCGTCCACACGCGCCCCGGAGACGGCTGCCGTGGACCCCGCTCGGGTCCACGGACCCCGGTCGAGAGCCGTCCCTCCCGACCGGAGCGTTCCGGCGAGCCGCCCCAAGAGGCGCCCACCGCGTCTTCCGGCACGCCGCCCGTGTCGGGCAACCTGCCAAGTCCTCCGGCACGCCACCCACACGGGGCGACCTGCCAAGTCCTGCGGCGAGCGCCCCTGCGAGGCGACCGCCAGGTCTTCCGGCGGGCCCCCGCAAGGGGGAACCGCCGTCGTGTCCGGCAGGCCGGGCGCATGCTCCCGACCGCCGAAACCTCCGGCGGGCCCTTGCGGGACAGCCGCCGAGGCCGCCGGCGAGCCGACCGCGGGGCCGCCTGCCAAGTCCTGCGGCGAGCGCCCCTGCGGGCGCATGCTCCCGACCGCCGGGGCTGCCGGTAAGCCGATCTGGGCGAGGCCACCCGTACGGGGCGACCGCCAGGTTTGTCTGCGGGCCGCTGGGGGCGGTCGCCGAGGGGGTAGGCGTACCCCCGTGCGGGCGGGTTCGCCGAAGGTGTTCGGTGGGCCGGGTGTATGCGGGGCCGGCCCACCGGCGTGTGGGTGGGGATCAGGCCTGGGCCGTGATCCGGGCGAGGCGCTGGGCCTCCTCGCGGGTGGTGCGGGCGATGGCGTCCTCGTCGACGGTGGTCAGACGGCCGTCCGTGACGATCTGCTCGCCGTTGACGAAGGACGCGGTGACCGGCGCCGCCGCGCCGAAGACCAGCGCGGTCACCGGGTCGGCGATGGAGGCGTGGGCGAGGGTGTCCATCTTCCACAGCACCACGTCGGCCAGCTTCCCCGGCTCCAGCGAGCCGATCTGGTCGGCCCGGCCGAGGACCTGGGCGCCGCCGTAGGTGCCGAGCCTGAGCGCCTGGCGGGCGTTCAGCGCGGCCTCGCGGTGGGCGCCGAGCCGGTTGATCAGCAGGGCGTTGCGCAGCTCGGTGTGGAGTTCGCCGGACTCGTTGGAGGCGGTGCCGTCGACGCCGAGGCCCACCGGGACGCCGGAGGCCAGCATGTCGGGGACACGCGCGATGCCGGCCGCGAGGCGGGCGTTGGAGGACGGGCAGTGGGCCACACCGGTCCTCGTCCGGGCGAACGCGGCGATGTCGGAGTCGTTCATGTGGACGCAGTGCGCCATCCACACGTCCTCACCGAGCCAGCCCGTGGACTCGAAGTAGTCGGTCGGGCCCATCCCGAACAGCTCGTGGCAGAACTTCTCCTCCTCCACGGTCTCCGAGCCGTGGGTGTGCAGCCGTACGCCCAGCCGACGGGCCAACTCCGCGCCTTGCTTGAGGAGTTCGGTCGACACCGAGAACGGGGAGCAGGGGGCCACGGCCACCTGGGTCATGGCGTCGAAGGAGGCGTCGTGGTGCTTCCGCACCGTCTCCTCGGTCGCCGCGAGCGCGCCCTCCAGCGTCTCCACGGCGAAGTCCGGCGGCAGGCCACCGTCCTTCTCGCTGCGGTCCATCGAGCCGCGGGCCAGCGTGAACCGGACGCCCATCTCGGCGGCGGCCCGGATGATCGAGCCGGACAGGTCGCCGGAGCCGTGCGGGAAGACGTAGTGGTGGTCCATGGCGGTGGTGACACCGCCGCGGGCCATCATGGCGAGGGAACCCTGTGCGGCCGTGTATGTCATCTGCTCGTCGATGCGCGCCCAGGTGGGGTAGAGCGCGACCAGCCAGTTGAACAGGTTGTGGTCGGTGGCGAGGCCGCGGGTGATCCACTGGTAGAAGTGGTGGTGGGTGTTGACCAGACCGGGCGTGGCCAGGTGGCCGCTCGCGTCGATCCGGCGCACCACGTTCTCAAGGCCCTCGGGGGCCTGGCCCGCGCCGACCGACTCGATGCGGTTGCCGACGAGGACGAGGTGTCCGGAGGCGTACTCGGTGTCGCCCGCGTCCACGGTCGCGATCGCGCAGTTCTCGATGACGATGCGCTGGGCTGCCGATGGTGCCATCGTGCTTCCTTGTCTGTCAGTGGCGGTCCGTGGGCGGGGAGGCGTCCACGGGGAGGGCACGGCAGGACCCTAGGGGGATTTGAGTGCCGGAGCCGGTCCGCGGCTCCGGGTGCCGAGATGGTGGAAGAACGGGTTGAGCGGGACCGCGGCGGGGACGAGCCGCGTCGGGCAGAGCTTTTCGTCCACCGGGTGCACGGACGTGACGGTGTCCTCCATGTGCACCGGCGGGGTGGAACAAGGGGTGTGGGCCGACCCCTTCGCAGGCTGTGCCATGGTGTTCCCTCCGGTGTGGCCTGTCCCCGGCCGGCCGGGCCGGGGACACGCGTCCCGCGTCAGAGGTTGGTGAGGTCCACCGGGATCTTCGGCTCACAGCCGTCCCGGAGGATGGTCGCCTCGATCAGGCCGTAGGGCCGGTCGGCGGCGAAGTAGACCTCGTTGTCGTTCTTGAGCCCGAAGGGCTCCAGGTCGACCAGGAAGTGGTGCTTGTTCGGCAGCGAGAAGCGGACCTCGTCGATCTCGCTGCGGTTGTTGATGATGCGCGCACCCATCTGGTACAGCGTCTGCTGCAGCGAGAGGGAGTAGGTCTCGGCGAAGGCCTGGAGCATGTGCTTCTTGACCTGCTCGTAGGACTTCTCCCAGTTGGGCATCTTCTGCTCGTCGTCGGTCCAGTTGAACCGCCAGCGGCCGGAGACCGAGGTCGCCAGGATCCGGTCGTACGCCTCCTGCAGGGTGGTGTACTTGTCCTTGACGTAGCCCCAGAACTCCGAGTTCGTCGAGTTCATCACCGTCAGGTCCCTCAGGCCGGAGACGACCTCCCACTTCTCACCGTCGTAGGTGACCTGGGTGAGCCGGGTCTCCTGGCCCTTCTTCACGAACGAGTGCTTGACCTCGTCCGCGCCGATGAACCTGGAGTTGGCGTCGGAGGTCTCGATCCGCTCCCAGGCGTACTCCTCGATGCGGATCCGGGCGCGGTGGATCGGCTCCTGCGAGGTGACGAAGTGTCGGGCGAGGTGGATGCCGAACTGCTCGGCGGACTCGATGCCGTACTCCTTGGCGAACGCGAACACCGTGTTCTTGGTGGTGTCGGTCGGCAGGACGTTGGCGTTGGAGCCGGAGTAGTGGACCTCGTCCATGTCGCCGCTCAGGGCGACGGAGACGTTGAGGTCCTTGATGTGGTGGGTGGCGCCGTCCCGCGTGATCTTTACGACTCGGTTCTCGGCCTTGCCGTACTGGTTCTGTCCCAGGATCGTGGGCATTTCTGCTAGCTCCCTCGGTAAACGGAGTAGCCGAACGGGTTGAGCAGCAGCGGTACGTGGTAGTGCTCGCCCGGTACGACGGCGAACATGATCGCCACCTCCGGGAAGAACACGGCCGGTCCGCTGTCCCGATTCGCGGGGGCGTCCTGCTGCGCATCGGCTTGCTTCTTCTCGAAATACGGCTCCACCGCGAAGTCGAGCCGTACGTGTGTGGTCCCCTCCGGCAGGGCCGGCAGGTCCTTGCACCGGCCGTCGGCGTCGGTCGCGGAGCCGCCGAGCGCCTGCCAGTCCGCATCGCGGCCGGCGCGGGCGGAGAGCTGGACGGCGACGCCCTCGGCGGGGCGGCCGATCGAGGTGTCCAGGATGTGGGTGGACACGGAGGCGGTGGTGCTGGTGCTCATGGTGTCAGGCGTCCTCTTCGACGAGTCGGGCCAGTCGGATGCGGTTGATCTTGCCCAGCTCGGTGCGGACGATCTCCCGCTCCTGCTCCGGCGAGTTCCCGATCCGCTCCCGGACCGCGTCGCGCATCTGCTCACCGGTGCGGCCGGTGGCGCAGATCAGGAACACATGGCCGAACTTCTCCTGGTAGGCCAGGTTGAGTTCGAGCATCTCGGCCCTGAGTTCCTCGGCGGCGCCGGCCATGCCGGCCTGCTCCCGTGCGGAGGTCGGGTCCCCGGGCTTGGGGCGTCCGATCGGCGGGTGCCCGGCCATCGCCTCCTCCAGGTCCGCGGTGCCGAGCACGGCCATGGCGGCGTCGCTGGCGGCGTAGAGCGCGTCGGCGGTGGCGTAGGGGCGGGCGGCGAGCAGTCGCCGGGCCCACTCGGTGGAGGCACACGCCTCGTGGAGGGCGGCGAGGGCCGCGCGCTCCTCCAGATCGTTGAACCGGGCCAGGCCCGGGGGCGTGGAAGTCGAAGTCACGGGAGCCTCCGTGGCCGGATCCGGCCTTCGTGCTGAACGGGCTGCGAACAGCTAACGCCCTCCGAAACACAACGTCAACACTTTGTTGAAAATTCGGCCGCGCCGCTACGGATCCCGTGGCGGCGGCTCAGGCACCCTTCTCCCGGTTCAGGTAGTTGTAGACGGTGAAGCGGCTGACCCCGAGCGCGCTCGCCACGGTTTCCACGCCGTGCCGCACGGCGAAGGCGCCGCGCGCCTCCAGTATCCGTACGACCTCCTGTTTCGCCTTGCGGTCCAGGTCGGCCAGCGGCCGGCCCTGTCTGCGCTCCATGGCGGCCAGTATGTGGTCGAGGGAGTCGGCGAGCTGGGGCAGCCGTACGGCGACGACGTCGGCGCCCTCCCAGGCGAGGACGACGTCCTCGGGGCCGGCCTCGTCGGGCGGGATCATCTCCCCGCCCATGGCGTCGACCAGCGGTTTCACGGCCGCGATGAAGGGTTCGTCACCGGTGCCGGTCATTCGCCCGCTCCGATCACGTTGACCTGCAGCGAGATCCGGGTGGCACCGGCTTCCAGGGACTTGCGCAGCAGCGCCTGCACGGCGGTCAGCACCGCGTCGGCGCCGCCCTCCGCCGTGTTGCCGAAGGGACCGACGTCCACCGCGTCCAGCTCTGCCGCCTCGATCACCTCGCGGGCCGCCAGCGCGTGCGCGGGCGCCTCGTCCAGGTCGAAGGGCTCGGTCGTGAACTCCACTCTCAATCGCATTAAGCCCCCAAAACGCCCGCCTGACCTGCACCTTCAGCCCCATCACCCACTGCGGGCACATCAGGGGACAACGGGATGGCATCGATCGACTGCTCCACAGCTGCGATGCACCGCAGGCCGGTCAATTTCCCGGCGACGGAGCGGGTTCGCCCGTCACGAGGCGACCCTAACCGACCGGAACGCGCCTCTGCCCCACCTGTGACCCAGGAGCTGCCGCGCCAGAGACACGTGCGCGTGATCATCGGGAGGTGACGTGCGGAGACCGCGGGCAAAAAACAGTCCCCGGTAGTGCTGCACGTGTCCTGAAGCTTCAGTCGTCACTGCCGCTTCGGTATCGCGCCGGCTTGCCGGGGGCCTAAACCACATCTTGTCCAAGTCACTCCGCCGACTAGACGTCGTCACCAGCTTCGTGACTCTTCCGGTGTTGTGGCCTAGTAATCAGCCTGTATAAGTTTCACCCCATGTCAATACTCTTTTGGTAAATTTTTCGGACAAATCAGAGGTGCCTGCGTGACGCCACCACGTGGCGGCGTCAGGTGCCGAAGAACACGTCGAACTCCGTGTACAGCTCTCGGGGGACCCGCTTGGTCGCCTTCGTCGCGTCAGCAAGCGGGATACGTACGATGTCCGTGCCGCGCAGAGCCATCATCGTGCCGAAGGCGCCGTCCTTGACGGCATCCACGGCATGCAGACCGAAGCGCGTGGCGAGCCACCGGTCATACGCGCTCGGCGTGCCACCGCGCTGGACGTGACCGAGAACCGTCGTGCGGGCCTCCTTCCCGGTGCGGTGCTCGACCTGCCGGGCCAGCCAGTCACCGATCCCGGACAGGCGCACGTGCCCGAACTCATCGCGCGACTCGTCCTTGACCATCATCTGTCCGGCCTTGGGGACCGCTCCCTCCGCCACGACGACGATCGGCGCGTAGTTGATCTCAAAACGCTTCTCCACCCAGGCGCACACCTGGTCGAGATCGAACTCCACCTCCGGGATGAGGATGGCGTTCGCGCCCCCGGCGACGCCGGCATGCAGCGCGATCCACCCGGAGTGACGTCCCATCACCTCGACGACGAGTGTGCGCTTGTGGGACTCCGCGGTGGTGTGCAGGCGGTCGATGGCCTCGGTCGCGATGGTGACGGCGGTGTTGAAGCCGAAGGTGTAGTCAGTGCCGCCCACGTCGTTGTCGATGGTCTTGGGCACACCCACCAGGTTGACGCCGGCGTCGGACAGTGCGGCTGCAACGCTGAGGGTGTCCTCGCCGCCGATGACGACGAGAGCATCGATCCTGTGCGCGCCGAGGGTGTTCCTGATGCGGTCGATGCCGTCTTCGAGCCGGAGGGGGTTGGTGCGGGAGGAGCCGAGAATCGTGCCGCCGAGCGGAAGGATTCCGCGCACGGCCTGGACGTCCAAGGGCACGGTCACGTCCTTGACCGCGCCGGCCCACCCGTCGACGATCCCGACGAACTTCCAGGCGTATTCCTGCGCGCCTTTGCGTACGACACTGCGGATCACCGCGTTGAGACCGGGGCAGTCCCCACCCCCGGTCAGCACTCCCACCCGCATGATCGTTCTCCCTTGCCTACCCGGCCTTGGGCGGAGCCGGTGCCCGTGTGGAGATCTGTCTCCAGCTTGAACCCAGCCGAGACGCAGTGCACGGTGTGGCCCCCCTTCATCGGCTCCCGAGGATGCGGAGCGGACCAGCGTGCGGACTCGTGCGACGGACCGGCCGTCCGGCCGCGTAGAGCGGACGACGGATCCATTCGGGGAGGGGACTGAGCAGTGACAGTGCGTGAGCTCAAGGGAGCGTTGCGGGGTGCCAGGGGTACGGCGATCGCGGCGGCGGCGATGGCCGCGCTGACCGCCTCGCAGGCGCCGGGGGCGGTTTCGGCGCGGGCCACGGAGTCCGCGCCGCAGGTTGCAGCCGCCGCCGAGAAGGGGCCCAGCGTGTCCGGTGACACGCCCTACCGCACCGATCTGCCCCCGCTGCGCACCCGGGAGCGGGCCTCGGCACAGGCCGTGCCGGGCGGCGCCCTGCCCGCGACGGTGTTCGCCGCCTACCGGCGTGCCGAGGAGGAGCTGGCGCGCACCGCGCCCGGCTGCCGGCTGCGCTGGCAGCTGCTGGCCGCGATCGGCCAGGTGGAGTCCGGGCAGGCGCGGGGCGGCCGGGTGACCCCGGACGGTACGACCGTGACGCCCGTCCTCGGTCCCCGGCTGACCGGCGGCGCCTTCGCCGTCGTACCGGACACCGACGGCGGCGCGTACGACGGGGACGCGGTGTACGACCGTGCGGTCGGCCCGATGCAGTTCATCCCGTCGACCTGGGCCCGCTGGGGCGCGGACGGCAACGGCGACGGGCGCGCGGACCCGGACAACGTGTACGACGCCGCGCTCGCCGCCGGCCACTACCTGTGCGCGGGCGGCCGGGACCTGTCGGACCCCGCCGACCTGGACCGGGCGATCCTCGGCTACAACCACTCGGACGCCTATCTGCGCACCGTCAAGGCCTGGTACGCGTACTACCTGACGGGACACCGGGTGGTGCCGGACGCGCCCACCGGGTCCGGCGCCGGGTCCCCCGACCGGCCGAAGACGTCAGGCCCGAAGGCCGCAGAGCCCTCGCCGAAGCCGACGGCCGACCGGAGGCCGGCCCGCCCGGGCCCTTCGCGCACCCCATCGGCACCACCCGCCTCGCCCTCCCCCGCCCCGTCCCGTACGGCCGCCGCCCCGACGGAGTCCGGGACGCCCCTGGTTCCCGTCCCCGAACCGACCCTCACCCTGCCCGGCGGCGGTGTGCTGTCCGACACAGCCCCACTGACCACGGGCAACAGCTAGAACACGATGGGCGTCGCCCCCTCCACAACCGCGGATACCCGGCGGTAATGTCGCCACCCGCCGGGAGCACCGGACCGGCGGGTGAGCGCGAAGGGGCCCTCATGGCGACGGACATGCCTGCGGACACAGCTGCCGCCGACGAGCGCTGGCAGCGCATGTGGAGCCACCGCGAGCAGTTGCTCAAGGTGGCCCGGCGCCGCTCGATGAGCCTCGAGGACGCCGAGGACGCCGTACACGAGGCGATGCTGCGGGCCGCGGAGCGCCCGGACCTCGACGACGAGCGGCTCGGCGCCTGGCTGACGACGGTGACCATGCGGTTGTGCGTCGACCGGTACCGGCAGGTCAACCGCGAGGCCGAGGTGGGCAGCCGTCCCACGCTCGTCGCGCCGGGCCCGGTGCCGGTCGAGGAGGTGGTGTGCGACCGGGCCGAGGCGAAATGGCTCGCCGTGCGCAGCGGGGAGCTGCCCGCGCGGCAGGCGGAGGCGCTGCGGCTGAAGTCCGAGGACCTGGACGTGAGCCAGGTCGCGGTGCGGATGGGGCTCAGCTATCGCACCGTCGAGTCGCTGCTCGCCCGGGCCCGGCGGACCCTGCGTGCCTCGCTGGCCGGCACGCTCGGGCTCGTCCTGTTCCTGTTCGGGCGCGGGCGGCTGCGCGGCGGCGGCAAGGCCCAGGCAGTCGCGGCCACCTCGACGGCGGCGACCCTGGTGGTGGCGGGATTCGTGCTGCCGTACGCGCTCCACGCGGGCGGAGGCGGGAGCGGTCCGGTGCCGCGGCCGGCCGTGTCCGGCGGGGCGCGGGTGGCCGACAGCACCGACAGCTCCGGCAGCACCGGGCAGTCGCGCGCTCCCCGGACGCACCGGCCGTCGGCAGCCCCGACTCGGGCCACGGCTCGGGCCACGACTCGATCGCCCTCCGCCGAACCCGTCGTACCGCTCTCCGTGCCGCCCCTGCCGAAGGTCTCCTCGCCCTCGCTTCCGCAGCTGCCGACGGAGTCCGCGGTGCCGTCGGTGCCGCCGCTTCCCACGGCGCCGTCCCTGCCGTCCGTTTCCCTCCCCGTTCCCACGCCGAGCGTGCCTTCCGTCAAGTTGCCGGCAACGCCCACGCTGCCGTAGCAGGTCAAGCCGCCGTAGCACGCCGTAAACACGTCCGAAAAAATTTTCCCGGTCGCCGCGACGGACGCCCCGCCCCTCCCCGTAGAGCAGATGTCGGAGCTGCTCCACGGGCGAAGGGTGGAACCGGATGGGTGTCGAGATCTGTGTGGAAGGGCTGACCAAGTCCTTCGGTCACCAGGTCATCTGGGAGGACGTCTCGCTGACTCTGCCCGCCGGGGAGGTCTCGGTGATGCTCGGGCCCTCCGGGACGGGCAAGTCGGTGTTCCTCAAGACGCTCGTCGGGCTGCTGAAGCCGGAGCGCGGCTCGGTGAAGGTCGCGGGCCGGGACGTCACCCGGCTGCGCGAACGCGACCTGTACGAGGTGCGGAAGCTGTTCGGTGTGCTGTTCCAGGACGGCGCGTTGTTCGGCTCGATGAACCTCTACGACAACATCGCCTTCCCGCTGCGCGAGCACACCCGCAAGTCCGAGAGCGAGATCCGGCGCATCGTGCTCGGGAAGATGGAGATGGTCGGGCTGATCGGCGCCGAGGGGAAGCTGCCCGGCGAGATCTCCGGCGGTATGCGCAAGCGGGCCGGGCTCGCCCGCGCCCTGGTCCTCGACCCGGAGATCATCCTGTTCGACGAGCCGGACTCGGGTCTGGACCCGGTGCGCGTGGCCTATCTCAACCAGCTCATCGTCGACCTCAACGCACAGACCGACGCGACCTTCCTGATCGTCACCCACGACATCGCCTCCGCCCGGCAGGTCCCCGACAACATCGGGCTGCTGTTCCGGCGCGAGCTGGTGCTGTTCGGGCCCCGCGAGCAGCTGCTGACCAGTGACGAGCCCGTGGTGCGGCAGTTCCTGAACGGCCGGATGCAGGGGCCGATCGGCATGGCGGAGGAGAAGGACGCGGCCCAGGTCGAGCAGGAGCTGGCCCAGATGGACGAGGCCGGCTCGGTCGAGGGCCTGACTCCCCGCCTGCTGCCGAGCCCCGGCATCGCCCGCCCGCCCCGCTGGGAGGCGATCGCGCGCCGGGAGGCCGAGCTGCACGGGACGGGGGTGACGGGCGGATGAGCCTCTCCCCGACCGGTGCGCTCAGGCACTCGGGCAACCTGTTCGCGATGGCGCTGGACGTCGTCCGCACCCTGCCGCGACGGCCCTTCCAGGCACGGGAGTTCATCCAGCAGGCGTGGTTCGTCGCGAGCGTCACGATCCTGCCGACGGCTCTGGTCTCGATCCCCTTCGGGGCGGTCATCGCGCTCCAGATCGGCAGCCTGACCCGGCAGCTGGGCGCGCAGTCGTTCTCCGGTGCCGCGTCCGTGCTCGCCGTGCTGCGCGAGGCCTCGCCGATCGTCACCGCGCTGCTGATCGCGGGCGCGGGCGGCACGGCGATCTGCGCGGACCTGGGGGCGCGGAAGATCCGGGACGAGATCGACGCGATGCAGGTGCTCGGCATCGACCCGATCCACCGGCTCGTCGTTCCGCGGGTGCTGGCGTCGATGGTCGTGGCCGTGCTGCTCAACGGCCTCGTCTCGGTGGTCGGCGTCGCGGGCGGCTATTTCTTCAACGTCATCCTCCAGCACGGCACCCCCGGCGCCTACCTGGCGTCCTTCACCACCCTCGCCCAGCTGTCCGACCTGTGGGCGGCCGAGATCAAGGCGCTGGTGTTCGGGGCCATCGCCGCGATCGTCGCCTCGTACAAGGGACTGACGGCGAAGGGCGGGCCGAAGGGTGTCGGCGATGCCGTCAACCAGTCCGTGGTGATCACCTTCATGTTGCTGTTCGTGACCAACTTCGTGATGACCGCCGTGTACTTCCAGGTCGTCCCGCAGAGGGGTTAGCCGATGAGACTTCTCGACCGCCCCTTGCGCTCACTCGAAGAGCTGGGCACCCAACTGTCCTTCTACGGCCGCTCGCTCGCGTGGACCGGCCGCACGCTGCGCCGCTACAAGAAGGAGATCCTGCGGCTGCTCGCCGAGGTCAGCTTCGGGCGCGGTGCGCTCGCCGTCGTCGGCGGCACGGTCGGCGTGATCGCCTTCCTGTCCTTCTTCACCGGCACCGAGGTCGGCCTCCAGGGCTATGCGGCCCTGAACCAGCTCGGCACCTCCAACTTCGTGGCGTTCCTGTCGGCGTACTTCAACACCCGGGAGATCGCCCCGCTGGTGGCCGGACTCGCCCTGTCCGCGACGGTCGGCGCCGGGTTCACCGCGCAGCTCGGCGCGATGCGGATCAGCGAGGAGACCGACGCGCTGGAGGTGATGGGCGTCCCGTCGCTGCCGTTCCTGGTGACGACCCGGATGGTCGCCGGCTTCGTCGCGGTGATCCCGCTGTACGTGATCGGGCTGCTGTCCTCGTATCTCGCCGCCCGCACCATCACCACCGGCTACTACGGGCAGTCGACCGGCACGTACGACCACTACTTCCACCAGTACCTGCCGCCGGTGGACGTCCTGTGGTCCTTCGGCAAGGTGATCGTCTTCGCCGTGCTGATCATCCTGGTGCACTGCTACTACGGCTACCACGCGAGCGGCGGCCCGGCGGGCGTCGGCGTCGCGGTGGGCCGGGCGGTGCGGACGTCCATCGTCGCCATCAACGTCCTGGACTTCTTCCTCAGCCTCGCGATCTGGGGCGCCAACACGACCGTACGGATCGCGGGGTGAACCGGTGAGAACACTGAGACTCAGGCTGTACGGCATCGCGTTCCTCGCCGTCCTCGCGTTGCTGCTGTCGCTCGCGGTGGCCGTCTACCAGCAGGCGTTCACGTCCGTCGTACCGATCACGCTGGAGGCCGACAGTCTCGGCAACCAGCTCGATCCGCGCGCCGACGTCAAGCTGCACGGGGTGCTGGTCGGCGAGGTGCGCGAGGTGCACGCCGACGGCACCAAGGCGACCCTCGACATCGCGCTCAAGCCGCAGTACGTCACGTACATCCCCGCGGACGTGCACGCGCGGCTGCTGCCCAAGACGCTGTTCGGCGAGAAGTACGTCGACCTGGTGGCGCCCGCTCGTTCCGCGCAGTCGTCGGCTCGGCCCATCCGCGCCGGGGACGTCATCACCCAGGACCGTACGAAGGTCGGCATCGAGGTGCAGCAGCTGATGAACGACCTGCTGCCGCTGCTGCGGACCGTCCGGCCCGGTGAACTCAACGCCACCCTCTCGGCGTTCGCCACCGCGCTGGAGGGCCGCGGCGACCGGATCGGCGACAACCTCACCCGGGTCGAGGGCTATCTGCGCCGCCTCAACCCGCACCTGCCGTCGATCAAGGAGGACATCTCGCGTTTCGCCGATGTCGCCGAGGTCTACGGCGACGCCGCACCCGACCTGATGCGGATCCTGCGCAACACGGTCACCACCAGCCGCACGATCGTGGAGAAGCAGGACCAGATGGCCGCAGGGCTCCGCTCGACCGCTGCCGTGGCGGGCACGGCGGACGGCTTCCTCGCCGAGAACGGCGACCGGCTGATCACCCTGGGCCGGGTCTCCCGCCCCACGCTGGAACTGTTCGCCCGCTACTCCCCCGAGTACCCGTGTCTGCTGAAGGGCCTGGTCCGGCAGGAGAAGGCGTCGGAGGACGCGTTCCGGGGCGGGGAGATGCGGATCACCCTGGAGGTCGTACGGCCGCAGGGGGCCTACCGGCCCGGTGAGGAGCCGGTGTACGGCGAGCGGTCGGGCCCGGACTGCCGTGGCCTGCCGCATCCGCAGGTGCCCGGGCCGAAGCCCCATCTGAACGACGGTACGTCCGCCCGCAGTTCGGGCGGCTCGCTCCCCGGAGGTGTCGACGTGTCCGCCACCGCGGCCGAGCAGCGGGCCGTCGGCTCGCTCGTGGCCCCCGTCATGGGCGTGCCCGCGGACCAGGTGCCGCCCGTCGCGACCCTGCTGTTCGGGCCGCTCGCGCGCGGAACGGCGGTGAGTGTCGCATGAGCAGGGCAGGAGCCCGGCAGACCGCCGGCCCGCTGATCAAGTTCAGTCTCTTCGCACTCGTCACCATCGCGGCGACGGCACTGCTCGCCGCCACCATCGTCAACGTCTCCTTCACCCCGAAGGACACCTACCACGCGGTGTTCTCCGACGTCACCGGACTGGAGACCGGCGACGACATCCGGGTGGCCGGAGTGCGGGTCGGCCAGGTCGAGGGCATCCGGATCAAGGACCGGACCCTGGCCGAGGTCACGTTCACCGTCACCGCCGACCGCCCGTTGCTCGCCGGCACCCACGCGGTCGTCCGCTACCGCAACCTGGTCGGGCAGCGGTACATCGCCCTGACCGAGGGCACCGGCGACGTCGGCAGGCGGCTGCGGCCCGGCGGCACCATCCCGCTGTCCCGGACCCAGCCGGCGCTGGACCTCAACGCCCTGCTGAACGGCTTCAAGCCGCTGTTCGCGGCGCTCAGCCCGAGCGACGTCAACCAGCTCGCCACCGAGATCATCCGGACCCTCCAGGGCGAGGGCGGCACGGTGAACAGCCTGCTCGCGCACACGGCCTCGCTCACCACGACCCTCGCCGACCGCGACAGGCTGATCGGCTCGGTGATCGACAACCTCAACACCGTCCTGGAGACGCTCGACAAGCGCGGCTCCCGCTTCTCCGATCTGCTCACGCAGCTGCGCCGGGTGATCTCGGGGCTGTCCGCCGACCGCAGGCCCATCGGGGAGTCCCTGGTGAGCATCGGCGATCTCACGGACGCCACGGCGGGGCTGCTGAAGGACGCACGTCCGCCGCTGAAGGACGACATCGCCGGTCTCGGCGATCTCACCGGAACGCTGAACAAGAACGAGAACACCGTGGAGGGTGTCCTGAAACGGCTGCCGAACAAGCTCAACAAGCTGACCGGGACGGCGTCCTACGGCTCGTGGTTCAACTTCTACCTCTGCGACTTCGACGGCCGGATCGTGCTGCCGAAGACGAAGCAGGTCATCACCCCGGAGCTGCATGTGGCACGGGCGAGGTGCGGAGGATGAGCATGCGCGTCCCGCGGCGCAGGGTCCGCCGCCCCGAACCGCTGGTGAAGGTACGGGTCCTGCCCCCGAAACTGCCGAGGCTCCTCCCCCGGCTGCCCCAGCGCAAGACCCGCCCCCA
>NZ_JBVIEB010000014.1:88336-236853 GCF_055572075.1 Streptomyces sp. NPDC030820
CCAGCCCCTGGTGAAGGTACGGGTCCTGCCCCCGAAACTGCCGAGGCTCCTGCCCCGGCTGCCCAAGCGCAAGACCCGCCCCCAGCCCCTGGTGAAAGTGCGGGTCCTGCCCCCGAAACTGCCGAGGCTCCTGCCCCGGCTGCCCAAGCGCAAGACCCGCCCCCAGCCCCTGGTGAAGGTACGTGTCCTGCCGCCGAAACTGCCCAGGATCCGGCTGCGGCGCCCTCGGCTGAAGCCCTTCCGTGAGCGGAACCCGGTCGTCGTCGGCGCCGTCGGTCTCACCGTCCTCGCGCTGCTCACGGTCGCCGCCTTCAACGCCGACAGCCTGCCGCTGATCGGCGGCGGCGACACCTACAGCGCGGCCTTCTCGGAGGCGGGCGGGCTCAAGCCGGGCGACGAGGTGCGGATCGCGGGAGTCAAGGTCGGCAAGGTCGAGGACGTCGGCCTGGACGGCGACCATGTCAAGGTCACCTTCAAGGTGAAGGGCCACCCGGCGTTCGGCACCGACACGGGCGCGTCGATCCGGGTCAAGACGATCCTCGGCGCGAAGTATCTGGCCCTCTCCCCCAAGGGGCCCGGGCAGTTGAAGCCGGGCAGTGAGATCCCGATCGGGCGGACGGTGTCGGCGTACGACGTCGTCCAGGCCTTCAGCGACCTCACGACCACCACCGAGGAGGTCGACACGGACCGGCTCGCGAAGGCGCTGGACACGATCTCCGTCACCTTCCAGGACTCGCCCGCGGAGGTGCGGGCGTCCATCAGGGGACTGTCGCGGATCTCCCGGACCGTCGCCTCCCGCGACAAGGCACTGCGCGGGCTCCTCGACCACGCGAACGGAGTCACCAAGGTGCTGGCCGACCACACGAAGGACTTCTCGGCGCTGGTGAAGGACGGCGACGCGCTCTTCAAGGAGATCGGCCGGCGACGCACGGCGATCCACGACCTGCTCAAGAGTTCCGCCGTGCTGGGCATCGAGCTGTCCGGCCTGGTCGACGACAACAGCAAGGACATCGGGCCCGCCCTGAAGAACCTCGACACCTTCGTGAAGATGCTCGAACGCAACCAGGCGAGCCTGGACCGCAGCGTCCGGCTCCTCGCCCCCTACGTGCGTCTCTTCACCAACACCCTCGGCAACGGCCGCTGGTTCGACTCCTATGTGCAGAACCTGGTCGCCGCCCCGGTCACCCCACGGACGGGAGGCACCCGATGACCCGCAGACTCCTGGCCCTGTTCACCGCGCTCGCGGTCGTCACGGGCCTCGCCGTCCTCCTGTGGCCCGGCCCGGACCCCGTCCGGGTCACGGCGTACTTCCCGCGCACCGTCGGCATCTACCCCGGCTCCGACGTCCGCGTGCTCGGTGTCCGCATCGGCGAGGTCAGGAAGATCACGCCGGAGGGCGGCCGGGTACGGGTGGAGCTGGAGTACGACCGGGGCCGCAAGGTCCCCGCGAACGCACAGGCCGCCATCGTCAACTCCTCGGTGGTCAGCGACCGTTACGTGCAGCTGCTGCCGGTGTACCGGAAGGGACCCGTGCTGCGGAACGGCGACGTCATCCCCGAGTCCCGGACGGCCGTCCCCGTCGAGCTGGACCGGATCTTCGACAGCCTGCACACCACCGCCGAGGCGCTCGGCCCGGACGGCGCCAACAAGAAGGGCTCGCTGTCCCGGCTGCTCGGGGTGAGCGCCGACAACCTCCAGGGCCAGGGGAAGAACCTGAACCAGACGGTCGAGGACCTCTCCCAGGCGGTCACCACGCTGTCCGACGGACGCGGCGACCTGTTCGGGACCGTGCGGAACCTGCAGGTGTTCACGGCCGCACTCGCGGCGGACGACACCAGCGTGCGGTCGTTCGACACCGACCTCGCCGACGTGGCCGGGCAGCTGGCCGGGGAGCGCAAGGATCTCGCGGCCGCGCTGAAGTACCTGGCCGCCGCCCTCGGCGACGTCAACGGCTTTGTGAAGGGCAACAAGAAGGCGCTGACCTCGGACGTACGGGGCCTGGCCAAGGTCACCAAGGTGCTCGTCACCCAACGGGCCGCACTGGAGGAGCTGTTGACCGTCGCGCCCACCGGCCTGTCGAACCTGCAGAACGCCTACAACCCCGTGGCCGGCACCCTCGACACCCGCAACAACGCCCAGACCTCCCAGGACCCGGCGTCCCTGCTCTGCTCGATCCTGCGGACGACCGGGGACGAGGGCGGCAAGAACCCCGACTGCACGGACCTGAGGAAACTCTTCGACTCCCTGCCCGAGGTGCCGTCGGCCCCGGCGGTGACGGGCACCGTCGACAAGACCCTCGGCGGAATCCTGGGGGCACGGGCATGAGCGTGCAGCGCTTGGGGCGGGTGGCCGCCTGGACGGCGGTCGGCTCACTGCTGCTGACCGGCTGCGAGTTCAACGGCTGGTACGACGTCCCGCTTCCCGGCGGCGCCGCCTCGGACGGCCACGCCTACCACGTCACCGTCGAGTTCCGGGACGTACTGGACCTGGTGCCGCAGTCGGCGGTGAAGGTGAACAACGTCACCGTGGGCACGGTCGAGAAGGTGGAGCTGGACGGCTGGCACGCACGCGTGCGGCTCAGGATCGCCGACTCGGTGAAGCTGCCCGGCAACGCGGTCGCCGATCTGCGGCAGACCAGCATGCTCGGCGAGAAGTACGTGGCCCTGTCCGCGCCGACGGGCACGCCACCCGTCGGACGGCTCCGCGACGGCGACCGCATCCCGCTCTCCCGCAGCGGCCGCAACGCGGAGGTCGAGGAGGTGCTGTCGGCTCTGTCCGCGCTGCTCAACGGCGGCGGGGTGGCCCAGTTGAAGACGATCACCGTGGAGCTGAACCAGGCCCTGAACGGCCGTGAGGACCGGGTCAGGTCGCTGCTGAAGCAGCTCGACACCTTCCTCGGCGGCCTCGACGACCAGCGGAGCGAGATCGTGCGCGCGCTCAAGGGCGTCGACCGGCTCGCCAAGCGGCTGAAGAAGGAGAAGAAGACGATCGCCGTGGCCGTCGACACCATGCCGCCGGCCCTGAAGGCCCTCGCCGACCAGCGCCGCGACCTGACGAAGATGCTCACCGCACTGTCCCGGCTCGGCACGACCGGCACCAAGGTGGTGAACGCCTCCCACGCCGACACGGTCGCCGACCTGAAGAGTCTCCAGCCCATCCTGCAGCAGCTGAACAAGGCGGGCGACGACCTGCCCAACTCGCTCGAGCTGCTGACCACATATCCGTTCCCGCGCAACGCCACGGACGCGGTCAAGGGCGACTACGTCAATCTGCGGATCACCGCCGATCTCGACCTGGCGGGCATCTACGGCAACCTCACCGGCAAGCCGGGCAGGGGCGGGAAGTCCCCGGCCCCCGGGACCCCGCGTCTTCCGGGTGTCCCCACGCCGGCCCCCCTGCCGTCCCTGCCGGCCACTCCGTCCCTCCCGTCCACCCCGTCCGTGCCCTCCGCACCCGCCGTGCCCTCGAAGCCCTCCGACGGCAGCACCCTGCTGTGTCCGCCGGTGTGCACCGCGGGCTACGACACGGGGGACGGCTCACGTCGCCTCCCACCCGGGATCGACCTCGGCCTGGCCGAGCTGATGCTGAAGGGGATACTGCCGTGATCACACGTACGGTCAGGGCCCAGCTGCTCGCCTTCGCGACCGTCACCGCCCTCGGGGTGTCGTACGTCGGCGCCCGGTACACCGGCCTGGTGGACGACGTGCTGCACCGTGGATACACCGTGCGCGCCGACTTCGCCGAGTCCGGGGGCGTGTTCCCCGGCGCGGAGGTCACCTACCGCGGGGTGCCGGTGGGCCGCGTGGGCGACCTGCGGCTGAACGGGTCCGGGGTCTCGGTGGCACTGAAGATCGAGGACGGTGCCCCGAGGATCCCGGCCGACACGCTCGCGGTGATCGCCGACCGTTCGGCGGTGGGCGAGCAGTACGTCGACCTCCAGCCGCGCGGGTCGGGCGGGCCGTACCTCATCGACGGCAGCCCGATCCCACGCAGCCGCACCCGGACCCCGCTGCCGGTCACCGACCTGGTCCTCAGCCTCGACCGGCTGGTCAACTCGGTCGGCAAGGACGATCTGCGGGTCACCGTCGACGAGCTCGGCAAGGCGTTCGCCGGTACCGGGCCGAACCTGAGCCGTCTGGTCGACTCCGGCAACTCCCTGGTGGAGTCGGCGTCCGCATCGCTCCCGCAGACGGTCTCGCTGATCGAGGACTCCCGGAAGGTGCTCAAGACCCAGGCCGACCAGGGCTCGGCCATCAAGTCGTTCTCCCGTGATCTGGCCACGCTCACCGAACAGCTGAAGTCGAGCGACGGGGATCTGCGCCGGCTGATCGGCAATACGGCGCCCGCCACACAGGAGCTCGACTCCCTGCTGAGGTCCACCCGGCCGCAGGTGCCGGTCCTGCTGGCCAACCTCATCAGCGGCGGCCAGATCACCGTGGCCCGGCTGCCCGGCGTCGAGCAGGCCCTGGTCACGCTCCCGCTCACCGTGGCGGGCAGCTACACGGTGATCCCCGGCGACGGCACCACCCACTTCGGGCTGACCGTGAACGCCGACGACCCGCCCGCCTGCACCCAGGGCTACGGCACCCAGCGCCGCGACCCGGCCGACACCGGCACCCGCGCGGCGAACACCCACGCGCGCTGCACGGCGCCGCGCGGGAGCAAGACCTCGGTGCGCGGTGCGCAGAACGCCCCCGGCGCGACGACCGGTGCGGACGGCGCGGACCAGGCCGCGTTCGTGGCCCCGTACGACCCGGAGACCGGCACCCTGACCGGCCCGGACGGAGCGCCCGTCGAGATCGGCTCGACGGGCGGCGAACAGACCGTATTCGGAAAGGAGTCGTGGCAATGGCTGCTCGTGGGACCGATGGCATGACAGGGGGGCGCATGCGGCTGCTGTCGGCAGGCCTTGTCGCCGCGACCGTGCTGACGACCGTGCTGTCCGTCTGGCTGGGCCTGAAGCTGGCCGACCAGCGCGGGGCGGAACAGCGCCGCCAGGAGGTCCTGGCGGCGGCCCGCCAGTCGGCGCTCAACTTCACCTCGCTCGACTACCGGCACTACGACCGGGACAGCCGCAACGTGCTGAAGGGTGCCACCGGCGACTTCAAGAAGCAGTTCGCGGCGCAGACAGCCCAGTTGACGAAGCTGGTCGCGCAGAACAAGTCGGTGTCCGAGGGGCAGGTGCTGGATGCGGGCATCGTGCGGTCCGACGCGCGCTCGGCGCGCGTACTGGTCGTGGCCGACAGCAAGGTGACCAACACCGCCGCGCCCGAGGGCCAGGCGCGCACCTACCGGCTCCAGCTCGACCTCGTGCGGGTCGGCGGCCGCTGGCTGACCTCCGACGTCACGTTCGTGGGCTGACCCGCCGGTGCGGCCATCAGTGAGGAGAGAGACCATGGCGAACCCGACCCGAACGCGCGGCAGCGGCTCCCCGGCCCGCCGTACCCTGACCGCGGCCGCCCGGGCGGCGGCCAAGCGCGCCGGGCGGCCGGAGCGCGCTGCCCGCCGGGAGGAGGAGGAGGCTTCCCCCGGGCGCACGCTGCTCATCGATCCCCCGGCGGACGGCTGGGTGGACCCGCCGGAGCCCGAGTCGTCCGACTCACCCGAGTCGTCCGAGAACGATCCGGAGCAGAGCGCTCCGCCGCGCCGGGTCGCGCGGCGCGTGCTCATCGCGGTCCTGGGCGTCGTCCTCGTGGCCGCCCTGGTCGTGGCCGGCGTACTCGGCTGGCGGTACCGGGAGGGGCGGCAGGCGGAGCAGGCCCGCGGCGAGGCCCTCGCGGCCGCGCAGAAGGCGGCGCCGGCCGTGCTGTCGTACGACTACCGGCACCTGGACCGCGACTTCGCCCGGGCCCGTGCCCTGCTGACCGGGCACTTCCGCGACCAGTACGGCAGGACCACGAAAACGGTGGTCGCGCCGACCGCGACGAAGTACCACGGCGTGGTGAAGGCAACCGTGGCCACCCCCGCCGACGGCGGCGCCCCCGCGGCCTCCGTGGTGTCGGCGACACCGGACAGGGCCGTCGTCCTGCTCTTCGTCAACCAGGTGACCGAGAGCACCCAGGTCCCGCAGCCCCGGCTGGACCTGAACCGGGTGCGGATGACGCTCACCCGTACCTCCGACGGCTGGAAGGTGAGCGGCGTCGACGCCCTCTGACCAGGCCTTCACTTGTGCCCCCGCGCGATCGCGCGGGGGCACTTTTTCGTGGGCTCTCTTGACAGTCCTCCCGACTCACAGGCAGGCTTTCCATACAGCAGAAATGAACTTCCGCAATACGGAATAACAGGGAAGGGAGCGCCGTCCCCGTGGGATTCGCAGACCAGCGCTTCAACGTCAACCTGTCGATCCTCTTCACGGAACTCCCGCTCCTGGAGCGCCCCGCGGCCGCCGCCGCGGCGGGCTTCACGGCGGTCGAGCTGTGGTGGCCCTGGGTCGACTCCCCCACCCCCGAGCAGTCCGAGCTCGACGCCCTGAAGAAGGCGATCGAGGACGCGGGCGTCCGGCTCACGGGGCTGAACTTCTACGCCGGACAGCTGCCGGGCCCGGACCGCGGCACCCTGTCGGTCCCGGGCGAGGAGTCGGAGAAGTTCCGCGCCAAC
Organism: Streptomyces sp. NPDC030820; assembly: GCF_055572075.1. Taxonomy (NCBI): domain Bacteria; kingdom Bacillati; phylum Actinomycetota; class Actinomycetes; order Kitasatosporales; family Streptomycetaceae; genus Streptomyces; species Streptomyces sp. NPDC030820. The sequence continues at coordinate 94,934 of NZ_JBVIEB010000014.1, forward strand.
ATCGACGTGGCCGCCGGCTTCGCCGCCTCCCTCGGCTGCAAGGCGCTCAACGCCCTGTACGGCAACCGCGTCGAGGGCGTGGACCCGGCGGAGCAGGACGCGCTCGCCCTGGAGAACCTCGCCCTCGCGGCCCGGGCGGCCGACCGGATCGGCGCGACCTTGCTGATCGAGACGCTGAACCGGCCGGAGTCGCCGCTGTACCCGCTGGTGAGCGCGCCCGCCGCCATCGAGGTCGTGGACAAGGTCAACGAGGCGACGGGGCTCGGGAACGCCAGGTTCCTGATGGACCTGTACCACCTGTCCATGAACGGCGAGGACCTGCCGGCGGTCATCGAGCAGTACGCGGCGAAGACCGGCCACGTGCAGATCGCGGACAACCCCGGCCGCGGCGCCCCCGGGACGGGTTCGCTCGCGCTGGAGGAGCTGCTCGACCAGCTGAGGAAGGCCGGTTACGACGGCTGGGTCGGCCTGGAGTACAAGCCGGGCGACCGCCCGAGCGCCGAGGGCTTCGAGTGGCTTCCGCGCGAAGCCCGTGCGGCGCGCTGAACACCCATGACTTTGCAAGGCAGTTGAGAGAGGCACCCCTGACATGAGCACTCTTCCCAAGATCGCCTGGATCGGCCTCGGCATCATGGGCTCCCCCATGTCCGAGAACCTGATCAAGGCGGGTTACGACGTCACCGGCTACACCCTGGAGCAGGACAAGCTGGACCGCCTGGCCGCCGCCGGCGGCACCGCTGCCGGCTCCATCGCCGAGGCCGTGCGCGACGCCGACGTGGTGATCACCATGGTCCCCGCGTCCCCGCAGGTCGAGGCCATCGCCTACGGCCCCGAGGGCATCCTGGAGAACGCGAAGCAGGGCGCCCTGCTGATCGACATGTCCTCGATCACCCCGCAGACCTCCGTCGACCTGGCCGCCGCCGCCAAGGACAAGGGCATCCGGGTGCTGGACGCCCCGGTGTCCGGCGGTGAGGCCGGCGCCGTCGAGGCCGTGCTGTCGATCATGGTCGGCGGTGAGCAGGCCGACTTCGACCAGGCCGAGCCGATCTTCGAGGCGCTCGGCAAGACCATCGTGCTGTGCGGCCCGCACGGCTCGGGTCAGACCGTCAAGGCGGCCAACCAGCTGATCGTCGCCGTCAACATCCAGGCGTGCGCCGAGGCCGTGGTCTTCCTGGAGAAGTCGGGCGTGGACCTCGCGGCCGCGCTGGACGTCCTCAACGGCGGTCTGGCGGGCTCCACCGTGCTGACGCGGAAGAAGGACAACTTCCTGAACCGCGACTTCAAGCCGGGCTTCCGTATCGACCTGCACCACAAGGACATGGGCATCGTCACCGACGCCGCCCGCACCGTCGGCGCCGCGCTGCCGGTCGGTGCCGTGGTCGCCCAGCTGGTCGCCTCGCTGCGCGCCCAGGGCGACGGCGGCCTGGACCACTCGGCCCTGCTGCGCGCGGTCGAGCGCCTCTCCGGCGCTCAGCTGTAGAGACTTCCGGGCCGCGGCGCCGCTGACACCTGTCCTGTCGCGCCCAGGCGGTGCCGCGGCCCGGAATCGACTTCAACAAACTGTTGACGCTCAGTTCCACCAACTTTTAGGCTCCACAAAGCGGAAACAGATTTCCGCTGCCACCGCACGGAAGGTCCACGATGTCGAAGCGCGTGCTCACGGCGCGAACTCTCACCACGGAGTCCGGCGCCCCGGTCGCAGACAACCAGAATTCCGCCTCGGCCGGCGTAGGCGGCCCGCTCCTGATCCAGGACCAGCACCTCCTGGAGAAGCTCGCGCGCTTCAACCGCGAGCGCATCCCGGAGCGCGTGGTGCACGCCCGTGGCTCCGGCGCGTACGGCCACTTCGAGGTGACGGACGACGTCACCGGCTTCACCCACGCCGACTTCCTGAGCGAGATCGGCAAGCGCACCGAGGTGTTCGTGCGCTTCTCCACGGTCGCCGACTCCCTCGGCGGCGCGGACGCCGTCCGTGACCCGCGCGGCTTCGCGGTGAAGTTCTACACCGCGGAGGGCAACTACGACCTCGTCGGCAACAACACCCCGGTGTTCTTCATCAAGGACCCGATCAAATTCCCCGACTTCATCCACTCGCAGAAGCGCGACCCGTTCACGGGCCGTCAGGAGCCGGACAACGTCTGGGACTTCTGGGCGCACGCCCCCGAGGCCACGCACCAGGTGACCTGGCTGATGGGCGACCGCGGCATCCCGGCGTCGTACCGGCACATGAACGGCTACGGCTCGCACACCTACCAGTGGACGAACGCCCGGGGCGAGGCCTTCTTCGTCAAGTACCACTTCAAGACGAACCAGGGCATCCGCTCGCTGAGCAGCGAGCAGGCCGCGGAGCTCGCGGGCAAGGACCCGAACTCCCACCAGACGGACCTGCTGCAGGCGATCGAGCGCGGCGTGCACCCGTCGTGGACCCTGTACGTCCAGCTGATGCCGGCGGCCGAGGCGGCGGACTACCGCTTCAACCCGTTCGACCTGACCAAGGTGTGGCCGCACAAGGACTACCCGCTGCAGCGTGTGGGCCGCCTGGTGCTGGACCGCAACCCGGACAACGTCTTCGCCGAGGTCGAGCAGGCCGCCTTCTCCCCGAACAACTTCGTGCCCGGCATCGGCCCCTCCCCCGACAAGATGCTCCAGGGCCGCCTGTTCGCCTACGCGGACGCGCACCGCTACCGCCTCGGTGTCAACCACACCCTGCTGCCGGTCAACTCCCCGAAGGCGGTCCCGGGCGGCGCCCGGAACTACGGCCGCGACGGCTACATGGCGTTCAACGCGCAGGGCCGCGGCGCCAAGAACTACGAGCCGAACTCCTACGACGGCCCGGTGGAGACCGGCCGCCCGCTGTCGGCGCCGCTGGCGGTGTCGGGCCACACGGGCAACCACTCCGCCCCGCTGCACACCAAGGACGACGACTTCTACCAGGCGGGCGAGTTGTACCGCCTGATGTCCGAGGAGGAGAGGTCCCGCCTCGTCGCGAACATCGCCGGCAGCCTCTCGCAGGTCTCCCGCGACGACGTGATCGAGAAGAACCTGACCCACTTCCACGCCGCCGACCCGGAGTACGGCAAGCGCGTGGAGGAGGCGGTCCGCGCGCTGCGCGAGGACTGAGGCGGGCGATCCGCAAGCAGCGTACGGGATCTGACGGGAGGTCAGAATCCCCGCACGCGGCCCGCGCGGCACGCCGTACGGCCCGGATGAGGGGTGGTCGTACGGCGGTGGGCGCGGGCAGGGCGCGGACCGTGGCGGCGTGCGAGCCAGTGCGGTGGTGAAGGACCGGGTCCCCTTCTCGACCAGAGGGAAGGGCCCCCGGCTCCGTCGCACGCCCCCACGGTCCCACCCAGCCCCCTCCGACGGGGGCCACCCCCTCCGTCCGGCGGCGCGAACGACCTGTCGCGCCCAGCCTCGCGCCGCCGGACGGTCACCATACGGACACGAAGCGCTCCCCCGGTCAGGGGGAGCGCTTCGTGCTGTCCGGGCCCGGCGTGCGGGTCCGCCGTATCCGCCGCACGCTGAACACATGGGCAATGCGCAGTTCCCGCACATCGTGGTGCACTCCCCCGCCCTGGACGGGTCGCGGCGGGTCACCGAGGGAGACGTGACACTGGGGATCGCCTCGCATCTGGACGATGTCGTGGAGATCCTGCGGCTGGCCGATCTGGACCGGATCGAGGTCGAGGAGAGCGATCTCATCGAGTGGCAGGGCGGCGGGCCCGACGACTGGCCCGGGCTGTCGGAGCACGAGCTGTAGCGGCTGGGCGTACGACAGCGGTCGTAGCCGGGCCACGCCATCCTCAAATGAACCTCTGAAGACAGGGCTGGAGGCTTCAACCGCCCCCGCGGTAGGGCAGATTACGTGCACCAGGGGCCCGCCGGCACGGGGGCGGCGGGCCCGCTGCGGGGAGCCACGGGGGACGCGAAAGGGCGGCCCGTCCTTCCGGACGGGCCGCCCTCGCTGCTGTGCCTGGGGGATCAGACCTTCAGCGGCTTGATCGACGTCGGCGCGTGGCCCGGCTCGGTGGCCAGGTCCTCGAACTCGGAGATGTCACTGATGTCCATGGTGCGGCTCATCGAGATGTTGGTGATCCGCTCCAGGATCGCCTCGACGACGACCGGCACCCGGTACTCCGCGGCCAGCTTCTTCGCCTGCTCGAAGGCGGCGCCCAGCTGGTCCGGCTCGGTGACCCGGATCGCCTTGCAGCCCAGGCCCTCGGCGACCTTGACGTGGTCGACGCCGTAGACGCCGATCTCCGGAGTGTTGATGTTCTCAAACTCCAGGTTGACCTGGAAGTTGATGTCCAGGCCGATCTGCGCCTGCCGGATCAGGCCCAGGTAGGCGTTGTTCACCAGCACATGGACGTACGGGATCCTGTGCTGGGCGGCGACCGCCAGCTCCTCGATCAGGAACTGGAAGTCGTAGTCGCCGGACAGTGCGACGACCGGGGACTCCGGGTCGGCCTTGGCGACGCCGATCGCGGCCGGGATGGTCCAGCCCAGCGGGCCGGCCTGGCCGCAGTTGATCCAGTGGCGCGGCTTGTAGACGTGCAGCATCTGCGCGCCGGCGATCTGGGAGAGGCCGATGGTGGTGACGTACCGGGTGTCCGGGCCGAAGGCCTTGTTCATCTCCTCGTACACGCGCTGCGGCTTCATGGGCACGTTGTCGAAGTGCGTACGGCGCAGCAGGGTCGCCTTGCGCTCCTGCGTCGAGGCGACCCAGTCGGCGCGGTCGGGGAGCCTGCCCGCCGCCTTCAGCTCCTTCGCCACCTCGACGAACAGCTCCAGCGCCACCTTCGCGTCGGAGACGACACCGTAGTCCGGCGGGAAGATCTTGCCGATCTGGGTGGGCTCGATGTCGACGTGGACGAACTTGCGCTCGCCACGGTAGACGTCGAGCTTGTAGCCGGTGTGGCGGTTGGCCCAGCGGTTGCCGATACCGAGGACGAAGTCCGACTCCAGGAAGTTGGCGTTGCCGTAGCGGTGCGAGGTCTGCACGCCGACCATGCCGGCGTTCAGCTCGTGGTCGTCGGGCAGCGCGCCCCAGCCCATCAGGGTGGGGATGACCGGGGTCCGGGTCAGCTCGGCGAACTCGACCAGCAGATCGGCGGCGTCGGCGCCGATGATGCCGCCGCCGGCCACGATGACCGGGCGCTCCGACTCCAGAAGAAAGGTGATCGCCTTCTCGATCTGGGCGCGGGTCGCGGCCGGCTTGTAGACGGGCAGCGGCTCGTACGTCTCCGGGTCGAACTCGATCTCGGTGAGCTGGACGTCGATCGGCAGATCGATCAGGACCGGGCCGGGACGGCCGGAGCGCATCAGGTGGAAGGCCTGCTGGAAGACGCCGGGGACCTGCGCGGCCTCCAGGACGGTGACCGCCATCTTCGTCACCGGCTTGGCGATCGAGGCGATGTCGACGGCCTGGAAGTCCTCCTTGTGGATCACATGGGTGGGCGCCTGGCCCGTGATGCACAGGATCGGGACGGAGTCGCCGATGGCCGAGTACAGGCCGGTGATCATGTCGGTGCCGGCCGGGCCTGAGGTGCCGATGCAGACGCCGATGTTGCCCGGCCTGGTGCGGGTGTACCCCTCGGCCATGTGCGAGGCGCCCTCGACGTGGCGGGCGAGGGTGTGGTTGATGCCGCCACCCTCCTTGAGGGCTTTGTAGAAGGGGTTGATCGCCGCGCCCGGCACACCGAAGGCGTCGGTGACGCCCTCGCGCTTGAGGATCTCAACTGCCGCGCGGGCAGCGGTCATACGAGCCATCGAGTACTCCTGCTTCGGCTTCTCGGATGCGTACTCCCGTCGCGCCCCGCGGTGAGCACAGTCTCCAGATTGTCGAACTACCGCGAGCATCTTCCGTATCGCGGAATTTAACTTCTACTATCTGGAATCAATGTAGAAGTGCGCGCCAACCGTCGTCAAGAGAGGGCGAGACATGGCAAGCACCGGACAAGCGGGGAGGCGGAGGAGGACGATGGGAGCCGCTGTCCCGACGCGACGGTTCCGACGTGACGCCTGGGGGTGGGCCATGCCCGAGAGCGTGCCGGTACGCTGCCCGGCCTGTCGGCGCGAGCACGTCTACACCGCGCCGTCGTATCCGTGCGCGTGCGGCGCGCCCACCGCCCCGCGGCTGGATCCGGCCGCCGAACCGGCTGTGGCGGCCCACCGGGCCTGGGACGACGAGTGGATCTCCGTTCCGTGCACCGCCTGCGGGCGTCCGGGCCAGTGGCCGCAGCCGGAACTGGGATGCGCGTGCGGCACGGTCCTGCGCATCCCGGTGGCGACGACGCCTCCGGCGGACACCGGCATGCCGGCGGCGACGGCCGGCAGATCCCCGGCGGACAGCGATATGCCGTCGGCGGTGGCCACGGGATCCCTCGCCCACCGCCCCGCCTTCCAGCCGCGCGCCATCCGCACCGCCCGCGACGCCGTCACCGTCGCCGGGCTCTATCTGCGCTGGCTCGGCTACCGGGACATCCGCCGCGCCGACCAGCGGCCCCCGAACGGCATCGGGCTCGCCGCGCACGGACTCCTCGCCCAGGTGGACCCGACCGTGCGCCCGGCGGCGCCGCGGGACGTGGAATGCCTGTGGCTGACGGCGATGACGGAGTCCGCGGACTGTGTGTACTTCTCCCTCGCGGGCTACACCGCCGACGCCCGGGCCCGCGCGGACACCCTGAGTGTCCCCCTCTTCGCCCTGGACCTCGCGGGCGTCCCGCAGCCGGTGAACGACGCGGCCGACGCCCTGAACGAGGTGGGCGCGCCGGGCGGTCAGCCATGGACGCGGCGGCGCCCGCAGTAGTGCACGGTGACGGCGCGCAAGTCGGCCGCGAGGACGGGGAGGCGCGGCCGCCCAGGATGGGAAATCCATCTCGGCCAGGTCTCGCCCCACGGCCGCACCAGTCCCAGCGTCAGCCAGGCCGGCCCTCCCGGGCGAGCGAGAGCAGGGGCGGGAGCAGCGTGTCGTACTCGCTGTCACCGAGCCCCGGCGGCGCCCGCGGAGCCGGCCGGCCGCGTCCAGCCGCACGGCGAACCCGTCTCCTCCGTGCGCGGGAGACGGGCTCACCGCCCGTACGGAGAGAAACTCACGCCCCGTACGTCTCGCGCAGTTCGACCTTGCGCACCTTTCCGGACACCGTCATCGGGAAGGAGTCGAGGAGCTGCAGCCGGCTGGGGATCTTGTAGTGCGCGAGCCGGCCCCGGCAGAAGGCGCGCAGTTCCTCCAGGGTGAGCGGGTCGGCCGCGTCGTGCGGGATCACACAGGCCAGGACCTCCTCGCCGTACGCCTCGTGCGGCACTCCGACGACCTGGACGTCCCTGATCTTCGGGTGGGCGTAGAGGAACTCCTCGATCTCGCGCGGGTAGATGTTCTCGCCGCCCCGGATGATCATGTCCTTGATCCGGCCGACGATCTCGACGTACCCGTCCTCGCGCATCACCGCCAGGTCCCCGGTGTGCATCCAGCGGCCCGCGTCCACGGCCTCGGCGGTCTTCTCGGGCTCGTTCCAGTAGCCGAGCATCACGCTGTAGCCGCGGGTGCACAACTCCCCTGCCGCGCCACGCGGTCGGGTGACGCCGGTGGCCGGGTCGACGACCTTGACCTCCAGGTGCGGCAGCACGCGGCCGACGGTGCCCGTGCGGTGCTCCAGGTCGTCGTCCCGGCGGGTCTGCAGGGACACCGGGGAGGTCTCGGTCATGCCGTAGCAGATGGAGACCTCCGCCATGTGCATCTCGGCGACGACCCGCTTCATGACCTCCACCGGGCAGGGCGAGCCCGCCATGATGCCGGTGCGCAGCGTCGAGAGGTCGTACGTGGCGAAGTCGGGGAGGTTCAGCTCGGCGATGAACATGGTCGGCACGCCGTACAGGGACGTACAGCGCTCCTGCTGCACCGCCTCCAGGGTGGCCTTCGGCTCGAAGGACGGGGCCGGGATGACCATGCAGGCGCCGTGCGAGGTGGCCGCCAGGTTGCCCATCACCATGCCGAAGCAGTGGTAGAAGGGCACCGGTATGCAGATCCGGTCCTGCTCGCTGTAGGCGATCAACTCCCCCACGAAATAACCGTTGTTGAGGATGTTGTGGTGGGACAGGGTGGCGCCCTTCGGGAAACCGGTGGTCCCGGAGGTGTACTGGATGTTGATCGGGTCGTCGCAGGACAGTTCCTCGTACGGAGCGTCACCGGTGCCCCGCCCGAGCAGTTCCTCCCAGCTCGGGTCGCCGATGTACACGACCTCGCGCAGCGCCGGGCACCTGCCGCGCACCTCCTCGACCATCGTGCGGTAGTCGCTGCTCTTGTGGCTCAGGGAGGCGAACAGCAGGCAGATCCCCGCCTGGTTGAGAACGTACTCGACCTCGTGGGTGCGGTAGGCCGGGTTGATGTTCACCATGATCGCGCCGATGCGGGCGGTGGCGTACTGGACCAGGACCCACTCCGGGCAGTTGACCGCCCAGATGCCCACCCGGTCGCCCTTGACGACTCCGCTCGCGACCAGCGCCTGCGCCAGCTCCTCGACGGCCGCGCCGAATTCGGCGTACGTCCAGCGCCGCCCCGACGGCACGTCGACCAGGGCCTCGCGGTCCGGCCAAGCGGCCACGGCCCGGTCGAGGTTGGCGCCGATGGTGTCCCCGAGCAGGGCGGTCGGGCTCGTCCCGTGCGTGTACGACAGTCCGGTCACCGGAAGTCCTCCTCGCGGTACTCGTTCTGAGAGCCCTGGGCCGTCGCCTCGCGCAGCTCGATCCGGCGGATCTTGCCGGAGACGGTCTTGGGCAGCGCGCCGAACTCCAGCCGGCGGATGCGCTTGTAGGGGGCGAGCACCTGGCGGGAGTGCTCGAAGATCACCTTCGCGGTGTCCGGTCCGGGCTCGAAGCCCTCGGCGAGCACGACGTAGGCCTTCGGCACCGCGAGCCGCAGCTCGTCCGGCGCGGGCACCACGGCGGCCTCGGCCACCGCCTCGTGCTCCAGCAGCGCGCTCTCCAGCTCGAACGGGCTGATCTTGTAGTCACTGGCCTTGAAGACGTCGTCCGCGCGGCCGACGTAGGTCAGATAGCCGTCCTCGTCGCGGGAGGCGATGTCCCCGGTGCGGTAGTAGCCGCCCGCCATGGCCTCCGCCGTGCGGTCCGGGTCGCCGTGGTAGCCGGTCATCAGGCCGACCGGACGTTCGGAGAGGTCGAGGGCGATCTCGCCCTCGGTGGCGCCGGGCGCGCCGGAGACCGGGTCGAGGAGCTCGACCCGGTAGCCGGGACTCGGGCGGCCCATGGAACCGGTCTTCAGCAGCTGGCCGGGGCTGTTGGAGACCTGCACGGCCGTCTCGGTCTGCCCGAAGCCGTCCCGGATGGTCACGCCCCAGGCTCGCCGGACCTGTTCGATGACCTCGGGGTTGAGCGGCTCTCCGGCGGCCACCACCTCGCGGGGCGGGGTGGCGAGGAGGCTCAGGTCGGCCTGGATGAGCATGCGCCACACGGTCGGCGGGGCGCAGAAGGTGGTGACCGCGGCCCGGTCCATCTCGGCCATCAGGCGCGCCGCGTCGAACCGTGTGTAGTTGAAGAGGAAGACGGTCGCCTCGGCGTTCCACGGCGCGAACAGATTGGACCAGGCGTGCTTGGCCCAGCCCGGCGAGGAGATGTTCAGGTGCACGTCACCGGGTTTCAGGCCGATCCAGTACATGGTGGCCAGATGCCCGATCGGGTACGAGGTCTGGGTGTGCTCGACCAGCTTGGGGCGGGCGGTCGTACCGGAGGTGAAGTAGAGCATCAGGGGGTCGTCGGCCAGGGTGGGGCCGTCGGGGAGGAACTCGGCGGGGGCGGTGTACGCGTCCTCGTACGGCTCCCAGCCCTCCTGCGGCGGGCCGCCGACGGTGATCCGGGTGTAGTCGCCGGGCACCTCGGCGAACTTCGCGGCGTCCTCGGCCCGTACGATCACGTGCTTCACCCGGCCCCGGTCCACCCGGTCGCGCAGATCGGCCGGACCGAGCAGCGGGGTGGCGGGGATGACCACCGCGCGCAGCTTCATCGCGGCCAGCGCGGTCTCCCACAGCTCGGCCTGGTTGCCGAGCATGACCAGGATCCGGTCCTCGGCGGCGACACCCCGCGCCCGCAGATGGTTGGCGACCCGGTTCGACCGCTCGGACATCTCGGCGAAGGACAGCCGGGTCTCCCCGCCGTCCTCCTCGACGATGTGCAGCGCGGTCCGGTCGTTGCCGGCGGCGATCGCATCGAACCAGTCCAGCGCCCAGTTGAACTGCGCGGGCCGCGGCCAGGCGAAGCCGTCGTAGGCGGCCGCATAGTCCTCTCGGTGCGCCAGCAGAAAGTCCCGGGCCTTGCGGAACGACTCGGTCGCCGTCGTCATCACACACTCCTTGCGCTGTGGGTCGTTCACCTCGGGCGCTCGCGGCATGAGCCCGCGGCCTGCTCCGCCCTGCGGCTCACTCCCGCTGTTCCGGACCATTGCCGGGCGGCTCTCTGGCATCGTCTAATCCGTGATGCAGGTCTCACTACCCCCGAACGGGGGTGGGGACGGCAGAAGGGGCGGACACGTGACGGCAGACGCGGCGGGAACGGTGGAGATCGGCAGCGCACTGGTCCGGCTGCGGCGTGCCACTGGGCTGCCCGTCGCCTTCGGCGGCCTGGTCGAGTCCGGCCGGCCGCAGATCCGGATCAGCGAGCTGAGCGGGACGACCACGGCCGCCCTGCGCTCGCTCGCGGTGACCTCCGGCAACGGGCTCGGCGGCAAGGCGGTGGCGCTGGCCCGGCCGTGCGCGGTGACGGACTACTCCAGCTCCCGGCAGATCAGCCACGAGTACGACGTCCCGGTGGCCGCGGAGGGCATCCGCTCGGTCGTCGCGGTACCGGTGGTGGTACGGCGCCGGGTGCGCGGCGTGCTCTACGGCGCGCTGCGCTCGGCCCAGCCCCTCGGCGACCGCACACTGGGCGCGGCCATGGGCGTCGCCCGGGACGTGGAGCAGGCGCTGGTGGTGCGGGACGAGGCGCGGGGGCTGCTGGTGGCGGCCCGGCCGGAGCCCGCCGGTGGCGACCGGGGGGCCGCGTGGGAACAGGTGCGCGAGGCGCATGCGGCGCTGCGGGCCCTGGCCCCCCGGATCACCGATCCGGAGCTGCGGGCCGAACTGCTGGCGGCCTGCGGACTGCTGACGGCGCCGGCACGGGCCGACGGCGTGACCCTGGCGCCACGCGAGCTGGACGTGCTGTCCTGGGTGGCGGCGGGAGCGACCAACGCGGCCGTGGCCGAGCGGCTGGGACTGCGTGCGGAGACGGTGAAGGGCTATCTGCGCTCGGCGATGCGGAAGCTGGGCGCGCACACCCGGGGGGAGGCGGTGACCGCGGCCCGCAGGGCGGGGCTGCTGCCGTGAAGCGGGCAGTTGGGAAACCTTTCCATTCAAGCGGCGCTGCCCTGAATTTCCTCATGCTTGACCGTTTGTTATTTCCCTCACCACAGCCTCCGTCCGAATTTCAAGGATCGTTGCCTAGAATTTGGCCCGGACACGACACACGAGGGGAGCGGTGACCGTGCGACGGGACTTCCAGGAGCCTGCCAGCTGCCGCCCCGACCTGGTCATCGGCCGCGAGGAGTTGTTCGCCGGCGCCCGTGACCAACTCGCCTCGGGCGGCAGCGTGCTGCTCCACGGTCCCGCCGGAATAGGGAAATCCACCGTCCTGCGGGCATTGGCCGAGGAATACGGCGCCACCGCCCGCACCGTCCTGCGCTGCTCCGCCACCGAGTCCGAATCACATCTCCCCTTCCTGGCCCTCGCCGACCTCTTCGGCCTGGTCCTCGACGACGTCGCCCCCGGGCTGCCCGTCGCCCAGCGCACCGCCCTGGAGTCGGCGCTCACCGGCCGGGGCGAGTCCAGCCTCCAGCGCGACGGACTCGCCCTGCGCCTCGCGGTGCTCTCCGCGTTGCGCGCACTGGCCGCGCACGGCGGTGTCCTCGTCGTCGCCGACGACCTGCAGTGGCTGGACCCGGCCAGCGCCGAACTGCTCGGCTTCGCCGCCCGCCGGCTGGAGGGCACCCCGGTGCAGCTGCTGTGCGCGGTACGCACCGAGGGCCAGGAGAGCCAGGAGTACGACCGGCATCTGCGCGCCTGCCCGCCGGGCACCCTCGCGGTCCGGCTCGGCCCGCTGTCCCGCGCCCAGGTCGCCCAGCTCCTCGACCACCGCGGCCACGGCGCCCTGCCCCGCTCCACCGTCCGCGAGATCCACCGCACCAGCGCCGGCAACCCGCTGTTCGCCCTGGAACTCGGCCGCGCCCTCGCCGACAGCCCCACCCCGCCCAGGCCGGGCGAGCCGCTGCCGGTGCCGACCAGCCTGCGCGCCCTGGTGCTCAGCCGCCTGGACATGCTGTCGGTCGAGGCCCGCCGCACCCTGCTGGTGGCCAGTGCCGGCGCCCGCCCCACCCCGGCGCTGCTGCACGCCGCCGGCCGGGAGAACGCCGAGGCCGAGTGCGCCCAGGCCGCCGAACTCGGGCTGCTGGCCACCGAGCCCGACGCCCCCGCCGTACGGTTCGCGCACCCCCTGATATCGGCCGCGCTGTACGCGGAGGCGCCCGCGCACGAGCGGCGCGCCGCACACGCGGCCCTGTCCACGGCCGCCTCCGACCCGATCGAACGGGCCCGGCATCTGGCCCTCGCCACCACCGGCACCGACCCGGACGTCGCCGCCCGGCTCGCCGAGGCCGCCGCCCTCGCCCGGGACCGCGGCGCGCCCTCGGTCGCCGCCCACCTGGGGCTGCTCGCCGCCCGGCACACCCCCGCCGACGGGGCGCCCGGGCCGGAGGAGCGCCGGCTGCAGGCCGCCGAGGACGCGATCACCGCGGGCGAGATCGACCTGGCCCGGGACATCGCCCGCGAGGTGCTGTCCCGGGCGAGTGTGCCCGCCGAACGGGTGCGGGCCTGGATCATCGTCATCGACACCGCCGGCCACACCATGGCCGAGGTGGACGCCGTCTTCCCGCAGGCCCTCGCCGACGCCGGCGACGACCCCCGGCTGCTGGCGCTGGTGCACTATCAGCTGGCCTGGCGGGCACTGATCGTGGAGGGCGACTTCACCAGGGCCCGCGAGGCCGCCGCGCACGCCGCCGAGCTGGCCGCGCGCGGCAAGGACCGGCGCACCGAACTGCTCTCCCTCGCCTTCCAGGCCCAGACCGAGACCCTGATGGGCCACCCGGAGGCGCCCCGGACCATCGAACGTGCCCTGAAGGAGCCCCAGGACCCCCGGGTGGCCTGGCACCACAACGGCGCCGGCAGCGCCCGGTTCCGCTGGCTGGTCATGAGCGACCAGCTGACCGAGGCCCGGGCGACGGTCACCGCGCTGCTGCGCGAGGTGCGCCGGCGCGGCTCGGTGGAGAGCGAGGTGCACTTCCTGCGCGGCATCGCCGAGACCGAGCTGCGCGCCGGGCACTGCGGACGCGCCCTGGAGCTGGCCCGCGAGAGCCTGCGCCTGGCCCGGGACTCCGGGATCGGCGAGACCGCCTCGGCGATGCTCACCTCGCTCGCCGAGGCCTCCGGCGGGGACGTGGACCGGGCCCTCGCCCTCGCCCGGGAGGCGGTGGAGCACGCCGAGGAGGACGGCGACCAGATGTACCTCTCCCGGGCCCTGGGCGCGCTCGGGTACGCCCAGCTGGTGGCCGGGGACCCGGCGGGCACGGTCCGCTCGCTGCGCCGGGTGCGGACCCTGGAGCTGGGCCTCGGCATCACCGACCCGGCGCGCGGCCGCTGGCAGGGCGATCTCGCCGAGGCGCTGGTCCGGATCGGTGAACCGGCCGAGGCGCAGGACGTCATCGACGTCAGCCGCGAGCACGCACTGAGGCTCGGCCGGGAGAGCGTCCTCGCCGTCCTGGACCGCTCCGAGGCCCTGGTGCGGGCCGCCCGGGGCGAGCTGGAGGCGGCCATCGCCCAGCTGACGTCCGCTCAGGACCGGCTCGGCACACTCGGCTACGGGCTGGAGGAGGCGCGGGCCGCGTTCGCGCTCGCCCGGCTGCGCGGCAAGCGCTCCTCGGCGTACGACGAGGCCACCCGGATGTTCCGCCGCTGCCGGGCACTGCCCTGGCTACGCCAGGTGGACGAATCCCTCACCGCCCCCGAGCCGGAACCCGCGCGGGCCGTGCCGGGCGCCCTGGACGCGCTGGACGTGCTGGCCGCGATGGAACGTCAGGTCGCCGCGCTGGTCATGGAGGGCGCCACCAACCGGGAGATCGCCGCCCGGCTGTTCATCAGCGTCAAGACGGTGGAGGCGACCCTGACCCGGGTCTACCGCAAGCTGGGGATCCGGTCGCGGGTGGACATCGTCCGATTGGCGGCGGCTCGCCGCGCGAAGTGAGTACGCGGCCGGTTAACTGAACCGGACCGAGGGTTTTCCCTCACCCAACCCCCTAGGGGGTTCCCTCATTGGGAGCCGAGGGCGCCGGGTCCTAGCGTAAAAGGCGTGCCGCTCGCCCGGGCATACGGGGGTCGGTCCCGCGACCCCCGTGCAAACCCCCACACCCGTGCGATCCCCCACCGGTGCAATCCACTCAGGAGACTCATGTTCGGGCCCAGACGTGCAAGACAGGCCGCCGCGACCCTGGTGGCCGGCGCCGCCGCCGCGGCGACCGCGCTGCTCGCCTCCCCCACGGCGAGCGCCGCACCCCAGCCCGTCGTCGGCGGTACGACCACGACGACGACGGCGTACCCGTTCGTCATGCAGATCACCGACGCGTCCGGCAGCCAGTTCTGCGGCGGCACCCTGGTGTCCCCCACGAAGGTGGTGACGGCCGCGCACTGCATGGCCGGCGAGTGGGCGGGCAACGTCCGTGTGGTCGGCGGCCGGACCTATCTCAACGGCACCGACGGCACGGTCAGCAAGGTCAGCAAGATCTGGGTCAACCCGGACTACACGGATGCCATAAGCGGCCACGACGTGGCCGTACTGACTCTGTCGACGTCGATGCCGTACCAACCGGTGTCGTACGTCTCCTCCTCCCAGACGGGGGTGTACGCGGCCGGCACCACGGCCCGGATCCTCGGCTGGGGGAGCACCTCGGGGATCGGCAGCTCCTCCAACCAGCTGCGGACCGCGACCGTCCCGGTCGTGTCCGACTCCAGCTGCCGTTCCTCCTACGGTTCGGGCTTCGTCCAGTCCGACATGGTGTGCGCCGGATACTCCTCCGGCGGCGTAGACACCTGCCAGGGCGACAGCGGCGGTCCCCTGCTCATCGGGGGCGTCCTGGCAGGGATCACTTCCTGGGGCGAGGGGTGCGCGGAGGCGGGTCATCCGGGTGTGTACACCCGGCTGGCCACCTTCTCGGACCTGGTGACCGCGCAGGTCAACTCGTGACTGCGCAGGTCCACTCGTGACCCGGAAGAGAGACACCTGAGCACCCCTCAGGTAGATGCCAGGGGGGCGTTGCGAGCCACCACGAGCGGCCCGCAGCGCCCCCCTCTCCACGTTCACCCCCGTGGAACGCGGGGGCTACTTGTCGGCCGTGAGCCTCCCGGCCGCGCCCCAGCTGTCCGCCGGGACCTCGTGGATCCACACCTGGACGGTCTCCGCCGGGATCCGGTACGCGTCGCTCCCCCATGGCGGCCCGCCCGAAGTGCAACTCCTCGGCGACGGCGACGAACAACTGAGCCGGCGGAGTTCCATGCGCCGACTGCAGAAGCTGGTCCTCAGGGTCGTACGACCGTCCCGAAGCGGACGTCGTACGGCGTCTGCGGGTGCAGGACGCCGTTGACCGGGATCGCGGACACCTTCTGTCCGTAACTCTCACCCAACCCTGCACAGCGGCGCGCGCCGCTCGCGGCGGCCCGCCGATATCCTGCTCCTCCTGTCCCCCTGGGTTCCTACGAGGCGGCCGATGTCCGAGCGAGAGAACGGCAGGAACGGCGGAAACGGGCGCAGGTCCGGTTGGCGCCGCGCCCTCACCCAGCCCCAGTCCCCCCTTGCCGAGGCGCCCGCGCCCGCCCCCGCCGACACGGACGGCGCCGAGCCGGTGAGCATCGTCCAGGCGGCGCTGTACCGCGACGGCGTCCGCGTCTCGGCCCCCGCCACGCTCGCCGAGACCTACCGCGAGCTGCGCGAGCAGCCCTCGGGCATGGCCTGGATCGGCCTGGCCCGGCCCACCGGGGCCGATCTGCACTCGCTGGCCGCCGAGTTCGGGCTGCACCCGCTCGCGGTCGAGGACGCGATGGAGGCGCACCAGCGGCCCAAGCTGGAGCGGTACGGCGAGACGCTGTTCGTCGTGCTGCGTGCCGCCCGCTATCTGGACGCGCCGGAGGAGGTGGACTTCGGCGAGCTGCACGTGTTCGTCGGCCCGGACTTCGTCATCACGGTCCGGCACGGCGCGGCGCCGGACCTGTCGGCGGTCCGCCGCCGCATGGAGGACAGCCCGGACCTGCTCAAGCTCGGCCCGGAAGCGGTCCTGTACGCGATCCTCGACGCCGTCGTCGACGGCTACGCGCCGGTGGTCTCCGGTGTCCAGAACGACATCGACGAGATCGAGACCGAGGTGTTCCGCGGTGATCCCGAGGTCTCCCGGCGCATCTACGAACTCTCCCGCGAGATGGTGGAGTTCCAGCGCGCCACCCGCCCGCTGGTCGGCATGCTGCACGGGCTGATGGCCGGATTCGCCAAGTACGAGACCGACGAGGAACTCCAGCGCTATCTGCGGGACGTCGCCGACCACGTCACGCACATCAGCGAACGCGTCGACGGCTTCCGCCAGGCCCTCTCCGAGATTCTCACGGTCAACGCCACGCTGGTGACCCAGCAGCAGAACGCGGAGATGCGGGCGCTGGCGGAGGCGGGCTTCGAGCAGAACGAGGAGGTCAAGAAGATCTCCTCATGGGCGGCCATCCTCTTCGCTCCCACCCTCGTCGGCACGATCTACGGCATGAACTTCGACCACATGCCGGAGCTGCACCTGCTGTTCGGCTACCCGTTCGCCATCGGGCTGATGGGCGTGGTGTGTCTGACGCTGTACGTGGTCTTCAAGAAGCGGGACTGGCTGTAGCCGCCCGTCGAGGAGCGGGAATGACCGAGGCACCGGTGCCGGCCGGAAAACGCGCGGTGTTCGGGTGTCGCGGGCTGGTCACGGTGTGCGGTCGCAGACCGAGGGGAGCCAGGTCAGGTCGTGGGTGTGGCTGAGGGTGTCCAGGGAGGCCAGCAGGGCGTTCAGGTGATCGGGGTGGGCGAGGAACTCGATCGCCGCCTCGGCGAACGCGTCCCGTACCGACGGCGGCATCGCGTCGGAGGCGTCGAAGCAGTGCACCGCCCGGTCGTCGAGAAGGATCGCGGCGAGGGAGCGGTGCCAGGCCGAGCCGGCGGCGGAGGGCGCAGGCTGCGCCTGGGGGCTGACCGAGAAACCGGATTCCCGGGCGTTCCAGGCGCGTTGGGCGCCCGCCGAGGCGAGGTGCCGGATCAGCGTCTTGGCCTGCGGGGTGTCGTGCAGCAGGGCGACCAGGTCCCCGGAGACCTCCCAGGCGTCGCTCGCCCGCGCCCCGGGGATCCGCCGGGCCGAGGGCTCGTAACGGCCGTCCACGCGTTTCCAGGACTCCTGGTTGCGGATGAAGGACGCCTGGTGCTCCAGCGTGCAGCCGCGCGGCGTCGCGGCAACCGGTTTCGACGCGTCCTGGTACGGCGTCTTCAGCGCCCGCCGGACCAGCTCGCGCTCCCCGCCGGCCCCCACCAGCCGCCCCCAGGTGGTCCAAGCCGACCGCACCTGGCTGGACGTCCAGGGCAGTTCGCCGCGCGCCCAGCGCTGATACGTGCCGGGGCCGTACCGCTGGAGCAGGATGTCCTCGATCCAGTCCGTGCCGGGCCAGCCGCTGGTCGCGCCGGAGCCCATGCCGACGCACCACTGGCCGGGCCGGGTCGCCGCCTCGGCGCGCTGCCGCTCGCTCGTGCCGGCCGGGTACCAGACGACCGACTTCAGGTCGGCCTTGAGCGGGAACCAGTACACGTGCCCGTCCAGCGGCGTGGTCCAGGAGGCGCCGAAGCCGGCGCGGGGCACGAGGTCGTCGAGGGGTTTCAACTGTCCCCGCCCGGCGTAGTCCGCGAGTTCACCGGGGCCGGTCAGCACCACCACGTCCGGTGGCGTCCCGGCCTCCACGTCGGCGCCGAGCACCTGGCTCTCGGCGGAGCTGCCCTGGTAGTCGACGTGGATGTGGTACCTGCGCTCGAAGGGTTCGATCACCGACTCCCGGAAGTTCCGCTCGTCGGTGCCGGTCCAGTTGGCGAGCAGCGTGACGGTCGGCTCCTGGCCGAGGGCGCGTACGGCGAACACGACGGCCGCCGCCAGCAGGACCAGGCAGCTCGCCAGCACGGTCAGGGTGCGGATACGGCGGGCACGAGAGCCGGTGGCCGGCGTCGCGGGGCCGCCCTGCGGGGCGCTCACCGGGGCGTGAACCGGTAGTCGTCGATGTGCCGCCGCAGTCCCGTCTCGGCGAGGGCCATGAGCAGGATGCCTCCTATCAGGATCCAGACCGCGGCCGAAGCGCGGAAACCGGTGTGCGCCAGGTACGCCGCGGTGTGCGGCCCGGCGTCGGTGATGAGCCGCCCGGTCAGCGGGCGGTCGAGCAGCTCACGGGTGTGCGCCATCCCCTGGTGCGTCCACACCGTGAACAGCAGCGTGGCGGCGAGCCCGGCCGCCAGCAGGGCGCCCGCCGCGAGGAGGCCCCGGTTGTACCGGCGACGGAAGCGCCGGCGCAGGAACAGCTGGGTCTCCAGCAGGGCCGCGCCGAGGGAGAGGGCCAGCAGCAGGGTCGTGCTCCAGCCGAGCCACAGCAGCGGGCCGAACGAGGTCTGCCGGTGCACCGCGGCTCGCTGCTGCCGTTGCAGTGCCGTCAGCCGGGCCTGGATCCCGGTGCCCTTGTCGGTCAGGATGCTGGTGGCGTAGCTCAGGTAGGCCTCGCGCAAGACGCTGTCGGCGGGCTGGAGTTGGGCCTGCTGGACCTTGACGGCGTACACCGTGATCAGTCCGGCGACCGTCTGCAGGGCCTGCCGGCCCGCCGGCCCGCCGACGTCGTCCCCGGCGGCGGCCGCGAGGCTCTGGGCCGCGACCGAGATCTGTTTCTGGAAGTCGCTGGTCGGTGCCGCCGCGCCGGCGTCCTGCTGGGCCTGGCCGAGCGCGTACAGCGCGGTGTCGATGGACAGCACGGCCGGAGCGCTGGAGGTGCGCAGCGGGTTCGCGTCACCGTGCACGCCCTCGTAGGACAGGAACAGCGACAGCGTCAGCAGGGCGGACAGGGCCAGCAGCAGGCGGTGGCGTACGGCGAGATCGTGGGCGGTGGAACTGCCGCCGTCCGGTGCGCGCCGGCCCGGAGGGAACAGCCGGTGCAGCTGGTGAGCCGGTCTTCTGGCGGTGCCGCGGCGGTCGGCGGGAGGCGTTGCGCCCCTGCCAGGGGTCATGAGGTCGGCTCCCTCAGTCGGCGGCCGCAGTCGCCCCCGCAGTAGACGGAGTCGGCCGGGCCGAGCCACTTGCAGTGGGGGCACTCGATCAGGGCGTCGGCGTCGGGGGGTGTGGCGGTGCCGGGTGGGGGCGTGGCCGGCGGGCCGGGGCTGGGTGGCTGCGGCGGGGTCGTCAGGGCGCTGGAGAGGATCAGGTGCTGCCAGTCGACGTCCTTCAGGCCGGCGCGGACCCGGCCGGCGCCCGGTTCCTCGATCCGCCGCAGTGCGCCCAGGAGTTGGGCGTCGCCCAGCTCACCGGCGAGGGCCAGGGCGCGGGCCAGGTGCCGGTCCGCCGCGGCCCGGCCGCCGGTGCCGCGCAGCCAGGCCCGGTAGGCCCCCGCGACGGCGGCGCTCGCCTGCTGGTACAGCTCGTGCCGGCGGACTCCGGGATGCTGCCGGGAGGCGTCGAGCGGGTGGTCGGTCCAGCGGACCAGCACGGGCCGCGGCGTGGGCAGCCGTACCGGGCGTCCGAAGGGCGGTACGGCGACCTCCACGGCGGCGAGCTGAAGGTCCTCGCCGGTCTCGCGGCCGGCCGGGTCGGCGGTCAGGACGACCTGGTAGTGCCGTGTCTCGTCGCCCCAGGCCCGGGTGACGTACTCGGTGCCGCGGCCGCCGGAGCCGGCCGGAACGGGGGTCAGTTCCTGCTCGCCCGGCACCACCTGCTTGACCCGGCGGATCACCGTGCCGGGGGTGGGGGTGATCCTGATCCGCAGCTCGGGGATCGCGGTGCCGAGCAGCCCGGTCACCAACTCCTCGTACGTGGCGGGCAGTTCGGACTCCTCGCGGACCGCTCCGGCGCGGCCGTGCAGCCGCCGGGCGATGCGCAGCAGCAGTTCGGCGTCCCAGTCGTCGCCGATGCCCCAGGCGTCGCAGACGAACCGGCCCTCGCAGGCGTCCAGGGCGGTGTCCAGCGACATCGCGGCCCGGTGGTCGTGCTCGTTGCGCCCGTCGGTGAGGAGCAGGACGTGCTTGACGGGGGCGGCCTGTTCCTTCAGCAGCCGCCGGGCGAGGTCGAGCCAGGTGCCGAGGGCGGTGCCGCCGTCCGCGTCCAGGATCCGTACGGCCCGCTCGGCGGCCTCCCGTTCGGCGGGGCCGGCGACGGCCATCGGGGCGCGGCCGGGGCCGGGGTGCACCACGGTGGCGTCGAACCGCCCGGAGAGCACGGCGAACGCGGTGCCGTCGGGCAGCAGCCGGAGTGCCGCGGCGGTGGCGTCCTTCGCCGCGTGCAGTTTGGCGGCGGGGTGGAGCATGGAGCGGGAGGTGTCGACGATCAGCACCTCGGCGAGTGCGGGGCCCGCCCCGTGCGCGGGGGCGGGGCCGGATCCCGGGCCGCCGTGGCCGCCGTGGCTGCGGACGCCGATCTCCAGGATGGCGTGCATCTCCCGGTCGGCGGGCTGCCCGGGCGCGGGCACGGCGGGCAGTTCCTTCTGTTGGCCGACCGCGAGTGTCACCTCGATCTCCTCGGCCACGGTCATCGTGTGTCCCCCAGGTGCTCACGGTGTGTGCTCGGGCGTGCTCGGGCGTCAGAAGGTGGTGACCGGCCGTACCGCGTGGGCGAGGTCGAGCAGCCGGCCGTGCTCGTCGGCCGTGCGGGCCTGCGCGGCCAGCAGGCGGAAGGAGTGCTCCAGCAGGCGGCGCAGGCCGTCCTCGTCACCGGGTCCGAGGAGGTCGCCGGCGGGGAACTCCGGTCCCCAGCCCTGGTCCGGCCGGCAGCGCAGGGCGTTCGTGCGGACCTCGGCGACCAGCCGGGCCCGGGACTCGCCGTCGGCGGCGCCGCCGTCCAGGCGCAGCTCGGGCAGTCGCCGGGCGGCGTCGCGCAGGTCGGCCGGTGTGGGCGGGTCACCGCGCAGGATGCCGGCGCGGACCCGGACGGCCGCGATCCGGGCGGCGTCGTGGTGCCGGGAGGTGGCGGGCACGTCGTCGAGGACGCGGACGGCGGCGTCCCGGTCACCGCCGGCCAGATGACCGCGGGCCAGCCCGAAGGCGGCGGCGGTGTGCGCGAAGTCACGTTTCCAGACGGCCTCGTAGAACCGCATGGCCCGCGGGATGCGCTGCGGGCCGGGCACCTCGGACGCGTGTTCCGTGCAGTAGGCGAGGGCGAGCTTGGGCACGTACTCGCCGGGCAGGGCCCGGTAGACGGCGTCGAAGCGGGTGCCGGCCCGGCTTACCTCGCCGCTGCTGAGGTGGAGGACGCCGTGGTGCCAGGCGATGCGCCAGTCGTGTGCGGCGGCGTGTTCGCCGAGCTGGGTCTCGGCCTCGGCGAGCCAGCTCTCGGCCTGGTCCCGCTCGCCTCGTCTGAGGTAGGCGCGGCACAGCCACAGCGCGGTCTCCGGGGTGCCGAGGCGGGATTCGCGGGGCCACTGCCGGGCGACCCGGTCGGGGGCGTCGGGCGGGAAGGTGTCCAGCAGCAGGGCGGCGCCGTCGTCGGGGTCGGGGACCGGTTCCGGGAGGGCGCCGGCGACCTCGGCGGCGGAGGGCGGGGAGACGTCGAGGCCGGGCGGCTGCCCGCCGGGGTGGGCGGTGAAGTGGTCCAGGGCCGGGATCGCGCCGAGCCCGGCGTCGAGGCTGGCGCCGGTGGCGCGGAACCGGGTGGAGCTCTCCGGCAGCTGCTCGCCGAACTGGAGCGAGCGGAACTCCCGTAGGACTTCCCAGAGTTGCCGGGACATCTCGGCTGCCGAGCGGAACCTCGCCCGCGGCTCCGGGTGGGTGGCGCGGTCGATCAGCCGGCGGAAGGAGTCCGGGGCGAGGCCGCGGGCCGGTTCGGTGCCGTGGCACAGCGCCTGGAGGGTCATGCCGACGGTGTAGAGGTCGCTGTCGACGTGCCAGCCGCGCCGGCCGATCTCCTCCTGGGGCGGGGCGAACGCCGCCGTGTAGACGTAGGCGGAGGTGCGGTCGCCGATCGCGCGGACGGCGCCGAGGTCGATGACCTTGATCGCCCGGCCGAAGTGGATGACGTTGGCGGGTTTCATGTCGCAGTGGAGCAGCCCGCGTTCGTGCATGTACTGCAGGGCGCCGAGGATCTTGCAGCCGTAGGTGAGGACGTGGTCCAGGCGGGGGCGGCCGTGGAAGATCCGTTCGACGTCGTCGGCGGCGAACAGCTGCTGCAGGGAGCGGCCGCCGATGTAGTCCATGACCAGGTATCCGGTGGGCGGGCGGCCCGGGACCTGGTGGTCGGCGTAGGTGATGAGCCGGACGATGTCGGGGTGGTGCAGGTCGGTCAGCGAGCGGCGCTCCTCGACGGCGGTGCGGCGGGCGAGCGCGTCGTGGGCGTCGATCTGGCCCTTGAGGACGACCCGGTGGCCGTCGGCGCGGGTGTCCTCGGCGAGATGGATCCAGCCGAGCCCGCCCCCGCCGAGACAGCCGAGGACGCGGTAGTGGCCGGCCACCACGTCGCCCTCGTTCAGCTGGGGCAGCAGGGAGTAGGGCGTGCCGCAGCGGGGGCAGTGGCCCGTGGCGGGGGCGGGCCGGCCGCCGTAGCCGACGCCGATGGTCATGGTGCAGCCGTTCGCACCGCAGCGACGGCCGCCGGTCGGCGGGCGGGGGTCGGTCACGAGCACGTCGTCGGGGACGGGCACCTCGGGCAGTACGACCAGTCCGTGCTGGTCGAGGTCCCCGACCCCGGCGACGGCGTGCACGGCCGGCGGGCCGGGGCTGTCCTCGGCCGGGGTGCTGGGGGCCGGGGCCCGCGGTTCGGCGCGCGGTCCGGCCGGTGCCGGTGGCTCCGGATGCGACGCGGTGTGCGGCTCGGCGTGGCGGCGGCCGCAGGTGTCGCAGTAGCCGGTGCCCATGATGTGGCCCGCGCAGCCGGGCCGGGCGCACGAGGTCACGGTGCGCTCTCCTTCCGGGGTGCGCCGGGGGCGGCGGGCCGCGTCGGCGCGGCCGGGGCGGACGGAGCGGCGGCCGAGCAGAAACCGACGAAGCGCTCGACGGCGGCCTCGGCCCGCTCGATGTCGCAGGGGGTGTGCCGCAGCAGGGACAGGGCGTGCTCGTAGAGCCGGTAGGCCTCCATGACCCGGTCGCCGTGCGCGGCGGCCCGTCTGCGGCACAGCGGCCACTCGGCGCTGACCCGGCCGAGGAGTTCCTCGCGGCGGCGCAGCCGGGTGTCGAGGACGCCGATGGCCTGTTCCAGGCGCTGTCTGCGGCGGTCGGCGGCGTCCTCGAAGGTGAACAGCAGGTCGGCGCTGCCGGGTTCGCGCTCCCGCTCGGGGGTGTGGGCGACCCAGGCGCGCAGCATGCGGGTCCGCCGTACTCCGGCCTCGGCCTGCTCCACCAGTTGCCGGGTGCCGGCGCCGGGCAGCACCCGCTCCCGGAGCCGGTCGAGGCCCGGTCCCAACTCGTGGACGATACGGTCGAGTTCGTCGTGCAGTCGACTCCAGCGGTCGTGCAGCGGGCGGTGTACGAGGGACTCGGCGGCCTGCTCCGCGCGCTGGCCCCGGTGGCGGAAGACCAGCAGCAGCCGGGCCCCCTGCCGGGCGAGCCGGTCCAGCAGGCCGAGCAGCGCGTCGGGTTCGGCGGCCTGGTCGACGCCGACCAGGACGGCGGCGAGCGGGACGCGCAGGGCGCCGAGCCGTTCGGGCCGGATGTCGTCGCGGATGCCCAGTCGGGTGGCGATGCGCTCCATGACCTGACCGGCCGTCAGCCCCTTGACGTCCAGGGCGAGATCGTGCCCGCCGGCCGGGGGCACGGTCTCGGGCGGGTCATGGCTGAAGCCGCTCGTGTTGCGGTCGGTGCGCAGTTCCCGGTCGGCGAGGGTGACGGCCCGGTGCAGGGTCCAGGCGCGGTCGCTGCGGGCGGGGGCGACGGTGACGAGGACCGGCCAGCCCTCGCCGCGGAACCAGGAGGCGAGCTCGGTGGCGAACGGCACGTCCAGCGCGCCGGCCGCCTCCGCGGCTCCGGTGCGCAGCCGGGGGTCGACCGCCTCGGCGCCGTCGGTCCAGGCGGCGACCTGCGGAAGATGCCGGAGGATGGTCTCGGTGGGACTCATATAGCTGAAGGCCCAACCCGGCCCCTCGTCCACGCTGAGGACGATCCCGATGACCTGGTCGGTGGCGTGGTCGACCACTCCCCCGCCGCTGAAGCCGGGTGCGGCCAGCTCGCCCGGGGCCAGCGGGCGCAGCTGCACCTGGCTGTCCCGGCCGCGGGCGGCGACCAGGGTGGCGCCGTGCCAGCGGCCGCCGTCGTCGCCGGCCGGGAAGCCGTACATGCTCACCGGTCCGTGCGGTGCGGCGAGCCGGTAGAGCCGGGTGGTGTGCGCCGCCGGCAGCGGCGCGGCCAGCCGCAGCAGGGCGAGATCACCGCTGCGGTCACCGAAGGCGTCCTCCTGCTCCGGCACGTACTCGTCCTCGCGGACGGTGGCGGGTACGGCGTCCAGGCCGGGTACGCCGATCAGGCGGACGGTGTAGCGGTGGCCGGGCCCGACGACATGCCCTGCGGTGAGCACGCGGTCGGGGGCGAGCAGCACCCCGGCACCGAGGACCTGTCCGTCCGGCGCCTCGATGCGCGCGATCCAGGACGGCGTCCGTAACCGCGACTTGACGGCTCGCTCCCCCGTGCGCGTCATGGCCCCGAGGCTACTCCGAGTACCGGCCCGGTACTACTGGTGTGCACGGGGGTGTTACGAAGGGCGGGAAGGAAGCGCCCCGCAGGGGCGCGGGGCTCTATCGATACGCGGCTCCGCCGCGTGGGCGCGAGCAACCCAAGACGGACCCGCACCCGGCAACGGCGAGAGACCCCAACGGCGCTTACCCGCGACTGCCCAGCGCCGCGAGCACCTCCGCATCCGTCAACTGCTCGAAGTCCTCGTACCACTGCCCCACCGCGGTGAACCCGGCCGGCCGGTGCGGGCACACGATCGTGTCGGCCTCGGAGGCGAGCTGGGCCACGGAGTCCGGCGCGCCGACGGGCACGGCCAGCACCAGGTGGGCGGGCCGGCGCCGCCGCACATGCCGCAGGGCCGCGCGGGCCGTGGCGCCGGTGGCCAGCCCGTCGTCGACGACGATCACCGTACGCCCCGCAGGATCCGGCGCCGGACGGTCGCCGCGATACCGCTCCTCGCGGCGCCGCAGTTCCCGCCGCTCGCGTTCCACCACCGGGGCCATGGACTCCTCGGTCAGGCCGAGCCGGTCCAGGGTCCCGGCGTTGAAGAGGGGCGGGTCGTCCCCGACGAGCGCGCCGACGGCGAACTCCTGGTGATGCGGGGCACCGATCTTGCGCACGATGAGCACGTCGAGCTGGGCGCCCAGGGCGCGGGCGACGGGCTCGGCGACGGCGATACCGCCGCGCGGTAGGGCGAGGACGAGCGGATCGACCAGGGTGCCCTGCTCCCGCAGGTCGCTCAGCAGTCCGGCGAGTTCCCGTCCGGCTTCGGCCCGATCCCGGAAGCGCATGATCGTCCTCCTCCGCGGTGCCCCTCCTTCCATGGTGCTACCGGTCGGGCATTGGGGAGATATTCGAACTCATGCTCTATATATGGGGCAGTAGCGGGGTCGCTCATTGCCTACGATCATCCCGTGCCCACCTTCTCCTTCGAACGTACGGCCCCGCTCGCCCTGGACGAGGCCTGGCGCCGGCTCACGGAGTGGCCCCGCCACGCCGACGTGGTCCCGCTGACCCGGATCACGGTGCTCACGCCCCCGCCGACCCACGTGGGTACGCGCTTCGTGGCCCGGTCCGGCATCGGTCCGCTCGCCTTCGACGACCTGATGGAGGTCACCCTCTGGCGCCCGCCCGCCGACGGCGAAGCCGGGCTGTGCCGCCTGGAGAAACGCGGACGGATGGTCCTCGGCTGGGCGGAGATCGAGGTGTGGCCGGGACCGGGCGGCCGTAGCCGGGTCGTGTGGCGCGAGGAGGTGAGTCTGCGCTTCCTGCCCTCGGCCTCGGACGGCCTGGTGGAGCGCACGGCCCGTACGGTGTTCGGGCGCGCCGTGAACCGGCTGCTGCGGCGGGAGTGAGCGTCCGCAGGGCGCAAGGAACGGCGCGGCCGGCCACGACGGTGGCGCAGACGCCGGACGGCTCCTCACGGCAGCCCGTGGAGCGCTCAGTCCTTGCGCCCCGTCACCGCCACCGTCACACCGAGCCCGACCATGGTCAGCCCGCCGATCCCGCCGACGGCGGCAAGCCGCCGGGGTGAGCGGGCGAACCAGTCGCGGGCGGCGGAGGCCACCAGTCCCCACAGGCTGTCGGAGGCCACCGCGATGGCGTTGAAGACCAGGCCGAGAAGCAACATCTGCACCGGCACCCGGCCCTGCTCGCGGTCCACGAACTGGGGCAGCACGGCGGCGAAGAACACCATCGTCTTGGGGTTGGCCACGCCGACCGCGAACCCCTCCCAGAGGGTGCGCAGGCCGCCGTGGGCCGGTCCTGACTGCGTGAACGCGGCCCGCAGGGAGCCCCGCTGCCGCCATGCCTTGATCCCGAGGTACACGAGGTAGGCGGCGCCGGCGAGCTTCAGGGCCGTGAAGACGAGCACCGAGCGCTCCACGATCGAGCCGATGCCGAGCGCCACGGCCGCCACGAGCACATACGCGCCGAGGGTGTTGCCGAGGACCGTGGTCAGCGCGGCGCGCCGGCCGTGCGCCAGCGCCCGCCCGACGACGAAGAGCACGCTCGGGCCGGGGATCACGATCAGCAGGAAGGACAGGGCGGCGAAGGCCGCCAGCCGGTCGGTGGACACCATGACCTCATGCAATACGGCGGCCCAGGCGCCCGGCAAACCGTTTTCCCGGCACGCTCCCCCCGGGCGCCCGGAAGAACGGCCGAAGGGACCTCAGGCCACCGAGCCGATGTGACCGACGGGTGCCGGGTTCGTGTCATGGTGGATCGGCGTGTGCGCACCGGTCAGCGACACACCCGAGCCGCCCCGCCGGCCGGCGACGATCTCCGCGCCGATGGACAGCGCCGTCTCCTCGGGCGTACGGGCGCCGAGGTCGAGGCCGATCGGCGAGCGCAGCCGGGCCAGTTCCAGCTCGGTGACCCCGACCTCGCGCAGCCGCTCGTTGCGGTCGAGGTGGGTGCGGCGGGAGCCCATCGCGCCGACGTAGGCGACCGGCAGCCGCAGGGCCAGCTCGAGCAGCGGCACGTCGAACTTGGCGTCGTGGGTGAGGACGCAGAGGACCGTACGGCCGTCGGTCTCCGTGCGCTCCAGGTACCTGTGGGGCCACTCGACCACGATCTCGTCCGCCTCCGGGAAGCGGGCCTTCGTGGCGAACACCGGGCGGGCGTCGCACACCGTGACGTGGTAGCCGAGGAACTTGCCGACACGGACCAGTGCGGAGGCGAAGTCGATCGCGCCGAAGACGATCATGCGGGGGGCGGGGACGGAGGACTCGACCAGGACGGTCAGCGGGGCGCCGCAGCGCGAGCCCTGTTCGCCGATCTCCAGGGTGCCGGTGCGGCCCGCGTCGAGGAAGGCGCCGGCCTCGGCGGCGACCGTGCGGTCCAGTTCGGGATGGGCGCCGAAACCGCCGTCGCGGGAACCGTCGGCGCGCACGAGGAGGGCCCGGCCCCGCAGCTCAGCCGGTCCCTCCACGATCCGCGCGACCGCCGCCGCCTCCCCATGGGCGGCGGCGGCGAGCGCGGCGGCGAGCACCGGCCGGGCGGGACCGTCCGCCCGGACCGGTGTGACGAGGATGTCGATGACGCCGCCACAGGTCAGGCCGACGGCGAAGGCGTCCTCGTCGCTGTAGCCGAAGCGTTCGAGCACGGTCTGCCCGTCCTCCAGCGCCCGTTGGCACAGCTCGTACACGGCGCCCTCCACGCACCCGCCGGAGACCGAGCCGACGGCCGTGCCCTCGGCGTCCACCGCGAGGGCGGCGCCGGGCTGGCGCGGGGCGCTGCCGCCGACGGCGACCACGGTGGCGACGGCGAAGTCACGGCCCTGCTCGACCCACCGGTTCAACTCGTCGGCGATGTCCAGCATCTGTCGGTCTCCTAACGGGGTTGCGTGGAAGGGACGTTCAACCGGCTAGTGCACGCCCAGCAGGGCTCGGATCGGATGCAGGGAGAAGTAGACGAGGAAGAGCACCGTCAGACCCCACATGAAGGGACCGATCTCCCGCCACTTGCCCTGGGCGAGCTTGATGACGACGTAGGAGATCACACCGGCGGCGACACCGGGGGTGATCGAGTACGTGAACGGCATGATCACGACGGTCAGGAAGACCGGGATCGCGACGGAGCGGTCGCCCCAGTCCACGTGCCGGGCGTTCATCATCATCATCGCGCCGATGGTGACGAGGGCGGCCGAGGCCACCTCGCGCGGCACGATCGCCGTGATCGGCGTGAAGAAGAGGCAAAGGGCGAAGAAGCCTCCGGTGACGACCGAGGCCAGTCCGGTACGGGCCCCCTCGCCGACGCCGGTCGCGGACTCGATGAACACGGTCTGACCGGAGCCGCCCACCACACCGCCGACGGCGCCGCCGGCACCGTCGATGAACAGCGCCTTGGACAGGCCCGGCATCCGCCCCTGGGAGTCGGCGAGTCCGGCCTCGGTACCGATGCCGATGATGGTGGCCATCGCGTCGAAGAAGCCGGCGAGCACCAGCGTGAAGACGATGAAGGTGACCGTCATGTAGCCGACGTCGCCCAGGCCGCTGAAGGACACCTTGCCGATGAGCGAGAAGTCCGGCATCGACACGGCGCTGCCGTGCAGCGCGGGACCCGAGCCGTTGGCCCAGCCCTTGTCGTCGACGAGGCCGGCGGCGTTGACGATCACCGCGAGAACGGTGCCGGTGACGATGCCGATGAGGATGGCGCCGGGAACGTTCCGGGACTGCAGCGCGAAGATGAGCAGCAGCGTCACGGCGAAGAGCAGGACGGGCCAGCCGACGAGCTCACCCCCGTTGCCCAGGGTGACCGGGGTTGCCGTACCGGCATGCACGAACCCGGCCTTGACCAGGCCGATGAACGCGATGAACAGACCGATGCCGATCGTGATGCCGTGCTTGAGCGGCAGCGGGATCGAGTTCATGATCATCTCGCGGAGGCCCGTGACCACCAGGAGCATGATCACCACGCCGTAGGCGACGCACATCGCCAGGCCCTGAGCCCACGTCAGGTCCTTGGTGCCCATGACCAGACCGGCGAGCACACCGGAGACGGAGAGTCCGGCGGCCATGGCGAGCGGCACCTTGCCGACCCAGCCCATGAGGAGGGTGGTGCCCGCCGCGCCGAGCGCGGTGGCCGTGATGAGGGCCTTCTGGCCCAAAGAGTCGCCGGACTTGTCCGCGCCGCTGAGGATCACGGGGTTGAGCAGAAGGATGTACGCCATCGCCATGAAGGTGGTGACGCCACCGCGGACCTCGGTCGCGACGGTGGATCCTCTTTCGGATATGTGGAAGTACCGGTCGAGCCACGACCTGCCGGCCGGCGGACGCGAACCCGCGCCCGCGTCTTCGGCGGTGGTCGTGGGCTCCACTGACTGCTGGGTCATGGTGCCATCTCCCAAGGTTCACAGGGGCACCCGTGCAACCGCGCTGACGGTCACGGGATTTGGGAATGGACGACCCGGGGGACGGCCCGAGACGAACGAATTTCCTGGTACTTCAAGGACCGCGAGCGGTGCGGAACTCAAAGGGGGTTCCTCCGGGCGGCGCGGCGGAGTGTGTGACGTTCCCTGCGCCGCCCGGAGAGCTGTGGGGTTGTGTGTTACGCGGTGCCCGTGAGGTGTTCCGGCCGCACCGGCGTCCGGTTCAGCTCCAGCCCGGTCGCGTTCCGGATCGCCGCGAGGACGGCCGGGGTGGACGACAGGGTGGGGGCCTCGCCGATGCCGCGCAGCCCGTACGGGGCGTGCTCGTCGGCGAGTTCGAGCACGTCGACCGGGATGGTCGGCGTGTCGAGGATCGTGGGGATCAGATAGTCCGTGAAGGAGGGGTTCCTGACCTTCGCGGTCTTCGGGTCGACGATGATCTCCTCCATCACCGCCACGCCCAGGCCCTGGGTGGTACCGCCCTGGATCTGGCCGACGACGGAGAGCGGGTTGAGCGCCTTGCCGACGTCCTGGGCGCAGGCCAGCTCGATGACCTTGACCAGGCCGAGCTCGGTGTCGACCTCGACGACCGCGCGATGGGCGGCGAAGGAGTACTGGACGTGGCCGTTGCCCTGGCCGGTGTGCAGGTCGAAGGCCTCGGTCGGCCGGTGCCGCCACTCCTGTTCGATCTCCACGACCTGGTCCTCCAGAACGTCGACCAGGTCACTGAGGACCTCGCCGCCGTCGGTGACGACCTTGCCGCCCTCCAGCAGGAGTTCGGCGGTCGCCCAGGCCGGGTGGTAGGAGCCGAACTTGCGCCGGCCGATCTCCAGGACCTTCTCGCGGACCAGCTCGCAGGCGTTCTTCACGGCGCCGCCGGTGACGTACGTCTGCCGGGAGGCGGAGGTCGAGCCCGCGGAGCCGACCTGCGTGTCGGCGGGGTGGATGGTCACCTGGGTGACGCCGAGCTCGGTGCGGGCGATCTGCGCGTGGACGGTGACGCCGCCCTGGCCGACCTCCGCCATCGCGGTGTGCACGGTCGCGACCGGCTCACCGCCCACGACCTCCATGCGCACCTTGGCGGTGGAGTAGTCGTCGAAGCCCTCGGAGAAGCCGACGTTCTTGATGCCGACCGCGTAACCGATCCCGCGTACGACGCCCTCGCCGTGCGTGGTGTTGGACAGACCGCCGGGCAGCTGCCGTACGTCGGGGCCCTCGCTGGACTCCCACTGGCGCTCGGGCGGCAGCGGCATCGCCTTGACGCGGCGCAGCAGTTCGGCGACCGGGGCGGGCGAGTCGACGGGCTGGCCCGTCGGCATGATGGTGCCCTGCTCCATCGCGTTGAGCTGCCGGAACTCCACCGGGTCCAGGCCCAGTCGCTTCGCCAGCTTGTCCATCTGCGCCTCGTAGGCGAAGCACGCCTGGACCGCGCCGAAGCCGCGCATGGCGCCGCAGGGCGGGTTGTTGGTGTAGAGGGCGATGGCCTCGATGTCCACGTCGTCGACGACGTACGGGCCGACGCTCAGCGAGGAGGCGTTGCCGACGACCGCCGGGGAGGCGGAGGCGTAGGCGCCGCCGTCCAGGACGATCCGGCACTTCATGTGGGTCAACTTGCCGTCGCGCGTGGCCCCGTGCTCGTAGTACAGCTTGGCCGGGTGGCGGTGGACGTGCCCGAAGAAGGACTCGAACCGGTTGTAGACGATCTTCACCGGCTTGCCGGTGCGCAGCGCCAGCAGGCAGGCGTGGATCTGCATCGACAGGTCCTCGCGACCGCCGAACGCGCCGCCGACGCCGGCCAGCGTCATGCGCACCTTGTCCTCGGGCAGGCCGAGCACGGGCGCGATCTGGCGCAGGTCGGAGTGGAGCCACTGGGTGGCGATGTAGAGGTGGACGCCGCCGTCCTCCTCCGGTACGGCGAGGCCGGACTCGGGGCCGAGGAAGGCCTGGTCCTGCATGCCGAAGGTGTACTCGCCCTTGACGATCACGTCGGCCCGCTTGGCGGCCTCGTCCGCGTTGCCGCGGACGATCGGCTGGCGGTGCACGATGTTCGGGTGCGGGACGTGCCCCAAGTGGTGGTCGTCGCGGTTCTCGTGGACGAGGACCGCGTCCGGCGCGAGGGCCGACCTCTCGTCGGTGATGACCGGGAGTTCGCGGTACTCGACCTTGATCTTGGCGGCGGCGCGGCGGGCCGTCTCCGGGTGGTCGGCGGCGACGAGCGCGACCGGCTCGCCGTGGTGGCGTACCTTGCCGTGCGCGAGGACCGGGGTGTCCTGGATCTCCAGGCCGTAGTTCTTCACCTCGGTGGGCAGGTCGTCGTACGTGAGGACCGCGTACACGCCCGCCGTGGCCAGGGCCTCGGAGGTGTCGATCGAGACGATCTCCGCGTGGGCGACGGTGGAGCGCAGGATCTGGCCCCACAGCATGTCCTCGTGCCACATGTCGGACGAGTACGCGAACTCGCCGGTGACCTTGAGGGTGCCGTCCGGACGGAGCGTGGACTCGCCGATGCCGCCCTTGGTCCGGTAGCCCTGCGTGATCTTCGTAGGAGCGCCGTTGGCCGGCATGGTCAGACCCCCTCGGACTGGCGGGCGGCCGCCAGGCGGACCGCGTCCATGATCTTCTCGTAGCCCGTGCAGCGGCACAGGTTGCCCGACAGCGCCTCACGGATGTCGGCGTCGGACGGGTTCGGGTTGCGCTCCAGGAGTTCGTCGGAGGCGACGAGCAGACCCGGGGTGCAGAAGCCGCACTGGACGGCGCCGGCGTCGATGAACGCCTGCTGGATCGGCGAGAGTTCGGTGCCCTCGCCGGTCTGGGAGTCGGTGCCCTTGGCCCTCCACTGCTGGGCGTCCTGGAGGGTCGTACCGCAGGCGCCGGATGCGCAGCCGCCCTCGGCGCGCTGCTTGGCGTAGTCCGCCAGGCCCTCGACGGTCACGACGTCGCGGCCCTCGACCTGACCGGCCGCGACCAGGCAGGAGCAGACCGGCACGCCGTCCAGGCGCACGGTGCAGGAGCCGCACTCGCCCTGCTCGCAGGCGTTCTTGGAACCCGGCAGGCCGAGGCGCTCGCGCAGGACGTACAGCAAGGACTCGCCCTCCCAGACGTCGTCGGCCTCCTGCGGACGTCCGTTGACGGTGAAGTTGACGCGCATTACGCAGCTCCCTCGGATGTGCGGCGGGCGCCGCGGTACGACTCCCAGGTCCAGGTGAGCGTCCGGCGGGCCATGACGCCGACCGCGTGGCGGCGGTAGCTCGCGGTGCCCCGGACGTCGTCGATCGGGTTGCAGGCGGCCGAGCACAGGTCGGCGAACTGCTTGGCGACCGACGGGGTGATGATCTTTCCGTTGTCCCAGAAGCCGCCCTCCGCCAGGGCCGCGTTCAGGAACTCCTCGGCGGCCTTGGCCCGGACCGGGGTCGGGGCGGCCGAGCCGATGCCGGTCCGGACCGTACGGGTCTCGGGGTGCAGGGCGAGGCCGAAGGCGCACACGGCGATGACCATGGCGTTGCGGGTGCCGACCTTCGAGTACTGCTGCGGTCCGTCGGCCTTCTTGACGTGCACGGCGCGGATCAGCTCGTCGGGCTGGAGCGCGTTGCGCTTGACGCCCGTGTAGAACTCGTCGATCGGGATCAGCCGGGTGCCCCGGGCCGCCGACTCCACCTCGACCTCGGCGCCCGCCGCGAGCAGGGCGGGGTGGGCGTCACCGGCGGGCGAGGCCGTGCCGAGGTTGCCGCCGACGCCGCCGCGGTTGCGGATCTGCGGGGAGGCGACCGTGTGCGAGGCGAGCGCGAGGCCCGGCAGCTCGGCACGGAGATGCTGCATGATCCTGGTGTACGGGACGGAGGCGCCCAGCCGTACGCTCTCCTCGCCGACCTCCCACTCGTAGAGGTCACCGATGCGGTTGAGGTCGAGCAGATACTCGGGCCGGCGGTGGTCGAAGTTGATCTCGACCATCACATCGGTGCCACCCGCAATCGGCACAGCGGTGGGGTGCTCGGCCTTCGCGGCGAGCGCCTCCTCCCAGCTGGCGGGGCGAAGGAAGTCCATGACCGGCTCTCTTCTTCGTCTCGTGAGTCGTACAGATTGAGCCAATCCGTGTGCGGCGGGCGCGGCTCGTTCATGTGCTGTTTACGCGGAGTGGACTCAGTACACCGCCCTGTGCTCCGGCGGGGTCAGTCACCGAAACCATGAAGGAGTTCGCTGGCCACGGCGAGCATCTTGTAGATTCGTATGAACGGAGGTCATCGGTAACCTCTCCGTTTTCCTGGAGAAACGCAGGAAACAGCAGGAGGGCCGCCGAACGCGTCCCCGGGCCACAGGTTCGGGGTGACTCCCCCGTCACCCTCCAAGATCCATCGTAGGTTTCGAGACATAGAACGGCGGCGACGAGATGCGGCTGCGCGCACTTCTGGACACCGATGCGCTGGGCCTGCGGCTGCTCGGCGGCGAGGAGGAACTGGACCGTACGGTGCGCGGGGTCATGACCACGGACCTGCGCGACCCGAGCCGCTACCTCTCCGGGGGCGAGCTGGTGCTGACCGGCCTGGCCTGGCGCCGGGACGCGGCCGACTCCGAGCCGTTCGTACGGATCCTGGTGCAGGCCGGGGTGGCGGCGCTGGCCGCCGGTGAGGCGGAGCTGGGCGATGTGCCGGACGACCTGGTGCTGGCCTGCGCCAGGCACCGGCTGCCGCTGTTCGCGGTGCACGAGTCGGTGGCCTTCGCCACGATCACCGAGCACGTCGTACGGCAGGTCTCCGGCGAGCGCGCCGGCGACCTGGCGGCCGTGGTCGACCGGCACCGGCGGATGATGACCTCGGGCCCGGCGGGCGGCGGCCCGGACGTGGTCCTGGACCTGCTCGGCACCGACCTGGACCTGCGCGCCTGGGTGCTCGCCCCGACCGGCCGGCTGATCGCGGGCTCCAAAGTCGCGGGGCCGGCGCTGCCCGCCGACACCTGCGCCAAGCTCGCCGCCGAACACCTGGCGGCCACCCGCACCGGCCGCCGCGGCCCGCACCGCGTCCTGCTCGGCGGCAGCACCTACTCCCTCTTCCCGATCCGCTCCTCCGGCCGCTCCCCGCAGGCCGCCCGCGATGTGCGCGAGTCGGTGCTGTCGGACTGGCTGCTGGCCGTCGAGGCGGACGCCGGCGACTGGCCCGAGGAGCGGCTGGACCTGCTGCAGGGCGTCACCCAGCTGATCTCGGTCGAGCGGGACCGCCGGGACGCGGCCCGCACGGTGCGGCGCCGGCTCGCCCAGGAGGTGCTGGAGCTGGTCCAGACGGGCGCCGCACCGGCCGAGATCGCGGCCCGCCTGAGGGTGGCCGCCCCGGTGCTGCTGCCCGGGCTCGGCGCGGCCCCGCACTGGCAGGTCGTGGTGGCCCGCGTGGAGTGGGACGGCGGCGAGGTCGAGGGCGGCCCGGTCGCCCAGTCGCTCCTGGAGGAAGTGCTGGTCGACCCGCAGGCGACCGGCCCGGAGCCGTCCGACCGGATCGCCGTCGCGCACACCGGCGACGAGGCCATCGCCCTGGTGCCGCTGCCGGCCGTCTCCGCCGAGCACGACGGCTCGGAGACCGGGCTGCTGGCCGACTCCCTGCTGCAGTCGGTGCGGGAGACGCTCTCGGCGGGCCTGAACGACGACGGGCGGCTCACGCTCGGCGTCAGCGCGGCCGTGCACTCCGCGGAGGGGCTGCGCGGGGCCCTGGAGGAGGCCCGGCACGCCCGCCGGGTGGCGGCCGCCCGCCCGGGCCGGGTCTGCGCTGCGGGGCACCAGGAGCTGGCGTCGCACGTCCTGCTGCTCCCCTTCGTGCCCGACGACGTCCGCCGCGCCTTCACCGCGCGCCTGCTGGACCCGCTGACGGACTACGACCGCCGCCATCGGGCCGAGCTGATCCCGACCCTGGAGGCGTTCCTGGACTGCGACGGCTCCTGGACGCGCTGCGCCACCCGGCTCCACCTGCACGTCAACACGCTGCGCTACCGGGTTGGCCGGATCGAGCAGTTGACGGGACGGGACCTGTCGCGCCTGGAGGACAAGCTCGACTTCTTCCTCGCGCTGCGCATGAGCTGAGGCCGGCGGGGGCGCGCGGCGGCCAAACCCGGTCACGCCCGCGCCCCACGACTTTGTGAAATCTTTCACCCACCCTCTTGGCCCGGCCCGGCGATTGGTGCTGGAATGCCGCCACCACTCAACAGCTCGATGGCGTGCTCGGGGAGGGCAACGTGGCGCATCCCGCCATGTCTGGTAACGGAACGACCGCCGGTGACGATCCGCTCCAGACCGCGGTATGGCGGTTGCGCTCGCGGGCCTGCTGGGCGGACGCGGCGGCCCTGCTGCCGCCGGACACCCCCGCCACGTCCCTGCAGCGGGCCGCGCTGCTGGTCGAACGGTGTCTGTACACCGAGCGGGGCTGGGAGCACGCGGAGGACGCCCTGCGGACGGCGGAGGCGCTCGCGCACACCGACGAGGAGCGGGGGGCCGCCGCCTGTGAGCGCGGCCAACTCGCCTACACGGCAACGCTGCACGGCGTCCGGGACCGCGCGGACGAGGCGCGGGCCGCGCTGGGGCGGGCGGCGGCGCTGATCCCTCCGGGAGCGCCGGGCCGGGCCCTGCTCGACTTCCGCCGGGGCCTGATCGCGGAGAACCTGACCCGTTCCCCGCAGGCGGCGCGGGCCGCGTACCGCCGGGCGCACGCGGGCGCCGCCGCGCATGCGGACCCGCTGCTGCTGTCCTTCACCTGGCGCCACCTCGCCGGACTCGCCCTGCGCGACGGCGAGTTGACCGAGGCGCGGCATGGCTTCGCCGAATCGCTGCGGATCCGCGAGGAGTTGGGCTATCTGGTCGGTACGGCCCCTGCGCTGGCCTCGCTGGCCGACGCGGAGACCGAGCCGGAGGCTTCGCGGTTGCGCGAGGAGGCGCGCCGGTTGTTCCGGCTGCTCGGAGGCGTACCGACGTGGCTGGCCCGGCAGTTGGCGCCGCCGGCTCCGGGGGTGGCTACGGCGTAGTCGCGTCGGCCGTCAAGGCGCCGTAAGCGAACCCACCCGGTCTCCCCGGCGCCGGGCGCCCACTCAGCCCGCGCCCGCGAAGTGCTGCGTGACCAGCCCCCGCACCACATCGACGTCTCCGGCGATCAGCGCGTCCAGCAGAGCCAGGTGCTCGGCCGCGTCGGCGACCAGACAGGCCCGGCCGCGCCGGACCGGTGGCCACTGCGAGCGCCGGTGCAGATCGGATGCGATGCCGACCAGCTGCTCGTTGCCCGACAGGGCGAGCAGGGCGCGGTGGAAGGCGCGGTCGGACTCCGCGTACGTCGCCGGGCAGCCGGTGCCGGCCGCCCGTACCGTCTCCTCGGCGAGCGGACGCAGTTCGGCCCACCGCTCACCCGGCACGGTCCGGGCGAGCCGGAGCATCACCGGCACCTCGATGAGCGCCCGCACCTCCGCCAGCTCGGCCAGTTCCCGCGCCCCCCGCTCGACCACCCGGAACCCACGGTTGGGCACGACCTCGACGGCGCCCTCCAGGGCGAGCTGCTGCATGGCCTCCCGCACGGGCGTGGCCGAGACACCGAACCGCTCACCGAGCACCGGCCCCGAGTAGACCTCGCCGGGCTTCAGCTCCCCGGTCACCAGCGCCGTACGCAGCGCGTCCAGGATCTGCCCGCGCACCGAGGAGCGCTGCACCGCCGGCCGGGGCTCCGGAATCGGCCGCTCACTGTGCGTGTGCTCCCCGCGCGCGGCGGGCACGGCGGTGTGCCGCTCGCGGAAGCTGTCGGGGGCGTCCGCCGGGCGCGGCTGCGCGGGCACCCGGGCGCCACCGGGCGGCGCCCCGCGCGATGTCCCCGCCCCGGCGGAGCCCTGCGCGCTCTGCTTCACGGGTCCCTCCTGGCGGCTTGTCGGCACTTGGGTCATTAACGGTGGGTTGTCACCCGTCCGTCAAGCACCTTAGGCGTCCGAGCCGGTAGTTCAAATTCACCGACCAGTAGCTAAGGTTAGGCTTACCTACAAAGGTCGGCCCGCAGATGCCGCGGGGCTACGGGCACCGGACCCGCCCGGACGCCATCGCGGCGCCCCGGCCGCATGTGACGCACGTCTCGTACGACCACACCGCCGGCCGCATGGCCGTGCGCCGGCCCCTCACGGCTGCCCACCCGGGACCGGACGAGCTGCCGCATGTTCTACACCGTGCACCCCGATCCGGGAACTCGTGGCGAGCGCGGCGGCCTGAGGCCTCCTCAGGGGACCGAGTACGGCCCCGGGTCCACTAAGATCACCGGGGACGGACCGGTCACCGACGGACGGGCCCCGCGGACGAGTGATTCACAACTTCCCCACCTGTCGCGGGAACTTTCCGAGGAACCACCCGTACCGGTAGTCTTATTCGAACTCAACTCCCGCCCCTCATGCGGCAGTTCGAGCAGAACGCCGCCCTGGGCATTCCCTTGCACTTCCTTGGCGGCCTCTTGCCCCGAAACCCCCTGAGGGCCGTCGGGAGTGGGCCACTATGGCGGGCGTTACGCCCTATCCCAATGCAAGGGACCCCTGATGAGACTGACCGACATATCGCTGAACTGGCTCCTACCGGGCGCCGTACTGCTCCTGGGAATGCTGGCGGCGGTGGCGGTGCTCGCGCGCGGCAAGCGCTCCTCCGGGGAGAACGCGAGCGCGGACGACTCGTGGGAGCGCAGCGAGGAGCGCCGCAGGCGCAAGGAGGCCATCTACGGCACGGCCTCCTACGTGCTCCTGTTCTGCTGTGCGGCGGTCGCGGCCGCCCTGTCCTTCCACGGCCTCGTCGGCTTCGGCGAACAGAACCTGGGGCTGACCGACGGCTGGCAGTACCTCGTGCCGTTCGGCCTGGACGGCGCGGCGATGTTCTGCTCCGTCCTCGCGGTGCGCGAGGCCAGCCACGGTGACGCGGCCCTCGGCTCCCGGATACTCGTGTGGATGTTCGCTGCGGCGGCGGCCTGGTTCAACTGGGTGCACGCGCCCCGGGGCGCCGGCCACGCGGGCGCGCCGCAGTTCTTCTCCGGTATGTCACTGTCGGCGGCCGTCCTGTTCGACCGCGCGCTGAAGCAGACCCGCCGGGCCGCGCTGCGCGAGCAGGGCCTGGTGCCGCGTCCGCTGCCGCAGATCCGCATCGTGCGCTGGCTGCGCGCCCCCCGCGAGACCTACCGAGCCTGGTCGCTGATGCTCCTGGAGGGCGTGCGCAGCCTGGACGAGGCGGTCGAGGAGGTCCGCGACGACAAGCGGCAGAAGGAGCAGCAGCGGCAGCGCCGGCGCGAGCAGCAGCGCATCGAGCGCGCCCAGCTGAAGGCCATCAGCCGGGGCCACCGCGGCTTCGTCAACCGGGGCGGACGGCAGGTCGAGGTGGAGGTGCAGGCGGTGGAGCGCGGCCCCGCCCCGGCCACCGCGGAGCCTGCCATATCGACCGCGGAACAGCTGCCCGTACGCGCCCGCCCCTCCCTGCAGCCGGTCCGCAGCGGGTCCGCTGAGCAGGTGACCGTCGACCTCACCGCCGAGGACGACACCATGGCCCTGCCGCGCCTGGACTCCCTGGAGCGCAAACTGAAGGACCTGGAGCAGCAGTTCGGCTAGGACCGCCGCGCAGGGCAGTCCGACCGGAACCACCGCTCATGACGGGCCGGGGGTGTGACCGCACCGGTCGCACCCCCGGCCCGTTTCCCGCTCTGTCCGCACCCATCCGGTGAGCCGGCCTTCCCGCGGAGCGTCACGCAGCCTCGGCGCCCAGTTCGAACCACACCGACTTGCCCACCCCGTGCGGCCGTACGCCCCAGGCGTCCGCCAGGGACTGCACCAGCACCAGACCCCGCCCGTGGGTGTCGTCGTCCGCGTCCGGGCCTCTCAGCTCCGGTCTGCGGGCCAGGAAGTCCCGTACCTCCACGCGCAGTCCGCCCGGCTGCACGACCGCCGTGAGGACCGCGTCGTCGTCGGTGTGGACGAGCGCGTTGGTGACCAGTTCGCTGGTGAGCAGTTCGGCGATCTCCGAACGGCCCGGTTTCCCCCAGTGCCGCAGCAGTTCCCGCAACTCCCGGCGGGCCTCGGGCACCGCCTTCAGATCCGCCCGCCCCAGCCTGCGCCGGAGCCGGTGCGCGTGTTCCGTGATGGTGCCGGCCTCTTCCCCCGCCGTCGCCGAGGAGCCCCCGACGACCGCGGGACCGCCCCCTCGTGCCTGACTCTTCATGACCCCCGCCCGCACGCCGCTGGACCCTGCCCCTCCTGGTCGAACACGTTCACGGGGGATCCTTGCCCAGCACGCACACGGGCAGTCATCACACATGCCCGATGACCGGCGGTTCGGCCA
This sequence comes from Streptomyces sp. NPDC030820, assembly GCF_055572075.1. Lineage (NCBI taxonomy): Bacteria > Bacillati > Actinomycetota > Actinomycetes > Kitasatosporales > Streptomycetaceae > Streptomyces > Streptomyces sp. NPDC030820. The sequence goes on from NZ_JBVIEB010000014.1 coordinate 135,142, forward strand.
CGGCCGTACGGCGTACGGGCCCGCCGCCGGGCCCTGCCGCACCCGGGTGGCCGGCTCCCCGCAGGGCTCTGCGCGCCACGGACGTCCCGGGACGGCAAGGCAGATGCGCCCGGCATCGGCCGTCGGCACCCCGTCACGCGCCGTGAAAGTGGCCGAAATCCACCCCTCCACCTCCGGGTTCAGGGGCGCGGCACGTTACGCAGGTTGGAGCGGGCCATCTGGACCATACGGCCGACACCGCCGTCCAGCACCATCTTGGAGGCGGACAGCGCGAAACCGGTGACCATCTCGGCGCTGATCTTCGGCGGGATGGACAGCGCGTTGGGGTCGGTGACGATGTGCACCAGCGCCGGTCCCTTGTGCCGGAAGGCGTCCTTGAGCGCGCCGGCCAGCTGTTTGGGCTTCTCCACCCGGATCCCGTAGACCCCGCAGGCGCGGGCGACGGCGGCGAAGTCGGGGTTGGTGTTGGCGGTGCCGTAGGAGGGCAGCCCGGACACAAGCATCTCCAGCTCGACCATGCCGAGGGAGGAGTTGTCGAACAGTACGACCTTGACGGGCAGTTCGTACTGTACGAGCGTCAGGAAGTCGCCCATCAGCATGGAGAACCCGCCGTCGCCGGACATCGAGACCACCTGCCGGCGCCGGTCGGTGAACTGGGCGCCGATCGCCATGGGCAGCGCGTTCGCCATCGACCCGTGCGAGAACGAACCGATGATCCGGCGCCGGCCGTTGGGCGAGACGTACCGGGCGGCCCACACATTGCACATGCCGGTGTCGACCGTGAACACGGCGTCGTCGTCAGCGACTTCGTCGAGGACGGCGGCCACGTACTCGGGGTGGATCGGGACGTGCTTGTCGACCTTGCGGGTGTAGGCCTTGACCACGCCCTCCAGCGCGTCGGCGTGTTTCCTCAGCATCCGGTCGAGGAAGCGCCGGTCGGTCTTCTCCCGCACCCGCGGGATCAGGCAGCGCAGCGTCTCGCGCACGTCGCCCCACACGGCGAGGTCGAGGCGGGAGCGGCGGCCGAGCACCTCGGGCCGCACGTCGATCTGGGCGATCCGCACGTCGTCGGGCAGGAAGGCGTTGTAGGGGAAGTCGGTGCCGAGCAGGATCAGCAGGTCGCACTCGTGAGTGGCCTCGTAGGCGGCGCCGTAGCCGAGCAGTCCGCTCATACCGACGTCGTACGGGTTGTCGTACTGGATGAACTCCTTGCCGCGCAACGCGTGCCCCACCGGAGACTTGATCTTCCCGGCGAACTCCATGACCTCCGCATGCGCTCCTGCTGTGCCACTGCCGCAGAAAAGAGTCACTCTCCCTGCCGCGTCGATCATCTCCACGAGCGCGTCGATCTCGGCGTCGCCGGGCCGTACCGTCGGCCGGGAGGCGACGAGGGCGCTCTGCGCGGCCTTCTCCGGGGCCGGCTGGGCTGCGATGTCACCGGGCAGCGCGACGACGCTGACCCCGCTCCGCCCGACCGCGTGCTGGATGGCGGTCTGCAGCAGCCGGGGCATCTGCTTGGGGCTGGAGATCAGCTCGCTGTAGTGGCTGCACTCCTGGAAGAGCCGGTCGGGGTGGGTCTCCTGGAAGTAGCCGAGGCCGATCTCGCTCGACGGGATGTGCGAGGCGAGCGCGAGCACCGGCGCCATGGAGCGGTGCGCGTCGTACAGGCCGTTGATCAGGTGCAGGTTGCCCGGGCCGCAGGAGCCCGCGCAGGCCGCCAGCTTCCCGGTGATCTGCGCCTCGGCGCCGGCCGCGAAGGCGGCGGTCTCCTCGTGGCGTACGTGGATCCAGTCGATGGCGGCGTTGCGGCGGACGGCGTCCACCACCGGGTTGAGGCTGTCCCCGACCACGCCGTAGAGGCGGCGCACACCGGCGCGGACGAGGATGTCGACGAACTGCTCGGCTACGTTCTGTTTGGCCATGCACCCATGGATGCACAGGGAAAACGGTTACGCCTCCCACACGGCCGCCGCCGTACGGTCGTCGGCGTAACCCTTCACCCGCACCTGGGCGTCGGCGAGGAACGCGGCGAGCCCGGGCGGGGTGCGGCCGGACCAGCGGCGGGCCAGGTAGGCGCAGAGGGCGGCCTCGCCGCGCAGCGGATCGGCCAGGCCCGTGGTGCACATCACCAGGGCATCACCCGGGCGGGCTACCGAGGCACGGAACCGGAACGGCGCGCGGGGCGGCTCGGGCGCGGGTTCGTACGGGCTCGGTGGGGTGGGGATGCCGAAGTCCATGGTGAGCCGGTCGCCATCGGGGGTTTCGGCGAACGTTCTCGCCGGCGGCGACCCGAAGCCGACGACCGAGCCGCCCGCGGTGTCGGCGGATGACACCTGTGGCTCGATGTCCTGCCACGCGCCGTCCCGCAGCCGGAACAGGCCGCCGTCGCCGACGCCGAAGAACACGCGGGTACGGCAGTCCGGGTCGGCGGGCACCAGCAGACAGCGCAGGCTCGCCGTGTACTCCTCCGGGTCGATGCCCTGTTCGGCGGCGCTCGCGCGGAGCTTGCCGAGGCTGCGGTCGGTCAGCCGGTGCAGCCCCGACTTCAGGTCGCCGCGCCGGGCCGCGCGGATGTCCTCCACGAGCCGGTGATGGCTGCGGCCCACGGCCCGCCCGATCCACCGGCACGCCTCGGCCGCCGCCAGATGCGCGCCCGGGGTGCCCCGCACTCCGGTCGCCATCGCGACGAGCACCAGCGCCTGCTCCCCCGACCCGAACCGGGCGGTGAGCAGCGAGTCCCGGCGCGGCTCGCCCCGGTACCGCGCCGAGTCCCCGCGCAACGACACGGCCCGCAGCGTGCAGGCCCCGTACCGGGCACCGTCCAGCACGGTGTCCGCGACCAACTCCCCCAGCCCGTCCGGATCGGCGACCGGCAGCGCGGTGGGCTCGGGATCGTAGGTGGGCGGACCGGAGCCGACGTAGTCGACGGCGGAGGGGGGCGGGGGCGAGGAGGCGACGTCGGGCGCGGGCCCCGCAGCGGGAGTTGTGGCTGGGTCGGTCGCGGGAGGCGCGGGCAGCTCGCGCGGGTCAGGGGGCCCGACACGCAGGGATGTCTCCTGCGACCCGGTGGGCGGGACGAGGTCCTCCGGCTGCCGGGGCGAGCCGGGCTCGGCGGACCGGGCGGCGGTGACCGTCGTGCCCGGCGGCGCGGCATGCACCTCCGGGAACGGCAGCCCGGTGCCCGCCGCCGGCAGCGGCAGTTCCTGCGCCGAGCCGTCTCCGGGCGGCGCGGAGGGCGAGGCGGGGGCCGGTGGGATCTGTGGCTCAGGGACGGAGGCAGGTGCCGACTGGGACTGTTCCGGGCGGTCGGGCGCCGGTGCCGTCGGCAGGGAGGGGGCGGGGGGTGGTTGCCGGTCGGACGGTGCCGACGGTGTCGGGGCCGGTTCCGGGGGCCCGGCGGCCGGGAGGAACGTCGACGCGGTCGGGGGTGTGGCCGGCGCAGGCTCCCAGGGGGACCGCTGCCGGGGTGGCGCGCCGGTCACCTTGCCGGGAGCGGGAGGAGGCTCGGCCGGGGTCGCCGGAGCCGGGGGGACGGGCGGCGGGGTGACGGGGTCCTGGGCGGCGCGTTGCGTCGGCACCACGGGCTCCGGGGACTCCGTTTCCCACGCGCCTCCAGCACCTCGGTCCGCGCCCCCGGCACCCCGGTCCGTGCCGCCGTCTTCTCTCCGCGCGTCGCCGTCGCCGTCCCGCCTGCCCGGCGCCGGAGCACGCGGCGGTACGGCCTGACGCGGCGGTGTCGTAGGCGGCAGGCCCGTCACCGTGTGCTTCGCGGAGGCGAAACGGTCGTCCAGGGAATCGGGCGCGCCCGTGGGTCCCGTGTCCTCGGTGGAGTCGTCGTACAGCTGTCCCCACCAGTCGTCCTCAGGACGGGCGGGCCTTCCCCCCTGCTGGCTCATGCCCCTAATTGTCCACCGCACGGGGCGTATGAAAACGGGGCATCAGGAAAATCCGGCGCACCCGGCCCGTCGAACGGCGTGTCGGGTGAGGGAGTGAACAGCCGTACGGGAGGCGGCAGATGGCCGCCGGGCGGCCCCCCAACCGTCACCGCCCTGCCCACCGCCGAGCAGGTGCGCGCCCTCGCCGGGTTCGCCACGGACCAGGTGCAGCAGACCGCAGCAAAGATCCACACCTGGTTTGGGGCTCATGGCACGTTCGTCACCGGCACCCCGTCCTGGGCGAAGTCGGGCAGTTCCTCGGAGATCAGTTCTTCAGCGCCGTTCTCGAGGAGCTGTTGCATCTCGGTGGAGCGGGACAGCATCGTCTTCTCATAGGTACGGACGGCGTTGTCGAGGGTGTCATGGCGGGCGAGGGCGAGAGCCAGTTCGCAGGCGTCCAGCATCGCAAGGTTGACCCCGACGCCGAGCGGGGGCATGAGGTGGGCGGCGTCTCCCAGCAGCGTGACGGTCGGGTTGTGCTCCCAGGTGTGCGGCACCGGCAGAGCGTAGATGGGGCGGTCGACGTAGCGACCTTCGTTGTCGGTCAGCAGGCGGCGCAGGCTCGGTGCCCAGTCACGGTAGTGATCGAGCAGGAGGGCACGGATGCCGTCGGTGTCCTCGATGGTCAGACCGGCCGCGGCGATCCAGTCCGCGGGGGCGCGCTGGATGATGTAGACGCGGATGTGGTCGCCGCTGTTGCGCTGGGCGAACAGGCCCCTGCTGCCGTCGGCCGCTGCGGCTGAGCCCTGGCCGACGAGTTCGGCGATCTCAGGGTGGGCGTTGTCGACGTCGTGGAACCGGGCCTCGAGAAAGCTGACGCCGCTGTACTGGGGGGTGGCTTCGGAGAGGGTGCGGCGGACCTTGGACCAGGCGCCGTCGGCTCCGACGACGAGGTCGGCCTCGACGACGGTGCCGTCGGCGAAGTGCAGTTGGCGGGGGCCGACCGAGGGTCCCCCGACGGAGCGCAGGGTGTGGTCCCAGCGGACGGTGCCGGGTTGCAGCGAGTTCAGCAGGAGGTCGCGCAGCGTGCCTCGGTCGATCTCCGGCTTGAAGCGTTCGCCTCCTTCGGGGATGTGGTGGAAGAGGAGGGCGCCGGCGCTGTCCATCTGCCGCATTTCCTGCCCCTCGGGGCGGGAGAGCCGGAAGAAGTCGTCCAGCAGCCCGGCTTCTCGCAGGGCGATCTGGCCGTTGTCCTGGTGCAGGTCGAGGGTGCCGCCCTGGTTACGGGCGGCCGGGCAGCTCTCCTGGTCGTACACGGTGACGGCGATGCCGTGCAGCTGCAGGATGCGGGCGCAGGTCAGGCCGCCTGGGCCGGCGCCGATGATGGCGATGCGCGGGGTGCGCGGGGTGTTCACGGTGGGTCTCCGTTCGTGCGGGGCGTGTGTGCTGCGGCGCCGTGACTCGGCGTCAGTTCGCGCGGGCGTTCCTGGTGGTGTCGAGCGAGGGCGGGGGCGGCCCGGCCTTCTTGAGCGGGGCTGAAGAGGACGGGGTGGGCGGAGATTCGACGGCCGCCGTCCCAGAAGAGCACACCAGCTCAATAAGTGCAACAGCTCAACTTTTGAACTTGGGCAATCGAAGGGTAGGCTCCCGGTATGACCGACACCGAGACCGGCCCCGCCCCGATGGGGCGCCGCGAGCGCAAGAAGGCCGCCACCCGCCAGGCCATCGCAGACGCCGCACTGCGCCTGTTTCTGGAGCGCGGCTACGACGACGTCGGCATCCGCGAGATCGCCGATGCCGCCGACGTGTCCACCACGACCCTGTTCAAGCACTTCCCGGTCAAGGAGGCCCTCGTCTTCGACGAGGACGCCGATCAGGAGGTCCAGCTGCTCGCCGCCGTACGCCGGCGCCCCGAGGGACAGTCGATTCCCGCCGCGCTGCGCGAGCACGCGCTGCGCCACCGCATGGCCGCAGCCGACGGCGATGCCCGCTTCACCGCCTTCTTCGACCTCGTCAACAGCACGCCAGCCCTGCGCGACTACGCACAGAGCATGTGGCTGCGCCACACAGCCGCCCTGGCCCAGGTCATCGCCGAAGAGAGCGGCCTGCCGGCCGACGATCCCGCCTGCGCCGCCCTGGCCCACTTCGCCCTCCAGGCGCCCCGCGCGGCCCGCGATCACGACGACCCCCGCCAAGCGATCACCCGCGCCTTCGATCTCCTCGAGAACGGCTGGCACACCCTCACCTCCAGCGCATGACCCTCGCCGCCGAGCCCCCTTCGACCGCCGCAGTGGATCACGCAATCCGGTGGTCGTCTCCGGCGTGGAGAACGCGGCGGAGGCGCAGGCGGCCGGGCGTAGGCTCGGCCGACCCGGCACCCACCTGCCTTCTGGTGCCTTCTCCGGCACTCTGGGCAGATGGGAGTGTGGGAACTCCTGCTGGTCGGTGTGGTCGTCGTGCTCGGCCTGTGCGGAGTGCTGGTGCCCGGGGTGCCGGGCTCGTGGCTGGTGTGGGCCGCGGTGCTGTGGTGGGCGCTGACGGATCCGCAGCCGCTGGCCTGGGCGGTCCTGATGGGCGCCACCGCCGTGCTGCTGCTGTCGCTGGCGGTGCGCGCGGCACTGCCCCCGCGCCGGCTCCGCGAGAGCGGCGCCACACCGCGGATGGGGGTGTACGCGGGCGCCGGGGCGTTCCTCGGCTTCGTACTGCTGCCGGTGCTGGGCGCCCTGCCGGGCTTCGTGGCCGGCATCTATCTGCACGAGCGGCTCCGCCTGGGCGGGCACGGCGAGGCGATGGCCGCCCTCCGTACGGCGATGCGCTCGGGCGGCTCCAGTGTGCTGACCGAACTGTTCGCCTGCCTGCTGATCGCGGGGGCGTGGCTGGGGGCGGTGGTGTGGGGCTGAGCGGTCGCCGGGCCACGGCGGGGCGACGGTCGGTGGGAGGGGGGACGGAATGAAGGGCGGAATGGGAGGCGGACTTCACCGCACCGCGCCGAGGGCTCCGCGTACCGTCCTGGCCACCACTGTCATGCCGGTGTCGTTGAAGTGCAGGTGGTCGCCGGGGTCGTAGGCGGGCAGGAGGCGGGTCGGGTCGGTCGGGTCGCGGAGGGCGGCGTCGGCGTCGGCGACCGCGTCGAAGGTGCCGCCGGTGCGGATGAAGGCGTTCACCTGCTGCCGTACGGCCTCGCGGGCGTCCGTGTAGGCGGCGAAGCCCCGGTACGGGGTGAGGGTGACGCCGACGACCCGGATGCCCCGGGCGTGGGCGCGGGCGACGAGGGTGCGGTAGGCGGCGGCGTAGGCGGTGATGTCGTCGGCCGTGGGTGTGCCCTTGATGTCGTTGATGCCCTCGAGGACGACCAGGACCCGTACCCCGGCCCGGTCCAGGGCGTCGGCGTCCAGGCGGGCGAGGGCGCTCGGTCCGGTGCCGTCGCGCAGCAGCCGGTTTCCGGAGAGTCCCGCGTTGAGGACGCCGAGCCGGTCGGCGAGGACCTGTTCGGCGAGCCGGTCGGGCCAGCGGTGGTTGGTGTCGGGGGTGGAACCGTTTCCGTCGGTGAGGGAGTCGCCGAACGCGACGATGCTGCCCGCGGCGGAGCCGAGGACGTCGACGCCGGTGACGTAGTACCAGCGGCTGATGCGGGTGGTGTAGGCGGCGCCGTCCTCGTCGGCGGCCCGGCCCGCGCCGTCGGGGGCGACGTAACTGGTCTGCAGGGCGGTCTGGTGGTAGGTGGCGGGGCCGCTGTCGTCGGGGGTGTACACGGTGACGAGGAGGTCGGCGGCGGCCGGGACGGGCAGCGGCACCGGGTCGGTGACCGTGTCCTGCCCGGGCGGGACGGTGGCGGTCGCGGTGCCGTGGAAGGTGGCGGTGCGCAGGGTGCCGGGCACGGCGTCCGGGCCGGTGCCCTGGCGCAGCGCGACGGTGACCGCGCCGAGCCGCAGGGGCGCGGTGCCGAAACGGTTGCCGAGGCGGATGCGCACGGCCGTACCGCCGACGCTGAGATGGACGACGTTGCGGATCGCGGCGCCGGGCAGTGCGGAAACGGTTCCCGAGGGCGCGGTCTCCCAGCTGCCCGTCCAGGGCGGCGGTGCCGGCTCCGCCACCGCCGACGCCGTCGTGCCGGGCGGCATCGCCAGCAAAAGCACCGCGAGGATCCGTCCGGCCCCGGCCATCTCCGCATCTGCCCTTCCCCGTTGCCCGTCGGAGCAGACCGTGCCACACGCCGGGGCCGCGCCATCGCATCCGCGACGGCTGTCCACCCGCTCGGCGCAACCGGGCGCCGAGAGCATGCATCTGACGCCGGCCCAGGGCGCGAGCCGATGTGCGGGGCGGGCGGGCGTGCTCGGCCGGCGTCATGACCGCGTTCAGCGAGGCGGAACGCGCACGCCCTCCAGGGTCAGCAGCCACACCTTCCGTTCGACTCCACCCGCGTACCCGGTCATCGAGCCGTCCGCGCCGATGACCCGGTGGCACGGGCGTACGATCAGCAGGGGGTTGGCGCCGATCGCTCCGCCGACGGCGCGAACCGCCGCGCGGGCGGCGCCGATCCGTGCGGCGATCTCCCCGTAGGTGACGGTGGCGCCGTACGGCACCTGGTCCAGCGCGGCCCACACCCGCTGCCGGAACTCTGTGCCGTGCGTGCTCAACGGGATCCGGAACTCCTTGAGTTCACCGGCGAAATAGGCGGCGAGCTGGTCCGCTGCGGCGCGGAACGGCCCGGCGTCGTGCCGCCAGCCGTCCTGCACGCTCCGCCCGCCCTTCTGCCCGGGCACGGACAGCGAGGTGAGCGCCCCGTCCGCGTCGGCGGTGAGCAGCAAGCGGCCCACGGGGGCGTCGAGTTCGGTCCAGTACACGGTTGTCATCGGTCGTTCCACTCCCCTGCCACACGCAGATGCCGGACGGCGTACGAGCGCCAGGGCCGCCAGTCGTCCGGCAGCTGCGCGCCGGGCGGGGCGACGTCCGGATCGCCGAGGGCGCGCACGCGAACGGCGGCGACGGTGGCCGGGTCCATGCCGGGCAGGGCGAGCAGGGCCTGCTGCGCGTCGTCCCGGTCGGCGCCCGGGTCCAGCCGTACGGTGCCGTCGGCGAGGGCGGCGGTCAGCGCCCCCAGCGGCCCGTCCGGCTCGGCCTCGGCGAGGACGGCCGGCTCGGGGAAGAGATGGGTGAGGCTGCCGCAGGGCGCGTCGAGCGCCTTGCCGTACCGCCGCACCAGCTCCTGAGCGCCTTCCTTCCCGACCAGGGCGCGGACGGCGGCCTCGGCCGGGTCCACGGCGCCGGGCGAGCGCAGTCCGGGCCGCGCGGCGACCAGCGGGCCGAGCCGGGGGTCGGCGCCGAGCCGCTCGTCGACGGCGTACGGGTCGGCGTCGAGGTCGAACAGGCGGCGCAGCCGCTGCACCGCGGTGGTCAGGTCCCGGGGGTCGGTGAGGTGCAGCCGCGCGTCGAGCCAGCCGCCCGGATGGGTGCCGGTACCGGTCCTCGGCGCCCCGGTACGCTCCTCGACGGCGACGATCCCCGTGCCGTACGGCAGCCGCAGCGCACGCCGGTAGGTACGGCTGCCCGGCGCGCCGGAAACCTCCTCGAGACCGGTTACCGCCTCCGCCGCGAGCTGGTCGAAGACGGCGGCGGCCTGGTAGGGCCCGCGGTGGGCGAGCCGCAGCGGTATGCCGGCGCCCGGAGCGGCCCGGCGGACTCCCCGGCCGCCCCGGGAGGCGCCCCGGCCCCGAGGAGCGGCGGCCCGCAGCTCGGTCGGCGTGGCGGCGTACACCTCCCGGACGGTGTCGTTGAACTGCCGCACGCTGGCGAACCCGGACGCGAACGCGATCTCGGTGACCGGCAGCTCGGTGGTCTGCAGCAGCACCCGCGCGGTGTGCGCCCGCTGGGCCCGGGCGAGCGCCACGGGGCCGGCGCCGAGTTCCGCGGTGAGCTGCCGCTGGACCTGCCGCGCGCTGTAGCCGAGCCGCGCGGCGAGCCCGGCGACGCCCTCGCGGTCCACGACGCCGTCGGCGATCAGCCGCATGGCCCGCCCGACGGCGTCCGCCCGCACGTTCCACTCCGCCGACCCCGGCACGGCGTCCGGCCGGCATCGCCGGCAGGCCCGGAACCCGGAGCGCTGCGCGGCGGCGGCCGTCGCGAAGAACCGCACGTTGTGCCGCTTCGGCGTCACCGCCGGGCAGCTGGGCCGGCAGTAGATGCCGGTGGTCTCGACGGCGAAGAAGAACACGCCGTCGAACCGCCCGTCCCGGCTCCGTACCGCCTCGTACCTGGTGTCCTCGTCCATCACGTGTTCCAGTGTGGACCGCGGCCGGGGGTGGGGCTGGCGGGAATCGGACATGGCGATGGCGGGCTTGCCCGGGGCGCCCTACATCCGACGCCCCCGCTTGATCTCCATCGCCGCCCTCCCCTCGGCGCCCTTCCGCCGCCAGTCCCGTCGCAGCTCCGCACGGACCCGCGCATCGGTCTTGGCCACGATCCACTGGTTCTCCCGCACCAGCTTCCGGTAGCTCTCCAGCCGGCGCTGCGGAAGCTCGCCGCTCTCCACGGCGGACCGCACCGCGCAGTCCGGCTCGGTCTCGTGGGCGCAGTCGTGGAACCGGCACCGCTCGGCCAGTTCCTCGATCTCGGAGAACACCTGGCCGACCCCGCTCTCGGCGTCGTACAAGCCCACACCCCGCAGTCCGGGGGTGTCGATCAGCACCCCACCCGACGGCAGGGTGAGCAGATTGCGGGTGGTCGTGGTGTGCCGGCCCTTGCCGTCGACGTCCCGCGCGGCCCGCACGTCCATGACGTCCGCCCCGACGAGTGCGTTGGCCAGCGTGGACTTGCCCGCGCCGGACTGGCCGAGCAGCACGGACGTACCGGAGCCGACCAGCGCGACGAGGCCGTCGAGCCCCTCGCCGTGCAGGGCGCTGACGGTGAGCACCGGCACTCCGGGCGCGCTCGTCTCCACGTCCTGCACCAGGTGCGCGAGGGTGACCGGGTCCGGCACCAGGTCGGCCTTGGTGAGGACGACGACGGGCTGGGCGCCGGACTCCCAGGCCAGGGCGAGGAAGCGTTCGATCCGGCCGAGGTCGAGGTCGAGGGCGAGCGACACGGCGACCACGGCGTGGTCGACGTTGGCGGCGAGGATCTGCCCGTCGGACCGCTTGGAGGAGGTGGAGCGGACGAAGGCGGTGCGGCGCGGCAGGCACGCGCGGACGTACTGCGGATCACCGTCGGGGTCTACGGCGACCCAGTCCCCGGTGCACACGACCTTCATCGGATCTCGGGGCACGACGAACTCGGTGTCGGCACGGACGGTACCGCCGGGCGTGACGACGTCGCACTGGCCTCGGTCGACACGTACGACACGGCCGGGCAGGAGACCCTGCTCGGCATAGGGAGCGAACTCCGCTTCCCATCCCTCGTCCCAACCGTAGGGGGCCAGAGGGTGCGACGAAGCGGAAGAAGCCGAAAGAGAGGAGAGATTCAAGGGGAACCCTTCACAGGGCGGCCCCGGCCGCGCGCACTCGCAGGCGCAGACGACGCTGGAAGGCTCAGCCGGAAACCACAGGGGTGGGATGGACGAACTTCTGGATCTGGGCGGCGCCCAGCGCAACGACGGTCATCACGGTCCTCACCTCCTGTTCCTTCACGAGCTCACGCTCACTCAACGGCTTGGGCGGAGCCTATGGGAGAGGGGTGCCGCGATGCCAACCCTTATGTGGCGCGGCACCCACCCGACCAACGGCTCCGCACCCACCAGATGAACCACCCTGCCAACCCCAACACGGACCTGCCGAACGCCGGCCTGACGCTGTGCTAGAGTCTTGCAGTTCCAGTTGTGGTACCCATGAAGGCAAGTTCGGCTTCATCCAGCAGGACGGCGGCGGCCCCGACGTCTTCGCCCACTACTCGAACATCGCGACCCAGGGCTTCCGTGAGCTCCAGGAGGGCCAGCGGGTCTCCTTCGACGTCGCGCCGGGCCAGAAGGGCCCGCAGGCGGAGAACATCGTCCCCGCCTGATCGCCGGACGCGTATCCACTCACCGGGGTCCGCACCGAAGTGGTGCGGACCCCGGTTTGTGCTGTTCCCAGGAAGGCAGATAGCTGCATGTCCCGCAGGTCCCAGAAGCCGAACCGGCGCGCCTCGTCGCCCTCACCGTCCGCGTCGTCACCGACGGAATTCCGGCTGCCGGAAAGCGCGACACCCGCGCTTCCCGCCGTCGAGGACTTCGCCAGGCTCGACATGCCTGCGGGGCTGCTGAAAACCCTCACCGCGCAAGGTGTCACCACCCCGTTCCCCATCCAGGCCGCCACGCTGCCCAACTCGCTCGCCGGCCGTGACCTGCTGGGACGCGGACGCACCGGCTCCGGCAAGACCCTCGCGTTCGGGCTCGCGCTCCTGGCCCGCACGGCCGGACTGCGCGCGGAGTCCAAGGCACCCCTCGCCCTGGTGCTGGTGCCCACCCGTGAACTCGCCCAGCAGGTGGCGGACGCGCTGACCCCCTACGCGACGGCCGTGAACCTGCGGCTGGCCACCGTGGTCGGCGGGCTGTCCATCACCAAGCAGGCCGATGCGCTCCGGCGCGGCGCGGAGGTGCTCCTGGCGACTCCCGGCAGGCTCAACGACCTCGTGGAACGCGGGGACTGCAGGCTCGACCACGTACGCATCACGGTGCTGGACGAAGCCGACCAGATGACCGACATGGGCTTCCTGCCGCAGATCACGAAGCTGATCCAGCAGGTACGGCCCGACGGACAGCGCATGCTCTTCTCGGCCACCCTGGACCGCAACATCGACCGGCTGGTGCAGCGGTTCTTGACCGACCCCGTGGTGCACTCCGTGGACCCGTCCGCGGGGGCGGTCACCACCATGGAGCACCACGTGCTCCACGTCCAGGACGAGACCGACAAGAAAGCCGTCACCACGCGCATCGCGGCGCGTGACGGCCGGGTGATCCTCTTCCTCGACACCAAGAGGTCCGCGGACCGTCTCGCCAAGCGGCTCCTGGCCGTCGGAGTCCGCGCGGCGGCACTCCACGGAGGCCGTTCCCAGCCGCAGCGGAACCGCACCCTGGACCAGTTCAAGAACGGCCAGGTCACCGCGCTGGTGGCAACGAACGTCGCGGCCCGGGGCATACACATCGACGACCTCGACCTGGTCGTGAACGTCGATCCGCCCACCGACCACAAGGACTACCTCCACCGGGGCGGCCGCACGGCCCGCGCCGGCGGCTCCGGCAGCGTGGTCACGCTGGTCCTGCCCGACCAGAAACGGGACGTCACCCGGCTCATGTCGGACGCGGGCGTCCGCCCCCGGACGGTGCGCATCAAGTCGAGCGACGCGGAACTGGCCACCATCACCGGCGCCCGCGACCCTTCCGGCGTGCCCGTCACCATCGAGGTCCCCCAGCCGGCGACACCTTCTGCGTCCGGCCCGGACCGGAAGACCGGCACCGAGCCCGGGAGGCGGTCCCGCCGCCGTAACGGCCGCGGGGCCGGGGCGGCAGCAACTGCCGGCGCTTCCGCGACCGGCAGGAGCCGGTCGGCCCGCCGGGCGGGTGCCGACAAGGCCACGGGTGATGCCGTCGGCACGGGCGGCCGCAACTCCAGCCGCCGAGCCGCGGCCGACACGGCGACCGGCACCGCCTCGGGCAAGGCTGTCCGCAGGTCCGGCCGACGCACGGCGGCCGACGGGGCCGGCACCGGCGGCCGCCGCACCTCGGCAACCTAGTGCGGCATCAGGCAGCGTTGGCCCTGTCGGTCACCCCCACACGGCTTGCAGACCGCGCACCGGACGGTGATCGACGCGTCGGTGAGCGCGATCTGTTGGGCGCGAGGGTAGCGCCCGCGATGTCGTGGTGGCCCGGGTCGGTGGCGAAGGACCGGGCGCCCGGACGCGTTCACCCGGCCGTGCAGGGCGCCCCGTTGAGCGTGAAGCCGTACGGTGCCCGGTTTCTGCCCTGCCAGGTGCCGATGAACCCCAGGGACAGCGTGCCGTGCGCGGCGACGGTCTTGTTGTAGTCGGCGGCGGTGGCGGTGACCCGGGCGCCGCTCTGGTGGACGGTGGCGTCCCACATCTGGCTGACCTGCTGGCCGTCGCGGAAGGACCAGGACACAGTCCAGCCGTCGAGGGGCCGGTCCGTGGTGACGGTGACGGAGGCCTGGAAGCCGTCGGGCCACTGGTCGACGAGGTCGTAGGCGACGCGGCAGCCGGCCTCGGGGGCGCTGGAGCGGCCGGGGCCGGCGCTGGGGCCGGGGTGGTGCGCGGCCGAGGAGGTGCTGCCCTGGGGTTCGGGATCGGGCTGCCGGTGGCCGGAGCCGGATGTGGCCCGCGTCGCGGAGGGGGTGGCGGCGGGTGCCGTCGACGAGCCGGGCGGGGTGCTGGTCCAGGAGACGCTGGGTTCGGCGGCGACCGGCTGCCGGTCGTCGCGGGCGGCGGCGCCGTCGTCGCCGGAGCCGCCGAACGGCATCATCGACACGCCGAGCGCCAGCGCGGAGAGCAGCACGGCGGCGGCGAGCAGGCCGCCGCGCAGCGCGCGGCTGCGGCCGGTGCCCTCCTCCGGATCGCCGGCGGCGGGGTCGGCGGGGCGGCCCGCGCCGAGGCGGACCTCGGCGGCGCGGCGGCGGCGTTCCAGGTAGGCGAGGCCGCCCCAGCCGATGACCCCGCCGGCCAGCGCGGCGGGCAGCCCGCCGCCGTGCAGGCGCAGGCACGCGGCGGCCTCGGCACACCGCACACAGGTCGCGAGGTGCCGGGAGAGGTCCTCGGGGGTGTCGGCGGCCGGTGAGCGGGTGACCGCGTCCAGCAGGCGGGCGTAGGAGCGGCACCGCGCGTCCATCGGGGTGTCGAGATGGGCGCGGTGGCAGCGGTCCCGGAACAGGGTGCGGACCTGGTCGAGTTCGTCGGCGACCGCGGCCGGGTCCAGCCCGAGCCGGCGGGCGACGGTGGGCAGGGGCAGCGCCTCCACCTCGGCGAGCCACAGCAGTGACGCGTCGGCCTCCTGCATGTCCCTGAGGCCGCGCAGCGCGACCGGGCGCTCCAGCGGTGGCCCCGCATAGCGTGCGGCGTTGCCGGAGTTGAGCCACAGCCTGAGGTCGGGGTCGAGCTTGTGGCCCTGCCCGTCGGCCTCCCAGGCGGCGGCGGTGTCGCGTACGGCCGTGAGCAGTCCCGGGATCGTGGGCAGCCGGGCGGTGCGGCGGCCCGCGCCGCGCACATGGGTGCTCGCGGCGGCGCGGATCTCGCGCATGCCGAGCGCGAAGGCCTCGGTCGCCAGTTGATGGGCCGTCAGGGAGCCGGAGGTGCACAGGTCCGCGTAACTGAGCACCGCGTCCCAGCCCTCCGAGAACAGCGCGGACTCGGTGGCGTCCTTGGGGGTCGGCAGGTCGGGCATGAAACTCCTGCATCCACGAGCGAGGTCAACTCACCATAGAGGGAAGGGAGTTGCGGGGAACCTCACGGCAGTGCACAGAGCCTTTCACGTCCTGGACACAACTGACAAGCGGCCTGTTCACATCCGGTTACCGATGGTGGCGGGACCGATGCGTGACGCGACGAACCCACAACTCCGGCCTGTTGTACGGATGCAGACACCGTCGCGCTCAACGCGGGGCGGGCCCGGTGCGCGGGATCACACGTCGGCCGGCGTCTCCGCCTCCGTGGGTTCGCCCGCGGGCAGGCTGTCCATGAAGGAGCTGACGGAGAAGACGGCGCGGCCGGGTCCGGGCGGGCCGTAGCCGGGCGGGGAGGAGAGCCCGAAGTCCTCCATCGTCTGACGGTAGGCCTGGAGGAGGCGGATGTGGTACTCCAGCGGCGCGCCCTGCGGGTTGGCCTTGCCGAGCGGGGTGGTGGGCTCCGGGCACCAGGTGGTGAAGCGGGGCGTGATGCCGTGCGACATGAAGAAGCGCAGGCCCTCGGTGGTCGACGCGATCGCCTCGTCCACCGTGGTGAACCCGAACGGCTCGGCCATCTCCACGCCCGCCACGAAGTTGGGGATCACATTGCGCGCGCCGAAGACCTCGGCGGAGTCCAGGATCCGCTTGTGCCACTCGTCGCGGCCGACGTACCGCTCCTTGCCGGGGCAGTACAGCTCGAACAGCCGGCGGTCCCACACCTCGAAGTTGGGGTGGTAGATCTGCACGCCGTAGTCCTTGAACCGCTGCACGTCGGCCTTGGGCAGCGCCTGGGCGACGACCTTGCCGATCCAGCGGCCCGGGAAGCGCTCCTCGATGGCCTTGGCGTAGTGGCCGTAGAAGTCGGCCTCGTCGCGCCCGGCAACCGTTTTCGTGATGGCGCCGCCGGTCAGCGTGTAGGCGGTGGAGGTCTTCTGGGTGTCGTACCGGTCGATGATCTCCAGGGCCTCCAGCACCTCCTCGACGTCCTTCACACCGGTGTACGGTCGGCCCGCCGCCTTGTGCTGGCGCCAGTTGTGGTTGATGTCGCAGTACTGGCACTCCTCCTTGGCGCCGAAGTACTGGCAGACCCGGAAGACGGTGAGATAGATCAGGTAACCCCACTGGATGGTCGGGGCCACCTCCATCACGGACTTCCCGTTGGAGAGGGTGTGCCGGTAGTACTCCGGCATCGGCGGCACGCCGACGTCCGCGATCCGCTTGCCGTCGAGGTAGAGCCCGAGCAGCCCGTCCTCGTCGGCGGCCACCCGGTACGGGGAGGCCGGGTTCACCCGTACGGAGACGACGGTACGGCGCAGGTCGTAGGGGCCGCCGGTGAGGATGATCTCCTCCGGCGGGCGCCGCAGCGCGGCCTCGCCGAGTTCGGGCAGGGTGCCGTGGTCGAAGGAGAAGATGAAGTACGACTTCGGTTTGACCTCGCCGGTCTCGTTGTCGCTGAGGGCGGACGGGTCGAAGGCGACGCCGCCGCGGAGCAGGTCCTCCTTGAAGACGGCTTCCCGTGGCACGTGCGGGAACCGCTCCATCAGATCCTCGACCAGCGCGGTACGACTGCCCATCCGTCTGTCTCCTCCCGGTTCAGGCGTACGTCTCACACCGTATGCCCCCGCCTGCGGCTCAGCCGTGCCGGGTCCCCGCACGGCGTGCGATGTGGTCCGGTACGGCGGCCTGGGCCGGCAGCGCCGGGTCGGGCTCCGGGGTGCCCCAGACCGTGGTCAGCGGCAGCACCCCGGCCCACAGGCCGAGCGCGGCGTCGGGGCCGTCGCCGTCGTCCGGGGCGCCGGTGCGGATCTTGACGGAGGCTTCTTCGAGGGAGAGGGCGAGGAGGGTGGTGGCGGCCAGTTCCTTGCGGTTGGGGCCACGGGCGTACGACCACTGTCCCGGCGCGGAGTGCTCGGTGAGCCGGCGCAGCCCCTCCAGCTTCTCCTCGGGGTCGGTGACCTTGCGGGGCGTGCCGTGGATCACGGCGCTGCGGTAGTTGACGCCGTGCTCGAAGACGGACCGGGCGAGCACGAGCCCGTCCACATGGGTGACCGTCACACACACCGGCGTGTCACCGGCGAGGCTGCGGCCGGCCACCGACCCGTGCAGATACAGCCACCGCTCGTCCCGCCCGTACACCGTGGGCACGACGACCGGCCGCCCCTCGACCAGCACCCCGAGGTGACAGACGAAGGCGGCGTCGAGGATCGCCTCCAGTTCCGCGCGTTCCAGGCTGCCCTGCTCGCGCAGCCGGCGATGGCGGGTGCGGTCGGTGACGGGCAGGCGGGCGGGAAGCGGTTCCTGGGGCATGGTCCGCAAGGTATCGATATCGCACTAGTCAGGCCAGTCAAATTCCGGATACGTCGATGAATGCGGTTGCGACGACGAAATCCGTAGAAGCATCCTCCTCCGGGCCACCGCGGATGAGAGGGTCGGCGCACACGCACTCTCCGGGAGGGACGCAACTGTGACAGGGACGGCCGAGACCGCCGGGACGGTCACCAACTGGGCGCGCACCATCACCTACGCCGCGCGGGAGTTCCACCGTCCGCGCACGCTCGACGCACTGGCGGCGCTGGTGGCGCGCAGTGAGCGGGTGCGGGTGCTGGGCAGCGGGCACTCCTTCAACCGGATCGCCGACCCGGGTGCCGACGGCGTGCTGCTGTCCACCGCCGGGCTGCCGCGGGTGATCGACGTCGACACGGCGGCGCGCACGGTCCGGGTGTCGGGCGGGGTCCGCTACGCCGAACTGGCCCGCACGGTCCACGCGCACGGTCTCGCCCTGGCCAACATGGCGTCTCTGCCGCACATTTCGGTGGCCGGTTCCGTGGCGACGGGCACGCACGGCTCGGGCGTGCACAACGGCCCCCTCGCGTCGGCGGTCCGGGAGGTGGAGATGGTCGTCGCGGACGGCACGACCGGGACGATGGGCCGGGACGATGCGCGGTTCGACGGTTTCGTGACCTCCCTCGGCGCATTCGGCGTCGTCACCGCGCTCACGCTCGACCTGGAGCCGGCCTACGAGGTGGAGCAGCGGGTCTACACCGAACTCCCGCTGAAGGGGCTGGACTTCGATGCCGTGACGGCCGCGGGGTACAGCGTGAGCCTGTTCACGGACTGGCGGCAGCCGGGCTTCCGGCAAGTGTGGGTCAAGCGGCGCACGGACCGGCCGGCGGTGGACTTCCCGTGGGCCGCGCCCGCGGCGGGTCCGCTGCATCCGGTGCCCGGCATGCCCGCGCAGAACTGCACCGAGCAGCTGGGCGTGCCCGGGCCGTGGCACGAGCGGCTGCCGCACTTCCGGGCGGAGTTCACGCCGAGCAGCGGGGAGGAGATCCAGTCGGAGTACCTGCTGCCCAGGTCGGCGGCCCTCGACGCCCTGCATGCGATCGAGGGCATCCGGGAGACGGTCGCCGGGGTGCTGCAGACCTGCGAGGTGCGTACGGTCGCCGCCGACACGCAGTGGCTGAGCCCGGGCCACGGACGGGATTCGGTCGCACTGCACTTCACCTGGGTCCGGGACGAGGCGGCGGTGCTGCCGGTGGTGCGCCGACTGGAGGAGGTGCTGGACCCGTTCGATCCGCGCCCGCACTGGGGGAAGGTCTTCGAGATCCCGTCGGCCGTACTCCGCAGGCGGTACCCACGGTTGTACGACTTCCGGCGGCTGGGCCGGTCCGTGGATCCTTCCGGTACGTTCGCCAACGCCTTCGTGCGGGACCACCTCGGCCTCCCCAACGACTGAGGCCACCCGGGCACAGACTTTCTCCAACCCCTTTCCAAAGCCCTTGCCGAAAGGACGTCCCAGCCCATAGCCTGACGCCCGCGCCGGTGCCCATGTCGCCCCGGCCTGGTCCGGCCGGACGGGATGGGAGGGGCAGCCGCATTGAAGCGCACATCACGTGACATCCGCACCGCGAACCGCTACGAGGTGCTGCGCCAGATCATCGCCGAGTCTCCCACCTCCCGGCAGGAGCTGGCCGCCGCCACCGGACTGAGCCTGGCCACGGTCGCCACGCTGGTCGGCGAGCTGCTCGACCTCCGCATGATCACCGAAGTGGGGTTCGAGGACTCCGCCGGCGGCCGGCCCCGGGGCCTGGTCGCCGTCAACGCGTCGGGGGGCGCGTTGATCGGCGTCGACATCGCGGAGACGTACGTCCATGTCGAGCTGTTCGACCTGGCGTTGAACGTGCTGGCCCGCGCCGACGAGGACATGCGGCCCGGTGAGAGCCGTCCGGAGCAGGTGGTCGGGCATGTGGCCGCGGCCGTCGGCTCGGTGGTGGCGCAGGCCGGTGTCGAGGCGGCCCGGGTGCTCGGCGTGGGGGTGAGCGTGCCGGGCCAGGTGGACCGGGACACCGGCGTCGCCGAGTACGCGCCCAACTGGGACTGGCACGACGTGCCGTTGCTCGACCTGCTCAGCGAACACATCGCCTATCCCCTGTACTTGGACAATCCGCTGCGCGCCTGCGCGGTGGCCGAGCTGTGGTTCGGGGCCGCGCGGGGCCGCGGGGACGCGGTCGTGGTCAATCTGGGCACGGGGGTCGGCGCCGGTCTCGCCCTCGGCGGCGGCCTGCACCGGGGCGTGAGCAACAGCGCCGGCGAGTGGGGCCACACCACGCTCGTGCTGGACGGGCGGCTGTGCCACTGCGGCAATCACGGCTGTGTCGAGACATACGTCGGCGCGCCCGGCATCATGCAGAACCTGCGCGAACTCAGCCCGCAGTCCCCGCTGTTGCATCCCGAGGACCAGACCGCCACCGTCGACGCCCTGGCCGGCGCGGTCGCCGCGGGCGATCCGGTGGCCCTCAAAGTGGTCCGGGACACCGCCCGTTACCTGAGCGCCGGCATCTCCGACCTGATCAACCTCCTCAACCCCGAAGTGGTCGTGCTCAGCAGCTGGGTCGCCGCCCGGCTGGGGGAGCCGCTGCTCGGCGAGGTCCGCCAGGCCGTCGCCCGGCACGCGCTGCGCCGGCCGCTCGCCGCCACCGAGATCGTCCTCTCCCCGATCCCCACCGACCCGGTGTCCCTCGGCGCGGCCACGTTCGCGCTGGAAGGGGCGCTGCAGTCCGTCGGGCAGAGGTCAGCAAGAAGCAGCAACGCAAGGAGCCGTACCGCACCGCCTTCATGACGACGGAAGGGATGCATGTGTCTCACCCCCGCAAGAGATTCCTGCTGCTGACAGCCTCCGCCGCACTGGCCGTCACCGGGGCCCTCCTCAGCTCCCCGACCGCGAGTGCCGACGCCGCCCCGGCGGCCGCCGAGGTCTCCCCCCACGCCGCCCAGACCATCGACAACATCGGCGCGTCCGGCGCCTGGTGGGTCAACGAACTCCAGCACTTCGACCCGAAGGTCCAGGCACGGGTCGGCCGACTCCTGTTCTCCCAACAGGGGTTGGCCCTGAGCTCGTACCGCTACAACATCGGCGGCGGAGGTGTCGCGGTCACCACGCCGGCCCGCGCCGCCGAGGACTTCCTCGCCTCCGACGGCTCCTACGACTGGAGCAAGGACAAGGGCGGCAGGACCTTCCTGAAGTACGCCGCGCAGTACGGCGTCAAGGATCTGATCGGCTTCGTGAACAGCGCGCCCGCCCGGTGGACGACCAACGGCAAGAGCTGCGGCGGCCAGTTGAAGGCGGAGAACGAGACCGACTTCGCGAAGTACATCGCCGACGTGACCGATCACTTCGCGCGGCAGGGCGTGCGGCTGGACTACATCAGCCCCTTCAACGAGCCGGACAACAGCTTCGCCGACTGCGGTCAGGAGGGCATGCCGGTGCCCGTCGACCAGCGCGACGACATCGTGCGCGCGCTGGGCGCCGAGCAGCGGGCCCGGCACCGGAAGACGGGCATCATCGCGGACGAGTCCAGCAAGACCACGCAGTTCACCAGCGAGGTCCCGCAGTGGATCACGCAGCCCGGCACCGCGCATTACGTGTCCAAGCTGGCCCATCACACGTACAACAACCCCGACGACGGCCAGCTCGGAAACGTCTACGAAACGGCGAAGTCGGTCGGCAAGACGCCCTGGGCAACCGAGATCTGCTGCTTCGGCAAGGGCACCACGGGCTGGAACCAGGAGTACGACCCGACCATCGACAACGCCCTGCTGATGTCGCGGATCATCTACAAGGACTTCGCGGTCTCCCACGACTCGGCGTTCCAGTGGTGGGTGGCGCTCGCCAGCGGTTACGGCACCGATCCGAACACCAGGAACGACCAGGGCTGGAACGACGGCCTGATCTACTACGACCCCGACTACGCGACGAACGGCAACCAGAAGCTGTACTTCACCAAGCGGTACTACGCGCTGGGCCAGTACAGCAGGTTCGTCCGGCCGGGCGCGGTCGCACACGACGTGACCGGGGCTCCGGACGGCGTGGAGGTGTCGTCGTACGACCTCCCCCAGGCTCGAACAGACTCGCCCGGGGGCACCCCCACCGGGCAGTGGGTGGTCGTGGTGAACAACCACAACAGCACCGACACCGCGCTGAACCTGCACTTCAACAGCAAGGCGCCGGTGCGGACGACACAGGCCGTGCGGACCTCGGCGGAGGAGAACTGGGCGAAGGTCGCGAAACCGGCCGTCGCCGGCGGAACGGTGTCCGCGACCCTGGCCGCCCGCTCCATCACGACCTATGTCTTCGACCGGACGGGCCAGGGCGGTACGGCGCTCACCGGCGCCCTGGTCGGCAATCAGTCCGGCAAGTGCCTGACCGCCGACGCCTCGGGGGCCACGCTCGCCTCCTGCACGGGCGCGGCGGGCCAGTCGTGGTCGTACGACGCGAAGGGCACCCTGAAGGACGCCAACGGCTACCTGACAGCGGGGAGTTCGGGCCTGACGGCCACCGCGGCCGCCACGGACGACGGCACTCAGCAGTGGCTGCTGAACGGCAACGGGCAGATCGTGAACGAGGCGTCGGGCACGTGCCTGGACGTCAGCGGACAGGCGACCGCCGACGGCAGCAAGGTGATTGTGTACAGCTGCAACGGCGGCGCCAACGAGGCCTGGACCCGGCAGTAGCCGCCACTCTTCCCTGACCGAGGGCCGCCGGCCACTCCTCTGACCCGGCGGCCCTCATCTCCCTTTCCTCATCAGGCCGTTCGGAATTCCGAACCAGGCACAACGCTTCGAACAGACTTCGTCCAACCCCTTGCCGAAGCATTAGCCGAAGCTTAACGTCCCGCACCAGCCTTAGCCGCACCCGCACCCGCACCTCGACAGACAAGGACGTCACCATGTCGGCACAGCGCAACAACACCTGGGACCGCCGCTCGATACTCCGCGCCGCTGCCGGACTGGCCGTCGCCGCCCCGCTCGCGGCGTGCGGCAGCAACAACGGCCGGGGCGGAGGCTCCGGTTCGGGCAAGCAGCTCACCCAGATGTTCCACGCCTACGGCGAGCCGGGCGTGGAGCAGGCGCTCAAGCGGTACGCCGCCGCGTACCAGAAGGCGAACGTGACCACGCAGTGGATCACCAGTGCCGACTACGAGAGCAAGCTCTTCGCCACCCTGCTCACCAAGAACGCGCCCGATGTCTTCGAGTTCCACCCGCAGATCCAGATGGTCAAGAGCGGTCAGGTGGCGGATCTGAGCGACCTCGTCAATCCGGTCAAGGACGACTTCAACGCGGCCGACATCAAGTCCCACACCGTCGACGGGAAGATCTACGGCGTCCGGATGATCGACGACCCGCAGTTCTTCTTCTACCGGCCCTCGCTCTTCGAGAAGGCCGGCGTCAAGGTCCCCGAGACCCTCGACGAGCTGATCGAGGCCGCCGCCAAGCTCACCACCAGCAAGATGAAGGGCGTCTATCTCGGCAACGACCTGCACGCGATCGTCAACCCGCTGATCTGGTCCGCGGGCGCCGACACCCTCGACGACAAGAACCAGATCGCCTACCACACGCCGGGCGTCATCGAGGGCCTGAAGAAGCTGCGCAAGCTCTTCACCAGCGGCCATCTGCTCCTCGGCGCCCCGACGGACTTCTGGGACCCCTCCTCGCTCAGCCAGGGCCTGTGCGCCATCCAGTTCTGCGGCATGTGGGCCATGCCGCAGTTCCAGAAGGCGCTCGGCGACGACCTCGGGATCTTCCCCTTCCCGAAGACCGTCGACTCCGGCAAGCCCTCGGTCTACAACGGCGGCTGGTCGATGTTCGTCAACGCCAAGGGGGGCGACGTCGACGCGGCCAAGGAGTACGTGAAGTGGCTGTGGATCGACCAGAAGCAGTACCAGGAGGACTTCTCGACCTCGTACGGCTTCCACATCCCGCCGCGCTCCTCGATCGCCGCATCGGCCACCAAGCTCAAGTCGGGTCTGCCCGCGCAGGGGGTCAAGCTCTTCAACGACTACGGGCACTTCGACAACATCGGCTGGACCCAGGCCATGATCCAGGCGACCTGGGACGTCATCGCCGACTGTGTCCGCAAGGACGGTGACCCGGGGGCGGCGCTCGACACCTGCGACAAGGCCGTGAACCGCGAGCTCAAGAAGCTCTTCGGATAGGCCGGCGGACGGACCACGACATGTCGACGACCACCAAGCCCGCCCTCGCGAGCCCCGCCCCGGCGAAGGCCGCACCGGCCCGGACCTGGCGGGGCCTGCGGGGCAGCCGCACCTTCAACTTCTGGCTCTTCATCAGCCCCTTCCTCATCGGGCTGATCGTCTTCATCTACGTGCCGATCGTCTGGAGCGTCTACCTCAGCTTCTTCGACGCCCGCTTCACCGTCACGCCGAGCAGGTTCATCGGCTTCGACAACTACACGTACATGCTGACGGACCCCAAGTTCGTCCACTCGCTCGGCACCTTCACCGTCTTCGCCGCGTTCATCGTGCCCACCACCTGGGCGGTGTCGCTCGGGCTCGCCCTGCTGGTGAACCGGCTGCGGTTCATGCGGGCGTTCTTCCGGTCGGTGTTCTTCCTGCCGACCGCGTGCAGTTATGTCGCCGCGTCGCTGATCTGGAAGATGTCCCTGTTCAGCGGCGTGCGCTTCGGCCTGATGAACACGGTCCTCGGCTGGTTCGGGATCGACAACATCGCCTGGCTGGCGAGCCCGAGTCCACCCTGGTACTGGCTGGTCATCGTCACGGCGCGGCTGTGGCTGCAGTCCGGTTTCTACATGATCCTCTTCCTGGCCGCGCTGCAGAACATCCCCGCCGAGCTGTACGAGGCCGCCGCCATCGACGGCGCCAGGCCGGGCTGGCAGACCTTCCGGCACATCACGCTGCCCCAGCTGCGCGCCACGTCCACCGCGGTGATCCTGCTGCTGCTCATCGCCGCCTACCAGGCCTTCGACGAGTTCTTCAACCTGCTCGACAAGACGACCTGGGGCCGCCCCCCGCTGGTCGAGCTGTACTACACGGCCCTGGGCACGGAACAGGACTACGGCGCCGGCAGCGCGGGCGCCGTCATCCTGACCGCGCTGATCGTCGTCGTGACCCTGTTCCAGGGCAGGCTCATGGGCTTCGGAAGGGGGGAGGAGTCCAAGTGACCACCAAACGCAGGGGCGGGACGATGGGCAGCACCGGCCTCTGGGTCGCCACCGGTGTCGCCGCCTTCCTCTTCCTGATCCCGTTCTACGTGCTGCTGCGCAACGCGCTCTCCACCGACGCCCAGATCACCGGCGAACACTGGGAGTTCTTCCCGACGCACCTCCGCTGGGGCAACATCGGCGAGCTGTTCGACGACCAGTCGGTACCGTTCGCCCGGTCGCTGGTGAACTCCACGATCGTCGCCGTCTCCATGACCGTCGGCATCCTGCTGGTGTGCTCGCTCGCCGGTTACGCCCTGGCCCGCATTCCGTACCGGCACGCCAACAAGATCTTCTACGTCGTCCTGGGCACCCTGATGGTCCCGACCTCGGTGACCTTCGTACCGAGCTTCGTGCTGGTCTCGTCCCTCGGCTGGGTGGACAGCTACCGGGGCCTGATCATTCCGGGGCTGTTCAGCGGTTTCACCTGCTTCCTGTTCCGGCAGTACTTCCTCGGGTTCCCCAAGGAGCTGGAGGAGGCGGCGCGCGTGGACGGGCTCGGCTACTGGGGCGCGTACTGGCGGGTCGTCGTCCCCAACTCGCTGAACTTCTTCGCGGCGATCGCGACGATCACGTTCATCAACGGCTGGAACGCGTTTCTGTGGCCGCTGGTCATCGGGCAGGACCCGAACTCGTGGACCGTCCAGGTCGCGCTCTCCTCGTACATCACCAACCAGACCGTCGTCTTCCACCAGATCTTCATGGCGGCCGCCATTTCCATCCTGCCGCTGCTGCTCGTGTTCCTCTTCCTCCAGCGCTGGCTGGTGCAGGGGATCGCACAGACCGGCATCAAGGGCTGAGCTAGGAGACCGATGTCGTTGAGCAACCGCACCGTCACCGATTACGTCGAGGACGTCTCGCCGGGCACGGGGACGCTGCCACCCCGTGCGTGGTACGCGTCCTCGGACGCCAAGTCCCTTTCTCTGAACGGCAGCTGGTGTTTCCGGCTGTCGCCGACGGCCGACGCCGAGGACGACTCCTTCGCCGAGGAGGGGTACGACGCCGGAGACTGGGCTCAGATCCAGGTCCCCGGCCACTGGGTCCTCCAGGGGCACGGCTCCCCCATCTACACCAACCACCTCTACCCGTTCCCCGTCGATCCGCCCCGGGTGCCGACCGAGAACCCCACCGGCGACCATCTGCGGGTCTTCGACCTGCCTCAGGACTGGCCGTCGGACGGGGGTGCCGTGCTGCGCTTCGACGGGGTGGAGTCCTGCGCCCGGGTGTGGCTGAACGGCACGGACCTCGGCGAGTTCAAGGGCTCCCGGCTGCCGCACGAGTTCGCCGTCGGCCATCTGCTCAGGCCCGAAGGTAATGTCCTGGCGGTCCGGGTCCACCAGTGGTCGGCCGGCTCCTATCTGGAGGACCAGGACCAGTGGTGGCTGCCGGGCATCTTCCGTGACGTCACCCTGCTGCACCGCCCGGCCGGCGCCGCCCTCGACTTCTTCGTGCACGCCTCCTACGACCACCGCGCCGGCACCGGCACCCTGCGCGTCGACTGCGACGTGGACGGCCGGGTCACCGTTTCCGAGCTCGGTATCGACACCGCGACGGGCGAGAGCGTGACCGTGCCGGTCGAGCCGTGGTCGGCGGAAACACCCAGGCTGTACGAGGGGGAACTGGCCACCGAGGGCGAGCGGGTGCCGCTGCGCATCGGTTTCCGCACCGTCGAACTGTCGGACGGCCGGATCAAGGTCAACGGCAGGCCGGTCCTCTTCAAGGGCGTCAACCGGCACGAGTGGCATCCGGAGAAGGGCCGCGCACTGGACCTCGCCACCATGCGCGAGGACGTGCTGCTGATGAAACGGCACAACATCAACGCCGTCCGCACCTCCCACTACCCCCCGCACCCGGCCTTCCTGGACCTGTGCGACGAGTACGGGCTGTGGGTGATCGACGAGTGCGACCTGGAGACCCACGGCTTCACCGAGCAGGGCTGGCGGGACAACCCCGTCGACGACGACCGCTGGACCCCGGCCCTGCTGGACCGGGCGTCCCGCATGGTCGAACGCGACAAGAACCACCCGTCGATCGTCGTCTGGTCGCTGGGCAACGAGGCCGGCACCGGCCGCGGCCTGACCGCGATGGCCGAGTGGATCCGCGGCCGGGACTCCTCCCGCCTGATCCACTACGAGGGCGACCCCACCTGCCGTGACACGGACATGTACTCACGGATGTACGCCGACCACGCCGAGGTCGAGCGGATCGGCCAGGGCCTGGACGGCGGCAGCCTCAAGCGCCGCCGACTGCCCTTCATCCTCTGCGAGTACGCGCACGCCATGGGCAACGGCCCCGGCGGACTCGCCGACTACCAGCGGCTGTTCGAGTCGTACGACCGGCTGCAGGGCGCCTTCGTCTGGGAGTGGATCGACCACGGCATCGCCCATCCGGAGCTGGGCCACGCCTACGGCGGCGACTTCGGCGAGGAGCTGCACGACGGCAACTTCGTCTGCGACGGCCTGCTCTTCCCGGACCGGGAGCCCTCCCCCGGCCTGGTCGAGTTCAAGAAGGTGATCGAACCGGTCGGCATCGCCGGCGACTTCGGCGACGGCACGGTCCGGATCACCAACAAGCAGGACTTCGCGGACGTGTCGGCGCTGGCGTTCTCGTGGTCGTACGAGGTCGACGGGGAGACGGTGGAGTCCGGCACGCTGTCGGTGCCGGCGCGGGCGCCCGGCGAGTCCGCCGACGTCAAGCTGCCCGCGCCGCCGGCCGGGGCGCCGGCCGGCGAGGCCCTCTGGACGGTCCGGGCGGCGCTCGCGGCGGACACCGCCTGGGCGGCGAAGGGCCATGTGGTGGCCTGGGGCCAGGTCCCGGCGTCGGAGCGCCGGGTACCCACGGTCGCGGCGACGGCCCGCCCGGTGTCGGGCGACGGCGTGATCACCCTCGGCCCCGGCACCTTCGACGCCCGCACCGGCGCTCTGACGGCCGTCGGTGACGTGCCCGTCTCCGGGCTGCGCCTGGACGTGTGGCGAGCCACCACCGACAACGACGACGGCGCCCCCTGGCAGCCCGACCTGCGCTACGGCCTGCTGTGGCGGGGGCTCGGCCTGCACCGGATGCGGCACCGGCTGGACGCGGTGGAGACCGGCGAGCACACCCTGACGGTCCGCACCCGGGTGGCTCCGGCGGCGCGGGAGCTGGGGCTGTCGACGGTGTACCGCTGGACCTCGGACGGAGACCGGCTGCGGTTGACCGTGAGCATGACCCCCGAGGGCGACTGGACCGTCCCCCTCCCCCGGCTCGGCATCCGCTTCGGGCTGTCCGGGGCCGACCGTGTGCAGTGGTACGGCGGCGGCCCCGGTGAGGCGTACCCGGACACCAGGACGGCGGCGGTGATCGGCCGCTGGGAGTCGACCGTGGACGGTATGCAGACGCCGTACGTCCGTCCCCAGGAGAACGGCGCCCGCATCGACGTGCGCTGGGCCGAGCTCGGTGGCCTGCGCATCGAGGGCGACCCGGCGTTCTGGCTCACCGCGCGCCGCTGGACCACGGAGCAGCTGGACGCCGCCGCGCACCGCACCGATCTCGTCCCCGGTACCGCGTCCGACAGCGGCTCCGCCGCGGGCGTGTGGGTCAACCTGGACCACGGCCAGCACGGCATCGGCTCCCAGTCCTGCGGCCCGGCCCCGCTGCCCCAGTACCACCTGCGGGCCGAACCGGCGGAGTTCTCCTTCGTGTTCTCCACCGCCCCCGACTCGGAGGCCGACTGACCACCACGATCCCGACACCCAGCGCGGCCGGCCGGCACCCCACCCGGCCGGCCACGCTCACGCAAACACAAAGTGAGTTGACATGAACATGAACTGGCGACCCATGAGACGACTCCTTCGCGTCCTCGCGGCCGGTGCGCTCGCCCTCAGCGGGCTCGGCCTGGCCGCCGTCCCGGCGCAGGCCGCCGGCTCGGGCACGTTCAGCGTGCTGACGTACAACGTGGCGGGCCTGCCGGAAGGGCTCAGCTCCAGCCATCCGGCCACCGACACGCCGCTGATCTCACCGAGGTTGGCGGGCTACGACATCGTCAACGTCCAGGAGGACTTCAACTACCACGCGGCGCTGTACGCGGGCGACGACCATCCCTACCGCACGGCCACCAGCGGCGGCGCGGGCATCGGTGACGGCCTCAACACCCTGTCCCGCTACCCCTTCGAGGACTTCGAGCGGGTCAGGTGGCACGACTGCACCGGCACCAACTGCCTGACCCCGAAGGGCTTCACGCTGGCCCGGGTACGCCTTGCGGAAGGCGTGTACGTCGACCTGTACAACCTCCACCCCAACGCCGACGACACCGACGACGCCCTCGCCGCCCGCCGCGCCAACATCACCCAGCTGTCGCAGTTCATCCAGGCCAACTCGGCAGGCGACGCGGTGATCGTGATGGGCGACACCAACACCCGCTACACCAGGACCGGCGACAACATCCGCACGCTCGTCGACGGCAACCACCTGTCCGACGCCTGGGTGCAGCTGATCAAGGGCGGTACGGCCCCCGCGCAGGGCGCCGACCCGCTGCTGTGCCCGACGTCCGCGCCGCCGGACGACTGCGAGGTGGTGGACAAGGTGCTCTACCGCGGCAGCGACCTCGTCTCGCTCACCGCGACCCGTTACAGCGACGAGTGGGCGAAGTTCCTCGACTCCAGCGGCGGAAACCTCTCCGACCATTTTCCGCACACCGTCGACTTCTCCTACACCCTCAACCCGAGGCTCCGCGCGAGCGACTTCTTCGGCGGCCCGCACGGTACGGCGTTCGACGACGCCGACGACCTCCCGGCCGCCCTCTCCCCGCGCACCCTCACCCTGCGCGGCGGCGCCCGGCTGGACGCGGTGTCCCTCACCCATGACGACGGCACGGTCCTCGGTCACGGCGGCACGGGCGGTACGGCCGCCTCCCTGACCCTCGCCGCCGGCGAACACCTCACCTCGGTGAAGCTGACGGAGGGCCAGAAGGACGGCCGTACCCGGATCTTCTCGGCGGCCTTCACCACCGACGAAGGACACACCCTGACCGCCGGTACGGCGACGACGGACACGGCCACCTTCACCGCCCCGTCCGGCTGGCAGATCGTCGGCTTCACCGGCCGCGCGGGCGACGAGATCGACAAACTGGGCGTGCTGTACGCACCGATCGGCTGACCGTCAGTCGATGCCCCGGAAGATGTGGGACTCGGCCGGGTCGTGGTCGTCCTCGCCCGCGAGGAGCGCCTGCCGTGGGGCGTTCGCCCCGTCACCGGGCCGGGCTCCGGGACGGGGCGTGCCTGTGGTGTGGGTGTCGTACGGCAGTGTGTGCACCCGTGCCCCCCTCAGGACGCGGGCCGCGCCGCCGGGGCCGGCCGCAGGCGCCAGGCGAGCAGGGTGATCAGGGTGCCGGCCGCCGCCCAGGCCACCAGGACCAGCAGGGAGGAGGCCACCGGGGCCTGGTGGAGGTAGGCCAGACGGCGTACGGCCTGTACCTCGGCGGCGCCGGGCATTCCCGGGGACAGCGCGCGGTAGAAGGAGGGGAGGAAGTCACGCGGGACGGGGCCGCCGGACGTCGCGATGCCCAGCTGGAGCAGCAGCAGGGTCGACAGCGGGAAGGCGAGCAGGCCGAGCAGGCGGTGCAGGGCGGCGATCGTGGCCACCGTCGCGAAGGACAGCAGCGCCGCCACCCCGGCGACCTGCCACAGGCGGCCAGGGAAGGCGCCGAGGACCAGGTCCGCCACGCTCGCGGCGACGACCCCGGCAACCGCCGAGAACACGGCCGCGGCGGCCAGCCAGGCCCATCGGCCGAGCGCGGGCAGCCGCAACGCGAACAGCCCCTGGAAGACCAGGCCCGCCAGGCTGAGGGCCACCATGAGGGTGAACGCGATCAGTCCGTGCCGGTCGCCGCTCGGCAGCGGGCCGGCGTCGGTCACCTTCAGCGGCACGTGCCCCTCGGCCGCGGCCTTCTCGCCGACGGTGGTCACCAGTTGCTTGACCGCGTCGCCCGAAGCGCCGGTGACCAGCACCTCGTCGCTGCGGAGGCCGAGCGTGAGGACTCCCTTCACGTCCTGCTTCTGAAGTGCGCGGCGGGCCTTGGCCGGGTCGGCGTACGTCCGCACGTCGAGCGCGCCGGGCTGGGCGGCCGACAGCTGCTTGGCGGCCTGCGCGGCCACGGGGGCGGGGGCTACCACGGCGAGCGGCACGTCGTGCGGCTTCGGCGCGCTCATCGACGCGCCGACGATCCACACGAACAGCGCCACGACCGCGAGCGCGGCCAGGGCGACTCCGCCGAGCCCGCGCAGCGGGGGGACGGCACGGGGTCCGGCGGCGGGGGCGGGTGCGGGATCGGGTGCGGTCGGCGTGGGGGTCGTGGTGGACGGGGATGACATGGTGTACCTCGGTTCTGTTCGCGGTCGGGCGGGACCCGGCCGGGTCGCGGGTGGGGGCTCAGCGCGCCGCCCGCACCGGGATCGGGCCGTGCGGCAGCCGGGCCCGGATCGCCCAGGTGAGGGCGGTGAAGAAGGCGGAGGGGTGGTCCTTGGCGAAGAAGTGGCCGCCGGGCAGCGACTCCGCGCGGAAGGACACGGAGGTGTGGCGCTGCCAGGCGAGCACCTTGTCCACGTCGACGAGCAGGTCGTCCTGGCCGGCGAGGGCGTGGATCGGCACCGGCAGCGGTTCGGGCGGGGCGGGTCGGTGGTCGGCGCAGACCGTGAGGTCGTCGCGGACGACCGGCAGCAGCACCTCCAGCCATTCGGGCCGGTCGGCGAGTTCGGCGGGCAGCCCGCCGAGGCCGAGCAGCAGGGTGGTCAGCTCGGCGTCGGACAGGCCCGGCGGCAGGTTCAGGGCGTGCCCCAGGTGGGGCGCGGGGAAGCCGCCGACGATGAGGAGTTCGGGTCTGCGGGCGTCCTCCGGGAGCCGGGCGGTGATCTCGTGGGCGAGCAGGGCGCCCATGCTGTGGCCGTAGAAGAGGTACGGCACGTCCAGCAGGCCCGAGAGCGCGTCGGAGACCTCCTCGACCAGCGGGGCGAGCCGGGTGAAGCGGGGTTCGCGGATCCGGCCCTCGCGGCCCGGCAGTTGCACGGGGACGATCTCGATGCCGGGGCCGAGCAGGTCCGGCCAGCCGCGGAAGGCGCCCGCGCTGCCGCCGGCGTGGTGGAAGCAGAACAGGCGCAGCGGGGCCTCGCCGGTGGGCGGGTGCGGCAGATAGGGGTTCGGGCCGGTCATGCGCCGCTCCCCTGCAGCGAGCCCACCGTCGGCCGGGCGCCGGTGGGCTGACGGCCCGTCATGCGCAGTACGGCCTGGGCGAGGGCGGCGCGGACCTCGTCGACGTGGCCCGGTGAGCCGTGCACGTCGTCGTACTCGATCAGTTCCAGCTCGGGCACGTGCCGGGCGAGCAGCTCGGCGTCCGCGCCGGGGATGATCTCGTCGCGCAGGCTGCGCACATAGGTCACGGGGATGTCCAGGGCGCGCAGTTCGTCCTCGGCGAGCGCCCATTCGGTCAGGTGCTCGCGCAGTCCGGGCCGGCGTACGCCGGTGAGCCGGGCCAGGGTGTCCAGGGTGAGCGCGGGGATGCGCGGCCACCAGGCGGGGTCGGTGAAGAACGCGGCGACGGGGGCGCCGACGGTGACGATGCCGCGGATGCGCGGGTTCTGGGCGGCGTGCCGCAGCGCCAGGTGCCCGCTGAAGCTGAGCGCGACCAGGACGGCGTGGGAGGTGTCGGCGCGGCCGTCGAGCGCGTCGAGGACGGCGCCGTACAGCTGGTGGCTGTCGCGGCGGTAGGGCATGGTGTTCTCGCCGACGCCGGGCATCTCGGCGACGACGACGGCGAGATGGGCCTGTTCGGCGAGGAGCAGGAACGGCGACCACTGTTCCTTGACGCTCACGATGCCGCCGGTGACCACGACCACCGGGCGGGCCGGGTCGGCGTCCAGGCCGGCGGTGTAGCAGCGGACGGTGCCGGCCGGGGTGCGTACGTCGAGGCGGCCGACGCCGGGCAGGGCGGAGCGCCAGCGGTCGAAGACCTCCTGGCCGCGGGTGCGGGCCCGGTGCCGGGCGAGGCTGTCGGGGTAGGGAAAGCTCGCGAGGATGTAGCGGGCGACGGCGCCGGGCAGATCACCGGCGTGTTCGCGGGTCTCGGCGGCGGCCGTCCACTCGCCCGCCCAGCTGCCGGGCCGGCCGCTGCCGTCGTCGCGGTCGATGCGGTCGCGCACCAGGGCCGCCTCCTCGGCGTCCAGGCCGAGGGCGCGGGCGTGCAGCAGCACGAAGTTCTTCAGCTCTGCCAGGTCGTGCCGGGCATGCGGGTCGTGGGTCATCGGGGTGTCTCCTTGGCGGGGTCGTCGGCAGGGTGCTCGTCGCGGGGCTCGGCGGGGTCCGGCTGGTCGGCGAGGGCGCTGGTCAGGGCGACGACCAGGTCGCGGTCGAGCATGGTGGCCGCGGCCGGGTCGTCGAGCCGGCCGAAGCCGGCGTTCTCCACCACCGCGCTCGCGCAGTAGCCCTCGGGCAGCGCGTAGGTGCGCAGGGTCCACTCCTCGCCGCCGCGCCGGCCGTCCGGGCGCAGCACCCGGCCGTCGGCCGGGTCGGTGGCGAAGCCGAACTGGGTGAAGCGGAACCGCATGCCCTGTCCGATGGCCTTGCTGTACGCCTCCTTCAGGGTCCACAGCCGGACCAGTTCGGCGTTGCGCCGCTGCTCGGGCAGCCGGGACAGCTGTTTCAGCTCGTGCGGGGTGCAGATCTGCCGGCCCAGGCCGGGGCCGTACAGGGGCCGGTCGGAGCGCTCCACGTCCACGCCGATCAGGCCGCGGGTGGTCATGCCGACGAGCAGGATGTCGTCGGTGTGGCTGAGGCTGAGGTCGATCTGGTCGAAGCCGCGCAGATACGGCCGCCCCGAGGGGCCGTAGGCGAGTTCGATGTCCTCCGGGGCCAGCCGCAGGGCCACCGCCGCGGCCTGTTTCAGCAGGGCGCGGGAGGCGGCGAACTGGCGGCGCAGCCCGGGGTGGCCGAAGGACTGATAGCGGTCCCAGTCGCGGCCGAGCAGCCGGCGCAGCCCCGCCTCGTCCCGCTCGTCCCGCCGCCATTCGCCGGCCGGCGCGTACAGCACGGCCGTGCCCAGCCGGGCGAGGTCGTCATGGACGACCTTCCAGGACCGGGGGGAGCCGATCCGTACCGGCCGCGGAATGGTCGGCGGAGGTGCCGGCATGAAAGCCCTCCAGACTGGCTTTGATGTCTGCCAGGAGGTCGGCGGCGAGCGCGCCGTCGATCACCCGGTGGTCGAAGGTGAGGTTCAGCCGCATGACCGGGGCGACGGTCAGCCGCCCGTCCTGGACCCAGGGACGCTCGCTCATCCGGCCCATGTTGAGGGTGACGGCGGTGCCGCCGGCGCCGGCGAAGGCGTCGACGGGCCGGTGGCCGAGGCAGCTGACCGAGAAGGTGCCGAGGACGCGGCGGCGGGCCTCCGGGCGACTGAGCAGCCGGCGGAACAGCAGCCGGCCGACCGGTGCGGGCAGCCGGTTGACCCGGCGGACGCCCGCGAACTGGGGGAAGTGTTCGGCGTCGGCGTCGCGGTGCCGGTCGACGACCTGCTGGATCTGCTCCAGCGTCAGGCGCTCGGCGTCCTGGACGAGTGCCGAGAACACCGCGCGCCGGCCCTGGTAGGTCTTGTCGAGGGCGACCTTCGCGGTGGTGCCCTGGTACTGGGCCATGCGCGGGGCGAACCGGCCGGTGAGGGCCGCGTTGGCCTCGGGGTGGGCGGCGACCGCGCGGGCGCCGGCCCACACCACATAGCTGACCAGGGAGATCCGCCGGCCCGCGGTCCGGGCGGCGGCCCGGTGTGCGGCGACGGCGCTCATGTCGATCTCGGTGTCGATCAGGACCGAGCGCTGCCGGGCGAAGGCGTACTCCAGGAAGTACAGGGTGTGCCGGCGCTGGCGTTCCGGGACGTACCGCTGGACGGCGCCGGTGCTCATCCGGCCACCGCCAGGGCGAAGATCTCCGCGAGGCAGCGGGCCTCCAGGACCCGGGTGACCGGCAGCCGGACGGCCGTCTCGCGTTCGATGGCGGTGACGAGCTTGAGCAGGTGCACGGAGTCCCAGCCGCGCAACCGGTCGAAGGGGGTGTCGAGTTCGTCGGCCTCGACGGGGAATCCGACGAGGTCGCGCAGGATGAGCAGGTAGTCGTCCTGGGTGGTGAGGGTGGCCATGGCGTGTGCAGTCCCTACTGGAAGGCGCCGGAGAGGTCGGCGGTCAGATCGACATGGGCGGGCGCGGCGGCGATGGTGGTCAGGTCGTGCCGGAAGCGGAGCACGCCGGCGTCCTCGGCGGTCCCGGCGGGTTCGGCGGGTTCGGCGGGCTCGGTGACGGCCGCGAAACCGTGGTCCGGGTAGAAGGACCGCATCCGGTGGTTCTTCTTCGTCGGCCGGTACTCGGCGTGCACCGCGGGCACCCCGGCCGCGCGGGCGGCCTCCAACAGGTGGGCCAGGCAGGCCTGTTCGATGCCGCGGGCGAAGACCCGGCAGGAGAGCAGGATGTTGTCCAGGTGCAGTCCGTCGTCGGCGTGGCGGGCGAAGACGGCGCCGACCAGGCCGTTGTCCCCGAACCGGTCGGAAGCGCGGATGGCGAGGACCAGCCGGCCCGGGTCGGCGAGCTGCTCACGCACCTGCTCCGGCTGCAGCCGTACGGTGGTGAGGTTGAACTGGTTGGTGCGCTGGGTCAGTTGGGAGACCCGGGCGACCTCCAGCGGGGCCGGCGGGGAGAAGGTGACGGTGACGCCGAGGTTCGCCAGGTACTCCTCGGCGGAGCCGGAGGCCTCCTGCAGTTCGCGGCGGGCGGCGTCGCTGCGGTACTGGGCGCCGCGGCCGCGGTCGGCGTCGGTGAGTTCCCGCACGTCGAACCAGCCGTCGGCGAGGAGTTTGTCGATGTGCAGGGCGGGCTCGTCGTCGAGGCCGATCACGGCGGCGCCGGGGACGCCGGCCCGGACCAGGCCGCACTCGAAGGGGTTGTCGTCGGCGAAGACGAAGCTGTCGGCGCCGAGGTTGAGGCGTTCGGCGAGGGCGAGCAGATTGCCGTCCTTGGGCTGCCAGTTGGCGGTGATGTGCACGAAGTCGTCCTCGCGCAGCACCATGTCCGGGTGGTCGCGGACCACCGACAGCAGCGGCTCGCGGTCGTTCTTGCTGCACACGGCGAGCAGGACGCCCTGGGCGCCGAGCTGTTTGATCACCTTCTGGAAGTCGCCGAACGCCTCGCCGCGGAAGCTGCCTGCGGCGGCGATGCCCTCGGGGCCGTCGTCGCCGAGGATGCCGTCCCACAGGGTGCCGTCGGCGTCCAGGACGAGGACCTTCTTGGCGCGCCCGGTCAGGGCGCGGGCCAGGTGGCCGATCTCGACGGCGTACCCGGCGAGGGTCTCGTCCGACAGGCGGGCCTTGGCATAGCTGCTCAGGCGGGGGTCGGCGGCGGGGCCGCCCGCGGCGAGCAGCGGGTCGAGGTCGACGGTGAGGACGTTCGGGTGGGCCTCGGCCAGCCGCAGCAGGTCGGCGTTGAACTCGCGCCAGGCGATGGACAGCCGGGTGCGCGAGCGCAGGTCGACCAGCTGGCGCGGGAAGCGGGGCAGCAGCGGCAGGGTGTTGAGGACGAGGGTACCGCTGCCGTGGGCGGCGTAGGTGCCGGCGAGGGAGTCGAGGAGGTTCAGCCGGGCGGTGAGGGCGGCCTCGGCGTCCTCCACCCGCCAGGGCACGGGCAGGTCGTCGAAGACGGTTTCCGCGTCCAGCACGCACAGCACCAGGTCGGTGCCGTCCTGGTAGACCTCGCTCTGCGGGTCGCCGAGGTCGCGCACCCAGCCGTCGTAGTCGCTCAGGCGGTGGCGCAACAGCAGTCCGTGCCGGGCGAGTTCAGCGGTGAGCGGGGCGACCAGACCGGCCAGGGTGGAGTGGCCGGTGATCGCCACGGTCAAGGCCGGCGTCTGCGGGTGCAGACGCAGCACCTCCTCGGCGTCCAGCCGGGCCAGCAGCTGTCCGACCGAGCCGCGGGCGGCCGCGTCCAGGCCCGGCAGCAGTCCGAGGACCTGCGGATAGTGCTCCACCAGCCGGGCTTCGGCGTGCCAGCCGCGGATCGCGGCGAGCGCGTCGGCGCCGTCGAGCAGCGCGGTGTCCGGCTTGGCGTCCGGCGCGGTTGCCGAAGCGGTTACGGAAGTGGTTTCTGAAGCGGTTGCCGAAGTGATTGCTGAAACGGTTTCTGTCGCTGTTTCCGTGATGTCCGTCATGGTGGTCAGACCTTCTCCAGGGCGTAGCCCGACTTGATCCACTTGCTGGACTCGATGGCGACGCCGATCGCCTTCTGGCCGGTCTCGATGCGGTCCAGGAGCCGGGCCATCTGCATGAACGGCAGGGCGTTGCTGGTGTTGCCGGTGTCGGCGACGCAGGACACCTCGGCCGCGGCGGGCACGTCCATGTGCGCGACGATCTTCTCGGTCATCCGCGCGGACAGCTGGGGCGGCAGCAGGAAGTCGAGGTCGGAGTCGCTCCAGCCCTGCTCGTCGAGCAGCTCCCACAGGGTTTCGGAGGCCATCACCGGCACGGCCTGCTCGATGGACTTGTAGTCCTCGCGGATGGGCTGCCGGTCCGAGGTGCGGTCGGCGACCCCGAACCACTCGACGGTCTGCCCCGGTTCCCGGCCCAGGCCGGTGAGCAGGTTGA
Organism: Streptomyces sp. NPDC030820; assembly: GCF_055572075.1. NCBI lineage: Bacteria > Bacillati > Actinomycetota > Actinomycetes > Kitasatosporales > Streptomycetaceae > Streptomyces > Streptomyces sp. NPDC030820. Next base: position 172,534 of record NZ_JBVIEB010000014.1, read on the forward strand.
GCACCCGGCGCAGGGCGAGCCGGGCGCCGGCCGGTTCGGCGGTCAGGACGGCGGCCCCCGCACCGTCGCCGAAGAGCACGAAGTTGACCAGTTCGGAGGCCGGCATCCGGCTGAAGTCCTGGTCCAGCGGCAGGTGTTTGGCGCACACGTCGCCGCCGAGCACCAGTCCGGCCCTGTGTCCGCCGCCGGTGATCAGGGTGCGGCCGAGGTCGAGGGCCTGGACGGCGCCGGCGCAGCCCGACTGCAGCTGGTAGGTGGGCAGGTGGTCCAGGCCGAGCCGGTCGGCGACCAGGTTGACGGTGGCGGGCATCAGCGCGTCGGGGGTGGCGGTGCCCATGACGAGGAAGCCGATGTCGTCGGGGTCCACACCGGAGGCGGTCAGCGCGCGGTGGCCGGCCAGCGCGGCCAGTTCGGCGAGGGTCTGGCGGGGGGTGCCGGTGTCGAGGTCGACGGCGAAGTGCCGGGTGCGGGTGCCGATGAACACCTCGATCCAGTCGGGGTCGATGCCGAAGCGCCCCGCGAGTTCCTGGTTGTCGACGGGATCGCCGGGCAGGGCGGTGCCGATCGAGGCGATGTACGCCTGCGGATCGTCGGTCACGGACATGGGCTGCCTTTCCGGTGGCAAGGGGTGAGGGTCGGGGGGTCGGGTCAGGCGGCGGTGGCGGCCGCGTGCTCGCGCAGGAACTCGATGAGGGCGCCCACCGACGACAGATGGGGCAGCAGCTCCTGCACGGACAGGTGGGCCGTCTCCGGCAGGCTCGCCTCGACCCGCGCCTTGAGCTGCATGATCGTCACGGAGTCGAAGCCGAGGTCCTCGTACAGCCGAGCGCGCAGGGCGATCTCGCCGGCCGCGTAGCCGCCGGTCTCGGCGATGGCGCCGAGCACCGCGTCGGCGACCCGCTCCCCCGTCGTCCCGGCCCGGCGGCCGTCCGCGCCGCCGTCCGCGGCGGGTGCCGGAGCCGAGGTGACGGAGGTGATCGCGGGACCGGCGGCACCCGTGGTGCGGAACCAGTAGCGGTGGCCGGTGGCGAACTCGTACGGGCGCAGCCGCTGGAAGCGGCGTTCCTCCTCCTCGTACAGGTCCTCCCAGCGGGGGGCGAGGCCGGCGCGGAAGAGGGCCGCGGTGGTCTCGGCGAGCTCGTGGCCGCCGGCCGTCTCCCCGGCGCCCGGGTTGAGGCAGAGCAGGTCGTCGGCGAGCCGCAGTTTGCGGACCAGCGGGGTGAGCACGGGCTTGGGACCGATCTCCACCAGCAGCCGGGGCCCGTCCTTGACCAGCTCGGTGACGGCCTCGGCGAACCGCACCGGGTCGCTGACGTGCCGGGTCCAGTAGCCGCCGTCCAGCGGTTCGCCGTCCAGGGCCCGGCCGAGCACGGTCGAGTAGAACGGGCGGTGCGGCGGGCGGGGCCGGCAGGCGGAGGCGATCCGGTTGAACTCGGCGAGCATGGGCCGCATCAGCGAGGAGTGGAAGGCGTGCGAGACGCGCAGCGCGGTGGCGCCGATGTCGCGCCGGCGCAGCGCGCGCCCGATCCGCTTCAGCGCCTCCAGTTCACCCGAGAGCACGGTGGCCTCGGGGCCGTTGAGCACGGCCACGTCCACCGCGGGCTCCTGCTCGACGAGTTCGGCCAGGTCCTCGGCGGCGGCGCGGACCGCCAGCATGCCGCCGCCCTCGGGCAGCCGCTGCATGAGGCTGCCGCGAGCCGCGACCAGCCAGGCCGCCTCGTCCAGGGACAGCGCCCCGGCGGTCACGGCGGCGGCGAACTCGCCGATGCTGTGGCCGAGTACGGCGTCCGGCTCGATGCCGAGGCCGCCCAGGGTGCGGGCCATGGCGTACTCGACGGCGAACAGGGCGGGCTGGGCGTTCTCGGTGCGGTGGATCGCCTCGTCACAGGAGAGCAGCAGGTCGCGCACCGAGCGGCCGACGTGCGGCAGCAGGGCGTCGTCGGCGTCGTCCAGGTGGCGCCGGTAGGCGGCCGAGTCCCGGTACAGCGCCTTGGTCATGCCGGGGAACTGCGCGCCCTGCCCGGTGAACAGGAACGCCACCTGGTGCCGGCCCTCGGGGTGGCCGGTGAGCGCGGCCAGCTCCTCGGCGTCGCGGACGGCGCCGGTGAGCCGGTCCACCAGCTCGGAGGTGGTGCGGGCGGTGACCGCGAACCGGTACGGCAGGGTCGTGCGGACCTTGTTGCTGCTCCAGGCCAGCGGCGCCAGGGGTTCCTGGGCGCGGCGGGAGAGGTTCTCGGCCTGGGCGCGGATGTTGCGCAGCAGCCCGTCGGGGTTGTTGGCGCTCAGCGTGAACACCACCGGCCGGGGCTTGCCGTCGGCGGCGAGCGGGCGCCGGGCGCGCACGGGCGAGGTCTCCAGCACGACATGGGCGTTGGTGCCGCCCATGCCGAAGCTGCTGAGCCCGGCGAGCTGGGTGCCGGAGGGCAGCCTGAGCGGCGACTTCAGCAGTTTCAGGCCGAGACCCGCGAGGTCGAGGCGGCGGTTCTCGCGGGCGGCGAAGGGGCTCGCGGGCACGATCCGGTGGTGCAGCGCGAGCGCCGTCTTGATCAGCCCGGCGATGCCGGCGGCGGCCTCGGTGTGCCCGATGTTGCCCTTGACCGAGCCGATCGCGCACGGCTTGGTGCGGCCCTGTCCGTAGATCTGGCCGAGCGCCTTGGACTCGATCATGTCGCCGAGGGCGGTGCCGGTGCCGTGCGCCTCGACGAAGGCCACCTGGTGGGCCTCGACACCGGCCCGGCGCAGCGCCTGGGCGAGGACCTCCTCCTGGGCCCAGCGGCTGGGCGCGGTCAGGCCGTTGCTGCGGCCGTCCTGGTTGACGGCGGTGCCCCGGATGACGGCGTAGATCTGCTGTCCGTCGGCGAGCGCGTCCTCCAGGCGGCGCAGGACGACCGCGCCGACGCCGTCACCGCGGCCGATGCCGTCGGCGTCGGCGCTGAACGGCTTGCAGCGGCCGTCGGGGGCCGAGAGGCCCGCGGCGGTGTAGAAGATGCCGAGCGCGGGGGTGAGCTGGAGGTTGACCCCGCCGGCGACCGCGGTGTCGACCTCGCCGGACAGCAGGGCGTTGACCGCGAGGTGCACGGCGACCAGGGAGGAGGAGCAGGCGGTGTCCACCGCGAGGCTGGGGCCCTTGAGGTTGAGGTGGTACGACACCCGGTTGGCGATCATGCAGTAACCGTTTCCGGGGCCGCTCTGGGCGGTGACATGGTCGTACTGCGACAGGTGCAGCTGACCCCACTCGCCGGCCATGACACCGGTGTAGACACCGGTCGCAGTGTCGGCGAGCTGGTGCGGGGGCAGGCCCGCGTCCTCCAGGGCCCGCCAGACGGTCTGCAGGAACAGCCGCTGCTGCGGGTCCATCGCGCCGGCCTCCTTGGGCGAGACCGCGAAGAACTCGTTGTCGAAGGCGTCGGCGTCGGTGAGGAAACCGCCCCGGGTGGTGTTGGTACGGCCCGGCCCGCCCTCGGGGTCGTGGAAGTCGGCGGCGCTCCAGCGGTCCGGCGGGACCTCGCCGCCGCCGTCCCCGGCCCGCATCAGCAGGTCCCAGAAGGCGGCCGGGTCGGGGGCGCCGGGAAAGCGGCAGTCGAGACCGACGATGGCGACGGCGTTCATCGAGCGGCACTCCCCGGCAGATCCGCGGGCACCAGCCCGGCGAGGTGGTCGGCGAGTTCCTCGATGGTCGGGTAGTCCCAGGCGACGGTCGGATCGAGGACGATGCCGAACTCGTCCTCGACATCGCCGCACAGGCTGAGCGCGATGACGGAGTCCAGGCCGTAGGTGGCCAGCGGCACCTGCGGGCCGATGTCGGCCGGGCTCTGGCGCAGATAGACCGCCATGCGCTCGGTGAGCCACTCGCGCAGACGGGCGACGGTCGGGTCGGTGGTGGCAGGAATCATGGAAGAGGCTCCTCGGGGAAACGGTGGTGCGCAGATCAGCCGGGCACGGGGGTCGCGTAGAGGTCGAAGGTGCGCTGTTCGGCGCCGCGCCGCAGCAGTTCGTCGCCGAGCGGCTGCGCCCAGGGTTCGGCCGGGCCGGGGACGCTGTGGCCGAGCCGGTGGGCGATGCGGGTGAGCGCGGCCCGCGCCCAGGCGGGGTCGGCGAGGAACGGGTCCGCGCTCTCGGTGTGCACGGCGACGACCGCGGCGGCGGCGAGCAGCAGCGCGTACCGGTCGGCCAGGGCCGGACCGCCCCGCGGGGCCTTGGCGTCGAGGGTCCGGCAGGCCTCGCCGAGCGCGCGGAACTCGGCGAGCAACACCTCGCCGGCCGGACGGAGTTCGGCCCCGCCGGCCCGGGTGAGCCAGCCGCTGACGGTCTCCCGGGGCGCGGTCAGGCTGAGCAGGTCGGCCGCGGCCGGCGCAGGCAGGTCGGCGCCGGGCCGGAACAGCGCTGCGGGCGCGCATTCGTCCCGCAGCCAGGACCGGCTCGCCAGCTGCCGCAGCTGCGGGACGACGATGGCCTGGCAGGCGGCGGTGCCGGCATGGCCGAGACCCACCACGGGCAGGTCGCGGACGGCCTTCTGGAAGAAGCCGGCCTCGCCGGTGCGCTCGAAGCGGCGGGCGCCGAGCACGCTGGACAGGTCGTGCAGGGCCTGGTCGAGCACCCGGGGCACCAGGTACTTGGCACAGGCCGCCAGCACGCTGGTCTCCTCCGGCAGCAGATGCAGCGCGCGGGTGGCGGCCAGGGCCAGCGCGTCGCACAGCAGCAGGTCGGCGAAGGCGCCGGCCAGCACCGACCGCGGGCGCTCGCCGGGCGCCTCGCGCAGGGCATGCCGTACGGCGGTGCGCAGCGCGGTGTCCGCGACGCCGATCAGCGCCGAGGCGGCGACCCCGCGCACGGCCTGGAAGGAGCGCAGGGTGAGCCGGACGCCGTCGCCCTCCGTGCCGATCAGGCAGCCGTCGTCGACGGGGCAGTCGCGCAGGTCGAGGCCGGCGACATGGCAGGAGCGGACGCCGTGGGTGTGCTGCCGGGGCAGCTCCCGGGCCCGGTCCGGGTCGAGGCCGGCGCGGGTGACCAGCAGCAGCGAGTAGTTGCGGGTGCCGGGTCCGTCGGCGGTGCGGCAGACCAGGGTGAGGGCGTCGGCGCGGGCGCCGTTGAAGACGGCGTGCTTGCGGCCGGAGAGCCGGTAGCCGCCGGGGACCGGGCGGGCCCGGTACTCCTCCCGCAACAGGTCGTTGCTGTGCGCGACTTCGTGGTAGGCGTTGGTCATCCAGCCGCCGTCCAGGAGCAGTCGGGCGGTGCGCCGCTGCTGCGCGGCGTCGCCCGCGGTCCACACATGGGCGGCGGCCATGTACGACATGAGGCCGTGCCCGATCCCGAGGGAGGCGTCCCGGCGGAAGACATGGCGCAGGATGCGGGCGAAGCCGTCGGCCCGGGCGAGCCGGCCGCCGAGCCGGTCCGGCACCAGGTCGGCGGTCAGCTCCGCCCGCTCCAGCGCACGCAGCCCCGGCCAGGGCACGGCCCGCCGGGCGTCGGCCTCCAGCAGCGCCGCGTGCCCGGTGGGGTTGTGCGGATCCCAGGGGTCGCCGAAGGCCTCCTCGATCCGCCGGATCCGCTCCCGTACGGCGAGTTCGCCGGGGTGGGGCCGGGAGCCGGGCCGGGAGACCGGCGGGGCCGGGGCGGGCCGCACCGGGGTGTTCCGCACCGTGTCCATCGGGTTCGTCCTTCTCTCGGTTCTGGGGGGCGCGCCCCGAAGGGGCGCGGGGCTGTACCGTTATGCGGCTAGGCGACCGCCGCGGGCAGTTCACGGCCGATCAGGCGGGCCACCTCCGGAGTGAGCACCTCCTGCACCGCCGTGATCTCGCCCTTGAGGAACAACTGCTTCATCAGGGCGCGCTGGATCTTTCCGCTGGTGGTCTTGCGGATGGTGCCGGGCCGCACCAGCAGGACGCCGCCGACGGGCACGTCGAACTCCCGCGACACGCCCCACTGGACGGTCTGCACCAGCGCCTCCAGGTCGGTGCCGGCCACGTCGCGCGGCCGTACCTCCTGGAGCACCACCGCGACGTCCCGGCCGTCGGCCTCCACGGTGAACACCGAGCCGGGGCCGGTGGCGAGGGCGGGCAGCAGCGCCTGGACGGCCTGTTCGATGTCCTGCGGGTAGACGTTGCGGCCCTGGAAGATGAGCAGTTCCTTGCGCCGCCCGGTGACGTACAGCTCGCCGTCGTCGAGCACCCCGAGGTCACCGGTGCGCAGGAACGGTCCTTCGCCGTCGCTGGTGAGCGCGCCGAAGATCTCCTTGTTGACCTCCTCGCGGCGCCAGTAGCCGCGGGCCACGCTCTCGCCGCGCAGCCAGATCTCGCCGACCCGGCCCTCGGGCAGCACCTCGCGGGTCTCGGGGTGCACGATGCGCAGGTCGAAGCCGTAGGGCCGGCCGCAGCTGACCACCGTACGGCTGGTCTCGCCCGGTGCGGCGTCGGCCAGTTCGTCGCGCTCCAGCCGCTCGGCGGACGCCGACCGCACGCGCGGGGCGACACCGATCTCGGAGCCGGTGACGCCGAGCGTGGCCTCGGCCATGCCGTAACCGGGGTGGCTGGCCTCCGCGCGGAAGCCCGCCGGGGCGAACCGCTCGGCGAACTCCCGTATGGACGAGGCGCGTATCGGCTCCGCGCCGTTGACCGCGGCCTTCCAGGAGGACAGGTCCAGGGTGGCGAGCTGCTCGTCGGTGATGCGGCGGGTGCACAGGTCGTAGGCGAAGTTGGGGCCGCCGCAGACGGTGATCCGGTAGCGGCTGATCATCTCCAGCCAGCGCATGGGACGCTTGAGGAAGGAGACGGGGGCCATCTGGACCAGGGTGGTGCCCAGGTACTGGGCGTGCAGGATGAACCCGATCAGGCCCATGTCGTGGAAGTACGGCAGCCAGGAGCCGAGCCGGTCCTCGCTGTCGGTGCCCAGCACCACGGCGAGCACCTCCTCGTTGGCGAGCAGGTTGCGGTGGGAGACCATCACACCCTTGGGCTCGCTGGTGGAGCCGGAGGTGTACTGCAGGAAGGCGAGGTCGTCCGGTTCGATCTCCGGGGCCCGCCAGGCGTCCGGGTCGCCGTAGCCGGGCTCGTCCGTCACCAGGCACTCGACCTCGCCGAGGCCCTCGCTCTCCAGCCAGTCGGTGACCTCCTCGGCGCTGGCCCGGTCGGTGAGCACGGTGCGCACCCCGGCGTCCCGGACGATGCCGGTGACCCGGGAGAAGGCCTGGCCGTGCCCGCCGGGCAGCGGGGAGGGCACGGCGACGGCACCGGCGTAGAGGCAGCCGGTGAAGGCCTTGGTGAAGGCGAGCCCGTGGTCGTAGAGCATGAGCACCCGCTCGCCCTGCAGGCCGCGGCCCTGCAGCCAGGACGCCAACCGCCGTGCCTCGGCGTCGAGTTCGCGGTAGGTGAGGTGCTCGGGCCGGACGTCGGCGCCGTCGTCGTACAGGAACACGTACGCGTCCCGGTCGGGGCGCTGCCGGCACCGGTCGAGGACCAGGTCGGTGAAGTTGGTGAAGGCGGGCACGGTTGTTCCCCTCGTGGATGTCTCGGGGCCTGCGGGCTGCCCCTGGATCTGCGTCGATGCTGCGCCGGACGGCTTCAGGGCCGCTTCACGCGGCCGGGGGCGGGCCGTCCGTACGGCCGGTGTGTCATACGGCGTGCGGGAGGGCCGGTGGTGTGACGGTCGTGCTGCGTGGGTGCGGGCGGCGGGCGCGGAGCATGGTGCGCCACTCCTCGGCGCTGTACCGGGCCGGTTCGGTGTGCGCGATGAAGTCCTTCAGCAGGGCGAGGAAGCGCTGCGGGTCGTGGCGGAACGGGAAGTGCCCGGCGCCGTCGAAGATCTCCAGCCTGCTGCCGGGCATGGCCATGTGGGCGAGGCCCGCGTGGATCGCCGGCACCACCTCGTCGTGCCGCCCCCACACCAGCATCGTCGGCATGCCGCGGGCCAGGTAGCAGCGGTCCATCAGGGTGCCGACCTGGCCGCGCCAGTCCACCACCGAGCGCAGGGTGCGGACGAAGGCCTGCCGGGACGGGCCGTCGGGCAGCGCCTCGACGACCCGCAGCAGTTCGGGCGCGTCCAGGGCGAGTCCGCCGCCGACCAGCCGGGCGAGCCGTACCAGCAGCCCGAGTGGGATTCGCATGCCGGGCAACTGCAGTGCGGCCAGGGCGAGTTCTGCGCCGGGTACGGTGGCGGCGCGCAGCAGCGGGGTGACCTGGCGGCCGACTCCGCCGGTGCCGACGAGGACCAGGCGCTCGCAGCGCTCGGGGAACTGGTAGGCGAACTGCATGGCGACGCCGCCGCCGAGGGAGTGGCCGACCAGGGTGACCCGTTCGATGCCGAGGACGGTGAGCAGGTCGCGCATGCTGTTGGCGAATCCGGCCACCGAGTAGTCGGCGCGGGGTTTGTCCGAGGCGCCGTGCCCGGTGAGGTCGGGGGCGATGATCCGGTGGTCGCGGGCCAGCCCGGGCAGGATGTCGGCCCAGGTGTCGGAGGTGTCGCCGATGCCGTGGATGAGCAGCACCGCCGGGCCCCGGCCGGCCATGCGGAAGGCGATGCGGTGGCCGTGGATCACGCGGTGGCGGGTGCGCAGTTCCGAGACGCGCCGGGGCGCCGGAGCGGTGCCGGTCATGCGGCATCGAGCGTCCGGCTCAGCTGCCGGACCGTCTCGCGGGCCTGCCGCACCACATGCGGGCTGACACCGACCGCGCCGGCGGCGCGCTCCTCGCTCCAGCCGTGGCCGACCAGGGCGAGCGCGACGGCGGGCTTCTCCGCGTTGCGCATCCGGGCCGGGCGGCCGGCGAGCAGCTCCAGCGCCGCGCGGGTGACGCGGGACAACGGGGTCTGGGCGCGGGCCAGTTGATGCAGTTCGCGGCGTTCGGCCGCGGTCAGGCCCGCCCAGATTCCCTCGGTGTCCCCGACCCGCAGGGCCTCGCGCAGACAGGCGCGGCGCACCGGGCAGCCGGCGCAGACCGCCTTGGCGCGGCGCACCTGCTGCGCGGCGGCGAAACCCTCGCCTACGGGGAAGAACAGCTCCGGGTCCAGCCCGCGGCAGGGCGCCTGCGCGAACAGGTCGGCGCCTGGGCGGGGGTCCGGGGCGGGGAGCGTGGTGGTGTCGGTGGTCATCTTCAGGTCACCTTCGTGGTCCCGGTGTCTCGGTTCGCTGTCCTGTGGGGGCGGGCCACCGCGATGCGGCACGGCGCCCGCCGCACGGACGGGCGACCGATCGGACACGCTGCCGGGGGGTGCTTCAGAGTGGCTTCATCGCGGCAGGTGAGTGAGGGCTTCGGTGCTGCGCCGGGTGCGGATGCACTGTGGTCGCCCGCACGGTTCCCCGCGCCTGTGCGGGGCGCGCCCCTCGCGGAGTTTCCGTGGTGGGCCCGGAGTGCTCGGGCGGTGAGGTCACGCAGGATGCGGCGGGCGGTGCGGTGGCGCCCGCGCCTGTGCGGAGCGCGCGTCCGCTCGCGGAGTTTCCGTGGTGGGCCGGTGGCCTGACCTGCCGTCATCCCGGCACCGGCTCCCGTATGAGCCAGACCCCGGGGCGGACCTCCAGGGCCGGCGGCTCGCCGGGGGACCCGGAGTGCTCGGCGGCGGTGAGGTCACGCAGGATGCGGCGGGTGGTGCGGTGGCCGTAGTCGAGCCAGCGGGTGTCGCCGAGCCGTTCGGCCGCCTCCGTGAAGCGGGTGAACCCCTGCAGCGCCTCCGGCAGCCGCCCGGCCGCCAGTTCGGCCAGGGCGAGCCCGCGCAGCGCGTCGGTACGGCACCGCTCGTCGCCCGCGGCGGTCCCGTCCGGCCGGGCGGGCTCCAGTGCCTGCCGGTACAGCGCCTCGGCCCCGGCCGGGTCCCCCGCGCTCAGCGCGCTGTCGGCGAGTCCCACCAGGGCCCGGCCGGCCTCGGCACCGCCGGCGGCGAGGTCCGCGTACGCCAGGGCCTGCCGGTAGTGCGCGGCGGCTTCCTCGATACGGCGGCGCTGCCAGGCCAGATCGCCGAGCGAGCGCTCGACCCCGGCGAGCACGTCGGGGCGGCGGGCCCGGCGTCCGGCGTCCCGGGCCGCCCGCAGCAGCTGCGCCCAGGTGTCCCAGTGCCCGCCCGCCTCCAGGTAGCCGCTCGCCGCGTCCGCCAGCCGCCAGACCTGCGGCCACAGGCGGGCGGCATGGGCGTGTCCGGCGGCGGTGGTCAGGCCGGGCAGCGCCGTGCCGAACCAGGCGGCCGGGTCGCCGGCGACGATCCGGGCGGGGTCCAGCCAGCCGGGCATCGCCTCGGCCTCCGGCTCCTTCGCCGGCCCGCGGCCCGGGGCGAGCAGGCGGTCGGCGTAGTGGGCGATCGCGGCGCAGGCGCCGGCCAGCCGTCGTACGGCTGCCCTGCGGCTCTCCGCCGGCTCCTCGGTGTGCAGCAGGTCCAGGGCCAGGGCGCGGACCGGCGGATGACAGTCGTACCACGGCTCGGCCCCGCCGCCCTGCCGCCGGGGCAGCAGCAGGTGGACGGCGGTGAGTTCGGCGGCCACGCCCGCGGCCTGGGTGGGGTCGGCGCCGAGCAGCGCGGCCAGGGTCCACAGCGGGAAGCCCTCGCGTGGGGCGAGCGCGCTGAGCCGGAAGGCCCGGCGGGCGGGTGCCGACAGCGGCCGGCAGGCGCCGAGCAGCCGGGCCCGGAGGTCGGGGCCCTCCGCATCCCGGGTGGGCAGGTCGAGCAGGGCTCCGGGGTCCGTGAGCGCGTCGGCGAGGGTCCGCAGGGACCAGTGCGGCCGTTCGGCCAGCCGCATCCCGGCGGCCCGCACGGCCGCCGGCAACCCGCCACAGGCCCCTACGACATCCCGCACGGCCTCGTCGTCACCGACCCCGTCGGCTCCGGCTCCGCTCTCGGCCCCGCTCCCCGCGGGCTCGGCACCGGCTCCGGGCTCCACGGTGCCGGGACCGAGCCCGCCCGGGGCCGTGCCGGATACGGAACCGAACCAGACGTACCCCGAGGCGTCGTCAGAACCCGCCCCGGTCTGACCCGAGCCCCCCGTGCCCTCACCGTGACCGGCCCCGACTGAGGCGTCCTCCTCCGCGCCCGCCCCGATCACCGCCCGCAGCAGGCGTTCCGCCTCCCCCTGGCGGAGGGGCTCCACCGGCAGGTGGCGGGTTCCGTCGGGGCCGGTGAGCGGGTGGCGGGTGGTCACCAAGAGGGTGCCGGCGGGGAGGAGCGCGGTGACGGCGGTGAGTTCCGTTTCCGCGTCGGGGCCGTCGAGGCCGTCCAGGACCAGGAGGCGGCGCGGCTCCCGCAGCGCCTCGGCGACCCGGTGCCGTATGTCCGCGTCCGCGCCGTCGGCCGCGTCGGGTGCGAGCGCGCGCAGGATCGCGCGCAGGGCGCGGCCGCTCCGGTCCTCCTCCGCCGCGACCGCCGCGAACACCGCGCCGCCGGGGAACGCGCCACCGTGCCGGTGGGCGAGTTCGAGGGCGACGGCGGTCTTCCCCACGCCGGCCGTCCCGGCGAGCAGGACGACGGCCGGACCGGCGGGGCCACCACCGGTGAGCAGGGCACCGGCCTCGGTCAGCAGCCGCTCCCGGCCGATGAACTGCCGTACGCGCTCCGGCAGTCGGGACCGGGCGCCCGTGTCGCGGTCCGCCGCCGGGGCGGTGAGCAGGGCCGGGTCGGACCGCAGGATCCGCTGGTGCAGCCGGCGCAGCCCGGGGCCGGGGTCCGTGCCGAGCTCGTCGGCGAGCATGCGGCGCAGCCTGTCGTACCGGTGCAACGCCTCGCCCTGCCGCCCGCAGCGGTAGAGGGCGACCATCAGATGGGCGTGGAAGACCTCGCGGTAGGGGTGTTCCGTGGTGAGCCCGAGGAGTTCGCCGACGAGCGCGGCGTGCCGGCCGAGCCGGAGTTCGGCGGCTATCCGGCGTTCCAGCGCGGTGAGCCGCTGTTCCTCCAGCCGGACGGCCGCCGCGGACAGCAGCGGTCCCTGTGGCACCCCGGAGAAGGCGGGGCCCCGCCACAGCGCCAGCGCCCGGCCGAGCTGCCGTGCGGCGGTCGCGAAGTCCTCTTCGTCGTATGCCTGCTGGCCCTGCCCGGCCAGCCGGGCGAAGACCTCCAGGTCGGTGTCGCCGGGTGCGCTGTCCAGGCGGTAGCCGGGCGGCACGTGAACCAGCAGCCGGGCGGCCGAGCCGGGGCCCGGTGGCTGGAGCACGGTGCGCAGCTGGGAGACGTACACCTGGAGCACACCGGGCGCCGAGCGGGGCGGACCGTCCGGCCACACCTCGTCGATCAGGGTGCTGCTGGGCACGACCTCACGGGCGCGCAGCAGCAGGGTGGCGAGCACCGTGCGGACCTTTCCGGCCGTCGGAGTGGCCGGTTCGGCCTCCAGCGGCCCCAGCAGGCGGTAGCGGTTCATGTCCCCCGTGTCTCCTCGTTCTCCTCTTGACTTCTCCCGTGTGTTCTCCCGATGTCCGGACGTCTCAGACGTCCTGGACGACGGTCATCCGGACGACCCCCACCTGGTGGGTGTGCTGGGTGAGCTGCACGTCGACGCGGAGCTCGGGCGGTCCGTCCGGTGTGCGGTACGGGGCACGGGCGCGCAGATCGAGCCGCAGGGGCAGGTCGGGTTCGGCGAATCCCTGGAAGCGGGCCTGCCACTGCGTCAGCACGCACGAGCCGGCGGTCAGGGACCGCTCGCGCTGGGCGAAGAGGACGGCGGCCTGCTGGGTGGCCTCCATCAGCACCAGGGAGGGGATGTGGTCACCGACGCCGTTGATGTGGCGCAGGAGGCGGCCGGGGTGCGGGCGGACGTGTGCGGTCAGGGTGTCCGCGGTGTGGCGGACGCCGGTCAGCAGCACGTCGCGGGGGTCGGTGCGGGCCACGTCGGCCGCTCCGACCGGCGAACCCGGCCCGTCCGCACCAGGTGATGATCCGGCTGCTTCGAGCCCGTCCAGTGCCCTGTCCCGTCCCTGGGTGCGGTGCAGGCGGTACACGCCCGGGGTGAGGAACACCAGCCGGGCGCTCGCGGTACCGCACGGGACGTCGTCCACGCGCAGTCCGGCGCGGCACAGCAGTCCGCGGGGCACCCCGCCCACGACGTCGACGGGGTCGACGGTCAGGTCCAGGTCGAGCTGGGCGGGCAGGGCACCGCGCCGCCAGGCGTCGGCGGGGTCGAGGGCGAGGGCGGCCTCGGCGAAGGCGGTCTCGCGGCGGGCCGGCACGTCGAAGTGCTGGTGGGCGACGAAGAGGGCCATCTTGCGCAGGATCTCGACGGGGACGCAGGGGTCGTGGCAGGGACCGGTGCCCTCGGCGAACGGGGGCGCGGGCTGGGGCAGCACGGTGGCGAGACCGAACTCCTGGCGCACCGGCCCGGCCGCGGCGGGCGCGCCCAGGGCGGGGCCGGGCCGGTGCACGAGGTGGTGCAGCGGCTCGGGTTCGCGGGTGATGACGGGGTCTGCGTGCATACCGGCAGTGTGGGCCAGGCCCGTTCCGTTCCCGATCCCGCGCCGGGAAGGGCGGCGGAGCGTTCCCGGTACTCCTTCGGAACAGGGCGGGGCGAGGGTGGAGGCAGCGAGCCGGACCCGGCCGTCGCCGGACCGGATGTCCGGCCCAGCACGGGTTCCACCCGTGTGCCGGCCCCTGCCGGCTCCGCGCCGGCCTCGTACGCCGGCCGTACGTCAGCCGTGTGCCCGCCCTGTCCCGTCCCTAGGAGGATCCGTGTTCAAGCGTGCCGTCATCGCCCTGGTGGCCGTCGCTGCCCTGCTGCCGTTCGCCGCCACCGCCCACGGGCACTCCCCGGCTGGGCACAGTGTGGTCGCCGACCCGGAGGTGGGCAACAGGACACCGGCCGGCGCACCGTCGCTCGTCCTCGGCTGACCGCGGCGTCGGCGCCCGGCGCACCACCGTACGGCGGCCCGGGCGCCGCACGACACGTCAGCCGTGCACCGGCCCGCGGCCGGAACCGTCCTTACAGGCCGTCAGCACAGCCTCAGCAGGTCCTCAGCAACCCCCGCGGTACGCCCATCGCCTCGAAGTGCGCCCGGGCCAGTTCCCGGTCGGTGCGGGCGCGGCAGGTGTCGCCGAGGGCCTCGTGCGCGTCGGCCATGCCCTGCAGGGCGAGCGCCTCGCCCAGCCGCCGGCCGATGCCGGAGGCCAGGGTGTACGCCTTCTGGAAGTGGTCGAGCGCGTGCGCGAAATCGCCGCCCGCGCGGTACACCAGCCCGGCGGCGGTGTGCACGCGCGAGGAGAGGAACGGCGAGCTCTCCATGCGATTGAGCCGCAGCGCCCGGTTGGCGTGTTCGCGGGCCTCCCGGTGGCGGCCCGCGAGGGCGAGGAGTTCGGCCGAGCGGGCGGCCAGCCGGGCCAGCCGGGGCCGGGTGCGGTGCCGGGCGACGAGGTGCTCGGCCCGGGCCAGCGCCGTGAGGCCCACCTCCAGCCGGCCGAGACCGGCCTGCGCGTGGGCCACGTTGAGCAGCGCGTCCACCTCAAGGACCTCGTCCCCGGCGGCGCGGATCAGGGCGACGGCCTCGTCCGCGCAGCGAGCGGCCCGCTCGTAGTCGCCGAGGACCCCGCTCGTCCAGCTGATGTTGAACAGAGCGATGCCGACCCGGCGCGGATCGCCGAGCACCTGGTGCATCTCCGCGGCGCGTTCCAGCAGTTCCAGCCCCTGCTGGTACTCGCCCAGCTCGCCGAGGATGACACCGATGCCGCGCAGGCAGATCGCCTCGGTCTCGGTGTCGCCCACGCTCCGGGCCAGTTCCCTGTTCTGCCGGAAGGCCGCGATGCCTTCCTGGTAGCGGCTCAGCCCCCACAGCGCGATGCACAGCTCGGTCCGAATGTCCAGCAGTGGCCCGGTCTCACCCAGCGCACGGGCGAGGGCCACCCCGGTCTCGGCGACGTCCAGGTGGTCGTGCAGATTGCCGTTCACCGCGAGGTACGCGCCGAGCGGCCGGACGAGGGGCAGTCCCTCCCGGGGCAGGCCGGTGTCGCGGGCCAGTCGGAGCAGCGCCACGAGGTTGCCGCGCTCTCGGTTGAACCAGTCGACGGCCTGCGCGGATCCGCTGAACCCGGTGCCGCCGTCGTCCCCGGCGTCGTTGTCGTCACCGTCACCGGCCCGCTCGTCCTGTCTCCGGTACAGGACCCGCTGGGCGGCGCGCACCCGCTCGCCGTAGTGCTTCAGGAGCCGCCGGCGGGCGTGGTGGTCCTCGGCGTGGGTGGTCTCGTCGGGCAGGGCGCGGACGAAGCTGCGGACCAGGTCGTGGAAGCCGTACCGTTCGTCGGTGCGCTGTTCGAGCAGGTTCACGTCGACCAGCGCCTCCAGGTGCTCCTCGGCGGTGTAGTGGTCGGTGCCGAGGAGGGCGGCGGCCGCGGCGACGTCGAGGCCGTCGCCGGGGAAGAGCCCGAGCAGCCGGAAGACGCGCCTGCGTTCGGGCTGCATGGCGTCGTACGACAGCCGGATGCTGGACTCCACGCTGCGGTCGCCCTGGCTGAGTTCGGCGAGGGTGCGCTCCTGGTTGCGCAGTCGGCGCACGAGATGGCACAGGGTCCAGCGGGGCCGGTCGGCGAACCGTCCGGCGGCGATGCGCAGGGCGAGCGGCAGCCGCCCGCACAGGCCGATCAGTGCCTCGGTGGCGGCCGGGTCGGTGGCGAGGCGTTCGGCGCCCAGGGTGTGGACGAGCAGCGCCCGGCAGTCCTCGGGGGTGAGTTCGCCGACGGCGAGGGCGGCGACCCCGTCGAGTCCGGCGAGCCGGCTGCGGCTGGTCACCAGGACGAGGGAGTCGGCGGAGGACGGCAGCAGGGGCCTGACCTGGGCGGCGTCGGCGGCGTTGTCGAGGACGACGAGGAGCCGCAGGCCGGCGGTGGTGACCCGCCACAGCGCTATCCGGCTCAGCGGGTCCTCGGGGATGCGCTCGCCGGGGATGCCGAGGGTGCGCAGCAGTACTTCCAGCGCCCTTCCGGAGGCGAGGGGTTCGCGTCCGGGCGAGAAGCCGGCCAGGTCGATGTAGAGCTGGCCGTCGGGGTAGCGGTCGCGGACGCGGTGGGCGAAGTGCACGGCGAGCGCGGTCTTGCCGCTGCCGCCCATCCCCTCCAGCGAGACGATCTTCAGGTGTTCGCCGCTCTGGCCCTGGGTCCACTTCTCCAGCAGCCGCAGCTCCTCCTGGCGTCCGGTGAAGCCGGGCAGGTCGTACGGCAGGGAGTTCGGCGGCCCGCCCACGGGTACGGGCGCGGGCCGGAAGGCGTCGGCGCGGGCCTGTTCGGACAGCGAGGAACGCAGGCCCAGGGCGGGGCTGTTGCGCAGGATGTCCTCGTAGAGGCCGCTGAGTTCGCCGGAGGGGTCCACGCCGAGTTCGTCGGCGAGCCGGCGGCGGATGTCGGCGTAGGTCTCCAGTGCCTCGGCCTGCCGGGCCGAGCGGTACAGCGCGAGCATCAACTGGCCGCGCAGTCGCTCGTTCAGGGGGTGGGCGGACACGAACCGCCTGAGGTCGGGGACGAGTTCGGAGCCGGCGCCCTGGTCGAGCCGGATGGCGTACAGCTGCTCGGCGGCGGTCGTCCGCTGGTCGTCCAGGGCGGTGGCGGCGCTCTGTACGACGAGTCCGCCGAGCCCGTCGAGGGCGGGGCCGCGCCACAGGCCGAGCGCCTCCTCCAGGAGTGCGGCGGTGCCCGCGCTGTCCCTGCCGCGGCCGTCGCGAGCCTGCCGCAGCAGGGCACGGAAGCGCAGCGAGTCCAGCTGGTCGTCGCCGACGGTCGTGCGGTAGCCGACGCCCTCGGTGCGGATGAGTTCCGCGCCGCCGGGTATGCGGCGGCGCAGTTCGGCGACGGTCTTGCGGATCTGCTGGGCGGCGGTGGCGGGCGGGTCCTCCTCCCAGACGGCCTCGGCGAGGTGCGAGGCGGGCACGACCCGGTTCGGTTCCAGCAGCAGGGTGGCCAGCAGCCGCTGCTGTCTGAGGCCGCCCAGTTCCACGGGCCGGTCACCGACATGCACTTCCAGCGGACCCAGCACGCGGAACACCGCTGGGTCCTGCTCCCCCGATTGCGTCATGTTCTCCGTCTCCAGGTCCCGAGGGCCTGCATCGACCGGCAGCACTCGACGACGGGGGGACATCGAGCCGTCCTGCGCCTGGACGCACGGCACTGTACGTCGAGGCGTGCCGGGACCGACACGCTCTGGCACCCCCCGTGGATCCAGTCGACCCGCGTGTCACGGTCCGCGCGTGATCGTAACCTCAGTGCGACGAGGGAAGCCGGGGGCACTTGCCACTTGAACAAACGTTTGCCGACGGCCTAGTTGCCCTTCTCCAACTCGTGGGGAAGACGGGAAGGTTCGCCGGGCCGTCGCTGTGCGGAGTGCCGCCACGCGGTCAGATCGGCGCCGAAGGTCCGGACGCGAGGCGGCAGTTCACCGGCCTGGCGCAGGGCCACGGCGGCGGACACACCGGCTCCGGCGGGCACGGGCAGCAGCGCCCAGCGGTCGACCCGGGCGAGCGGGGTGCCGTAGCCCGGTCCGGGGCCCACGCAGATGGTGCCGCGGTCGGCCTCCAGGCCGTTGTGGCAGCCGCGCAGGTAAGCCTCCTTGCGGGTCCAGCAGTTGAGCAGGGCGGCGCCGCGACGGCGGGGCGGCTGGACGGCGATGGCGAGCCGTTCGGCGGGGTGCAACTGGGGCGCCAGGGCGTCGGCGTCGAGCAGTCCGGCGTCCCACGGCTCGCGTTCCTCCGCGGCGATGCCGACGGGGGCGGCGGCCAGGGCGCAGACGACGGTCTCGCCGGTGTGGTCGGTGGAGAAGTGCAGCCCCGGCATGTCGGGGAGCAGTTGCCTGCCGTGCCGCACGCGGCACTCGGCGCACCGCTCGCGCAGCGGGCGCACCTGCTGCGGTGGCAGTCCGGCGCACGCGGCGAGCAGCAGCCGGAGGGTGACCTCGGCGAGCAGGACCCGGGGGCGCAGCCGGGGGTGCACCCCTCGGTCCAGACGTCGCACCACGTCCGGACCGAGGAGGTGCGCCGACCGTTCGGCCTCGGCGCACTGGCGGGGTGACACGCGCACCAGCCAGACGTCCACCTGCCCGGGGGGCGGGCAGTAACCGGACTCCGGCAGGGGTGCCGCCTGGGGGAAGAGCGGCGCCCGCCGCACGGGCCTCGCGTCCGTCGTCGACGTCATACGGCACCACCTCGCACCGAGAGTTCCCGAACAGGCCGGGAACCACTGTGCGTCCGGCTGCTGCAGAACGGCTTCAGCACGGCTCGCGGCAGGACCGCTTCGGACCCGGACGCTTCAGCCCGGGCGGTTTCCTGGCTTGCCTAGGGTGTAACCTAGAGGCCTTAGGGAAAGGGGCTCCCATGGCCCGAGCCGGCCTCACCGCCGACCGTGTCGTCACGGCCGCCGCCGAACTCGCCGACGAGGCGGGCTTCGAGAACGTCACCCTGTCCGCGCTGGCCCGCCGCTTCGGCGTGAAGGACGCGAGTCTGTACTCACACGTCCGGGGCCTCGCCGACCTGCGCACCCGGCTCGCGCTGCACGCGGGCGGCGAGCTGATCGACCGGATCGCGGCGGCCGTGGCGGGCCGCGCGGGCAAGGACGCGCTGGCCGCCTTCGCCGGTGCCTACCGCGCCTACGCCCTGGAGCACCCCGGCCGGTACGCGGCCACTCAGATCCGCATCGACCAGTCCCTGATCGCCGACTCCCCGGCGATGCGCCGCACCGCCGAGATCACCTACGGCATGCTGCGCGCCTACGACCTGGCGGAACCGGACCTGACCGACGCCGTACGCCTGCTGCGCAGCACCTTCCACGGCTACTGCGCCCTGGAGTCCTCCGGCGGCTTCGGCGCGGACCGGGACGTACGGGCCTCCTGGGACAAGGCGATCGACGCCCTGCACCTGGCCCTCACCCACTGGCCCCGGGAGAAGGGGAACGATGACTGAACCGCTTCACTACGACGTCTCGGGCCGCGGTCCGGTGCTGCTGGTCCTGCCGGGCGGGGCCGGGCATCCGATGGGGCTCGGGCCGCTGACCGAGCGGCTGGCCGCGCACTTCACCGTGGTGACGTACGACCCGCTGGGCCTCGCCCACGGCCGGCTCGGCCTGCCGGTCCCCGGGCAGCGGGTGGCCGACTGGAGCGAGGGCGCGCACCGGGTGCTGGAGGCGGTGCTGCCCCAGGGCGGGTCAGCGTATGTGTTCGGGACCAGCTCCGGCGGCATCACCGCTCTGGACCTGCTCGCCCGGCACCCCGGGCGGCTGGCGCACGTGGTCGCGCACGAAGCGCCCTGTGTGACGGTGCTGCCCGACGGGGCGGAGCGGCGGGCCGAGTTGATCGGGCAGCTGGACGGCCCCGGACGCCCGCCCGCGGAGGGCGAGTCGGCGACGCCGTACGGCGTGTTCCTGGCCCGGGTACTGCGCCCGTTCACGTCGTACGCGCCGGCCTTCACCGCCGCACCGGGCACGCTCACGCTCGCCGCCGGCGCCGACTCGCGCGACGGGGTGCTGCACCGGACGGCCGTGTCGCTCGCCGAGCGGCTGGGCGGTGCGTTCACCGAGTTCCCGGGCGGGCACCTGGGCACGTTGGATCATCCGTCGGCGTTCGCGGACCTCCTCGCCGACACGCTGCGCTCCAGTCCGCGGACCTCGGCGTAGGTGGGGGTGGTGCCGCCCGGGGCACGTCCGGCGGCGATCTCGGTCACCGCGTCCAGGGCCGCGCCGAGCGCCCGCCGGTAGAGCAGCGAGCCGAGGCTGATGCGGCGGACGCCCAGGTCGGCGAGGTGGGCGACGGTGGGGCCGGTGGGCGAGTAGAGGATGTTGAGCGGGGCGTCGAGGTGCCGGACGAGCGCGGCGATCCGCTCGGGGTCGGTCAGCCCGGGCACGAACACCCCGTCGGCACCGGCCTGTTGGTAGGCATCCAGCCGGCGCAGGGTGTCCGTCTCGTCACCGTCGCCCAGCCAGTGGGTGTCCGTGCGGGCGTTGACGAACAGGCCGGGTACGGCCGATGTCACCGCGGCGATCTTCGCGGCGTGCCGGTCCACGGGCCCCAGTCCGTCCTCCAGATTGATGCCGACCACGCCCACCGCCCACAACTCGCTTGCGAACTCGGCCACTTCGTCCGGGTCGTCGGCGAAACCGTCCTCGGCGTCGACGGACAGCAGGTACGGCTCCGAGCCGAGGGTGAGGGCGAGGCGCAGGGTGTGCTCGCGGGTCGCGCCCTGACCGTCGGGCAGTCCCACGGCCGCCGCCACCGCGAGACTCGTCGTACCGATCGCGGGAAAGCCGCGGGCCGCGAGCGCGCCGGCCGAGGCGTGGTCCCAGGCGTTGGGCAGGAGGAGCGGCTCGCCGGGGTGGTGGTGGAGTCCGGCGAAGGAGGTCACGGTGGGCTCTGCGGTCATGCGGCCACGCTAGGCGCCGAACCCTTCGGCGCGGGCCGAACGGTGCGGGCCGGACCGGTGAACGGCAGTCGCCCCGCCGGCGCGCCCTCGGCCGACCTGGTCCGTCGGGCGGGTGCCCAAGCGGAACCCCGAGCCGACGGCAACCCGTTCCACCGCGGTGACCGCCCCCGGGCACCCGCACCTGGGCCTACGCGCCCGTCACCGCGCCCCGCTCCGCCCATGTCACCGGCGCCGCACCGACCACGACGAGCCTGCGGATCGCCCGTCCGAAGCCCTGGCCCGCCCGTCCGCAGCCGTGAAGCCGAAGACGCGTTCCGCGCCGGACGCCCAGCGGACGCTCACCTCGTACTGCTCGCCCACCTGTACGGACACCAGCTCCGCGAGGGGCCGGGGGGCCGGCTCGCCGGTGAGCCGGGCGAGCGCCACGAACAGCGTGGCCTCGCCCGCCCCCGTCTCCCCCGTCATCTCCCCGGACAGGCCCGACACGGGCAGGAGTTCGGCGCGCAGCCCGTCCGAGGCCGGCCAACCGGTGATCCGCACCGGTGTCCCGGGCTCGGCCCCGGCCACGAGATGGGCGCGCACCTCCACCGCGCCCTCGGCCAGCACGAGGCTGGTGACGGTGATCCCGTCGCGCACGGTGTGCCGCGAGGCGATCCATCCCTCGCCCGTGCCGAGCGGTTCGATCCCGGTGCGGCTCGGATCGCCGCCGACGATCACGCTGTTGTCGTACGACGCGGTGGGCACGGTCGCCGTCGAGTAGGCGAGCCGGGTGTAGTAGGGGTCGTAGCGGATGTCCTCGCTGCCGTGGTTGTGCAGCCGGACCAGCCCGTCCGAACGGGTGGACTGCAGCAGCCAGTTGGGGGCCCGGACGGGCCGCACCTCGTCGGCGCGCTCGGCCGGGCCCGGTTGCTCGGTCGCCGTCCACACCTCGTGCTCCGCGGGCAGCAACAGGCCGAGAAACCCTTTACTGGCCCAGTACGGGGAGGCCGGGCCCGAGTAGTTCTGCACCAGTGACTCGTCGGGGCCGAGCCAGCCCAGCGGAAGCAGTCCGCGCTCGTCGACCGCGCCGCCGTCGAGGAAGTACCGCAGCGCGCCGGAGGCCAGGCGCCGGGTCTCACCGGGGGCCAGGGGCGTCTGTCCGGTCAGTGCGCCGAGCCAGAGCGGGGCGGTCGTCGCGAAACGGTAGGTGAGGGAGCGGCCTTGGTGCATGGGAGCGCCGTCGCCGTCGAACAGGCGGGCGTATTCGGCGAGGTGGCGCGACAACCGTCCGCCGTACACAGAAAGCAGTTCGCTGTCGTCGGCCAGCCAGGCGTGGAGGACCGGGTACAGGTGCATGGCCCAGCCGTTGTAGTAGTCGAACTTCCGGCCGTCACCGTCGGTGTACCAGCCGTCGCCGAGGTACCAGCCCTCGATCCGTTCCAGACCGCGGTCGATCGCCTTGCGTGCCGCCTCCGGCCGGTGGCCGATCTCCACCAGGAAGCCGCCGACGGTGACGGGGAACAACTCCCAGTTGCACGGCCAGGGTTCCGCGGTGAGCGCGTCCGCCAGCCAGTCGGCGGTGCGCTGCCGTACGGAGTCGTCGAGCCGGTCCCACAGCAGCGGCCGGGTCAGCCGCAGGGCGAGCGCGAGCGACGCGGCCTCGACGAGCGGCTGGCCGCGGTCCTCGATGCGCGGCCAGACCCCGCGGGGCCCGGCGGCGAGGCCGTCGGCATAGCGGCCGAGCGCGGTCTCGTCGCGGCGGAAGGCGGCCAGCAGCAGCGTACGGGCGTACCCCTCCAGGCCGTCGGAGAGGTGCCCGGAGTGGCTCACATGGTCGCCGGGCAGATGGTAGAGGGCGCCGTCGGGGGTGGCGTAGGGCTGGACGGCGGCCAGCAGGGCGTCGGCGGCGGCCTCCCAGTGGGCGCGGGTGTAGCCGGTGTACGGGCTCGACTCGCGGTCGTCGGCGGGCAGTCGGATCACGGCAGTGCTGTCCTTCCTGGCGGGGCCCGGGACGCCCCGGTTCCGGTCGGGGCGCCCCAGGAGCTCATCCCACCCGCACGGAGCCCTCGGGCACCAGATGCAGGTCGGCAAGCGCGTCGCGGACCAGACGCTTCTCGTTGTAGAGGTAGATCGCCTTGGAGCCCTCCGGGCCGAGGGACTCCACCAGTGCCTTGGTCTTCGCGGTGAGGTCGATCAGGGGGACGTGTTCGGCGGCGGCCACGGACCGGACGACCGCCGGGAGATCGACGCCGAGACCGTTGACCAGCAGTGCGGTGCTGTTGTCCAGGGTGCCGTCGGCGTTGAACCAGCGGCGGACGATCGGGGTGACGAGCACCGGCTCGCCGCCCTGGTCCCGGATGCCCGCGGACAGGGTCTCCAGGTTGGCCCGGTAGGTGGCCTCGTCGGTGGCCGGCCTGCGCGGGCGGCCGGCCACAGACACGGTCAACGGCACCTGGGCCTCGGCGATCCCCTCCCGGCCACCCAGCCGAGCACACGGACCCCAGCCGGTACAACGTGCTGAGGATCGACCTGGTGAGCGGTTCGGGGACGACGGGCCATCTCAGCGCGGGCACGGCGATCGACGCCATCGACCTGCTCGCCTGAGGTCGGTTCATGTTCCGTGCGTCCACTGCTGGTTCGTTCCTCCGTTGCAGGCGTAGGTGGTGATCGCCACGGAGTTGGCGGTGGATGCGCCGGACACGTCCAGGCACTCGCCGGTCGTCCGGGCCTTGATGTTCACGTACGAGCCCGAGGTCACCACGGACCACTGCTGTGCGCACGTCGGTTGTGCACGAGCGGAGCGCGCACCGGAGCCGGGGGCAGCCCGCCGAACCTGACACGGCGGTTTTCCGCAGGTCAGTCATGGCGCGGCGGGACGCTCACCAGCCGGACGCCAAGGCCCGCCGGCGTTCCGTTTCGACTAGCGTCGTGACATGACCAGCGACGCCTCCCCCAGCCTCGCCTCCGCCCTCGCCGCCGGGACGGTCGTGCTCGACGGCGGCATGTCCAACCAGCTGGAGTCGGCCGGCTACGACCTCAGCGACGAGCTGTGGTCGGCGCGGCTGCTCGCCGAACGGCCGGAAGCGGTGACGCAGGCGCATCTCACCTACTTCCGGGCGGGCGCGGACGTGGCCATCACCGCGAGCTACCAGGCCACCTTCGAGGGTTTCGCGCGGCGCGGGATCGGCCATGACGAGGCCGCGCGGCTGCTCGCGCGGAGCGTGGACCTCGCGCGGGAGGCCGCCCGGCAGGCCGAGGAGGAGGGCATCGACCGGCCGCTGTGGGTGGCGGCGTCCGTCGGGCCGTACGGCGCGATGCTCGCGGACGGCTCCGAGTACCGCGGCCGCTACGGGCTGAGCGTGGACGAGTTGGAGCGCTTTCACCGGCCGCGGATGGAGGTGCTGGCCGCCGCCGCGCCGGACGTCCTCGCGCTGGAGACGGTGCCGGACGCCGACGAGGGCGCCGCGCTGCTCAGGGCGGTGCGCGGACTGGGGGTGCCGGCCTGGCTGTCGTACTCGGTCGACGGCCGGCACACGCGGGCCGGGCAGCCGCTGGAGGAGGCCTTCGCCCTGGCCGCCGACGTGGGCGAGGTGATCGCGGTCGGCGTGAACTGCTGTGCGCCGAAGGACGTGGAGCCCGCCGTGGAGATCGCGGCGCGGGTCACCGGCAAGCCGGTGGTGGTCTATCCGAACAGCGGCGAGGCCTGGGACGCCGAGGCGCGCGCCTGGACGGGGCGGACGAGGTTCGGCGCCGACCAGGTGAAGACGTGGCGGGACGCGGGGGCGAAGCTCATCGGGGGGTGCTGCCGGGTGGGGCCGGAGGCGATCGCGTCGATCAGGCGGGCCTTGGGCACGGCCTGAACGACGAGGGACGGTTGCGTCGTTCATCGCACGTATGTGCCCCGGTGACACTGGCCCCGCCTCCTTCCGAGCGCTAGCCTCCCGCACGGGAACCGGTTTCTATGGCGTTGCCGCAGTTCCCGACGGTGCGGAGGGGCTGGGTGTGACCAGGAAGAGCGAGGCCGCCGGGCGGAGCACGATCCGGGGTTGTCGCGGCGCGGGCCGGGGTGTCCGCGTCGACGGTGTCCCGGGTGCTGGGCGTGGTGTATCCGGTGAGCTCGGCGACCCGGACCCGGGTGCTGCGGGCGCACCGCCCTGGGCCACGCCGCGGACTCCCCCGGCGAGCACCTGCTGTTGGGCACGCATGGGGTGGTGCGGGATTCGGTGGCGGCGACCGAGGGATGAGCGGCTGACTCCCGTCAGCGCGCGACCGACAGCCGGCGACCGTGACCATTCACCGCCGCCGGGCCCCCACCGACCGCCGCAAGCGCCGTGCCGCCGCCGCCAGCTCCGCTCCCGGTGCCCGGACGTCCGAGGCGGGGCCGGGTTCCGGGTCGGTGGGGGCGGTCGACCAGAGGGCGATTTCCGCGTCCCGCGGCCCGTGTGCGGTATGCGGTTCGCCGTCGCCGAAGACCCGCACCGGATGGGACGCGTCCCAGGCCTGCCAGCCGGGGTCCCCGGTCGTCGCGAAGCGTACCCAGGCCGCGTGCATCGCCTCGGCCAGCTCCCGCGGGGCGCCCTCGCCCGCCAGCTTCTTCGATTCGGGCAGGTCACCGGAGTCGAAGACGAACCCCAGTTCCAGGGCGTGGCAGGCGCCGAGGCCGGGGCGGTTGGACGGCCAGGCGAACTCATAGGCGTACGAAGCGCCGGGGCGGGCGTCGGCGAGGCGGTGCAGCGGGAGGCGCAGCAGATGGTCGGTGACCATCTGGCCGACGATCTCGGCGGCGCCGGCGTCGGGGTGCAGGGCGCGGTAGCCGCGGGGCACCTCGTGGCCGGCGCGGCAGCGGGCCATGGCTCCGGCGAGGGCGACGGGCCCGAGCCGGTCGACGCGTTCCAGCAGCCCGCCGGGCACCAGCCAGAGCCGGTACTCGTCCCGGGTCCAGCCCATGAGCAGCTCGACACCCTGGGCGGCGTCGCC
Source organism: Streptomyces sp. NPDC030820 (assembly GCF_055572075.1). Lineage (NCBI taxonomy): Bacteria > Bacillati > Actinomycetota > Actinomycetes > Kitasatosporales > Streptomycetaceae > Streptomyces > Streptomyces sp. NPDC030820. The sequence goes on from NZ_JBVIEB010000014.1 coordinate 197,763, forward strand.
GTCGATCAGGGCCTGGAGGGGATCGCGGGGCACGAGGTCGCCGTCCACGACGATGCCGAACGCGGGTCCGCCCAGGACCGGGCTGCTCAGCCGGCCGACCTCGGCCTGGGTGCGCAGCAGCAGGTCACGGTCGACGGCGGCGAAGGCCTCGGCGGTGGCGGGGATCTTCAGCCGGGTGGCCATGCGGCGCACCATCCGCCGTACCTTGTCCCGTTCGGACGCCTCCGGTGGTCCGCTCTGCAGCACCGCGCGCCGGATCAGGCCCCGGCTCGCGGGTGCGGCGAGCAGGGCGCCGACGCTGATGGCGCCTGCCGACTGGCCGCACAGGGTGACCTGGTCCGGGTCGCCGCCGAAGGCACCGATCGCATGGTGCACCCAGCGCAGGGCGGCGAGCTGGTCGCGCAGGCCGGCGTTGGGCGGTGCGTCGGGGAAGAGCCCGTAGCCCTCGACGCCGAGCCGGTAGTTGACGGAGACACAGACGACGCCGTCCCGGGCGAAGGTGGCGCCGTCGTAGACGGGCACGGCGGAGGATCCCCTGGTCAGAGCGCCGCCGTGGAGCCAGACCAGGACCGGGAGGCGGGCGCCGGGACCCGGCTCGGGGGTCCATACGTTGAGGTTGAGGCAGTCGTCGCCGGGGATCTCCGGGTCGGACAGGTACTGGGCGAACGCCTCGGAGTACGGCGGTTTCGGCGCGGTGGGCCCGAAGGCGCCGGCGTCGCGCACCCCGTCCCAGGGCTCGGGCGGCTCGGGCGGACGGAACCGCCGGGGGCCGAAGGGCGGGGCGGCGTACGGGATGCCCCGGAACACCGCGACACCCTGCTCGTACCGGCCGCGTACGGCCCCGTACGGCGTTCTGACCACGGGGTTCGCCTGGTCCGCCGTCATCGCCCACCAGCCCTTCGCCGCGCGCTCGTGCACCGTGCACCATCAGAGCACCACAAGAGCGCCCGGTATTCCGGCGCACGGGCGCGCGGGAGGGCCGTTCGGGCTACCCCGGTACGGTAGGTGAGGGACGTGTTGCTTTCCGTGCGGCGGCTACTTGGCGTACATCAGCGTGCCGAAGCCGAGCTGGTCGTGGCCGCCTCTGGTGGAGCCGTAGTCACCGCCGCCGCCTTCGAGGGCCACAAGGTCGTGGTACAGGGCCGAGATGTACTTGTCGTCCAGGTACAGACGGCGGTTGTAGTGGAAGTGGAGCATCGCCCACACGGGGCGGACCTGCCCGCGGGAGCCGGAGCCGATGACCGTCTGCGACTGCTGGGCGCAGTTCTGGCCACTGCCCCAGGTGTAGGTGGTGTAGGGGACGTCCTGGCCGGTGTTGTACTTCGCGACGTACTGGGCGGCCTTCATGAAGCGGCGGTCGTCGTACGAGTACAGGTCGTCACCCTGGTTCCAGGCCATCTCGCAGAGGGCGCCCATCTGGCCCATGCCCATGATGGTGTGCCCCTGGTCGCGGCCGTGTTGCACAGGTCCCAGTTGGCCCAGTAGTTGGTGATGCAGGCGTCGTTGTGGTTGGTCAGGAAGCTGTTGCGGATGATGGTGGCCTGCGGGTTGGGTGTCCGGGTGGACGCGGAGTGGGAGTTGGCGGTCAGCCTGTTCCAGCCGGACAGCCGGGGGTCGTCGCCCGCGGCGACCCTGACCTTGGCGCGGTTGATGTCGCCCCAGTTGTGCAGCATCCCGGGGTGGGTGAAGGTCGCCGGGGCCGCGGGGGCGGAGGCGCCGTGGGCGAGGGCGGCGGTGAGGCCGCCGGCGGTCTTGAGCAGACCGCGGCGGCTGACCTCGGTCCCGGGAGGTGTGCGTGGGGGGATGTGCGGCTCATGGAGGGCATCTCCCATCGTGGAGTGTCTACATGGGGGTGATGCTCACCTCGTCGAACTCGGTGGTCCTGCGGGCCAGGAGGTCGAGGGGGTCCAGGTGGCGCCGCCGTCGGTGGAGGCACAGGCGGTGAAGGTCGTGCCGGTGCGCCTGAGCCGTAGCAGGCAGGGGGCGGTGACCGTCGCGTTGCCCGTGAAGGCGGACTTTCCGGCGACGGTCGTGCGCAGCATGAGCTGGGCGCTGGTGCCGCCGGTGACGATCGCCCCGGCCGCCTGGTCGAACGGTGACAGGGACTTGGCCATGAGCAGTCCGACCCGGTCGCCGCTCGCCCCGCTGCGGGAGACCAGCCGGGCGGTGATCTCGCAGTCGCCGGTGACGGACTGCCGTACGAACTGGCCCGTCACGTCCTGGTTGTTGACACTGAGGTCGGTCCCGGCGCCCCGCACCACGAAGGTCCCGTCCTGGTGGGCGGTGCAGGCGGGGGTCTGGACGGCGACCACGCCGAGCGTGCCGTAGGCGCGGTCGTCGAGGATGACGTCACCGAGGTCGCCCTACGTCCAGGGCGCGGGCGGCGGGGTGCCGACGGTGAGGGTGAGGGTGCCGCTGGTGTCGCCGGCCGCGTCGCCCGCGGTGGTGGTGACGGTGAACTCGCCGGTGCCGGTGGGTGTTCCGGAGATCAGGCCGGTGCGGGGGTCGACGCGCAGGCCGTCGGGCAGCCCGTCCGCCGTGAACCGGGTGGGTTCGTGCGCCGCCCGCAGGAGGTGCTGGAAGGGAACGCCCGTGTTCGCGAAGGCGGTTGTGGGCGAGGTGAGCCGTGGCACGGACGGGGTCGGCATGGCGGCGGAGGCGGACTCCGACAGCGGCCCCGGCCGGCGGTGTTGGTGCGCGAGCCGCGCCGGGATCGCCAATACACCCCACCCCTGCCACTCCGCCTGCCGATTGACCGCCGTTCCCCGGCAGACATACGGTAGAAGGCGCTTTCTGAAGGTTTCTGCAAGCATCCAGGTACCAGCTCCATCCCTGTTCCCGCTTCCCTCCCAGGAGAGCCATGCCCAGCCCTCACCAGCCACGGGCCGTGTTCGCGATGGATCCGGTGCACCTGCCGTTGCTCTTCCCCCCGCCGCTCATGGCCCGGCTGAGGCGGACGGCCGACATCGACACGGAGCTCGTCGTACGGGACTTCACCGATCCGGCGGCGGCCGACGCCCTGGCCCGGACCGAGGTGCTGATCACCGGCTGGGGCTGTCCGCATCTGGACGCCGATGTCCTGGCCGCGGTCCCGAAGCTGCGTGCCGTCCTGCACGCCGCGGGCTCGGTGCGTTCCCTGATCGGCGAGCCCCTGTGGAAGCACCGCGTCACCGTGTCCAGCGCGGTCACGGGCAACGCCCTGCCGGTGGCGGAGTACGCGCTCGCGATGATCCTGCTCGTCGGGAAGGACGCCTTCGACCACCGCGAGCGCTACCGCCGCACCCACGCCGGCCCGCCCCCCGCCGAGACCCGGGCCACCGGCAACCTCGGCCGCCGCGTCGGGGTCGTCGGCGCCTCCCGCGTGGGCCGCCGGCTCATGGAGCTGCTGCGCCCGTTCGACCTCAAGGTGCTGCTGCACGACCCCTACGTGGGCCCCGCCGCGGCCGCCGCCCTCGGGGCGGAACTGCTGCCGCTGGAGGAGCTGTTGCGGCGCAGCGACATCGTCAGCCTGCACGCCCCCGACATCCCCGAGACCCACCACATGCTCGACCGGGCCCGGCTCGGCCTCATCCGGGACGGCGGTGTGCTGATCAACACCGCACGCGGTGCGCTGGTCGACCACGAGGCGCTGACCGAGGAGCTGGTCTCGGGTCGACTGCGCGCGGTCCTCGACGTCACCGAGCCCGAGCCGCTGCCCGCCGGTTCCCCGCTGTACCGGCTGCCCAACGTGTTCCTCACCCCGCACATCGCGGGCTCGCTCGGCAACGAGCTGGAGCGGTTGGGCGAGATCGTCGTGGCGGAGCTGGAGCGGCTGGCGGCGGGCCTGCCGCCGTTGCACGAGGTGCGGCACGCGGATCTGGCCCGGGTCGCCTGATGCCCGCGGGAGGGTTGCTGTCCACCGGCCCACCGAGCCCTGGAGGGCCGCTGTCCACAGGTTCACCGGGCCCTCGGGGGCGGCTGTCCACAGGCCCGCCGGGTCGGAGTGACGATGGGATACGGTTTCCGCACCGGCGCGGGCGGGACCGGGCAGGCCCGAGGGACGGCCAACTGCGTGATGTGGGGCGCCTTTTCGGGCGCAGGACGGTGACGGCATCCCGGGCGGGATCGTTTCCCGGGCATGGACCTCACCACGCGCACCACAGCGGCCCTCGCCGTGGCCGCAGTCGCCCTGGTCACCGCCTACGGCACGGCCCACGCCGCCTGTCACACCGTCGCTCCCGGACCGCACCGGGCCACCGTGGCCGCACCCGGCGACGAGCACGACCCCAAGGACGGCCGGCCCGACCTCGGCGAGGACTGAACCGGCCCCCGGCCCGCCCGGGCCTGCACCGCGGTGACGGCCGGGCACCTCCCGCAGAGGGTGCCCGGCCGCCGTCGTACGCCGTGTGCGGGGTGACGGGGGGACGGCCGCCGGTCAGTCCTCCCCGCGGTGGCGGTGGGCGGCGCCGACGAGGGCCTCGATCGCGTCCACGGCGCTGCCGTCGTGGTCGCTGCCGGCGGTGCCCTTGCCGGTCTGGACATTGGCCGTGCGGTCGATCTCCAGCCAGGAGTCGGCGTGGGAGTTGTCGATCACGGTGAGCAGACTGCCGGACGCGGCCGCCGGTGCCGCACCGGCCCCGAGCACCGCGGCGGCGACGGCCGCCACCATCCCGAGCCGGAGTACGGCGCCCGTCACACGCCCACCCCTTCGGGGGTGAGCCGCTCGCGGGCGATGTTGCGCTCCAGCAGGCTGGTGGCGGCCTTCACGCCGATCCCGCTCGCCGGATCCACCTCCGGCAGCCGGCCGTCGGCCGCCTTCAGGCCGGCGAGCGCGGAGTCCATCGCCTCGTGCGCCGCGAACAGGCACGGGGTGCTGTAGATCGCGACGTCGACGCCGAGGTCGGACAGCTCACCGAGGGACAGCCGGGGCGACTTGCCGCCGGCGATCTGGTTGAACAGCAGCGGCTTGTCTCCGACGACCTCACGGATGCGCTTGATCCACTCGATGCTGCGCACCCCGTCGACCAGCACCACGTCGGCGTCGGTCGCGGCCAGTCGCTCGGCGCGGTGCAGGATGTCGTGCTCGTCGGTGGCGTCCGTACGGGCGACGACGACCAGGTCCTCGCGGGTCTGCAGGACCTTGTGCAGCTTCTCCAGGTACTCCTCCAGCGGCAGCACCTGTTTGCCGTCGGCATGGCCGCAGCGGCGGGGCCGTTTCTGGTCCTCGAGGATCACACCGGAGGCGCCGATGCGCTCCAGCCCCTCGACGACGTGACAGGCGACCTCGGGGTCGACGTACCCGTCGTCGATGTCGACCAGCAGATGATGGTGCGGGAACGCGCCCCGCAGCCGCTGGACGAAGGCCACCATGTCGGGCCATGCGATGAAACCGATGTCCGGCAGCCCGTAGTACGAGGCCGCGAAGCCGAAGCCCGAAACGAACATCCCGTCGTAGTGCTTGGCCGCGATCGACGCCGAGTACATGTCGTACACGCCGATCAGCGGTGTGGTCCCGGGCCCGGCGATGCGCTCGCGCAGCTTCTTACCGTAAGTCAAGGTCCGGCTCCTCCTGTGGGTGGGTGACGCGGGGCCGGATGGCCGACGCGTCTCGACGCCCTTTGCCAAGACAAGAGCTTCTCTAGATACTCACGTGACCTTCCGCGTACGCGAGCTTTACTCACCCCAATGGTGGAACCGGTTCACCGGAGAAACGTCACGCATGGAGCCGTCCCGCCCAACCGAGCCCGCCGTCCAGGTGGGCCAGGAAGGCCGGATCGCGGTAGGCCTCGGCGGCGTGACCGAGTGCGGTGTAGAACACGCGACCACCACCCGGTCCCTGCTCACGGCACCAGGCCAGCGGATGGTCCGCGCCCATCCCGCCGCCGTCGTACGACGCCTCGTCCGCGCTCAGCAGCACGCGCACCCGTGCGCGGGGGCTGGCGTCGAAGTCGTACCACTCGTCGGTGAAGTCCCAGACGGCCGGCAGCCCGCGGGTCGCAGGATGGCCGGGGTCCTCGACGACGGCCCGGCCGGGCTGGAGGGCCGGGTGCCGTACGAAGCGGGCGCCGAGGAGTTCGCCGTAGTACGGCCAGCCGTACTCGGTGCAGGCCGCCGCGTGCACCCCCGCGAAACCGCCGCCCGCGTCGACGTACCGCGCGAGCCGCTCCCGGCCGACCGGGGTCAGCACATCGCCGCTGGTGGACAGGAAGACGACGACCGCGTACCCGTCCAGCGGCCGTTCGAGGTCCACCGGATCCTCGGTGTGCTCGACGGCGAACCGGCCCAGCGCGCGCACGGCGGCGACGGCGTCCGGGATGGAGTCGTGGCGGTAGTCCGTGGTGCGGGTGTAGAGCAGCAGTCGCGCGGCCATGGGACGACCCTAGGACGCAGCGGCCCGTGGCCGCTCCAACTCCCTTGAAGCACAGGCCCGCTGACCGTAGCCTCGCCGGGCATGAGCGCCGTTCCCCCGTTCCTGGACCATCTCGTGCTCGCCACGCCCGATCTGGCGGCGACCGTCGCCGACTTCGCGCGGCGGACCGGGGTGACGCCCGTGCCCGGCGGTGCGCATCCTGACCTCGGCACGCGCAACCATCTGGTGGGGCTGGGCGGCCGCAGCTACCTGGAGATCCTCGGCCCCGATCCCGAGCAGCCCGAGCCCGACGGTCCGCGGCCGTTCGGGGTCGACGGCCTGGCCGGGCCGCGCACACTGACCTGGGCGATCAGCCCACCCGACCTGGACGCGACGCTCACGACGGCCCGCGAGCGGGGCTACGACCCCGGCCCTGTGCACCCGATGAGCCGCCGCACCCCCGACGGCACCTTGCTGCGGTGGCGGCTGACCGACGGCGGCCGTGCGCATCCCTCCGGCCTGGTCCCGTTCCTGATCGACTGGGGCGAGTCCCGCCACCCCGCGGCCTCGGGGCTGCCGGTCACCCCGCTGCTGGAGGTCTCCGCCACGGTGCCGGACCCGGAGGAGGTACGCGGCCCGCTCACGGCCCTGGGCACGAGCCTGGCCCTCGCCGCGGGCCCCCTCGCACTCTCCTTCACGGTGGACACGCCCAACGGTCCGGTCACCTTCGGCTGAGGCGGGGCGCGGGGAGGTGGACGGCGGCCTCACTCACCGGGTGGAGACGACCGAGTGGACTCATGCGGTACAGGCGCTGCCGTGGCCGACCTGGCGGGAGACGCTGTCGAGGGTGAGGTCCGTGTCGCGCAGGCGGTCGGCGGCGAGGGTGATCCGCCAGCCGGTCAGTTAGGACATCGGGGGTTCGCTGACGAGGTCGGTGAAGCGGCGGGCGAGGGCCGCGCGGGACACGTCGGACTTGGCGGCGGGCGCGGCCCGGCGAGCGGTCGGCCGGGGTCGCGGGGCCGGCCGAGGAGGTGGAGTTCCTGGTCGAGCTGTTCGCGTCCCTGCTCGACGGGCGGAATCTGCACGTCTAGGACGGCGTGCGGTAGGTGCTGCGCCGGGGACCTTCGGGGACCTCGCCTGGGAGGCGGCCGCGGCCGGGGCGGGGCAGGCCTGGCGCCGGCGAGCGGGGCCTCTCGGCCGGTACAGGCGCACGCCCCCCTTGCACGTGCGCGCCCGTACGCCCGAGCCCGCCGGCCTGCACGCCCGGCGCCCGCGCCCCAAGCGCCCGGATCCCTCCCCGCCGACACCCGCGGGCCATGCGCCCCACCAGGTCGGTTCTCCTAGTGCGCGGTCCCGCCGTCCCCGTTGGACTCGTGCGGATGCCGTTCGTCGGTCTCGTGCGGCGGCCGGTCGCCGTTGGCCTCGTGCGGGTCCCGGCCGTTGGCCTTGTGCGCGTGGTGGGTGTGCTTGGCGTGGGTGCGCAGGCGGGCCGTGACGTCCTCGGGGGGCAGGAAGCGGGACCAGCGCTCGGGGAACTCGGAGGGCATGTCGGGGTCGTCGGGGTCGGCCTCGCGGGCCGCCGCGGCCCGGGCGACGTACTCGGCGACCTGCACCTCCCGCATCCGCTCGTTCGCGGCGCGGGCGGCGGCCGTGGCGGCGGCGGGCCAGACCCGGTCGATGGCGGCGTTCACGGCCGCGCCGACAAGGACCGCGAAGGCCGACACGCCGATCCACAGCAGCACGGCGACGGAGGCGGCGAGGGAGCCGTAGATGGTGGCGCCCTCGATGGTGTGCACGAGGTAGATCCGCAGCAGGAAGCTGCCGAGGACCCACATGGCCAGGGCGACGAGGGCGCCGGGCACGTCCTCGATCCACGGTGAGCGGACCGGTACGGACACGTGGTACAGGGTCGTCAGGAAGGCGACGGACAGGACGATGACGACCGGCCAGTACAGGACCTGCACCAACGTCTCCGACCAGGGCACCACCCGCACGACCGCGTCCGGGCCCGCCACCATCAGCGGCAGGGCCACCGAGCCGATCAGCAGCGCCACGATGAACAGCAGGAACGACATCATCCGGGTCTTGACGATGCCCCGGACGCCGTCGAGGCCGTACATCACGGTGATGGTGTCGATGAAGACGTTCACCGCGCGCGATCCCGACCACAGGGCGAAGACGAAGCCGATGGAGATGACGTCGGGCCGGCCCTTCATCACGTCGTGCAGGATCGGTTCGGTGATCTCCTTCACACCCTTGTCGGACAGGACCGTCCGGGAGGCCTCGAGGATGTTGGTCTCGAGGCTGCTGATGGTGTGGGCGCCGGTCCAGGTGTCGACGTAGGCGAGCAGCCCGATGAGGCAGAGCAGCAGCGGCGGCACGGACAGCAGTGTGAAGAACGCCGCCTCGGCCGCCAGGCCCAGGATGCGGTACTCCATGCAGGAGTTGACGGTGTCCTTGAGCAGCAGCCAGGCCGTCTTGCGCTTGGAGACGTTCCGGTAGAGAGCTCTGGCCCGGTGGAGGCGACCGGCGGGCCGCGCGGGGGGTTCACTTGCTGGCTGCACGACCCAAAGGTATCCGCAGCACCGGACCGCCCTCACCTTCCGGGGCGGGCGAGCGGTTCCGGCGCGCCCGGCGGGGCCACTGTGCCACTCTGGAGGCCACCACCGCTGCTGTCCCGGGTAGGTTCGCAATCATGGCAGGCACCTCCACCCACACCGTGACGAACCAGCCGCCTCCCCTGGTCGGCTACGACGTCTTCACCGCCGACCGGGCCCTCGTGGCCGCGGTCGAGCGGCACACCGGTCCGGGCGTGCTGGACGAGGTGCGCTCGGAGCTGTCCGCGCTGGGCCGCGCCGCGGGCTCGGCCCAGGTGCAGGAGTGGGGGGCGCAGGCGAACGAGCACCCGCCCCGGCTGCGCACCCACGACCGGTACGGCCACCGGATCGACGAGGTCGACTTCCACCCGGCCTGGCACCGGCTGCTCGGCAAGGGGGTCGCGGCGGGGCTGACCGGCGCCTGGACCCGGCCGTCCGGGCATGTCCGCCGGGCCGCCGGCTTCCTGGTCTGGACCCAGGTCGAGGCGGGCAACTGCTGCCCGCTGTCGATGACCCACGCGGCGGTGCCGGCGCTGCGGACCGATCCGGTGCTCGCCGCCGAGTGGGAGCCGCGGCTGACGTCCACGGTCTACGACCGCGAGCTGCGGCCCGCCGCGCGCAAGCCCGGCGTGCTCTTCGGTATGGGCATGACCGAGAAGCAGGGCGGCAGTGATGTCCGCGCGAACACCACCGAGGCCCGGCCGCTCGCCGAGGCGGGCGCGTACGAACTGACCGGGCACAAGTGGTTCTGCTCGGCTCCCATGTCGGACGCCTTCCTGGTGCTGGCGCAGGCCCCGGAGGGCCTCACCTGCTTCCTGGTGCCGCGCGTCCTGCCGGACGGCACCCGCAATGTGTTCCTCATCCAGCGGCTGAAGGACAAGCTGGGCAACCGGTCCAACGCCTCGGCCGAGGTGGAGTTCGCCGGCACCTGGGCGCGCCGGGTCGGCGAGGAGGGGCGCGGGGTGCGGACGATCATCGAGATGGTCGCGGCCACCCGGCTGGACTGCGCGCTCGGCTCGGCGGGCCTGATGCGGCAGGCGGTGGCGCAGGCGGTCCACCACTGCGCCTACCGGGAGGCGTTCGGCGGGAAGCTGATCGACAAGCCGCTGATGCGGAACGTCCTGGCCGACCTCGCGCTGGAGTCGGAGGCGGCGACCGCGCTCACGCTCAGGCTGGCGGCCGCCTACGACGACGGCAGCGAACCGGAGCGCGCCTTTCTGCGGCTGGCGGTGCCGGCCGCCAAGTACTGGGTCACCAAGCGCTGTGCGCCCGTTGCGGTCGAGGCCGCGGAGTGCCTGGGCGGAAACGGTTACGTCGAGGAGTCGGGCCTGCCCCGGCTGGTACGGGAGTCCCCGCTGAACTCGATCTGGGAGGGCGCCGGAAACGTTCAGGCGCTGGACGTGCTCCGGGCGCTGCAACGCGAGCCGGGCGCACTCGACGCCTGCCTGACCGAGATCGGCCGCTCACACGGCGCCGACCACCGTCTCGACCGCGCCGTGAAGGACCTCTTCACCGAGCTCGCCGATCTGGACGCCGTCGAGGGCCGGGCCCGGCGGGTCGTGGAACGCCTCGCGCTGGTGCTCCAGGGTTCGCTCCTGGTCCGGCACGCCCCGCCGGAGGTGGCAGACGCCTTCTGCGCGTCCCGCCTGGGCGGCGACCACGGAGCGTCTTTCGGCACTCTGCCAACAGGCCTGGATCTGGCGTCGATTGTGGAACGAGCACGCCCGGCACTCTGAAACGCACGCTGCCGGTCCGAGCGAAGCCGGCCGAACCCCCGGCGGGGGTGGTGCTGCGCCGACACGGCACCACCCCCACCTCATGGGCCCGTTAAGCCCGCGGACGCGACACCGCGTCGGGGTCAAGTCTCGGCCACCCCCCGACCGTCCACCAGGGTTGCAAGGGGTTGCAACTTGTGGGGGCACGTGCGCGGAGTGTGTGCCTCCGGCCTGCCCGGAGCGGCAGTATGAGAGATAGCAGCCGGACCGGAAACCGCCGCCAGGACGGCTTGACAAGTATGTTCGACGCCCTTACCGGGAGGACCCCCGTGGTGAACCCGCCGATGAACGTGGCGCGCCTGGCCGCCGTGGACGCGGCACAGGCGGCGCGGCTGCTGAGCGAGGTACGCGACGCCACCCTTGCCGGTCAGCGGGCGAGAATCGCGCCCCGGCCGGTGATCGAGCAGTCCTGGGGACGGATGCTGCGCAGCGGTGTCGATCCCGACCACGACTTCAGATCCGGGCTGCTGCCCTCCGAGGAAGTGCTGCGCCGGCGCGAGGAGTCGCCGCTCAGGCATGTCCTGCCGGTGCTGCGACAGGGTCTGCTTTCGGTCGCCGATGTCGCCCAGCACATCATGGTCGTCGCCGACGCGGACGGGCGGGTGCTGTGGCGGGAGGGAGCCTCGCCGGTGCTGCGCAAGGCGGACGGCCTGGGCTTCGAACTCGGCGCGGACTGGCGGGAAGACGTCGTCGGCACCAACGGGGTGGGCACCCCGGCGGTGGTACGGCGGCCCGTACAGGTCTTCGCCGCCGAGCACTTCGTCCGCTCGCACGCCTCCTGGACCTGTACCGGCGCGCCGATCACCGATCCCAGGGACGGCCGGCTGATCGGTGTGGTGGACGTCAGCGGCCCGCTGGAGACCATGCATCCGGCGACCCTCGCCTGGGTGGACTCGGTGGCCAAGCTGGCCGAGGCGCGGCTGCGGGAGTTGCACCGGGACTCGCTGGAGCGGCTGCGGTCGGTGGCGGCGCCGGTGCTGGCCCGGCTGGACGGGCGGGCGCTGGTGGTGGACCGGGACGGCTGGTCGGCGGCGGTGTCCGGGATGCCGTATGTACGGCGGGTCGCGCTGCCCAAGTCGCTGGCGCCGGGCCACCGGTGGCTGCCGTCGCTCGGGTCGTGCGCGGTGGAGCCGCTGGCCGGGGGCTGGTTGCTGCGCGCGGCCGAGGAACCGGTCGGCGCGCCTCCGCGGATCGTGCTGGACCTGGCCAGGCCGGGACGCAGTACGCTGACGGTGTCCGGTGCGGCGGGGTCCTGGTCGCGCGAACTGAGTCCCCGGCACGCCGAGTTGCTGTATCTGCTCGCCACGCACCGCGCCGGCCGCGGGGCGGCGGCCCTGGCCGAGGATCTGTTCGGGGACGCATCACGCACGGTGACGGTGCGGGCGGAGATGTCCCGGATCCGGCGGTACTGCGGGGAACTTCTGCAGCATCGGCCGTATCGTTTCCGCGGGGACGCGGAGTTCGAGGTGCTCCTCCCCGGCGACCCCCGTGACCTGCTGCCTTCCTCGACGGCGCCGGCGATCGTGCGGAGGCGGACGGCCGCGCAGTGCGGCGGGTCCGCGGACCGGTGAGCGTGTCTTCCGCATATTTGCGGGGTCTTCGCCCTGCGCGGGCCGTTGCTGCCGTAGCATCCCATGAGGGCCTCCCCAGCCGCTTCTCGCATCAACCTATTGATCATCAGGAGCAGTTGGACCGCCACCGGCCGACGCGCCCCGGCGGCGAAGGAGCCCTGGAGAAGGGGACGAGATGAAGCATCGCGGCAGACACCGCCGGCGCAGGCGGGGCGCTGCACTGCGCGCGGTCCTGACCGGGACCGCGCTGGCGCTCACCGCGGCCGCCACCCTGATCAGCGCGTCCCAGGCGGACGTCACCGACAGCCCCGGCGCGCTCAGGCCGCTCTCCTCTGCCACGGACAAGGGCCGGCTGCGGCTCCAGGAGCGGCTGGTCCCCGCCCGCACACTGGACCGGCTCTCCGCCGCGATGGGCCGCCCGGTCGGTGTGGACGCCGTCCTGGCGAGCGCCGACCGCGGGATGCGCGCGTCCGCCGACTGCTCCTCCGCCGACCGCGCGTCCCTGCCCGTCAGCCCGGCCGCCACCCGCGCCTACTGCTGGGACCAGGCCGACTCCGAAGGCACCGCCTGGCGGCCGGCGTCGGTGACCACGTCCGGGGACGCCGACGACGACGGTGTCTGGGGCGCCCACCGGGTCGTGCTGGCCGGCTGGACCCACAGCACCACCGCGGGCCGGGCCGCCGAGCGGGGGCTGGCCAGGGTCGCCTTCGTGAACGCCGACGATCCCGCCCGCCTCGCCTACCGATGGGTACTGCTGGTGGTGCCGGTCGACGGCGGCCGTGACTACCGCGGGCTGGCCTCCGGGATCTCCGGGATGGTCTGGTACCAGGACAAGCTGCTGGTCACCGCCGGCACCGGCGGCGCCGACGCGCTGTACGTCTACGACCTCGACCGGATCCAGCGCGCCGACGTCGACGGGCCCGCGATCGGCCGGGTGCCCGGCGGCTGGTCCGCCGACGGCTACCGCTATGTGATGCCCGCGGTCGGCTCGTACCGCTTCACCGGGGGCCACTGCCACCGCTCCGGCCCGCCCTGTCCCGGCGCGCTCGCCCTGGACCGGGGCACCGTGCCGGACAGCCTGGTCGCCGCGGAGTGGACCGCGCCGGACGGTGAGCGCAGCGCCCGGCTGTGGCGGTATGCGTTCAGTACGGATCCGGCGCGCGAAGGGCTGCTCGCCGCGGACGCCGCGGGGCGGGTGACGGCGGTGGACGCCTACCGGACCCGGACGGCCGGGATCCGGGGCGTGCTGTCGTACCGGCAGCCCGGGGCGAGGGACGCGTCCTGGTATGTGGGACGCCTGCCCGGCTCACAGGACGGACACGGCGGGCTGTGGCGGCAGGACGCCGACGGCGCGAAGGCGGCGCACTGCGGCGCGGACGGCTCGCACCGCTGCTGGGCCGAGGCCGCGGGCTCCCTGTCCTACTGGCAGGAGACGGGCGAGGTGTGGTCGCTGTCGGACCGGATGCTCTTCGCCGTACCCCTGGCGGCCCTGGACCGCTCCCTGGACTGACCACACCACCGACCCCGAGGGGACCGGCTGTCCACAGGGTGACCGGTGCGATCGACAGACCGGGCGGTGGGATGATTCCCTGGCCCGCATGAGCAGCGTCCCTGTCACCACCTGGTCCCTGGAGCAGACCTCGCCGGCCGATCTCCTGCCCGCCGCCGCGCCCGAGGGCGATGTCCGGATCGTGCGCGCCGAGGTTCCCTCCCCCGAGTTCAGCCGTTTCCTGTATGCCTCGGTCGGCGGCGACATCCGCTGGACCGACCGGCTGGTCTGGACGTACGACAGGTGGCAGGAGTATCTGGACCGGCCCGGCGTGGAGACCTGGGTGGCCTACGACCGGGGCACCCCGGCCGGCTATGTGGAGCTGGAACCGCAGGACGAGGGCACGGTCGAGATCGTCTACTTCGGGCTGGTCCCCGCCTTCCGCGGCCGGCGCATCGGCGGCCATCTGCTGTCGTACGGCACGGCGCGTGCCTGGGACCTGGCCGAGCGGTGGCCCGAGCGGACGCCGACGAAGCGGGTGTGGCTGCACACGTGCAGCAAGGACGGCGAGTTCGCCATGGACAACTACCAGCGTCGCGGCTTCGAGTTGTTCGACACCAAGGTCGAGCTGGAGCCGGATGTGGCGGCGCCCGGTCCCTGGCCCGGCGCCTACCCGGCCTGACCTGTCGGGACAAGCCCTCCCGCACGGCATGTGAGCGACGACACCCTTGTCCCATACTTCGGGACAAGGGTGTCCGCATGTTGGATAAAGCTGGACTGTGTCCAGATCGCCATGACACGCTTCCGTCATGTCTGGAACTGGAATTGCCTTGGTGAGTCGGCGGCACGTCGACCTCGGCCGCATGTCCAGCGCCATCTGTCCGGCGAGCTGACCGCCCCAGCACCGCCGCGAACCCCCTTTCCTGATGTTCCTTGCGCGACGACGCGCACGCCTGTCCGCGTGCGCGCATCTGCGCAGGTCAGAGCCGATTCCCACCGGTCCCGAAGGACGTAGAACCATGGCCGCCACTCCGCCGAACCCCGCCGCCTCCGCGCCCCGCCGCAAGGTGAGCCGTCACCGTGGTGAGGGTCAGTGGGCGGTGGGTCACTTCACCCCGCTGAACGGCAACGAGCAGGTCAAGAAGGACGACGACGGTCTCAATGTGCGGACACGCATTGAGACGATCTACTCCAAGCGCGGTTTCGACTCGATCGACCCCAGCGACCTGCGCGGCCGGATGCGCTGGTGGGGGCTGTACACCCAGCGCAAGCCCGGGATCGACGGCGGCAAGACGGCGGTGCTGGAGCCGGAGGAGCTCGACGACCGCTACTTCATGATGCGGGTGCGCATCGACGGCGGTGCGCTGACCACCCAGCAGCTGCGCGTCATCGGGGAGATCTCCCAGGAGTTCGCGCGCGGCACCGCGGACATCACCGACCGGCAGAACGTGCAGTACCACTGGATCCGGATCGAGGACGTGCCCGAGATCTGGGAGCGGCTGGAGGCCGTGGGCCTGTCCACCGTGACCGCCTGCGGTGACACCCCGCGTGTGATGATCGGCTCCCCGGTGGCGGGCATCGCCGAGGACGAGATCATCGACGCCACCCCGGCACTGGAGGAGATGAAGCGCCGCGTCCTGAACAACAAGGCGTACTCGAACCTCCCCCGGAAGTTCAAGACGGCCATCTCGGGCTCGCCGCTGCTGGACGTCGTGCACGAGATCAACGACGTGGCGTTCGTCGGCGTACGGCACCCCGAGCACGGGCCGGGCTTCGACCTGTGGGTGGGCGGTGGCCTGTCCACCAACCCCAAGCTCGGTGTGCGACTGGGCGCCTGGGTGCCGATCGACGAGGTCCCGGACGTCTACGAGGGCGTCATCTCGATCTTCCGTGACTACGGCTACCGCCGGCTGCGCAACCGCGCCCGGCTGAAGTTCCTCGTCGCCGACTGGGGCGCGGAGAAGTTCCGTCAGGTGCTGGAGGACGAGTACCTGGGCGGGCGCAAGCTGATCGACGGGCCCGCCCCCGAGCAGCCCGTGCAGCAGTGGCGCGACCACATCGGCGTGCACCGGCAGAAGGACGGCCGTTACTACGTCGGTTTCGCCCCGCGTGTCGGCCGCGTCGACGGCGCCACGCTCACGAAGATCGCCGAGCTCGCGGAGGCGCACGGCTCGGGCCGGGTGCGCACCACCGTCGAGCAGAAGATGATCGTCCTCGATGTCGAGCAGGGCAAGGTCGACTCGCTGGTCGAGGGCCTGGAGGCGCTGGACCTCACCGCCCGGCCGTCCTCCTTCCGGCGCGGCACCATGGCCTGCACCGGCATCGAGTTCTGCAAGCTCGCCATCGTCGAGACCAAGCAGCGCGGCTCGCAGCTGATCGACGAACTGGAGCGCCGCCTGCCGGACTTCGACGAGCCGATCACCATCAACCTCAACGGCTGCCCGAACGCCTGCGCCCGTATCCAGGTCGCGGACATCGGTCTCAAGGGCCAGCTGGTCCTCAACGACCAGGGCGAGCAGGTCGAGGGCTACCAGGTGCACCTCGGCGGCGCGCTCGGCCTGGAGCCGGGCTTCGGCCGCAAGGTGCGCGGACTGAAGGTCACCGCGGAGGAGCTGCCCGACTACGTCGAGCGGGTCCTGAAGCGGTTCCAGGCCGAACGCGAGGACGGCGAGCGGTTCGCCACCTGGGCCGCGCGCGCCGACGAGGAGGCACTGTCATGAGCGAACGTGCCGCACCCTTCTACTGCCC
Organism: Streptomyces sp. NPDC030820; assembly: GCF_055572075.1. NCBI lineage: Bacteria > Bacillati > Actinomycetota > Actinomycetes > Kitasatosporales > Streptomycetaceae > Streptomyces > Streptomyces sp. NPDC030820. Next base: position 214,271 of record NZ_JBVIEB010000014.1, read on the forward strand.
CTACTGCGGTGACGAGGACCTGCGTCCGCACGAGCAGAGTCACGGCGCCTGGGAATGCGCGGCGTGCAACCGCGCATTCCAGCTGAAGTTCCTCGGGCTGCTGGCCCAGGGTCTTCAGCGAGCCGACAACGGAGGGGACCGGATATGACCACGGCTCAGAAGGACCGAACCAGCGAGGAGTTGAAGGCGCTCGCCGAGCAGGCGGGCCGCGATCTGGAGGACGCCTCCGCGCTGGAGATCCTCCAGTGGGCGGTCGACACCTTCGGCACGAAGTTCTGCGTCACCTCGTCCATGGAGGACGCCGTCGTGGCCCATCTCGCCTCGCGCGTGCTGAAGGGCGTGGACGTCGTCTTCCTCGACACCGGTTACCACTTCCCGGAGACCATCGGCACCCGCGACGCCGTCGAGGCCGTGATGGACGTCAACGTCATCACCCTCACGCCGAAGCAGACGGTCGCCGAGCAGGACGCGGAGTACGGCCCGAGGCTGCACGACCGCGATCCCGACCTGTGCTGCGCGCTGCGCAAGGTCAAGCCGCTCGAAGAGGGGCTGATGGGCTACCAGGCGTGGGCGACCGGCCTGCGCCGCGACGAGTCCCCGACCCGGGCGAACACCCCGGTCGTCGGCTGGGACGAGAAGCGGCAGAAGGTCAAGGTCTCCCCGATCGCCCGCTGGACGCAGGACGACGTGGACGCCTACATCACCGAATACGGCGTGCTGACCAACCCGTTGCTGATGGACGGCTACGCCTCCATCGGGTGTGCCCCGTGCACCCGCCGGGTCCTGGAGGGCGAGGACGCGCGCGCCGGCCGCTGGGCGGGCCGCAGCAAGACCGAGTGCGGGCTGCACGGATGACGACCAACACAGCCGCTCACACGGCACCCACAGCTCCCGCTGCGACTGCTGTGACGGAAGCGAACACTGCGACCCAGGAGAACCACGTGACCACCGGAGCCACCGTCTGGCTCACGGGTCTGCCGAGCGCCGGCAAGACCACCATCGCCTATGAGCTGGCCGGCCGGCTGCGCGAGGAGGGCCACCGCGTCGAGGTGCTCGACGGCGACGAGATCCGCGAGTTCATCTCGGCGGGCCTCGGCTTTTCCCGCGAGGACCGGCACACCAACGTGCAGCGCATCGGTTTCGTCGCCGAACTGCTCGCCCGTAACGGCGTCAAGGCTCTGGTGCCGGTGATCGCGCCGTACGCGGACAGCCGGGACGCGGTACGCAAGCGGCACGCGGAGAACGGGACGTCGTACCTGGAGATCCATGTGGCGACTCCGGTCGAGGTGTGCTCGGTGCGTGATGTGAAGGGGCTGTACGCCAAGCAGGCCGCGGGCGAGCTGTCGGGGCTGACGGGTGTCGACGACCCGTACGAGGAGCCTGAGTCGCCCGACCTGCGGATCGAGTCGCAGCACCAGAGCGTGCAGGAGTCCGCGGCGTCCGTGTACGCCCTGCTGAGCGAGAGGGGACTGGCATGACGACGACCGTCGCGAAGGCCGAGGAGGGTACGGGCAGCCCGTACGCCCTCTCGCACCTGGACGCACTGGAGTCCGAGGCGGTGCACATCTTCCGCGAGGTGGCGGGCGAGTTCGAGAACCCGGTGATCCTGTTCTCCGGCGGCAAGGACTCCATCGTCATGCTGCACCTGGCGCTGAAGGCGTTCGCCCCGGCCGCGGTGCCCTTCTCGCTGCTGCACGTGGACACCGGCCACAACTTCCCCGAGGTCCTGGAGTACCGCGACCGTACGGTGGCCAGGCACGGGCTGCGCCTCCATGTGGCCTCCGTCCAGGACTACATCGACCGGGGTGTGCTCAAGGAACGTCCCGACGGCACCCGTAACCCGCTGCAGACGCTGCCGCTGACGGAGAAGATCCAGAGCGAGAAGTTCGACGCGGTGTTCGGCGGCGGACGGAGGGACGAGGAGAAGGCCAGGGCGAAGGAGCGGGTGTTCTCGCTGCGCGACGAGTTCTCCCAGTGGGACCCGCGCCGCCAGCGGCCCGAGCTGTGGAACCTGTACAACGGCCGGCACGCGCCCGGTGAGCACGTGCGGGTGTTCCCGCTGTCGAACTGGACCGAGCTGGACGTGTGGCAGTACATCGCCCGCGAGGGCATCGAGCTGCCGGAGATCTACTTCGCGCACGAGCGCGAGGTGTTCCAGCGCAGCGGCATGTGGCTGACGGCGGGCGAGTGGGGCGGCCCGAAGGACGGCGAGAGGGTCGAGAAGCGCCAGGTCCGCTACCGCACCGTCGGTGACATGTCCTGCACCGGTGCCGTCGACTCCGACGCCACGACGCTGGACGCCGTGATCGCCGAGATCGCCGCCTCCCGGCTGACCGAGCGGGGCGCGACCCGCGCCGACGACAAGCTGTCCGAGGCCGCGATGGAAGACCGCAAGCGCGAGGGGTACTTCTAAGCATGAGCACGACCACGACCGAGACGCTCTCGGCCACCACCCTGCTGCGGTTCGCCACCGCCGGCTCCGTCGACGACGGCAAGTCCACGCTCGTCGGACGGCTGCTGCACGACTCCAAGTCGGTCCTCGCCGACCAGCTGGAGGCCGTGGAGCGGGCCTCCGCGAGCCGTGGCCAGGACGGCCCGGACCTCGCGCTGCTCACCGACGGCCTGCGCGCCGAGCGGGAGCAGGGCATCACCATCGACGTCGCCTACCGCTACTTCGCCACCCCGCGCCGCCGGTTCATCCTGGCCGACACCCCGGGCCATGTGCAGTACACCCGCAACATGGTCACCGGCGCCTCCACCGCCGAGCTGACCGTGATCCTCGTCGACGCCCGCAACGGCGTCGTCGAGCAGACCCGCCGGCACGCGGCGATCGCGGCCCTGCTCCGTGTCCCGCACGTCGTCCTCGCGGTCAACAAGATGGACCTCGTCGGGTACGAGGAGTCCGTGTTCGCGGCGATCGCCGAGGAGTTCACGGCGTACGCGACCGAGCTGGGCGTGCCGGAGGTCACCGCGATCCCGATCTCGGCGCTCGCCGGTGACAACGTGGTGGAGCCGTCCGCCACCATGGACTGGTACGGCGGCCCGACCGTCCTGGAACACCTCGAGACCGTTCCGGTGAGCCACGATCTGGCGCACTGCCACGCCCGGCTGCCCGTGCAGTACGTGATCCGGCCGCAGACCGCCGAGCACCCGGACTACCGGGGCTACGCGGGCCAGATCGCGGCCGGCACCTTCCGGGTCGGCGAGGAGGTCACGGTTCTGCCGTCCGGGCGGACCACCCGGATCTCCGGCATCGACCTGCTCGGCGAGCCGGTCGACGCGGCGTGGACGACGCAGTCGGTGACCGTCCTCCTGGAGGACGACATCGACGTCTCGCGCGGCGACCTGATCGTGCCGACGAAGGACGCGCCGGCCACCACGCAGGACGTGGAGGCGACCGTCTGCCATGTCGCCGACGCCCCGCTGACCGTCGGTCACCGGGTGCTGCTCAAGCACGGCACCCGCACGGTCAAGGCGATCGTGAAGGACATCCCGTCCCGGCTCACGCTCGACGACCTGTCCCTGCACCCGCACCCGGGACAGCTGGTCGCCAACGACATCGGCCGGGTGAAGATCCGCACCGCCGAGCCCCTGCCGGTCGACTCCTACGCCGACTCACGCCGCACCGGCTCCTTCATCCTGATCGACCCGAGCGACGGCACCACGCTGACCGCGGGCATGGTCGGCGAGTCGTTCGCCACCCCCGAGCCGGTCAAGGACGAGTCCGAAGACGACGGCTGGGACTTCTGACCATGACCACGACCGACGTCTACGCGACGTTCGCGAAGGAGGGCGGCCGCATCGGCAGCGGCGCCCTCGGCTGGGGGTCCCCCCGAACGGAGTTTGGGGGAGGGCAGGGCGGGGTGGCCCGATGTGTGCGCTGACGTACGCGCACCGCTTGCGCGCCCTCGCCCCCCACCGCCGTAGACGAAGACCTGCCGACCTCCCGGCCACGACCTGAGAGACCGTGACCGCCGGGCCAACGAGAGGAACCCCTCCCGTGCCTGCCTCCCGCTCCACGTTGTTTCGGCGCGGCATAGCCGCCCTCGCAGCGCTCCCCCTCCTCACGCTCGCCGCCTGCGGCTACGGCTCCCAGGCGAAGAACGACGACACGGCCAAGGTCGCCGCCGGTGCCAAGAAGATCGACGGACTCGACTCCGTCAAGATCGGGTATTTCGGCAATCTGACCCACGCGACCGCGCTGGTCGGCCGTGAGCAGGGCCTCTTCCAGAAGGAACTGGGCGCCACCAAGGCCTCGTACGCGACCTTCAACGCCGGCCCGTCCGAGATCGAGGCGCTCAACTCCGGCTCCATCGACATCGGCTGGATCGGCCCCTCCCCCGCGATCAACGGCTACACCAAGTCCAACGGCAAGAGCCTGAAGATCATCGGCGGTTCGGCGTCCGGCGGGGTGAAGCTGATCGTGAACCCGAAGAAGATCTCGTCCTTGAAGGACGTCAAGGGCAAGCGGATCGCCACCCCCCAGCTGGGCAACACACAGGACGTGGCGTTCCTCAACTGGGCCGCGGAGCAGGGCTGGAAGGTCGACGCGCAGAGCGGCAAGGGTGATGTCACGGTCGTCCGCAGCGACAACAAGGTGACCCCGGACGCGTTCAAGGCCGGGTCGGTCGACGGCGCCTGGGTGCCGGAGCCGACCGCGTCCAAGCTGGTCGCCGAGGGCGGCAAGGTGCTGCTGGACGAGTCGACGCTGTGGCCGGACAAGAAGTTCGTGATCACCAACATCATCGTGCGGCAGGCCTTCCTGAAGGAACACCCGAAGGCGGTCGAGGCGGTGCTGAAGGCCTCGGTCGAGGCCAACAAGTGGATCAACGCCAATCCGGACCAGGCGAAGGCGGCGGCGAACAAGCAGCTCGAGGCGGACTCCGGCAAGGCGCTCCCGGCGAACGTCCTGGACCCGGCGTGGAAGTCCATCCAGTTCACCGACGACCCGCTGGCCTCCACCCTCGGCACCGAGGCGGCACACGCGGTCAAGGCCGGGCTGCTGGACAAGCCGGACCTCAATGGCATCTACGACCTGACGATCCTCAACAAGGTCCTCAGGGCTTCAGGTGACAGCCCGGTCGACGCCGCCGGTCTCGGCACCAGCTGACCCCCGTTCCCGATGAGTTTCCCAGGAGGTGACGACCATGGCCACGATCCTCGCCAAGGCCGCTGAGTCGGTCGCGTACGCCGCACGCCTCGAGCATGTCTCGAAGTCCTTCGCGACACCCGGCGGGCAGCAGCTCGTCCTGGACGACATCAGCATCGATGTCGCGCCCGGCGAGTTCGTCACCCTCCTGGGGGCCTCGGGCTGCGGCAAGTCCACGCTGCTGAACCTGGTGGCGGGCCTGGACCGGCCCACCGCCGGATCCATCACCACGGACGGCCGCCCGGCCCTGATGTTCCAGGAGCACGCGCTCTTCCCGTGGCTGACCGCGGGCAAGAACATCGAACTCGCCCTGAAGCTCAGGGGGGTTCCCAAGTCCGAGCGGCGCGGCAAGGCCGAGGAGCTGCTCGAACTCGTCCGGCTGAAGGGCGCGTACGGCAAGCGCGTCCACGAGCTGTCGGGCGGTATGCGGCAGCGGGTGGCGATGGCCCGCGCGCTGGCGCAGGAGAGCAGTCTGCTGCTGATGGACGAGCCCTTCGCGGCCCTCGACGCCATCACCCGGGACGTGCTGCACGACGAGCTGACCCGGATCTGGTCCGAGACCGGGCTGTCCGTGCTGTTCGTGACGCACAACGTGCGCGAGGCGGTGCGGCTCGCGCAGCGTGTCGTGCTGCTGTCCTCCCGTCCGGGCCGCATCGCCCGGGAGTGGGAGGTCGACATTCCGCAGCCGCGCCGCATCGAGGACGCGCCCGTGGCGGAACTGTCCCTGGAGATCACCGAAGTACTGCGTGGGGAGATCCGCCGCCATGGCCAGCACTGAGACGACGACCTCCCCCGAGACGGGGAGCGTGGAGGCGGGCCTCGACGCGCTGGAGACCGCGCAGCCGGGTCGTACACCGTTCCGCAAGACCCTCGTCGACAAGATCGTCCCGCCGATCACCGCGATCGTCGTGGTCCTGGTGGTCTGGCAGGGTCTGATCACCCTGAAGATCGTCGACGATCCGACCAAGCTGCCGTCCCCGTCGGCCGTCTGGCATGCGTTCCGGAAGGACTGGCTGGAGGGCAACCTCCTCGGCTACATCTGGACCAGCATCTCGCGCGGTCTGCTCGGCTTCTTCTTCGCGCTGCTGATCGGCACCCCGTTGGGCCTGCTGGTGGCGCGGGTGAAGTTCGTGCGCGCGGCCATCGGCCCGATCCTGTCCGGTCTGCAGTCGCTGCCGTCGGTGGCGTGGGTGCCGCCCGCGGTGATCTGGCTGGGCCTGAACAACTCGATGATGTACGCGGTGATCCTGCTCGGCGCGGTCCCCTCGATCGCCAACGGCCTGGTGTCCGGCGTGGACCAGGTGCCGCCGCTGTTCCTGCGGGCGGGCCGCACGATGGGCGCCACCGGCCTGAAGGGCACCTGGCACGTCACCCTGCCGGCCGCGCTGCCCGGCTATGTGGCGGGCATGAAGCAGGGCTGGGCCTTCTCCTGGCGCTCCCTGATGGCCGCGGAGATCATCGCCAGCTTCCCCGACCTGGGTGTGGGCCTCGGCCAGTTGCTGGAGAACGCCCGCACCGCCGGCGACATGGCCATGGTGTTCGAGGCCATCCTGCTCATCCTGTTCGTCGGCATCGCCATCGACCTGCTGATCTTCAGCCCGCTGGAGCGGTGGGTGCTGCGCAGCCGCGGCCTGCTGGTGAAGGGCTGAGGCACACGACATGCACAACCCGGTCCTTCTCGTCATCGCCCACGGCAGCCGCGACCCGCGGCACGCCGCGACCGTGCACGCCCTCGTGGAGCGGGTGCGGTCGCAGCGGCCGGGGCTGCGCGTGGAGACCGGCTTCCTGGACTTCAACGTCCCTTCGGTTCCCGGGGTGCTGGAGTCACTCGCGGCGGAGGGAGTGCGGGACGTCGTCGCGCTGCCGCTGCTGCTGACCCGCGCCTTCCACGCCAAGGCCGACATCCCCGCCGTGCTGCGGGAGGCGCCGGCCCGGCTGCGGATCCGGCAGGCGGACGTGCTGGGTCCGTCGCCGCTGCTGCTGTCGGCGCTGGAACGGCGGCTGCATGAGGCGGGGTTGGCACCCGCCGACAAGTCCTCGACCGGGGTCGTGCTGGCCTCGGCGGGGTCCACCGACCCGGAGGCGATCGCAGTGATCGCTGACATCGCGCGGGAGTGGTGGCGCACCGGTTGGTGCGCCGTGCGGCCTGCGTTCGCCTCCGCATCCCTTCCTCGCACCGAGGACGCCGTACAGGAGTTGCGCGCCCTCGGCTGTGCGCGGGTCGCCGTCGCGCCGTACGTCCTGGCCCCCGGTTTCCTGCCGGACCGCATCGTGCGGGGCGCGGCCGGGGCGGACGTGCTGGCGGACGTGCTGGGTCCGGCGCCGGAGGTGGCGCGGGTGCTGCTGGAGCGCTACGACGCGGTACGCCGGCCGGCGCTGACGGCCCTGGGCGCCTGACCGTTCCCCGGCTCTCCCGGGGTCACAGGCCGAGCGCGTGCAGGAGGTGCTGGGTGAAGGTGAGACTGGCGGTGCCCGCGCCCGCCGTGATGGCGACGTTCTCCAGTGCGGTGCGGATCCGGCCCCGGTTGGGCGGCAGGCCGTCCTCCGCGGACAGCGCCAGCTCCGCCTGGACGACCTCCCCGTTCCCGGCGATCCTCGGGTACTCGGCCCGCAGTGCCTCGGTGAGCCGGTCGGCGACGGCCATGAGGGTTTCGAGGTCGGGGGCGCCGTTCCTGGGGTCGATACGGGCGAAATCGATGGGTGCGTTCCCGAAGTTGTAGGTGCTCATGTCTGTCCTCGCTTGTGATCCGAAGGAGCCTTCGGGGGTGGGAGGGGTGGCTACGGCTTCGGCGTGGGCGACCAGGCTCTGGTCGCCGAAGATGCTGGCGCGGCTGACGTTACCGACGTCGAGTAGGCCGAAAATCGTCGCCCATCCCGGTGACCGGTGTGCGTTGACCGGGCCCTGGAGGGCGACGGGGACGAGAGGGGTGCGACCGTTTCCGGGAGCCCCCGCGCGTACGGCCGGTCTCCGGCGACCCGGTCGCCGCGGTGGGCGAGGACGCCGTCGGGGCACACCGGGGCGCCCGGTCGCCGGGGCGCTCCCTTCCCGGGGTGTCGCGCCGGGGCCGGTGACCGGCTGCCCGCTCGGCACCGCGGCAGTGCCCGCGATGGTCTGTCCGTCACGCTCATCCGTCCCCTCGCCCCTTCCGGCCGTCTGCGCGCTTCACCCTAGGGACAACGGGACGAGTTTGTCGCGCGGTTCGGCGAGGACTGGCCCTGGGGGACGGGCACGTGGTAGAGGGCCGCCGGGGTCCGGCGCTCCCCTGTGACGTCGGACCGCGGCGGCGTATCGTTCTGCGTCGATCAGGACCCGCGTGTCACACGAGCAGCGAACTCGACGCGAGCGAGCGACGTTTATCGGCCAAGCCGTTTCCGGGTCAGTCGAAGCGGAGGGCTCCGGTGCGGGTGCGCTTGAGTTCGAACAGGTCGGGGTGGCGGGCCAGCACCCGGAAGCTGTCGAAGAGTTCGGCCGCCTCCTCGCCGCGTGGAACGGCGCGCAGCACGGGACCGAACCACACCGTGCCGTCGATGTGCAGGGTCGGCGTGCCCACGTAACCGCCCGTCTCCGGCTCGGCACCGGCCTGGTGACTGCGGCGCACCGCGTCGTCGTACGACGGGTCGTGAGCGGCGGCCGACAGGTCGGCGGGGAGCCCGAGTTCGGCGAGCGACTCGGTGACCACCCGGTCGAAGTCCTCGATCCGGCCTTCGTGGATCCGGGTGCCGAACGCGGTGTACAGGTCGCGCAGCACCTTGTCGCCGTGCCGTTCGGCGGCGGCCACGGCGACCCGCACCGGGCCGATCGAGCGGTCCACCAAGTCCCGGTACCAGTCGGGGAGGTCGTTGCCGATGTTGTGCAGGTAGAGGCTCATCACCCGGAACCGGAGGTCGAGCGGGCGCAGGCGCTCGACCTCCAGCAGCCAGCGGGAGGTGATCCAGGCGAAGGGGCAGGCCGGGTCGAAGAAGAAGTCGACCCGGGTCGGGGCGGACTCGGTGGCGGTGTCGCGGTACGTCATGGCAGTGACCCTACTGCCGCATTGGTGCAGTTTCCCGGTCCAATCGCCTCCCATTTCACTGGTCCAATTCTGCGTCCGCGCCACCGGCCCCGATCCGCCCCGGGTCGACCGCCGCGATCTCCGTGGCGCGCAGGCGTTCCGGTTCCGCCACGACGTCGATCCGGATGATCCGGCCGTCCGCGCCGAAGGCGAACGCCAGCACCAGGCGCGGCCGCCCGTGCTCCACCATGACCAGGCCGAACTCACCGTCCAGCAGGGCGAGGCCGGTGAGCTGAGCGCGCGCCACGGCGACCATCGCCCCCTGGGCGACGGGCTCGGCGCCCTGCACGGTGATCGGTTCGGGGGTGGGCACGACCAGCGCGTCGGCGTGCAGCACCACGTCCGGGTCGAGCAGCGCGACCAGGGCCGTGAAGTCGCCGCCACGAGTGGCGGCCAGGAACGCCTCGACGGCCCGGCGACGGCGTACGGCGTCGGCGGCGGGCGCGGCGGGCCGGCCCTGGACACGGCGGCGGGCCCGGCTGGCGAGCTGCCGGGTGGCGGCCGGGGTCTTCTCGACCAGCGGGGCGATCTCCTCGAAGGGCACGGCGAACATGTCGTGCAGCACGAAGGCGACCCGCTCGGCGGGGCCGAGAGTGTCGAGGACGACCAGCAGCGCGACCCCGACCTGGTCGGCCAGCAGCGCCTCGCGGACCGGGTCGCCGGCCTCGGCGCCGGCCGCCGGGGTGTCCTGGGCGTGGCCGTAGGCTTCCAGGAACTCCTCGCGCCGGTTGCGGCGGGCGCGCAGCAGGTTGAGACAGACCCGGGTCACCACGGTGGTCAGCCAGCCGGTGAGGTTGTGTATCCCGTCGAGGTCGGCGTCCCGGGCCCGCAGCCAGGCCTCCTGCAGCGCGTCATCGGCCTCGGCGGCCGAGCCGAGCAGCCGGTGGGCCACGGCCGTGAGATGCCGCCGGTCCGCCTCGAACCGCTCGGCGAGCCGCCGCCCCGCGTCCTGCGTGACGTCGTCCGCCCCGGTCCCGCCCAGGAAGTCGTCCACCGCTCCCCCGCCCCTTGTACGTACACTCCACGTCCCACGAAACGCCGAACCGACCGGAAGATCAACTGCCGTGCGATGCAGCGGCGTCGGCCGCCATCGAACCCTCGGCCGCGTCGGCCGTCCGCACCAGCTCACGCCCGGCCTGGGCGAGCCGCCCGCCGACGGTCCCGCCGACCGCACCGGCCCCGATGGTGATGTGGCGCATGGGCAGAGCGTCGCACACGCGTACGTGGCCCTGCCCGTCAATCTCCCGGATGACGTGCGTGCTTGACCTTGCCCCTGGGGGAAGGCGAAGCGTGCGGGCATGGACGACTTCTACCTGCGGCAGACCCCGTACAGCGATCCGGGCGGCCTGGACGTCGCCGCCCTGCCCCGCGACCCGCGCCGGCTCACCGGGCTGGTGCGCGGGCTGATCCTGCACCGGCTGGAGGGCGAGCGCTTCGGGTGCGCCATTCCCGAGGAACGGCTGCACCACGACGCCGAGTCCCGGTACGTCACGGAGATCCTGCGCATCCTGCGCGAGCGCGGGTCCGGCCCGCTGACCGAGGAACGGCCGTACGAGCAGCGGTTCGTGGGCGTCTGCCGGGACTACGCACTGCTGCTGTGCTCCCTGCTGCGGGCCACCGGCACCCCGGCCCGCGTCCGGGGCGGGTACGCCGCCTACTTCGTCGCCGGCTTCCACGACGACCACTGGGTGACCGAGTACCGATGCCCCGACGGCTCCTGGCGGTTGGCCGACCCGCAGGTCCACGACGACCGCTACGGCGTGCCGTTCGACCCGCTGGACGTGCCGCGGGACCAGTTCATCGTCGCCGGGCAGGCGTGGCGGGCCTGCCGGGCCGGGGAGGCGGACCCGGACACCTTCGGCGTCTGGGGCGTACCGGAGCTGCGGGGTCTTCGGATGCTGGCCCACAGTGTCGTGCTCGACCTGGCCTGTGTGGCCGGCACCGAGACGCTTCCCTGGGACTGCTGGGGGCCATGGGATGCGGAGCGCCCCCTCACCCCGGACGAGCTCGCACTGCTGGACACGGTGGCCGCCGCCGGCACCGTCGAGGAGCAGCGCCGTCTGCACACGGACCCGAGGCTCGCCGTACCCCGTGAGGTCACCGCGCACACGACGTTCCTCGGGCGGCGGTCCGTCACGCTCCCGGAGCGGTCAGCTCGACCAGCTTGACCACCGTGTTCCAGTTCCGGCTCGTGGCGATCAGGCCTTGGGTCCGGGGGCGGCGGGACAGTACCTCGGCGAGCTTGGAGCGGCCGAGGCCCTCGGGGGCGTACAGGTACAGACAGCGGTCGCCGAGGCGGAACTCCTCGGGGAGGTGGGCGGCGGGGTCGATGTCCGCGAAGCGGTCCGGGGTGACGGGTGCGGAGAAGTACGTGACGTGCAGCTGTTTGGGCGCCAGGTCGGCGGCCGGGAACGGACAGGCCTCGGCGACCGCCTTCAGATAGGCGTGGTCGCGCACGATCACGTCGACCGGGAAGCCGAACCGCTCCTCGATCGCCCGGCTCAACTCCGCCGCGAGCGACTCCTCGTCGCCGTGATCGGCGGTGAACACGGCCTGGCCGCTCTGCAGATGGGTCCGTACGCCGGTGTGGCCGAGGCCGGTCAGCAGCGTACGGAGGTCGGCCATCGGCAGCTTCCTGCTGCCGCCGACGTTGATTCCGCGCAACAGCGCCGCGTAGGTCGTCATCCGGCCAGCGTAGAGCGGCCGTCGTGCCCCGTGGGGGTGGGCACGACGGCCGGGCCCGCGCGGGGCGGGGCTGCGCGAAACTCTCGCTGATCGGCGGGCGGCGGATCAACCTCTACACGCAGCTGTGACTTGATCAACAAAGTTTCGTCATCACAAACCGCCCCGCCGGCGGCAGAACGGACAACCCATGTCCGACGGCCGACGGGACAGGCCGGCGGAACAGGCTGCCGGACCCCGAGACGCGCCCCCGAGAAGTGCGGATAGGTGTAAGGGGCCACTGTCCTCCCCAGTGCTGACCGGCGGGCCGCCGAGTTCACCGGGCAGCACGACGTGACGCGTTTATCCAGCTCATACGGTCGTACCGGAGCAAGCGCAGACGTGGCGGCAGGGGGCCGCCACCGCACACGAGGGGATAGGACCCGCGATGGGGAACAGGGACGTGCCGGTGCGGGGGCTGGCCGCCCGCGCCGGCGGCTGGAGCGCCCGGCACCGCTGGGCGGCCGTCGGCATATGGGTGTTGTTCGTCGTGCTGGCCATGGGACTGGGCTCGGCGGCGGGCCGGGTCGACGTCGACGAGAACAACCAGCTCAAGGGCGAGACGCACACCGCCGCCCAGATCATCGACGACGCGGGGATCAAGGAGCCGGCCGGTGAGACCGTCCTGATCCAGTCCAGGGACGCCGGAGTCACGGCGACCGGCGCCGAGTTCCGCGCCGCCGTCGCCGACGTGGTGAAGGCGGTCGAGGGCACCGGGAAGGTCACGGCCGTGACCTCCCCGTACGAGACGCACACCATCTCCCGGGACGGCCGCAGCGCGCTGGTGCAGTTCGACATGCGCGGTGACGCCAAGACGGCCGTCGACCGGGTCGAGCCGGTGCTGAACGCGGTCGCCGGGGTGCAGAAGGCGCATGACTCGCTGCGGATCGAGGAGATCGGCGGCGCCAGCATGCAGAAGCAGTACAAGGACGCCTTCGGGGACGACTTCAAGCAGGCCGAGTACTCGGCGGTGCCGGTGGCCCTCGGCATCCTGCTGATCGCCTTCGGGGCCCTGGTGGCCGCGCTGCTGCCGGTGGGCCTCGCGATCACCGCGATCATGGCGACGATGGGTCTGATGGGCCTCGTCAGCCATCTGCAGCCGATGAGCGACACCGCCAACTCCGTGATGCTGCTGGTCGGTATGGCCGTCGGCGTCGACTACTGCCTGTTCTATCTGCGCCGTGAGCGCGAGGAGCGGCAGGCCGGGCGGGACGCGGGCACCGCTCTGCGGATCGCCGCCGCCACCAGCGGCCGGGCGGTCATCGTCTCCGGGGTCACGGTGTGCGTGGCGATGGCGGGCATGCTCTTCACCGGGCTCGCCGAGTTCGAGGCGATGGGCCTGGCCTCGCTGATGGTGGTCGCGGTCGCCATGGTCGGGTCGGTGACGGTCCTGCCGGCGCTGCTGTCGCTGCTCGGCGAGCGGGTGGAGAAGGGCAAGATCCCGTTCCTGAGCCGCCGCAACGGGAACCGGAAGCGGGCCGCGGACGAAGGCAGCCGGGTGTGGACCGCCGTCCTGCGCGCGGTGCTGGCCAGGCCGCTGGTCTCCGTCGTCGTGGCGGCCGGTGCGCTGCTGGCGGTCGCCGCGCCCGCGCTCGGCATGAAGACCCAACAGCTCACCCTGGACCAGGAGTTCGGAAAGTCGCTGCCGATCGTGCAGACCTACAACCGCATCAACGACGCCTTCCCGGGCGGCAGTGAGCCGGCTCAGGTCGTCGTCAGGGCCAAGGACATCAACGCGCCCGAGGTGCGGCAGGCGCTGGCCGACTTCAAGAAGCAGGCGATCGCCTCCGGCGCCTCGCGCGGCCCGGTCGACATCCGGGTGCACGACGCGCAGAACGTCGCCCTGGTCTCCGTGCCGCTGGTCGGCGGCTCCGACATGGACCGGGCGGTCGAGAGTCTGGACAAGCTGCGCGACGAGGTGCGGCCCGCCACGCTCGGCAAGGTGGCCGGCGTGCAGGCGCCGATCACCGGGCAGGTGGCCGGCAACCACGACTTCAACGACCAGCTGCTCGGCTCCGTCGTCCCGGTCTTCGCGTTCGTGATCGTGTTCGCCTTCCTGCTGATGCTGCTGTCGTTCCGCTCGCTGACCGTGGCCATCACCTCGATCGTGCTCAACCTGCTGTCGGTGGGCGCCGCGTACGGCATCCTCGTCGCCGTCTTCCAGCACGGCTGGGGTGCCTCGCTGGTGGGCGCGGCGGGGGTCGGCGCGATCGTGACCTGGCTGCCGCTGTTCCTGTTCGTGATCCTGTTCGGGCTGTCGATGGACTACCACGTGTTCGTGGTGTCCCGGATCCGCGAGGCCCGCATGAACGGCCGTACGACGAAGGACGCGATCCGGCACGGCGTGGTGACCACGGCCGGTGTCGTCACCAGCGCCGCGGTCATCATGGTCGCCGTGTTCGCGATCTTCGGCACGCTGTCGATGCAGTCCATGAAGCAGATGGGCGTGGGCCTGGCCGCGGCTGTCCTCATCGACGCGACGGTCATCCGCGGTGTGCTGCTGCCGGCCGTGATGGCCCTGCTCGGCGAGCGCAACTGGTACCTGCCGCGCTGGCTCCACTGGCTGCCGGACCTGACGCACGACGAGGCGCCGGAGGCGGTTGCCTCCCGGCCGGTGCGGGAGGAGGGGGAGCGGCTGCCGGTCTGATCCGGCGGGCCGGATGCAGCGCCTAGTCGCGGGCGGTTGAGAGCGCGCACGGGTGCGGGGGCGTGGGGGCTGATCACACAGGTCCCCGCGCCCCCTTCGGGGCGCTCGTAGCTGCGGGCAGTCGTGAGTGGGGGAGGCAGTTGACGGCCTGCGGCACGGCGATCATCGGCGTGGCGGTGGCCGGGTGAGCCCGGGCGGTGACGGGCCGCGGCCGGTCGACCTGTGCGAATGCGAGACTGGCCGGAGCGACCCGACCGGAACCGGCATGCGCCGGCACCCGCACGGCGGCGGCCGGGTCCGTTCAGGGCGCGGGACGACAGCGGGCACGGAGGCACGATGGACGAGGCACGGGCACGGGACGTACTGGCCACGGCGGGAGTGCTGCCCGGCCCGGCCCGGGACGCGGCTCTCCTCGCCCTCGGTGAGAACGCGGTGTTCGCCGCCGGTGATCTGGTGGTGAAGGTGGGCCGCGACGCCGAGTTGCTCGATCGGGCCCGGCGCGAGCTGGACATCGCCGGCTGGCTGGCCGAGGCCGGCGTGCCGGCGGTACGGGCGGCGGAGCCGAAGCCACGGCTGGTCGAGGGCCACCCGGTGACGGTGTGGCACCGGCTGCCCGAACCCGTACGGCCCGCCGAGCCGCGGGACCTCGCGAGGCTGCTGCGGACGGTGCACGCACTTCCCTCTCCGCCCTTCGCTCTGCCGCCCCGCGAACTGCTGGGCGGTGTGGAGCGCTGGCTGCGGCTCGCGGGCGACGCGATCGACCCCGAGGACGCCGCCTACCTCCGCGCGCGCCGGGACGGGTTCGCCAGGGCCGCGGCCGCGCTGACGCCTCATCTGCCGCCCGGTCCGATCCACGGGGACGCGCTGCCCCGCAATGTGCACATCGGGCCGGACGGGCCGGTCCTGGTCGACCTGGAGACCTTCTCGGCCGACCTGCGCGAGCACGACCTGGTGGTCATGGCCCTCTCCCGCGACCGGTACGGGCTGCCCGCCGAGGCGTACGACTCGTTCACCGGGGCGTACGGGTGGGATGTGCGGGAGTGGGAGGGGTGCGGTGTGCTGCGCGGGGCCAGGGAGACGGCCAGTTGTGCCTGGGTGGCCCAGCATGCGCCGAGCGATCCGAAGGCACTGGCCGAGTTCCGGCGGCGGGTGGGGTCGCTGCGCGACGGGGACGAGACCGTCCGGTGGTACCCGTTCTGAGGCTGTTTCGCGCCCACCCACTCACCCGCAGCCGAGAACGGCCCCCGGACTAAACAGGCTGGCTCTCCGTCAACTCCCGCAGCGGCCACGCCCCGTCCACCACCGCCCCCGCATCCCCCTTGCGGCGCAGAAACGCCTGGAAGTCCGCCGCCCATTCCGCATACCACTCGATCTGCCGCTGGTGAAGGTCGGCCGGAGCCAGGGACGCGATCTTCGGGTGGCGGTCGGCTATCGCGGACGCGAGGCGCGCGGCGGCGAGGGCGTCGGCCGGGGCGGTGTGGGCCGCGTCGAGGACTATGCCGTACTCGGCGCAGACCGCTTCCAGGTTCCGTTTGCCACGGCGGTAGCGGTCGACCCAGCGGTCGATGGTGTAGGGGTCGACGACCGGGGCGGGGGCGGCGCCGCCCAGGCGGTCGGCGAGGGACGGCAGGGCATGGCGGCGCAGCTCGGCCGAGAGCAGGGTGAGATCGAACGCGGCGTTGTAGGCGACGACCGGGACGCCCGCCTTCCAGTACCCCACCAGGACATCGGCGATGGAGTCGGCCACCCGGTCGGCCGGCCGGCCCTCGGCCGCCGCCCGCTCGTTGCTGATGCCGTGCACCGCCACCGCGTCCGCCGGGATCTCCACGCCCGGATCGGCCAGCCACTCCTTGCGTCCCATGGGCTCACCGGCCCTGACCTCGATCACTGCGCCGGTGACGATGCGCGCCTCACGCGGATCGGTCCCGGTCGTCTCCAGGTCGAAGCCGATCAGCAGCTCCCGGTGCCAGCCCATGGGCGGCCCCCCTTCTTGTGGTGCTTTCCCCCAGTGGCCTCCACCATCGCATGCGGCACTGACAATCCGAGGATCGCGTTCCGCTTGCTCCGGCGGACTGTTCACGACACGGGGCGTGAATCCGCCCAAGCGAGCTCGAACTCCTCGCGGTATGTCGGGAACAGCCCTGCTTCACCCATGTCATCCGACTTGACCAGCTTGCCGCCGTTGCGCAGCACCAGGACCGGCGACTCCATCCCGCGCGCGCCTCGCAGATAGGACTGCACCACGGCGATGCCGTCGGCGCCGTCGCCGTCCACCAGGTAGGCGGTGAAGCGGGGCGTCTCGTCGTAGACCTGGATCTCGAAGGCGCCCGGGTCGCGCAGCCGGGAGCGGACCCGGCGCATGTGCAGGATGTTCATCTCGACCGACCGGCTCAGTTCGCCCCGTTTCATCCCGAGTTCCCGCTCGCGGCGCTTGACCGAGCTGGAGGCCGGGTTGAGGAAGAGCAGCCGTACCCGGCAGCCGGTCTCGGCGAGCCGGACCAGACGGCGGCCGGAGAAGTTCTGCACCAGCAGGTTGAGTCCGATGCCGATGGCGTCGAGACGGCGGGCGCCGCCGAAGAGGTCCTCGGCGGGGAACTGGCGCATCAGCCGCACCCGGTCCGGGTGGACCGCGACGACGTCCGCGTACCGGTCGCCGACCAGGTCCTCGACCGCGTCCACGGGCAGCCGGCGCGCCGAGGGGACGTCACCGCCCGCGCCGAGCGTCTCCAGCAGCCGGGCGGAGGCGCGCTCGGCCTGGTTCAGGACCGCCTCGGACAGCGCCCGGTTGCGGGAGACGACATTGCGGGTCACCTCCAGCTCGTCCAGGGCGAGTTCGAGGTCGCGGCGCTCGTCGAAGTACGGCTCGAAGCACGGCCAGTGCTGCACCATCAGTTCGCGCAGCTGGGGAAGGGTGAGGAAGCTGAGCACATTGTCGTCGGCCGGGTCGAGCAAGTAGCCCTTGCGGCGGCTGACCTCACGGACGGCGACCGCGCGCTGCACCCACTCCTGCCCGGCCGGGCCGGCCGCGGCGACCACCCAGTCGTCCCCGTGGACGGGTTCGTAGATGGGCCGCAGTACGGCGGCCACGACCGCGCGCAGCCGCTGCTCGACGAGGTTCAGCCAGATGTAGGCCCGGCCGGCCCGCTGGGCGCGGGTGCGCACCTCGCGCCAGGCGTCGGGGCCCCAGTCCAGCTCCGGCCCGATGGACCCCGGGTCCATCGGGCGGGCCAGGGACACCGCGCCGGGCGGGACGTCTGCGGAGTTCCCCTCGTGACCCTCGTCACCAGGGGGCAGCTCCAGGCCTCCCGAGCCCACCCGCGCACCGCCTTCCGATCCCCCGGGCCTTTCCCGTCTCAACGATCAAGGAAGGGTACTCCGCGAGGGGTGGGCGGTGCAGCCGGATGGACAGGTCGGTTACCCGACCGTTCCCCTCAACTGCGCGGTTCCCAATGGCCGTTCTGCCATGCCAGGTCACCCGGAGTGAGCGGATTCATAGCGGTCACGTCCCGGGGGGCGATGGCGAAGCCCTGCCAGTGCACCGGCATGGGCTGCTGGTCCTCGTCCCGCGCGATGTGGTGAAAACCGACGTTCATCCAGATCACCGGGTGCGTCAGGGTCTGTCCGCCGACCCATCGGTCGACGGACGCGGGGTGCCCGCGGCCGCACTTCGGGTTGTTGCTGGCGAACAGTTCGCACGGGTCGTACTCGGTGACGTAGAGGTCGTGCTCGGTGAAGCCGCGGCCGAGGTATTTGGTGCTGGGTCCGGGGACGATCTCGTACGAACGTGCGTGTCCGTCCTTGTTCTTTCCGGTCGCGCTGACCACCCGCCACCAGCGGTAGTCCTTCAGGTCGCCGGCGAGTTCCCTGCCCACCTCGGTGCGCGTGGTCCTCGTGGTCGGGCCCTGCTGTCCGCCGGAACGCGGGCTCACGGCCGAGTCGTACTGCTCGACCTTCGTCTTCGACGAGCCGTCGAGGCCGAAGTCCAGCCGCCAGAAGACGTTGTGGCTGTGGCTGGTGGCATAGGCCTTGGCGCCCTTGCCGATGGGCCAGCCGCGTCCGTCGCCGGAGTCGTAGTCGTCCCAGGAGAGGCTGCCGGTCGCGCCGACGTTCATGCCGATCAGGCCGTCGTCCTGGAAGCGCCACTCGGTGATGTACTCGTACCAGCCGACCTGGTTGACGGTGTAGACGAGGAAGTCCTTGCCCTGGGCCTGGTAGACCTTGTCCGTGCCGAAGTCGTGCATGCGGTAGGCGTGGCCGCGGGCACGGGTGGTCGTGCACAGTCCCCTGACGTCGGGGTGCTGCGGGTCCACGGCGTCGGGGACCTTGACGGTCCTGATGGTGCCGCCGGGGCACTCGGCGGGCGACAGGTTCTGCAGCGACTGGGCGAAGTCCTCGTCCGTCAGGTCGCTGTACTCGTTCTTCCCGTCGTCGTAGGGGACGTGGATCTGGGCGAGTCGGGCGCTGTTCAGGACCTTGATCGGCTTGGGTTCGCCCTTGGGCTGGTAGCTGATGTCCTCCAGGACGAGACCGGCCTTGCTGTCGTAGTGCCAGCACATGCGCCAGGTCGTGCCGCCGGAGAGCTTCTGCTCGATGCGGTAGGCGGCGCTGCAGTCGGCGGCGGGCGCGGCGGCGGCCGTTGCCGGCCGGGCGGCGGCCGGTCCGGCGGCGGTCGTCGCGCCGGCGGCCAGCGCGGCCACGGTCAGGCCGACGGCCGCGGCTCTGCGGGCACGGCGGATTCCGTACTCGGGCATGGCGAAATGGCTCCCTGTCAGGAGATACAGGTCTGGGGAAACGTTCTGTCAGCCGCGGTCGAGGGTCGCGGCCTTGCGTGCGCTCAGGTCGATCACCAGGGACCTGGTGTCGATCCAGGAGCCGTTCCTGACCTTGGTGAACAGCCGGACGCACCGGTGCCGGCCGCACTGGTCGAGGACCGCCGGCTGGGCGCCCGGGGCGGCCCGGTAGACGCCGCCGCTCAGCAGCAGCTGGTCCGGGGAGGTGAGTTCCCTGCCGGTGGCGTCCTTGTAGTCCGCCTTCAGGCCCGCGCCGAGCGGGGAGGCGATCAGAAGCCGGGCGGCCTCGGCGTTCTCGTCCCGGCTCGGCGGCGGCTGGACGCCCCGCTGGGTGCCGGTCCGCTCGACCTTGCCGGTGTCCAGGTCGACGGTCCTGGTGACGAGGGTGTCGTTCCTGTAGTCGTAGAAGGTGATGTCGGCCCGTCGCGGCGCGTGCGGGTCGTCCGCCTCGCCGGGCTCGGGTTCGGCCAGGTCGACGCTCAGGCGCTGCGGTCCGCGGCCGCCGTCGACGTTCTCGCCCGTGGTCGGCAGCTGCTGGTTCAGGGCGATCTTCTCGGCCCGACGGATCTCGTCGTCGGTGAGCGGATCCCGGCCGGTGCCCCTGCCGCGCTCGGCGGGCGCCTGTTCGACGACACCGGGCCGGACCGCGTCCGGGCCCTGACCGGCCCGCGTACCGGCGCCTCGCGCTCCCGCCGAGGTGTCCGCCCCCGCCGTGCCCGGCAGGGTGATCGCGACCATCGCGGCGGTCCCCACCGTCGCGAGGGCCACTCCCGCCACTAACTTGCCCAGATGGCGGTGCACTGTCTCACGCACATTGTCCCCCTGCTCCCCGGGGTGCTCCGGGAGTACGTGTTGCCCCACTGGTTCGGCACACAACGGGTACGAGAGCCGCCGTATGCGCTGGTCGGTGGGTAAGAGGGACTTGGGACACGGGAGGTTCCGTCAATTCGGGGCGACTCGGGGGCCAACGCGCCCCCGGGGCGGCGGCACACCTGGGAGAGTCATAGCCATGCAGGTCTGGCCTGGAGAGGCGTATCCGCTCGGCGCCACCTATGACGGCGCCGGAACCAACTTCGCGGTCTTCACGGAGGCCGCGGACCGAGTAGAGCTGTGTCTGCTGCACGACGACGGCTCGGAGACCGCGGTGGAACTGCGCGAGACCGACGCGTTCGTGCGGCACGCGTACGTGCCGGGCGTGATGCCGGGGCAGCGGTACGGGTTCCGGGTGCACGGCCCGTACGACCCCGGGCGCGGGCTGCGCTGCAACTCCGCGAAGCTGCTGCTCGACCCCTACGCGAAGGCGGTCAGCGGCACGGTCCGGTGGGGCGAGGAGGTGTACGGCTATCACTTCGGCGCTCCGGACAGCCGCAACGACCTGGACTCGGCCCCGCACACCATGGCCTCGGTGGTGATCAACCCCTACTTCGACTGGGGCGACGACCGGCCGCCGCGCACCGAGTACCACCACACGGTGATCTACGAGGCCCATGTCAAGGGCCTGAGCATGCGTCATCCGGGACTGCCGGAGGAGCTGCGCGGCACGTACGCGGCGCTGGCGCATCCGGCGCTGATCGAGCACCTGACCAAGCTCGGGGTGACGGCCCTGGAGCTGATGCCGGTCCACCAGTTCGTGCACGACCACCGGCTGGTCGACATGGGACTGAGCAACTACTGGGGCTACAACACCATCGGCTTCTTCGCCCCGCACAACGCGTACGCCTCCTGGGGCGACCGCGGCCAGCAGGTGCTGGAGTTCAAGTCGGCGGTCCGGGCGCTGCACGAGGCCGGGATCGAGGTCATCCTGGACGTCGTCTACAACCACACCGCCGAGGGCAACCATCTGGGCCCGACGCTGTCCTTCAAGGGCATCGACAACCGGCAGTACTACCGCCTCACCGACGACCCCCGCTACTACATGGACACCACGGGCACCGGGAACTCGCTGCTCATGCGGTCCCCGCACGTGCTCCAGCTGATCATGGACTCGCTGCGGTACTGGGTCACGGAGATGCATGTCGACGGGTTCCGCTTCGACCTCGCGGCGACCCTGGCCCGGCAGTTCCACGAGGTGGACCGGCTGTCGTCGTTCTTCGACCTGGTGCAGCAGGACCCGGTGGTCTCCCAGGTGAAGCTGATCGCGGAGCCCTGGGACGTGGGCGAGGGCGGCTACCAGGTGGGCAACTTCCCTCCGCTGTGGACCGAGTGGAACGGCAAGTACCGGGACACCGTGCGGGACCTGTGGCGGGGCGAGCCGCGGGCGCTGGCGGAGTTCGCGTCCCGGCTGACCGGATCGTCCGATCTGTATCAGGACGACGGACGCCGGCCGCTGGCCTCGATCAATTTCGTGACCTGCCATGACGGCTTCACGCTGCACGACCTGGTCTCGTACAACGACAAGCACAACGCGGCCAACGGCGAGGACAACCGGGACGGCGAGAGCCACAACCGGTCCTGGAACTGCGGGGCGGAGGGCGAGACCGACGACCCGGAGGTGCTCGCGCTGCGCGCCCGGCAGATGCGGAACTTCATCGCCACGCTGATGCTGTCCCAGGGCGTGCCGATGATCAGCCACGGCGACGAGTTCGCCCGCACCCAGCGCGGCAACAACAACGCCTACTGCCAGGACAGCGAGCTGTCGTGGGTGCACTGGCCGGAGGACTCGGAGAGCGACCTGCTGGAGTTCACGCGCGCGATGGTGTGGCTGCGCCGCGACCACCCGGTCTTCCGCCGGCGCCGCTTCTTCCACGGCCGTCCGGTGGAGGGCACCCACGACGAGCTGTCCGACATCGCCTGGTTCACCCCGGAGGGCGCGGAGATGACCCAGCGGGACTGGGACTCGTCACGGGCGTCCGCCCTGACGGTGTTCCTGAACGGCAACGCGATCTCCGAGCCCGGCCCGCGCGGGGAGCGCATCACCGACGACTCCTTCCTGCTGATGTTCAACGCCTCCCCCGAGCCGCTGGACTTCCTGGTGCCGGTCAACCACGGCCGGCAGTGGCAGGTGGTCGTCGACACGGCCCGTCCGGACGGGGTGCCACCGGGATCCGGGCCGAAGGTCGGTGCGGGCGACCGGCTCACCCTGCCCGACCGCAGCCTGACGGTGCTGCAGCGGCCGACGTAGCCGGGGTCGGGGGGGGGGGGGGGGGGGGGGGGGGGGGGGGGGGGGGGGGGGGGGGGGGGGGGGGGGGGGGGGGGGGGGGGGGGGGGGGGGGGGGGGGGGGGGG
>NZ_JBVIEB010000015.1:0-4384 GCF_055572075.1 Streptomyces sp. NPDC030820
CTCAAGGAACGGCCGCTTCCTTTGTACTCACCCTCTCGGGCTTTCCTCCGGGCGCTTCCCTTCGGTGTTTCCGACTCTATCAGATCTTTTCTCGACCCGATTTCCTCGGTGCTTTCCAGGTTCCCGCTCTCGCGTTTCCCTTTCCGGCGGTTCCGACTCTATCAGATCCTTTCGGCGTCTGACTCCCAGTCAGCGGGTTTGTCTTTGCGGCTGTTGGGCCGTTCCGACGAGTGAGACTTTAGCGGATTCCGTGCTCCCGAGCTAATCGGGGCTGCGTCCTTTCGAACGCGGATTCCTCATTCCGCAATTACGCATGCCAAAACAGTCGGCGCCGAAGCGTCGATTGCTGGTTGGTACTTGCGGGGTGGCTGTCCGGGGACCGACCGGAGTCGGCGCTCACGTCGGACAACTCGGAGAACAGTACGGATCGGCGTGGCGTGTGTCAACTCTTGCCCCGGACGCACTCCGGAGGCGTACTCTGATCCTCATGACGACGCGTACGTGTACCCAGCTCTGGTGGGCCGCCTGACGGCGGCCGTAGTCACGTATGCATCCAACGGCCGCCGCTTCGGCGGCCGTTCTCGTATCTCCTCCGGACTCCGGGGGCCGGCCGCAGGAGCGGCGGTCCCGACCAGGAGGTGGAGTGGAGATGAAGCGGGTCTTCAGCGGGATTCAGCCGACCGGGCATCTGACGCTGGGCAACTACCTGGGAGCCCTGCGGCGCTGGGTTGATACGGATCAGCACCAGGCCGACTCGGTGTTCTGTGTCGTGGATCTGCACGCGCTGACGGTGGACCAGGATCCGGCGCGATTGCTCAGGCTCAGTCGGCAGACGGCGACGTTGATGCTGGCGGCGGGGCTCGATCCCGAGGTGTGCACGGTGTTCCTGCAGAGCCATGTCGACGAGCACACGAGGCTGTCATACCTGCTGGAGTGCGTGGCGACCGACGGTGAGATGCGTCGGATGATCCAGTACAAGGAGAAGGCCGCGAAGGTGCGGGAGCGTGGCGGGACGGTGCGGCTGTCGCTGCTGACGTATCCGGTGCTGATGGCGGCGGACATCCTGGGCTACGGCGCGGACGAGGTGCCGGTCGGGGACGACCAGGTGCAGCACGTGGAGCTGGCGCGGGATCTGGCGGTGCGGTTCAACCAGCGGTTCGGGCACACGTTCGTGGTGCCGAAGGCTACGCGGCCGGCGGTGGCGGCGCGGGTGATGAATCTGCAGAATCCGACGTCGAAGATGGGGAAGTCGGACGACTCGGGGCTGGGGGTCGTCTATCTGCTGGACGAGCCGGACGTCGTGCGGAAGAAGGTCATGCGGGCCGTCACCGACAGCGGGCGGGACGTGGAGTACGACCGGGAGCGGCGGCCTGGGGTCGCGAACCTGCTGGAGATTCTCGCTGCGTGCACGGACGGGAACCCTGAGTCACTGGCACGCGTTTACGACTCGTACGGCGCCTTGAAGAAGGACACTGCGGAGGCGGTGGTGGAGGTCCTCAGGCCCGTGCAGGCCAGGCACAGGGAGCTGTGCGCGGATCCTGCCTATGTGGAGGGGGTGCTGCGGGATGGTGCGGAGAAGGCGAGGGCGATGGCCCGGCCGACCGTCGATGCGGCGTACCGGGCGATCGGGCTGCTGCCGCCGGTGTTCGATACGGCGTTGAGCGGGGTCGGGTGTTAGGTCCCGCCCGGGCCTGAGGCGTGCGGGGGCGGGCGGCCGGCGGTGAGCCGTCGCCCCCGGGCGCCGGGTCAGTCCTTCTTGCCGGAGGCGAGTTCGCGGCTGCGGTCGCGGGCGGCTTCGAGGGCGGCGATGAGGGCGGCTCGTACGCCGTGGTTCTCCAGTTCGCGGATGGCGTTGATCGTCGTACCGGCCGGGGAGGTGACGTTCTCGCGGAGCTTGACGGGGTGTTCGCCGCTGTCGCGGAGCATCACGGCGGCGCCGAAGGCGGACTGGACGATGAGGTCGTGGGCCTTGTCGCGGGGCAGGCCGAGCAGGATGCCGGCGTCGGTCATGGCCTCGACCAGGTAGAAGAAGTACGCGGGTCCGGAGCCGGACAGGGCGGTGCAGGCGTCCTGCTGGGTCTCGGGGACGCGGAGTGTCTTGCCGACGGCACCGAAGATCTCCTCGGCGTGCGCGAGGTGCTCCTCGGTGGCGTGGCTGCCGGCGGAGATGACCGACATGGCCTCGTCGACGAGGGCGGGGGTATTGGTCATGACGCGGACGACCGGGGTGCCTGCGGCCAGGCGCTCCTCGAAGAAGGAGGTGGGGATACCGGCGGCGCCGCTGATGACCAGGCGGTCGGCCGGGACGTGCGGGGCGAGCTCGTCCAGGAGGGTGCCCATGTCCTGCGGCTTGACCGTGAGGATGAGGGTGTCGGCGGTCTTGGCGGCCTCGGTGTTGGTGACCGGGCTGACTCCGTAGCGGGTGCGGAGTTCTTCGGCGCGTTCCGGGCGGCGGGCGGTGACCAGGAGGTCGGCGGGGGCCCAGCCGGCCCGGATCATTCCGCTGAGCAGGGCTTCGCCGATCTTGCCGGTGCCGAGGACTGCGACTTTCTGGCTCATGGGGTCATCCTCGCACCGGGCCGTGAGCGTGCGGGTGGTTGTCCGGCAGGCGGAACACGGGCGCAGGGAGGCCGTCCGGCGTCGTGGGATCGGCGGAGGTCGGTCAGGCCGTGCGGCGCCGGAGGGTGGCCGCGCCCAGTACCAGGACCAGCAACGCGCAACCGGCCACGATCAGGACGTCTCGGACGAAGGTCGCGGTCATGTCGGTGTGGTGCAGGACCTGGTTCATGCCGTCGACGGCGTAGGACATCGGCAGGACGTCGGAGATGCCCGTGAGGGCGGGCTGCATGTCGGACCGGGGGGTGAACAGGCCGCAGAGGAGGAGCTGGGGGAAGATCACCGCCGGCATGAACTGGACCGCCTGGAACTCCGAGGCGGCGAAGGCGGAGACGAAGAGGCCGAGAGCCGTGCCGAGCAGGGCGTCGAGGAGGGCGACGAGGAGGAGCAGCCAGGGTGAGCCGGTGACGTCGAGGCCGAGCACCCACAGGGCGAGTCCGGTGGCGAGGGCGGACTGGACGATGGCGATCGCGCCGAAGGCGAGGGCGTAGCCGGCGATGAGGTCGGCCTTGCCGAGGGGCATCGCCAGGAGGCGTTCGAGGGTGCCGGAGGTGCGTTCGCGCAGGGTGGCGATGGAGGTGACCAGGAACATCGTGATCAGCGGGAAGATGCCGAGCAGGGATGCGCCGATGTTGTCGAAGGTGCGCGGGCTGGCGTCGAAGACATAGCGCAGCAGGATCAGCATCAGGCACGGGATGACGATCATCAGCGCGATGGTGCGCGGGTCGTGGCGGAGCTGGCGCAGGACCCGGGCGGCGGTGGCGGTGGTGCGGCCCGCGTTGATGACACCGGTCGGGGCGGGGGCGGTCGTGGTGCTCATCGGGTGCTCTCCTTGGGGCGGGCTGCCGCGGCTGCCTCGTCGACGAGGTGGAGGAAGGCGGCCTCGACGGTGTCGCTGCCGGTGCGGGTGCGCAGGGCGTCCGGGGAGTCGTCCGCGAGGATCTCGCCCTCGCGCATGAGGAGGAGGCGGTGGCAGCGCTCGGCCTCGTCCATGACGTGGGAGGAGACGAGGAGGGTGGCGCCGCGGGTGGCGGCGATGTCGTGGAAGAGGCGCCACAGGTCGCGGCGCAGGACGGGGTCGAGGCCGACGGTGGGTTCGTCCAGGACGAGGAGTTCGGGGGCGCCGAGCAGGGCCACGGCCAGTGAGACCCGGTTGCGCTGGCCGCCGGAGAGGTTGCGGGCGAGGGCGTCGGCGTGGCTGGTGAGGTCGACGTCGGTGATGGCCCGGGTGACGTGCTCGTGGCGGCGTTCGGCGGCCGCGCGGCCGGGGTCGAGGATCGCGGCGAAGTACTCCAGGTTCTGCCGGACGGTCAGGTCGTCGTAGACGGAGGCTTCCTGGGTGACATAGCCGATGCGCGTGCGCAGGGCGGGGTGGCCGGCCGGGTGGCCGAGGACCTGAAGGGTGCCGGTGACCTTGGCCTGGGTGCCCACGATCGAGCGCATGAGGGTCGACTTGCCGCAGCCGGAGGGGCCGAGCAGGCCGGTGACCTGGCCGCGGGGGACCGTGAAGTCGAGATGGTGCAGGACGGTGCGGGGGCCGCGGACGACGGTGAGGTCGTGGGCCTGGACGGCTGGGGCGGAGGTCTGGGGTGGTGGCTCCGGCAC
Organism: Streptomyces sp. NPDC030820; assembly: GCF_055572075.1. Taxonomy (NCBI): domain Bacteria; kingdom Bacillati; phylum Actinomycetota; class Actinomycetes; order Kitasatosporales; family Streptomycetaceae; genus Streptomyces; species Streptomyces sp. NPDC030820. The sequence goes on from NZ_JBVIEB010000015.1 coordinate 4,222, forward strand.
GTAATTCATCATGCGATGAATAATGTGTCCGGAGGGCCCGCGCGTCAAGGGGCCGGCCGGGCACACATGCGGAAGCGGGGGGGGGGGGGGGGGGGGGGGGGGGGGGGGGGGGGGGGGGGGGGGGGGGGTGTTTTTTTTCTTTTTTTTTTTTTTTGTTTTGCTT
>NZ_JBVIEB010000015.1:4394-229913 GCF_055572075.1 Streptomyces sp. NPDC030820
CAGACGGGTAGTTCGTCGGGAGAGGGGGGGTGTGTGGGGGTGGCCCGCGGGGGGGGGGGCGGCCGGGAAACACGGGGGGAGGGGGTGGCGGGGACGCCCCCGCCCCCCGCTCCGGGCGACGTCTGCTGATGCTTCTTCGCTGATGCTTCTTCGCTGGTCAGGGTTTGGTGGCGACGAGCAGCAGCACGTCGTAGGTCTCCTCCACCATGCCGTCCGGGAAGGCCTTCAGCAGATGGGCGCGCTCCTCTTCCAGGAAGGCGGTCCTGCGGTCCTCGGGCGTGAGGAGGAACGCCGAGTGGCTGCCGATGTTCGCGAGGTGGGTGTCGATCGTGACGCGGCGGCTCCAGCGGACCTCCCGGCGGCTGAAGCGGAGGCGGCCGCTGGGGTCGGCCAGTTCCGTGCGGCTGCCTTTCCGCTTCTCGGCGGCGATGTCCACACCGAGGAAGCGGCCGACACGGAGGGCTGCCTCGGCGATCCACTCCACGTCCAGGGCGTCGCCGTTCCACCACAGCGCCAGCGCACCGCCCGGCCGCAGCACCCGCAGCGCCTCCGGCACCGAGCGGGCGGTGTCGGTCCAGTGCCAGGCCTGGGCGTAGGTGACGAAGTCCGCGTGGGCGTCGGCGATGGGGAGGGCGTTGCCGTTGCCGCGGACGATCGGGAGATGCGGCAGCACGCGGCGGAACTCGGCGGCCATGCCCTCACCGGGTTCGACGGCGAGCACGTCGGCGCCGCGGGCCTGCAGGAGGGCGGTCCCGATACCGGTACCGGCCCCGACGTCCACGACCCTGGCACCGGACAGCGACCGGCCGGCCAGTTCCTCGATGGCATCGAAGAGGGCGGGCGGGTAGGAGGGGCGGTTCGCGGCGTACTGGGCGGCGGCCGAGTTGAAGGAGTGCGCACGCGTCGCGGGCGAGGGCGGCGGTAGGGGCGGTTGCGTCACGGTCATACGGCCATGGTGAGGGCGGCGGGGACGTGACGTCAGCGGGTTTTCGGGGCCGTCCGACTACGGGGAGCAGGCGTCACCGATGGCCCTTCATCTGCCCACCGCGAGCCACCGTCGCCGGCCCCCTTCCGTCCGCCGGAAGCAACCGCAGAGAGCGGGCGTCACCGGCGACGATCCTGCCGTCCCCCGCAAGCCCCTGCCGCCAGCGCCCCCTTGGGACTACCGCGAGCCCTTAGCGCCAGCGCCCCGGAGACCATGGCGAGCGGCCGTCATCGGCGCCCCCCTCATCTCCCCACCTGGGGCCACCGTCGCCAGCCCCCTCCGACCCTGGAAAGCAACCACAGGGAGCAGACTCACCGACGCCCCTCATCTGTCCCACCGCGAACCCCGACATCAGCCCCCCTGCTGACCGCCGGAGGCCCATGTCACCGGCGGCGCTTCTTCTTCGACGGGTTGCCGGTGCGGCGGGTGGTGCGGCGGGCGTGGTCCTCGCGGGCCTTCTCGTACTCCTCACGGTGCAGCTTCTCGCCCGGGGCCTCGGTGAGGGAGCGGAAGAAGTAGGCGAGGAGGGAGCCGACGAAGCCGATGGCGAGCAGGCCGCGCAGGGAGGCCTGGCGATGCGGGTCGTGGCGCTTGCCGAAGCCCTCAAAGGTGTTGCGGAAGGCGAGCGCGCTGCAGATCGCGAACATGACGGTGATCAGCACGGTGACGAAGGAGCCGGTGTCGGCGATCCGGATGCCCTCGTAGGCGAAGCGGAGGACCAGGCAGGAGGCGACGGCGGCGGCGAGGGAGCCGACGGCGACGCCGGCGCGGCGGGCCGCGTATCCGTTGTCGTGGTTCACCCAGGTGGTGCCGAAGAAGCGGAGGGGCTCGGGGCGGGGCCCGCCGCCCTGGGCCGTACCGTCCGAGGAGCCCGCCGGGGTGTCCGGGGTGCCGGTTTCGTCGCTCACGGAACGATTATGGCGCCGGGTGGGGGCGGGCTCCCGAGGGGGTCAGGCGCAGCGCGGGGCGATGTAGCCGTCGCTGCCAGTCAGGACGTAGGCGTCGGACACGTACTCGCCGCTGTCGATGTTGTCCCAGATGTTCGACGTGCCGTAGGGCCCCGTCACGGTGGTGCCCGGGGTCTGGCAGAAGATCGGTACGCGGATCCCCTCGGTGAGGACCCGGACGATGCTGTAGTTGGTGCCGGGGCCGCTGCGGACGTTCAGGCGGACACCCGGGGCGACCGGGTACGTGTGGACGCCCGATTCCTTGGTGAAAGACTCGCTCTCGCCGCCGCTCGCGGCTTCCATGTTCTCGACAGACATGACAGACCTCCCCCGCTCGGCCCCACGACTGTGCTGGGGCCCGTTGCTTCCCTCGAATCGCGTTCCGAAACACGCGTGTGCGTAACTCGCGCGCGAAGGCTAGCAAGCCGCCTCTGTCTCGCACGAGTCATCGACTAGGCTCCGTGCGTCGCGCGCGCGGACGAACAGCACGGGGGTGGTCCATGACGCCACAGCGCAGCACCGGAGCGGGCGCGGAAGCGGAACTTCCCGAGTACGCCGGTCACTACCGCCTGGAGTCCTGTCTGGGGTCCGGGGGCATGGGCGTGGTGCATCTGGCCCGCAGTACCTCTGGACTGAGGCTCGCCGTGAAGGTCGTACACGCCGAGTTCGCGAAAGACCGCGAGTTCAGAGGCCGTTTCCGGCAGGAGGTGGCTGCGGCCCGGAGGGTGAGCGGCGCCTTCACCGCGCCTGTCGTCGATGCCGACCCGGAGGCCGAACGGCCCTGGATGGCCACGCTGTTCATTCCCGGTCCGACTCTCTCGGAGTATGTGAAGCGGAACGGGCCGATGCCGGCGGCCCAGTTGCGGCGGCTCATGGCCGGTCTCGCCGAGGCGTTGCGCGACATCCATCGGGTGGGGGTCGTGCACCGGGATCTCAAGCCGAGCAATGTGCTGCTGGCCGAGGACGGGCCGAAGGTCATCGACTTCGGTATCTCCCGGCCGAAGGACAGTGAACTGCGCACGGAGACCGGCAAGTTGATCGGCACGCCGCCGTTCATGGCACCGGAGCAGTTCCGCCGGCCCCGGGAAGTGGGGCCTGCGGCGGACATCTTCGCCCTCGGGTCGGTGATGGTGCACGCGGCGACCGGGCGGGGGCCGTTCGACTCCGACAGCCCCTATGTCGTCGCGTACCAGGTGGTGCACGACGAGCCGGATCTGACCGGGGTGCCGGAGAGCCTCGCCCCGCTGGTGCTGCGGTGTCTCGCCAAGGAGCCCGAGGACCGGCCCACTCCCGACGAGCTGATGCGTGAGCTGCGGTCGGTGGCGGCCTCCTACGACACGCAGGCGTTCATACCGGCGCAGCGCACCGGGGACGACGCGCCGACGCGCGAACCCTCCGGCGCCGAACCGGTGCCCGGCTCCCGCCGGCGCTTCCGCAAGCACGCGGCTCTCGGTGTCGGGGCGCTCGTCCTTGCCCTTGCCCTGGGCGGTGTGCTCACCGCGCTGCTGCGCGCCGGCGACGACGGTGGTCCCGTGGCCAAGGAGAGCGGCGCCCCCACCACCGCTGCCGGATTCGCCGCATGGCGCGCCAAGCCCATCGGGAAGGGCTCGGGGATGCCTCAATGTGTCCACGGGGCCGGGAGGTTGCTCTGTTTCCGTTCCGGCCTGGCGTTCGCCCTCGATCCCGCGAACGGCTCCCTCCTGTGGCGGCGGCCGGTCGCCGCGGAACGGACGAGCGATGCTCCCGCCCTCTCGGGCGGCCTCCTGTTGCTGCCCACGGACGGCGGCCGGCGAGTCGTGGCGCTCGATCCCGCCTCGGGCAGGCCGCGTTGGCGACGTGCCATGCCCGCGAACACGGGGATACGGTTCACCGGGTCCATGCTCCTGGTCACCGGCGCGGACGGGGCGGTCACCGGGGTGGCCGGGGCATCGGGAGAGACCAAGTGGCATCGCCGGGTGTCCGGGAGCACCGCCCCTCTTGTGGTCTCTTACGACGGCGACCCACTGGCCTATGCGACGAGCGCCTCGCCGCAAGGGGCGGACACGCTGGTCACCGCCCTGGACCCGCGCACCGGTGCGGTGCGGTGGGAAGCGCGGCTGAAGGGCCTGCTGCGGCCCGTCGGCAGCCAGGGCCATTCCCTGTTCCTGCTGTCCCTCGACCCCGTCTCGGGGGACGCGAAGGCTGTCGTCCGGTACACACCGGCCGTGAAGGCCGTGCGCCGCGTTGCGCTGTCCGTCCCGCTCACGGCACCCCACGCCGACGTACGCGGCAATGTCGTGCATCTGCTGGCGACCGGCGGGTCGCTGTACGCGGTCGACCTCGGCACGGGCAGGCGGCTGTGGCACACCGAAACGTCCGTGAGCCGCGGTTCGGTGCCGATCGCCGCCGCCGACCACGTCTACTTCACCGCTCCCGACGGGCGCCTGCTCGCTGTCGACGCACGCGACGGAAGCCTGGTGGGACAGACACCGCCGCGGCTCGGTACGAACACGGGTGAGGTCTCCGCCGCCCTGCCCAGCCCGCTGCTCATCGGCACGCACGTCTACGCCGCCTCCCCCGACGGAACCGTCTTCGCCGTGGACGGACGCGCCCCGAAGGCCTGGTGACAGAACGCGACCCGAAGGCCTGGTGACACGCCAAGGGGCCGCCCCCGCGCGGGAGGCGGCCCCTGTCGGGTGGCTGCTCAGCCGAGCCTGGTCACGTCCCGCACCGCGCCCTTGTCGGCGCTGGTGGCCATCGCGGCGTAGGCCCGCAGTGCCGCGGAGACCTTGCGGTCGCGGTTCTTCGGGGCGTAGACGCCGTTCAGGGACTCCTCGCGGCGGGCGAGTTCGGCCTCGTCGACCAGGAGCTCGATGGTGCGGTTCGGGATGTCGATGCGGATGCGGTCGCCGTCCTGGACGAGGGCGATGGTGCCGCCGGAGGCCGCCTCGGGGGAGGCGTGGCCGATGGACAGGCCCGAGGTGCCGCCGGAGAAGCGGCCGTCGGTGATCAGGGCGCAGGTCTTGCCCAGGCCGCGGCCCTTCAGATACGAGGTCGGGTAGAGCATCTCCTGCATGCCGGGGCCGCCCCTGGGGCCCTCGTAGCGGATGACGACGACGTCGCCGTCCTTGACCTCGTGGGTGAGGATGCGCTGGACGGCCTCCTCCTGGGACTCGCAGACGACCGCCGGGCCCTCGAAGGTCCAGATCGACTCGTCCACGCCGGCCGTCTTCACCACGCAGCCGTCGACCGCCAGATTGCCCTTGAGGACCGCGAGGCCGCCGTCCTTGGAGTAGGCGTGCTCGACGGAGCGGATGCAGCCGCCCTCCGCGTCCTCGTCCAGCGCCTCCCAGCGCTCGGACTGGGAGAAGGCCTCGGCGGAGCGGACGCAGCCCGGTGCCGCGTGCCACAGTTCCACCGCCTCCGGGGAGGGGCTGCCGCCGCGGACGTCCCAGGTCTTCAGCCAGTCGGCCAGGGACGGGCTGTGGACGGCGTGGACGTCCTCGTTGAGGAGGCCCGCCCGGTGGAGTTCGCCCAGCAGGGCCGGGATGCCGCCGGCGCGGTGCACGTCCTCCATGTAGTACGTGCGGTTCTTCGCCACGTTCGGCGCCACCTTCGCCAGGCACGGCACCCGGCGGGAGACGGCGTCGATCTGCTCCAGGCCGAAGGGGACGCCGGCTTCCTGGGCGGCGGCCAGCAGATGCAGGATTGTGTTGGTGGAGCCGCCCATCGCGATGTCCAGGGCCATGGCGTTCTCGAAGGCCTGGAAGGTGGCGATGTTCAGCGGGAGGACCGTGTCGTCGTCCTGCTCGTAGTAGCGGCGGGTGAGGTCCATGACCGTGCGGGCGGCGTCGACGTAGAGCTGCTTGCGCGCGGTGTGGGTGGCGAGGACCGAGCCGTTGCCGGGCAGCGAGAGGCCGATGGCCTCGGTCAGGCAGTTCATCGAGTTGGCGGTGAACATGCCGGAACAGCTGCCGCAGGTCGGGCAGGCGTTCTCCTCGATACGGAGGATGTCCTCGTCGGAGATCTTGTCGTTGACGGCGTCGGAGATCGCGTCGACCAGGTCGAGCGTGCGGACCGTGCCGTCGACCAGGGTGGCGCGGCCGGACTCCATCGGGCCGCCGGAGACGAAGACCGTCGGGATGTTCAGGCGCAGGGCTGCCAGCAGCATGCCCGGGGTGATCTTGTCGCAGTTGGAGATGCAGACCAGGGCGTCGGCGCAGTGGGCCTCGACCATGTACTCCACCGAGTCCGCGATCAGGTCACGGGAGGGGAGGGAGTAGAGCATGCCGCCGTGGCCCATGGCGATGCCGTCGTCCACGGCGATCGTGTTGAACTCGCGCGGGATGCCGCCCGCCTCCTTGATCGCCTCGCTGACGATCCGGCCGACCGGCTGGAGGTGGGTGTGGCCCGGCACGAACTCGGTGAAGGAGTTCGCGACGGCGATGACCGGCTTCCGGCCGATGTCCGCACCGGGTACACCGGAGGCGCGCATAAGGGCGCGGGCGCCCGCCATGTTGCGGCCGTGGGTGACTGTGCGGGACCTCAGCTCGGGCATCGTCGCTCGCTCCTTCGAAGATCTGCCAGACAGTTCTGGTTGTCTCCGAGCGTACGCCGGTGCTCCAAACGCTGGACGCGACTGTCCGGAATGCGGGACGCCCATCTCGCCGGTACGGACCCCGGCGGCCGGCTCAGGTGCTGGTCAGATGGTGCTGTACGACCGGTGCCACGCGCGCGATGATCTGCTCGAGGTCGGCGGAGGCCAGCGGCTCCAGCTTGACGACGTACCGCATCATCGCCGTACCCACCAGCTGTGCGGCGGCCAGCTCGGCGCGCAGTTCGGCGTCCGGCAGGTCCACCTGGGCGGCGACGCGGCGCAGCAGCTGGGAGGCGATGAGCCGGCGGAAGACGGCGGCGGCGGTCTCGTTGTTCAGGGCGGACCGGAGGATCGCCAGGAGCGGCGCACGGGTCGTGGGGTTCTCCCAGACACCGAAGACGAAACGGGTCAGCCGCTCCCCCACCCCTTCCACGGGACCGGCGGCCAGCGCCTCGGGGGCGTTCAGCGCCGGCGCGAAGGCGACCGCGATCGCCGCCTCGAAGACCTGCTCCTTGGTGCCGAAGTAGTGGTGGACCAGCGCGGAGTCGACACCGGCCGCCTTGGCGATCCCGCGCACGGACGTCTTCTCGTAGCCGCGCTCGGAGAACTCCTCACGAGCGGCGGAGAGGATGCGGTCGCGGGTGCCGGCGGATTCCGTGCGCGGCGGCCTGCCTCTTCTGCGGGTGGGCTGCTTGTCGTCGTTCATCGCCGAGGCACCCGTACCGCCGACGCCAGGTGCTTGCGGGTGAAGGCCAGGGCCTCGGCGAGGTCGGCCTCGCGCTCGGCGCTGGACATCGCCCGCCGGGTGTTGACCTCGATGACGACATGGCCGTCGAACCCGGACAGGGTCAGGTGCTCCAGCAGCTCGGCGCAGGGCTGGGTGCCGCGGCCCGGCACCATGTGCTCGTCCTTGGCCGAGCCCCGGCCGTCGGCGAGGTGGACATGGCCGAGGCGGTCGCCCATGCGGCCGACCATCTCCAGGGCGTCCGTACGGGCCGTCGCCGTGTGGCTGAGGTCGATCGTGAAGTGCCGGTAGTCGTGCTGGGTGACGTCCCAGTCGGGGGCGTAGGCGAGCATCTCGCGGTCGCGGTAGCGCCATGGGTACATGTTCTCGACGGCGAAGCGTACGTCCGTCTCGTCCGCCATCCGCCAGATCCCGTCGACGAAGTCGCGCGCGTACTGCCGCTGCCAGCGGAAGGGCGGGTGTACGACGACGGTGGAGGCACCCAGTTTCTCGGCGGCCGCCCGGGCCCGCTGGAGCTTGACCCAGGGGTCCGTCGACCAGACCCGCTGGGTGATCAGCAGGCAGGGGGCGTGGACGGCCAGGATCGGAATGCCGTGGTAGTCCGACAGCCGGCGCAGCGCCTCGATGTCCTGGCTGACCGGGTCGGTCCACACCATGACCTCGACGCCGTCGTAGCCGAGGCGCGCGGCGATCTCGAAGGCGGTCGCGGTGGACTCCGGATACACGGAGGCCGTCGACAGCGCGATACGCACGTCCGTTGGTTCAGCCACGTCCGTCACCTTACGGCGTCGAGTGGTGCCGGTGTTGGGTGCTCATTCGCCGTTGTGACTTTCACCATTTGCGCGAGTGCGGGTGTGTGGCCGCTTCTCACGCCCAGGCGGCGGAGCCGCACATCGATACAGCCCGCGCCCCTTTCGGGGCGCTAAGCGCTCCCCATGTGATCAAGGCGCCGGAGGATCACGCCTTCCCGCAGAGCCCACGGGCAGATCTCCAGGTTCTCGACCCCGAACAGGTCCATCGCGCCCTCCGCCACCAGGGCGCCCGCCAGGAGCTGGCCGGCTCGGCCGTCGGAGACGCCGGGCAGCTCGGCGCGCTGCTCCACCGTCATGCCGGCCAGGCGCGGGACCCAGGCCTCCAGGGACTCTCGCTTGAGTTCGCGCTGGACGTAGAGGCCCTCGGCGCTGCGGGCCGCGCCGGCGATGCGGGCGAGCTGCTTGAAGGTCTTGGACGTGGCGACCACGTGGTCGGGGGCGCCGAAGCGGCTGAATTCGCCGACCGTGCGGGCGATCTCGGTACGGACGTGGCGGCGCAGGGCACGCACGGCCTCGGGGGCGGGCGGGTCGCCGGGCAGCCAGCCCGCGGTGAGCCGGCCGGCGCCGAGCGGCAGGGAGGCGGCGGCGTCCGGCTCCTCGTCTATGCCGTAGGCGATCTCCAGGGAGCCGCCGCCGATGTCCAGCACCAGCAGCTTCCCGGCGGACCAGCCGAACCAGCGGCGGACGGCGAGGAAGGTGAGGCGGGCCTCCTCCGCACCGGTGAGTACCTGGAGCCGTACGCCCGTCTCGTCCTCCACGCGCGCGAGGACCTCGTCGGCGTTGGTGGCCTCCCGCACGGCGGAGGTCGCGAACGGCAGCAGGTCCTCGACGCCCTTGTCCTCGGCGGCCTGGAGCGCGTCCTGTACGACTTCGACCAGCTTGTGGATGCCGTCGTCGTCGATGGCACCGCTGTCGTCGAGCAGTTGGGCGAGCCGAAGTTCGGCCTTGTGCGAATGCGCGGGCAGCGGGCGCGCGCCGGGGTGGGCGTCCACCACCAGCAGATGCACCGTGTTCGAACCCACGTCCAGGACACCGAGTCTCATATACGGAACGCTACTGCCAGATCGCCCGCCGACGGTCCCCGGAGCGGTCCTCGGCCACTTACCCTGGACAGGTGCCAAAGACGAAAAAGGCGAAGGACCACAAATCCTCCAAGGGATCGAAGGATTCTGCGCAGGCGAAGGCGTCGTCCGTGACCAAGAAGTCGAAGCAGGCCGAGCAGGCTCCGCAGATGAGCGACGAGAAGGGGCTCGACTTCGCGCGCGCCTGGGTGGAGTTTCCCGATCCTGCGGACGACGAGCAGGTCTTCCGCTGTGATCTGACATGGCTGACCTCTCGCTGGAACTGCATCTTCGGCAGCGGCTGCCAGGGCATCCAGGCGGGCCGCGCGGACGACGGGTGCTGCTCGCTGGGCGCGCACTTCTCGGACGAGGACGACGAGAAGCGGGTCGCCGGGCATGTGGCCCGGCTCACGCCGGAGATCTGGCAGCACCACGACGAGGGCACGCGCAACGGCTGGGTGTCCAAGGACGAGGAGGGCTCCCGCCAGACGCGCCCCTACGAGGGCTCCTGCATCTTCCAGAACCGGCCCGGCTTCGCGGGCGGCGCGGGCTGCTCGCTGCACATCCTCGCACTGCGGGAGGGCCGGGAGCCGCTGGAGACCAAGCCGGACGTGTGCTGGCAGCTGCCGATCCGGCGGACCTACGACTGGATCGACCGCCCCGACGACACACGGGTCCTGCAGATCTCCATCGGTGAGTACGACCGCCGGGGCTGGGGTCCGGGCGGCCACGACCTGCACTGGTGGTGCACCTCGGCGACCTCCGCACACGGCGCGGGCGAGCCGGTCTACGTCTCCTACCGGGCCGAGCTGACCGAGCTGATGGGCAAGGCCGGGTACGACCGCCTGGCCGAGCTCTGCGAACAGCGTCTGGCGTCCCAGCTGCCCCTGGTCGCCCCCCACCCCGCCGACCCGGCCCCGTAACCTCCGCCGCCGTGATGGGCGGATCCGTTCCACCGATGGGCGGATCCGTTCCACCCTCCCACCCCTCCGCCCAGCACAGCGCCGCCTGACCTGCGACGTCTCGCCCGGCCCGGGTACGGCCCAGCCAAACCCCGGAACAGATCTGCCGATCCCACCCTCGCGCTCGCCACCGCCCGCTCCCCTCCCGGCCGGCCCGCGCTATCCCCCGGACGGACTCGGTGCATCGCTGCCGGATGGTGGCTGTGTCTGGGGCGACGTCGGTGGCGGGGAATCCGGTGGGGTCGGGTCCGGTGACGTGGGGGGCTCGGTGGTCGGGGGCGGGGTGGAAGGGGGGTCTGTGGGTGGGGTGGTCGGCGGGGGTGTGGTGGGGGCCGCTGTTGTGGGGGGAGGGGTCGGGCCGTGGGTGGGGGCCGTGCCGTAGCCGTCGATCGTGACCACCGCGCCCGCCGGGGAGATCGCCACCTGTGCCCGCCAGTGGCCGGAGGGCTCGCGGAGGTGGTCGACGTACACCTTGATCGTCAACGTGTCGCCGGCGTTCAGGGTTCCCGTGGACTGGCTCGGATACAGCCAGGGCGCTGTCGTGGACGCGGACCAGTGGACCGGGGAGGAGCCGGACGCGGTGAGGGTGATCAGGGTGGTGTCGCCGTCGTTCGCGGCGCTGACCGCGAGGTGCCCGGCGCCCTTCGTGCCCGCTCCGGTCACGCTGAGGACCTCCACGGAGACGTCCGCCTTGCCGTCCTTGCCGAGGCGGACGCCGGGCTTCACGCTCGCGTTCCCGGCGTTCTCGTAGCCGCCGGCCGAGTCGCTGCCGAGGGCGTCGGGGCCGTGGGCCTCGCGCGCGGTGGCGGAGGGGCCGCCGCCCTCCCCGTCGCCCGTCGGCGCGCCCCGGTAGGCGGCCCACAGGGCCAGAACGGGCGCGGCCAGCACCGTGGCGACGACCGTCGTCGTCACCGCACGCGCGCGTAGCCGGTCGCGGCGGGCCGCGCGGTCCTTGGGGTCCATGGGGAAGCCGCGCCGGTCGAAGCGGGGTGCCGCCGCTCCACGCGCGCGTGGATGGTGCGCCAGGGCGATGTGCAGGGCGGCCCTTGGTGCCTCCAGGACGGGCAGTTCGGCGGGGGTGACCGTGGCTCCGGGCCAGTGGCCGGGCACGGCGCGCTCGGCGGTACGGCGGCAGCGCGGGCAGTCGTCGACGTGCCGGACCAGCTCGCGGCGCAGCGCCGTGCTGAGGACCAGCCCGCTGTCCCCCGTGAGGTGGGCCACGCTCGGACAGCCGCCGGTCTCGACCACGGCGAGGGCCGCGCGGGTGCGCTCGACCTCGCAGGCGGCGGAGGCGAGCAGCTCGCGCGCGGCCGCCGGTTCCATGCCGAGGACGGCGGCGACCTCGTGCGCGGCCAGGCCGTGGCGGACGGCCAGCTCCAGGGCCTCGCGCTGCTCGGGGGTCGTACCGGCCGCCTCCGGCCACGCCAGCAGGGCCAGTTCGCGGCGCCGCTGTTCCTGGACCTCCGGGGCGACGGGCGGTTCGGGCACCTGGCTCCGGGTCGCCGGGCGGCCCGCCGCATGCGTGGCCTGACGTTTCTGCTTGGCCTCGGCCAGCTTGCGCAGGCACGCCCAGCGGGCCAGCGCGTACAGCCAGGCCCTGTGGTCGGCGGCCTCGGGCACGCGGTGTGCGCGCCGCTCGGCCAGCGCGAGGACGTCGCCGAGGGCGGCGGTGGCCGCGTCGTGGTCGCACAGCACCGACAGACAGTAGGTGAACAGCCCGTCCAGGTACGGTTCGTAGCGCGGCGGCGGCCACTGGGCGAGGGTGCGCGCGGCGGCGCGGTCGCGCCCCTCTCGCGCATCGCGGGCCTCTCGGGCACCGCGACCCTCTCCTGCACCGCGACCCTCTGAGGCATCGCGGCCTTCCGGTGCCTCGCGAGCTTCGCGTGCCCCTCGTGCTTCACGCGCCTCGCCGCGCGACCGGTGCGCGCCGGTGGTGCGGGTGGTGGTCTCCGGACTGCTGCTCATCACCCGTGCGACCGTAGGCGGCGCCGGACTGCCCCTTCTCGAAGCTTGAGCACTTTTAATTCATACGGGTGAAACGATCCCTCATAAGGGGACAGGAACCCTTTGTTCCATGGCTCGAAGCCGACGGGTGGTGGCCGATACCGGTTCACCCACACACGCCCCGGGGATCCGTTGTCAGTGCCGCGGGCTACGGTTTCCGCATGGCTGCCCGTACCAGGACCACCAAGGACCGCCCGTCCTACCGCTGCACCGAGTGCGGCTGGCAGACGGCCAAGTGGCTCGGCCGCTGCCCCGAGTGCCAGGCGTGGGGCACGATCGAGGAGTACGGCGCGCCCGCGGTCCGTACGACGTCCCCGGGCCGTGTGACGACGTCCGCGCTGCCCATCGGTCAGGTGGACGGGCGGCAGGCCACCGCGCGGACCACCGGCGTACCGGAGCTGGACCGGGTGCTGGGTGGCGGCCTGGTGCCCGGCGCGGTCGTGCTGCTCGCGGGCGAGCCCGGCGTCGGCAAGTCCACGCTGCTGCTGGACGTGGCCGCCAAGTCCGCGAGTGCCGAGCACCGCACCCTCTATGTGACCGGCGAGGAGTCGGCGAGCCAGGTGCGGCTGCGCGCGGACCGCATCGGCGCCCTCCATGACGAGCTGTATCTGGCCGCCGAGACCGATCTGTCCGCCGTCCTCGGCCACTTGGACGAGGTCAAGCCGTCCCTGCTGATCCTGGACTCGGTGCAGACAGTCGCCTCCCCGGAGATCGAGGGCGCGCCCGGTGGCATGGCCCAGGTGAGGGAGGTCGCGGGCGCGCTCATCCGCGCCTCCAAGGAGCGCGGGATGTCCACGCTCCTCGTGGGCCACGTCACGAAGGACGGCGCGATCGCGGGACCGCGCCTCCTGGAACACCTCGTGGACGTCGTCCTGCACTTCGAGGGTGACCGGCACGCGCGCCTGCGCCTGGTGCGCGGCGTGAAGAACCGCTACGGCGCCACGGACGAGGTCGGCTGCTTCGAACTGCACGACGAGGGCATTACGGGACTTGCCGACCCAAGCGGACTTTTCCTCACCCGTCGTGACGAACCGGTCCCCGGCACCTGCCTGACGGTCACCCTGGAGGGGCGCCGCCCGCTGGTGGCCGAGGTGCAGGCGCTGACCGTGGACTCCCAGATCCCCTCCCCACGGCGTACGACCTCGGGTCTGGAGACCTCGCGCGTGTCGATGATGCTGGCCGTCCTGGAGCAGCGCGGCCGGATCAGCGCGCTCGGCAAGCGGGACATCTACTCCGCGACGGTCGGCGGAGTGAAGCTGTCGGAGCCGGCCGCCGACCTCGCCATCGCCCTCGCGCTCGCCTCCGCCGCCAGCGACACTCCGCTGCCGAAGAACCTGGTCGCGATCGGCGAGGTGGGCCTCGCGGGCGAGGTGAGACGGGTCACGGGCGTGCAGCGCAGGCTCACCGAGGCGCACCGGCTGGGCTTCACGCACGCGCTGGTGCCGACCGATCCGGGCAAGGTGCCGCCCGGCATGAAGGTCCTGGAAGTCGCCGACATGGGGGACGCGCTTCGGGTGCTGCCGCGCTCCCGTCGCCGAGAGGCCCCACGGGAGGCGGAGGACCGCCGGTAGACTTTGCCCTGGTCTCGCCCGTCCGTACGAACCGAGTGCGGGTCACGGGGGCGCGTCAGAACCTGCGACCGGAGGAGTGCAGTGGCAGCCAACGACCGGGCAGCAGCTCCCGGAAAGATCGGTGGGAGTGCCGGTTCCGATGGCCTGATGCGCGCCTCGCTGAGCGCCGTGGCTCCTGGTACGGCCCTGCGGGACGGGCTCGAGCGCGTGCTGCGCGGCAACACCGGCGGACTCATCGTCCTCGGTTCCGACAAGACGGTCGAGGCGATGTGCACGGGCGGGTTCGTCCTGGACGTGGAGTTCACCGCCACCCGGCTGCGGGAGCTGTGCAAGCTGGACGGCGGCATCGTGCTGTCCTCGGACCTGTCGAAGATCCTGCGCGCGGGCGTGCAGCTGGTGCCGGACCCGACGATCCCCACGGAGGAGACGGGCACCCGGCACCGTACGGCGGACCGGGTCAGCAAGCAGGTCGGCTTCCCCGTGGTCTCCGTCTCCCAGTCCATGCGCCTGATCGCCCTCTACGTCGACGGTCAGCGGCGCGTCCTGGAGGACTCGGCGGCGATCCTCTCCCGCGCGAACCAGGCGCTGGCCACGCTGGAGCGGTACAAGCTGCGGCTGGACGAGGTGGCCGGCACCCTCTCGGCGCTGGAGATCGAGGACCTGGTGACGGTGCGGGACGTGTCCGCCGTCGCGCAGCGCCTGGAGATGGTCCGGCGCATCGCCACCGAAATCGCCGAGTATGTGGTCGAACTGGGCACGGACGGTCGTCTTCTCGCACTCCAGCTGGAGGAGTTGATCGCGGGGGTCGAGCCCGACCGTGAGCTGGTCGTCCGGGACTATGTCCCCGAGCCGACCGCCAAGCGCTCCCGCACGGTCGAGGACGCCCTCTCCGAGCTGGACGCGCTGACCCACGCCGAGCTGATCGAACTCGGCACGGTGGCGCGGGCGCTGGGCTACACGGGTTCGCCGGAGACCCTCGACTCCGCGGTGTCCCCGCGGGGCTTCCGGCTGCTGGCCAAGGTTCCGCGGCTGCCGGGCGCGATCATCGACCGGCTGGTGGAGCACTTCGGCGGCCTGCAGAAGCTGCTCGCCGCGAGTGTGGACGACCTGCAGACCGTGGACGGTGTGGGCGAGGCCCGGGCGAGGAGCGTACGGGAGGGCCTGTCACGCCTGGCCGAGTCGTCCATTCTGGAGCGGTACGTCTGAGTTCGGGCCGTGCGCCCCAACTCCCGTACGAATTCCCCCCAGTTGATCCAAATCACCTTGCCTGCGGCGATCATGCCGGGGTAGCGTGACCCCGACCAAAATGTTCGATTTCTAATTCGAACTGTTAGGGGGAAATCATATGAAGAAGCGTCTCATGGGCACGTTCGTCGCCGCAGCAGTTCTCGCCCCGGCGCTGACCCTTGCGGGCACGGGACAGGCGTTCGCCGCCGGCAACTCCGTGACCTGGAGGAACAACTACAACGGCAAGTATCTGACGTACCTCAACTACCGGGTCCGTACGATCAACGCAGACCCCGCCCAGAGCCCGCCCCTGTGGTGGACCGAGTACAAGCAGTCCGACGGCAGCTACGTCATGAAGCACAAGATGTCCGGGAAGTGCCTGGACAGCAACCGAAACGGTGACGTGTACCTTCTCGACTGCAACGGTGGCGACTACCAGAAGTGGTACGAGAGCCACGACTCCTCCGGCTGGCGACTGAAGGACAAGGCCACCGGGCGCGTCCTCGAGGCGTTGACCACCGGGGAGATTCGAACCGCGGCCGACGAGGGCTACCCGGTCCAGCGCTGGAGCTGAACCACAGTTCGGGACGACCCCCGGCCTCGACGAGGCCGGGGGTCGTCCCCTTTACCGACCGTCTTGGAGAGCCCGCAGAGGCCCGGCTCAGTCGGCCGACAGCACGAAGGACGCCTGCACCTTCCCGAACCCGGGTGCCTTCGCCTCCAGCAGATACGTGCCCGCCTTCGCCGAGCCCGCGGAGGGCGTCGCACACCGGGGCGCGCTCGGCTTCCGGTCCCACTTCACGGTGTACGTGATGCTCTGCCCCGCCGGCACCCGGAACACCAGGCTCCCCGCACCCCGGGGACAGTCCGCCGACGACCAGAACGCGTCGCTCCCGTCCGCCGGCGTGATGGTCAACACCGCGTTCTCCGGCCCGAGATCGACCTTGCAGTCGGCGGACGAAGCGTTCTTCGCGGTGAGTTCGAAGGTCGGCGTCTGGTCCGGCGAGTAGGAGTTGTGCAGGCTCCGCAGGCTCAACGCCACGGCGGAGGATGTGCAGTTGGGGAGTGTGGAGGACGCCGGGAGCGTGTCGCCCGTAGCGACGTTGCCGCCGCCGGAGCCCGAACCCGAGCCACCGGCTGAGCCGTCACCGGACCCCGAGGAGCCGCCGGAGCCGGTGTCCGAACCGTTGGCGCCGCCCGAATCGGAACCGCTCCCACCGGAGCCGCCGCCCGAGTCGTCGCGCCCGCCCGGATGTTGGCTGATCGCGGGCCCGGACGAGGACGGCCCCGGCGTGATGGTGTGCGCGGGATTCTTGCCGTTGGACCCGTCGGCGTTCTTCTTGCCGCCCCCGCCGCCGGCCGTGACGATCCACATGATCAGCAGCGCCAACAGGGCGAACACCGACAGCAGTACGACCCTCCTTCGCCAGTAGATGGAGGAGGGAAGCGGCCCGACCGGATTGCGCAGAGATCCCACGGCGCAAACTGTACGAGAGATCGCCGTGCATGCTTGCCCCACCCGCCGCACGAGCGCCAACTTTTCCGGATCATCATTCCGGCAACTGTCGCAACGTCCAAGGTCCTTCAGCCTTCGCCACGCTCGGTGACCGTGCCGTCACCCGTCCTGCACGCCGAGCCGTGGCAGGATCGGAAGGCCATGACTGAGAAGCTGCACACCCCCGTGATCGCCTGGTTCGACGCCCACGCCCGCGACCTCCCCTGGCGCCGCCCGGAGGCGGGCCCGTGGGGTGTGATGGTCAGCGAGTTCATGCTCCAGCAGACCCCGGTCAACCGGGTGCTGCCCGTCTACGAGGAGTGGGTGTCCCGCTGGCCGCGCCCCGCCGACCTCGCGAAGGAGGCGCCCGGCGAGGCGGTGCGCGCCTGGGGCCGGCTCGGCTACCCGCGCCGGGCGCTCAGGCTGCACGGCGCCGCGGCCGCCATAACGGAACGGCACGGCGGCGACGTACCGACGGATCACGCGCAGCTGCTGGCGCTGCCCGGTATCGGCGAGTACACGGCCGCCGCCGTGGCCTCGTTCGCTTACGGGCAGCGGCATGCGGTGCTGGACACGAATGTGCGCCGGGTCCTCGCACGGGCGGTGACGGGGGTGCAGTACCCGCCGAACGCGACCACGGCCGCCGAGCGCAGGCTCGCCCGTGAGCTGCTGCCCGAGGACGAGAGGACGGCCGCGCGCTGGGCCGCCGCCTCGATGGAGCTGGGCGCGCTGGTGTGCACGGCGAAGAACGAGGGGTGCGGGCGCTGCCCGATCGCCGCGCAGTGCGCCTGGCGGCTGGCCGGGAAGCCGGAGCACGAGGGGCCGCCGCGCCGCGGGCAGACGTACGCCGGTACGGACCGGCAGGTGCGCGGCAAGCTGCTGGCGGTGCTGCGGGAGGCGCATGCGCCGGTGCCGCAGGCGGCTTTGGACCGGGTGTGGCACGAGCCGGTGCAGCGCGCCCGCGCGCTCGACGGGCTCGTCGCGGACGGTCTGGTGGAGCCGCTGCCGGGCGGTCTGTATCGGCTGCCGCTGAGCTGACGGACAGCCAAGTCACAGCCGGCGGACCTCCGTTACGGACCGATCCGGCCGACAAAGGCCCCGATAAAGGGACATAACAGCTTCCTCCCTTACCCCGCTCCTACGGCTGTTACACAACTGACGGATAGCCGATTGCTAGCCGCAGGCTGGTTCGGACAGCGCCGTGACAACCACTCCCTAACTTCTTTTCCGTGCCCGGCAGACCACCGGACACGGAAACGCAGGACTTCAGGCATGAGCCGAAGTGAACGGGGAACGGAGGCGGTTGATCATGGCGCACGGCGAGGTGCTCGAGTTCGAGGAGTACGTCCGCACCAGGCAGGACGCGCTGCTGCGCAGCGCACGCCGACTGGTCCCGGACCCGGTCGACGCCCAGGACCTGCTGCAGACGGCGCTGGTGCGGACGTACGGCCGCTGGGAGGGCATCGCCGACAAGCGCCTCGCCGACGCCTATCTGCGCCGGGTCATGATCAACACCCGTACGGAGTGGTGGCGGGCGCGCAAGCTGGAGGAGGTCCCGACCGAGCAGCTGCCGGACGCGTCCGTGGACGACTCCACCGAGCAGCACGCCGACCGGGCCCTGCTGATGGACGTCATGAAAGTGCTCGCACCGAAGCAGCGCAGTGTTGTAGTACTGCGACACTGGGAGCAGATGTCCACAGAGGAGACGGCCGCGGCACTCGGCATGTCGGCCGGTACGGTCAAGAGCACGCTGCACCGGGCGCTCGCCCGGCTCCGCGAGGAGCTGGAGGCCCGCGATCTGGACGCACGCGCGCTGGAGCGTGAGGAGCGGGAGCGTTGCGCGGCCTGACCGGGGCCGGACCCGACGGGGTCCGAGGCAGTTCACAGGCGGTGATCGCGGTGGGGGCCGCGCTCGCCGCCATCGCCCTTTTCGTCGCCGCGTGCGGCACGGGGGGCACCGGCACCCGGGACGAGGGCCCGGCACACGCGTCGGCGGCCGCGGGAGCCGTCGCCTCTCCCAGCCCCAGCCCGAGCCCGGCCAGCCGCTACCGGCGAGTGGATGCGGTCTCCCTGCTCGAGAAGGACCCGGCGGTCTCCCCGGCGGTGAAGCGGGAGCTGAAGCCGTGCAGCGGCGACGGCTACCCGGTCGAGGCCACCTACGGCGACCTGACCGGCGGGTCCGTCAACGACGTCCTGGTGAACGTGTGGGGCTGCGGTGACTGGGTGGGCATCGGCACCTATGTGTACCGGGACGTCGGGGGCACGTACAAGAATGTGTTCAAGGCGGAGGACTCGCCGGTCGTCTCGGAGATCGACGGCACCGACCTGACCGTGACCAAGCAGGTGTACGACACGGACGACCAGGTGTCGAACCCGTCCCGGGAAACCGTGATCACGTACAGGTGGAAGGCGGGCCGGTTCACCGAGCGGTACCGGCACGACACCTACTACAGCAGAAGCGGCGGCGACGCGGCGGCTCCGACGGACAACTGACCCCCCACACACGCACACACGAGGACTGAGAGCACCGGGATGGCAGACCAGACCCACGTCCTGTTCGTCGAGGACGACGACGTCATCCGCGAGGCCACCCAGCTCGCCCTCGAGCGGGACGGCTTCGCGGTCACCGCCATGCCCGACGGCCTGTCGGGCCTGGAGGCGTTCCGGGCGAACCGCCCCGACATCGCGCTGCTGGACGTGATGGTCCCCGGTCTGGACGGGGTCAGCCTGTGCCGTCGTATCCGGGACGAGTCGACCGTGCCGGTGATCATGCTGTCGGCGCGCGCCGACTCCATCGACGTCGTCCTCGGCCTGGAGGCGGGCGCCGACGACTATGTGACCAAGCCGTTCGACGGCGCCGTGCTGGTCGCGCGGATCCGGGCGGTGCTGCGCCGCTTCGGGCACGCCGGCGGTGGCGACCGGACGGAGGCGGCCGAGGACACCGTGACCGGTGGCGTGCTGACCTTCGGGGACCTGGAGATCGACACCGAGGGCATGGAGGTGCGCCGGGCCGGGCAGCCGGTCGCGCTCACCCCGACCGAGATGCGGCTGCTGCTGGAGTTCTCCTCGGCGCCGGGGACCGTGCTCTCCCGTGACAAGCTGCTGGAGCGGGTCTGGGACTACGGCTGGGGCGGGGACACCCGGGTCGTCGACGTGCATGTGCAGCGGCTGCGCCAGAAGATCGGCCAGGACCGGATCGAGACGGTCCGCGGCTTCGGCTACAAGCTGAAGGCCTGAGCGGGGCGGCATGCGGGGGATCCTTCAGCACCCGGTCCGGCGCATGGAGCGCGTCGGCCTGCACACCGGGCTCAGATGGAAGCTCAGCGCGGCGATCGCGCTGGTGGCCGGCCTGGTGGCGATCGCACTCAGCCTGGTCGTGCACAACGCGGCCATGGTCTCGATGCTGGACAACGCACGCGACCTTGCCACCCAGCGCGTCCAGTACGCACAGCGCAACTACGAGCTGAGCCAGCGGCCGAACTTCCCCAACATCAAGGTCGACGACCCCGAGCTGCCGCAGTCGATGCGCGAGAAGGCGGAGCAGGGCAGGAAGGCCAGCGACGTCATCATCCACGACGGGGTGCCGGACATCTGGGCGGCCATGCCGGCCAAGGACGGGCATGTGCTGTCCCTGCACACCCATATGCCGGACCGCTCCACCGATGTGATGAAGGACCTCGACCAGGCCCTGGTCATCGGCTCCATCGCCGTCGTGTTCGGCGGCAGCGCGCTCGGCGTGCTGATCGGCGGGCAGCTGTCCGGGCGGCTGCGCAAGGCGGCCGCCGCCGCGAACCAGGTCGCCAGGGGCGAGACCGACGTCCGGGTGCGGGAGGCCATCGGCGGGGTCGTACGGGACGAGACCGACGATCTGGCGCGCGCGGTGGACGCCATGGCGGACGCGCTGCAGCAGCGTCTGGAGGCCGAACGGCGGGTCACCGCCGACATCGCGCACGAGCTGCGCACCCCCGTGACGGGCCTGCTCACGGCCGCCGAACTGCTGCCCCCCGGCCGCCCCACGGAACTGGTCCTGGACCGGGCGAAGGCGATGCGCACGCTCGTCGAGGACGTCCTGGAGGTGGCCCGCCTGGACGGCGCCTCGGAGCGGGCGGAACTGCAGGACATCATGCTCGGCGAGTTTGTCACCCGGCGCGTGGCCGCCAAGGACCCGGACATCGAGGTACGGGTGGTGCACGAGTCGGAGGTCACCACCGACCCGCGCCGCCTGGAGCGAGTCCTGTTCAACCTCCTCGCCAACGCCGCCCGGCACGGCAGACCGCCGATCGAGGTGACCGTCGAGGGCCGGGTCATCCGGGTCCGCGACCACGGTCCCGGCTTCCCCGAGGAACTGCTCGCCGAAGGACCGAGCCGCTTCCGCACGGGCAGCAAGGACCGCGCCGGTACGGGCCACGGCCTGGGCCTGACCATCGCGGCAGGCCAGGCCCGCGTCCTGGGCGCCCGCCTCACCTTCCGCAACGTACGGGCCGCGGGCACCCCTGCCGACCTCCCGGCGGAGGGCGCGGTGGCGGTGCTGTGGCTGCCGGAGCACGCGCCGACCGCCACGGGCAGCTACCCAACGCTGCCGTTGCCGGGGGGCGCGGGCTGAGCGCCCCGTAGGGGGCCGGGGCTGTGTCCGATCCCTGCCCCGCACCGCCGGCCTCGCCGCGATCGGCCATGAGGCGCTCAACAGGCCCAGTCCCGCTCCAGATCCAGCCCGCCCTCTCCCCGCTGCGTGAAGGAGAACCAGTTGCCGGAGTCATCGCGGAAGAGCGCCTCCGTGCCGTACGGCCGCTCCTGCGGTTCCTGCAGGAACTCCACCCCGCGGTCCTTGAGCTTCTTGTAGTCGCCGTGGATGTCATCGGTCGCCAGCACCCCCGCGCCGAGCGCCCCCTTGGCGATGAGCTTCCGCATCATCTCGGCGGACTCGGGGTCCATCGCGGGCGGCCCCGGCACCATGAGCGTCAGCTCCACGTCGGGCTGACCGGGGGCACCGACGGTGAGCCAGCGCATGCCGCCCTCCCCCATGGTCATGTCCGTACGGACCTCAAGGCCCAGCTTCTGGGTGTAGAACTCCTTGGCCCGGTCCTGGTCCAGGACCCAGACGGTGGTGATGGCAAGCCCCTTGATCATGGATCTGCTCTCCTGTCGGCGGTGCTGACGGCGCTGGCGGTGCCGTCCGCCGCGGCGGACAGCCCTTCGTCACCGTAGGCAGGGCCGGCCCCGGAGCGCTTCTCCGATCTTGCGGTGCTGAATCCGCCAGCCCACAGCATGGCGTAGCACCCGGGTATGAGAGAGGCCCCGCGCCCCACGTGCCGCGCGCGGTACTCGCTCGGGGTGAGCCCGGTGCGGGCCTTGAAGCGGGCGGAGAACGTGCCGAGGCTGCTGAAGCCGACCAGGGTGCAGATCTCGGTCACGGTGAGGTTGGCACAGCGCAGCATCTCCTCGGCCCGCTCGATCCGGCGGTGGGTCAGATACTGGCCCGGCGTCTCGCCGTAGACCTCCTTGAAGGCGCGCAGGAAGTGATACCGCGAGTACCCGGCGCAGGCCGCCACGGCGTCCAGATCGAGGCCGGGGTCCGCCCAGTCCCGGTCCATGGCGTCCTTGGCCAGACGCAGCCGCCGTACCTTGTCCATGCGGTCGATGGTGACACGGGGCACTGACAGCGGCGCCGACCAGCAAAAGAAGAAGGCCCCCCGGGGCGGACACCAGCCGGGGGGTCTTCGGTTCAGCTGCGGCTCAGACCGCCTCGACGACCTGCACCGCAGTCACGTCCTCGCCGCTGTCCGCCGAAGGCTTCCCGCTCTTGAGCGGGACCTCCTTCACGAACAGCGCCGCGATCAGCACGATCACCGCGATCGCGGCGCCCAGCAGGAACGCCGAGTGCGTACCGGCGGAGACCGCGTGCTGGTACGCGTCCTTGACCGGGGCCGGCAGCATCTTCAGGTGCTTCGCGTCCAGTTGCGCGGACTTCTCGGTGACGCCCTTGCCCAGCGCACCGGCCCGCTCGGCCATCACGTGCTTGACCCGGTCGTTGAACAGCGCGCCCATGATGGCCACGCCGAAGGAGGAGCCGAGCGTACGGAACAGGGTCGTGGACGAGGACGCGACGCCCATGTCCTTCATCTCCACGCTGTTCTGCGCCACCAGCATGGTGATCTGCATCAGGCAGCCCATGCCCAGACCCAGCACGGCCATGTAGATGCCGGAGGTCAGCCGGGTCGTCCCCGTGTCCATCAGCGACAGCAGATACAGCCCGGCGATCATCAGCGCACCGCCGACGATCGGGAAGATCTTGTAGCGGCCGCTGTTGGTGGTGACCCGGCCCGCGACCATCGAGGTCACGAGCATCGCGCCGAGCATCGGCAGGAGCAGCAGACCGGAGTTGGTGGCGGAGGCGCCCTGCACCGCCTGCTGGTAGAGCGGCAGGTAGAGCGTGGCGCCGAACATCACGAAGCCGGTGATGAAGCCGATGACGGACATCAGGGTGAAGTTCCGGCTGCGGAACATGTGCAGCGGTACGACCGGTTCGACGGCCTTGGTCTGCCACCAGACGAACCCGATCAGCGCGACGACACCGATGCTGGTCAGTTCCATGATCCGCGCGGAGGTCCAGGCGTACTCGGTGCCGCCCCAGGTGGTGACCAGCACGATCGAGGTGATGCCGACGGTCAGCAGCGCGACACCCTGGTAGTCGATGCGCGCCCGCGCCCGCTTCTTGGGCAGGTGCAGTACGGCGCTGACCAGGGCCAGGGCCACGACGCCGAGCGGCAAGTTGATGTAGAAGGACCAGCGCCAGCCCCAGTTGTCGGTGATGGTGCCGCCGACCAGCGGGCCGCCGATCATCGCCAGCGCCATGACGCCGGCCATCATGCCGGTGTACTTGCCGCGCTCCCGCGGCGGGATCAGATCGCCGATGATCGCCATGACGCCGACCATCAGACCGCCGGCGCCCAGGCCCTGGACGGCCCGGAAGCCGATGAGTTCGCCCATGTTCTGGGCCATGCCGCTGAGCGCCGAGCCGATCAGGAAGATCACGATCGAGGTGAGGAACGAGCCCTTGCGGCCGTACATGTCACCGAGCTTCCCCCAGATCGGGGTGGAGGCCGCGGTGGCCAGGGTGTAGCCGGTGACCACCCAGGACAGGTGCTCCAGGCCACCCAGATCGCCCACGATCGTCGGCATCGCCGTACCGACGATCATGTTGTCGAGCATCGCGAGCATCATCGCGATCATGAGTGCGAGCAGGACCACCCGCACACTCTTGGGCTGTTTGCCCTCCGGTTTGCCTTCCATGACGCTTTCGACCGTGTCCGCCATCTCTTCCCATTCCCCCTACGGCGGCCACTTACTTGCCGCCCGGCTAGTTCACTACACTGGGGAAAGTAGACCTGTCACTAGCCGGGCGTCAAGTAAGTTTCCGCGGAAGCGCGAGGAGTACGAGGATGGGCGTCACCATGGACGGCACCAAGCAGCAGCGCCGCGGCAACACCCGCCAGCGCATCCAGGACGTCGCGCTCGAACTCTTCGCGGAGCAGGGCTACGAGAAGACCTCCCTGCGCGAGATCGCCGAGCGTCTCGACGTCACGAAGGCGGCCCTGTACTACCACTTCAAGACGAAGGAAGAGATCATCGTCAGCCTCTTCGAGGATCTGACGAAACCGATCGAGGACCTGATCGAGTGGGGCCGCAGCCAGCCGCACACCCTGGAGACCAAGCAGGAGGTGGTACGGCGCTACAGCCGGGTGCTGGCCGACGCCGAACCGCTCTTCCGCTTCATGCACGACAACCAGGGCACGGTCCGGGACCTGCGCATCGGTGACAGCTTCAAGGACCGGATGCGCGATCTGCGGGACATCCTCATCGACCCGAAGGCCGAGCTCGTCGACCAGGTGCGCTCGGTCAGCGCGATGTTCACCCTGCACGCGGGGATGTTCCTGATGCAGGACCTCGAAGGCGACTTCGAGAAGAAGCGCACGGCGGTCCTCGAAGTCGCCCTGGACCTGATCGGCCAGGCGCACGAACACGCCCGGCAGCAGGACTGACTCATGCCGGTGGGGCCGGACCGGGCGATGTGCCGGCCGGTCTTGAGAGCGTGAATGTGACGCACACCTCTGGCCACCTACCGTTCAGTAACCCTACGGTTCCCCTCACGCCACCCTCACCACAGATCATGCACCTGCCATCTCCGGCACGCGTACGGACGTGAGAGGACCCCCACCGATGACCAGTCGCCCCTGGGCGCGCCGTATATCCGCAACCGCCGTCTCCGTGGCCGCCCTGGCCGCGATGGCCGCCCCGGCCCACGCGGCGGACGCCACGGCAACCGCGAGCAGCTCCACCGGCAAGGTCGACTACGCCACCTGGCAGAAGGACTGCCAGGCCGTGATGGACCAGGCCCTGCCGTACCTGAAGGAGCGGATCGCCGACGCCGAGCCGGGCGAGAAGCAGGCGATCGTCTTCGACATCGACAACACCACGCTGGAGACCGACTTCGGCTTCAGCTACCCGCAGCCGGCCAACAAGCCCGTCCTGAACGTCGCGAAGTACGCCCAGGAGCACGGCGTCTCCCTGTTCTTCGTCACGGCCCGCCCGGGCATCATCTACCTGCCCACCGAGTACAACCTCGAATACGACGGCTACGACGTCTCCGGCCTCTACGTGCGCGGCCTGTTCGACCTGTTCAAGGATGTCGCCGCCTACAAGACCGCCCAGCGCGTCGACATCGAGAACAAGGGCTACACGATCATCGCGAACATCGGCAACAGCGCCACCGACCTTTCCGGCGGCCACGCCGAGAAGACCTTCAAACTGCCGGACTACAACGGACAGTTGTCGTAAGCCACGGCTTTCGCAGACATGGACAAGGGGCCGGTGCTGTGCAGCACCGGCCCCTTTCGTCGGCCCTTTGGCCGGAGGCTTACGCCTCCTTGCTCAGGTTCGGCCCGGCACCGCCGGCCGCCTGCTCGATCGGCGGGACGTCCGGCAGCGCCGACTTCTCCTCACCGCGGAAGGTGAAGGTCTGGGACTCGCCCTCGCCCTCGGTGTCCACGACCACGATGTGACCGGGACGCAGCTCGCCGAAGAGGATCTTCTCCGAGAGCGTGTCCTCGACCTCGCGCTGGATCGTGCGGCGCAGCGGACGCGCGCCCAGCACCGGGTCGTAACCCTTCTTGGCCAGCAGCTCCTTGGCGGACTGGGAGAGCTCGATGCCCATGTCCCGGTCCTTCAGGCGCTCGTCCACCTTGCTGATCATCAGGTCGACGATCCGCAGGATGTCCGACTGCGTCAGCTGCGGGAAGACGACCACGTCGTCGACGCGGTTGAGGAACTCGGGGCGGAAGTGCTGCTTGAGCTCGTCCGACACCTTGTTCTTCATGCGCTCGTAGTTGGTCTTCGTGTCACCCGCGGCGGCGAAGCCGAGGTTGAAGCCCTTGGAGATGTCCCGGGTGCCGAGGTTGGTCGTCATGATGATGACCGTGTTCTTGAAGTCCACGACCCGGCCCTGGGAGTCGGTCAGGCGACCGTCCTCCAGGATCTGCAGCAGCGAGTTGAAGATGTCCGGGTGGGCCTTCTCGACCTCGTCGAAGAGGACGACCGAGAACGGCTTGCGGCGCACCTTCTCCGTCAGCTGACCGCCCTCTTCGTAGCCCACGTAGCCGGGGGGCGAACCGAAGAGACGCGAGACCGTGTGCTTCTCGCTGAACTCCGACATGTCGAGGGAGATCAGCGCGTCCTCGTCACCGAAGAGGAACTCGGCGAGCGCCTTGGACAGTTCGGTCTTACCGACACCGGACGGGCCGGCGAAGATGAACGAACCACCCGGACGCTTCGGGTCCTTCAGACCGGCACGCGTACGACGGATCGCCTTCGACAGCGCCTTGACGGCGTCGTTCTGGCCGATGACCCGCTTGTGGAGCTCGTCCTCCATGCGGAGCAGACGGGAGGACTCCTCCTCCGTGAGCTTGAACACCGGGATGCCCGTCGCCGTGGCGAGGACCTCGGCGATCAGCTCGCCGTCGACCTCGGCGACGACGTCCATGTCGCCGGCCTTCCACTCCTTCTCCCGCTTGGCCTTGGCGGCCAGGAGCTGCTTCTCCTTGTCGCGCAGGGAGGCGGCCTTCTCGAAGTCCTGCGAGTCGATCGCGGACTCCTTGTCCCGGCGGACGGCGGCGATCTTCTCGTCGAACTCGCGCAGGTCCGGCGGAGCGGTCATCCGGCGGATGCGCATCCGGGAACCGGCCTCGTCGATCAGGTCGATCGCCTTGTCCGGCAGGAAGCGGTCGGAGATGTACCGGTCGGCCAGGGTGGCCGCCTGGACCAGGGCCTCGTCGGTGATGGAGACGCGGTGGTGCGCCTCGTACCGGTCACGGAGGCCCTTGAGGATCTCGATCGTGTGCGGCAGGGACGGCTCGGCGACCTGGATGGGCTGGAAGCGGCGCTCCAGGGCCGCGTCCTTCTCCAGGTGCTTGCGGTACTCGTCCAGCGTGGTCGCACCGATGGTCTGCAGCTCACCGCGGGCCAGCATCGGCTTCAGGATGGAAGCCGCGTCGATGGCGCCCTCGGCGGCACCCGCACCGACCAGCGTGTGCAGCTCGTCGATGAACAGGATGATGTCGCCGCGGGTGCGGATCTCCTTGAGCACCTTCTTCAGGCGCTCCTCGAAGTCACCGCGGTAGCGGGAGCCGGCGACCAGGGCGCCGAGGTCCAGGGTGTAGAGGTGCTTGTCCTTGAGCGTCTCGGGCACCTCGCCCTTGACGATGGCCTGGGCGAGGCCCTCGACGACGGCGGTCTTGCCGACGCCGGGCTCACCGATCAGCACCGGGTTGTTCTTGGTACGGCGGGACAGCACCTGCATGACCCGCTCGATCTCCTTCTCGCGCCCGATGACCGGGTCGAGCTTGGACTCACGAGCGGCCTGGGTGAGGTTCCGGCCGAACTGGTCCAGGACGAGAGAGGTCGAGGGGGTGCCCTCGGCCGGGCCGCCCGCGGCGGCGGTCTCCTTGCCCTGGTAACCGGAGAGCAGCTGGATGACCTGCTGCCGCACCCGGTTGAGGTCTGCTCCCAGCTTGACCAGGACCTGGGCGGCGACGCCCTCGCCCTCACGGATCAGGCCGAGCAGGATGTGCTCCGTGCCGATGTAGTTGTGGCCCAGCTGAAGAGCCTCACGGAGCGACAGCTCCAGGACCTTCTTGGCACGGGGGGTGAAGGGGATGTGCCCGGACGGGGCCTGCTGGCCCTGACCGATGATCTCCTCCACCTGCTGGCGGACCGCCTCAAGCGAAATGCCGAGGCTCTCCAGGGCCTTAGCGGCGACACCTTCGCCCTCGTGGATGAGACCCAGGAGGATGTGCTCGGTGCCGATGTAGTTGTGGTTGAGCATCCGGGCTTCTTCCTGAGCCAGGACGACAACCCGCCGCGCGCGGTCGGTGAACCTCTCGAACATCGTTAATCGCTCCTCAGAGCGGTCAGGCAGTGGGGGGAACTTCCCCTCCCTGTCCTTCCGCAGCTTAGTCCCGCAAGCGGGGACCGCTCATTCCAACTGCCGACACCGTCGATGGCCTCCTGACCCGTGACGCCGACATCTGCTCCAACCCGATGGTGCGAGACGATGTTCCCGCAGGCCAGACAGTTACCCCCATCGCCAGTACGCCGATGGCGAACGTGAGACGGCCTGATCTGCGTGTCGCCCCCTCCCACTAGGCATGTCTTACCCGCTGGGACCGACACTCCATGCGGCGCGCCCCGGTTCGCTCCGCTATGGGCGAACAACCTTGCGCCTCCCCGCACTCCCGCGCGCCCCCTCTTTCGGCACTGTGCGCAATTGATCTTCCACTCAGCGTAACCCTCGGGCCGCTTCGGCAGTTGCACTTGGCATGGTTGGCTCGGTCCCCACGGCCTCTACAGTCCCCCTTCCCCGTCGCCCACGGGATCCGGATGTACCGGACACCAGTGACCTTCCGTACGGCCCGGACATCCGGATCCGGCACTGGTACGAGAACGATCTGGGCTGGGCGACAGTGCCCGGACGGCCGCTGCGGCTGCTCACCGGGGTGCGGTTCGACGTCCTGGACGTACCGACCGAGGCGGGCGCCGGGGCGCTCCGGCGTCTCGCGCCGGGCTCTCCGGTGGCCCTTCGGGGCGACCGGATGCAGCTGCTGGTGGCCGCGGGCAGCGCCGAGGAGCTGCCGGGGCTGCTGGACTGGCTGGAGTGGAGTGCCGTGGCCCTCGACCTGCGGGTCCTGGGGGCGGGCGACGCGATGGAGGCACCGGTTCCACCGGCGACCGGGTCCGACGTGGTCGGGCGGGCCGGGTCCGTGCAGGGGGCCGCCTTATGGCTGCGGCCCCCTGGGCCTGGAGGCGAGGTCGAGGCCTCGCTGCCGGCGATGCCGGGCATGGGGCGCGCAGAGGGCGCCCCCGATCTCGTACGACTGCTGGACACGGTGGCAGCGCAGTGCCACGGGGTCCGGTTGCGGCGCCCGCGCGCGGGACTGCCGACCGCCTGCCGGCGGGATCAGCCGTTGGCCTTCTCATAGGCCTCGCGAATGGACGCCGGAACGCGACCGCGGTCGTTGACCTCGTAACCGTTCTCCTTCGCCCAGGCGCGGATCGCCGCGGTGTCCTGGGTGCCACCGGAAGCGGCACGCGCCTTTCCGCGACCCCCCGACGCACGGCCACCGGTACGACGACCACCCTTCACATAGGGGTCGAGAAGACCGCGCAGCTTGTCCGCATTGGCGGTCGTGAGATCGATCTCGTATGTCTTGCCGTCCAGCGCGAACGTCACGGTCTCGTCCGCCTCGCCGCCGTCGAGGTCGTCGACAAGAAGGACCTGAACCTTCTGTGCCACCGGATTTCCTTTCATCGATAACGTTGAGGGCCGGGGTGTGCGGCGTCCGCCGTTTCGCCGCCCCTGTTATATGCAGTACTGCAGTACGTCGGAAAGCAAACCGCTTTTGCCGGAAAAACACAAACCCCTGGGAGAGGACCGGTAGAGGACCGACGGACCGCCTCCGTCCGGAAACATGCGCGTTTCGGACATAGGGCACCCGGGCAATGACGATCACAGATGCAGAAGCATCCGGCTGTTGCCCAAGGTGTTCGGTTTCACTCGTTCGAGACCCAGGAACTCCGCGACGCCCTCGTCATAGGAACGCAAGAGCTCCGCGTACACATCGGTGTCGACCGGCGTCTCCCCGATCTCCACGAAGCCGTGCTTCCCGAAGAAGTCCACTTCGAAGGTCAGGCAGAAAACCCGGCGAACGCCGAGCCAGCGTGCGGTCTGCAGCAACTTCTCCAGCAGCTGATGGCCGACCCCGGCGCCCTTGAGGCCGGGCTTCACCGCGAGAGTGCGGACTTCCGCGAGGTCCTCCCACATGACGTGCAGCGCACCGCAGCCGACCACCTCGGCGTTGTCGTCGCGTTCCGCGACCCAGAACTCCTGGATGTCCTCGTAAAGCGTGACCGTGGCTTTGTCGAGCAGGATGCGGTCGCGGACGTAGGCGTCGAGGAGGCGGCGTACGGCCGGCACATCGCTGGTCCGGGCGCGGCGGACCGTGATGGCTTTTGCGGAGACTTCAGGGCGCTCTGCTGACATGAGCGGACGCTATCGCCCGTCCGCGTCCGGAGCCGCGCCGGGGTTCTCCTCTTCTTGCCCGGCTTCCTGTTGGCGCGGTTCCGGCGCTTCCGGGGTTTCCGGTCCCTGGACGATGCGTACGGCGTCCCGGAGGGCCTGGCGCTGTTCCTCGCTCATCATCCCGAAGAAGGCGACGAGAGCGGCGGCCGGGTTGTCGCTCTGCGACCAGGCGTCGTTCATGAGGGCGGCGGCGTACGCGGCTCGCGTCGAGACGGCCTCATATCGATAGGCCCGGCCTTCCGCCTCGCGGCGCACCCAGCCCTTCTGATGGAGATTGTCCAAAACGGTCATCACGGTGGTGTACGCGATGGAGCGTTCCTGCTGGAGGTCTTCCAGGACTTCTCGAACGGTCACCGGGCGGTTCCACTTCCACACCCGCGTCATGACCGCGTCTTCGAGTTCTCCCAATGGGCGAGGCACAACTCAGAACAATAGTGGGAGATCCCGGCAATGGCGTGCCGGACGTGCACTAAGCCCATGAATGCGAACAAAAAGGGCGTACGGCTCGAAGTCACGGAGCCGGGCGCGGCGGGCGGACTCAGGCGTCGCCGGTGGCGGAGGTCTTGCGCACACCCTCCGCACGCGCGAGGGCGGCGTCGACGGCCGCGTCCTCCTTGGCCTTGGCGGCCCCGCCCTGGGTCTTCACGATCACCCTGACCACACCGATGAAGAACACGGCCATCACGACCGGGGGCACGAGCGCGGAGACGTAGTCCATGCCCACCAGAGTAGCCACGCACCGACACCCGAAAGGTACGGGGTACGCAAACCCCCAGCCCGCCCTCCCCACCTGCACCTGCACCTGCATGGGGGACGCGAGCGGGAAGACGGGGCCGGCCGGAGGCCGGGGTCAGCCGGAGGCCGTGGTCAGCCGGCGGCCAGTTGGCGGGTTTCGGTCGGGTTCGCCGGAGGCGCCGGCTTGCGGCGCGGGAAGACCTCCCCCGGCGTCGGAATGGGCCGCTTCGGCGCCGTCGGCTCCGTGCCGGGCCGCTCCCCAGGCGTCGGCGCGGGCTTCGGCGCGGGCTTCCGCGGAGGCCTCTGGGCGGGCTTCTGCGGCCCCCCGGCATCCTCCTGGGGCTGCTGCACCCCGGACGTTCCCGCGCCGCCCGGAAGGGCCAGCAGGCGGGTGCGGGAGGTGGGTACGGCCGGCGCCAGCGCCTTGCGCGCGCCCTGCGCGAACCGGGCCCGTACGTCCTGCTCGGCCAGCGCCTGGCAACGGTCCAGCAGCGCGGCCGCCACCGGGTTCCCGCGCAGCGCCCGCAGCGCCGCGAGATCGTCCGGCGTCGGCCGGTACCCGGCGCCCAGCGCCTCCTCCAGGAGGGTGAGGTAGCCGGCGGCGGTACCCGGCAGCGCCGCCCGGTACCGGCCGAGGTCGGCCACCAGGAAAGCGCGCAGTCTCGCCCCCTCGTGCACCGCCTCGTCGAGCGACTCGGCGAGCCGCAAGCAGTCCTGGACGTCCTCGGCGGACGCTTGGCCGGGGTGAAGGGCGAGGGCGAGGGCGCGGCGGAGCACACGCAGCTCCTCCACGCCGAACGCCATGCCGCCGCGGGATCCGTATGGCGTGGGCATGCGGCGAAGCTACCGCTAATCGGACAAAACCGACGAATAGGGATGATCTTTTTGCCGCGTGTCGCTCCTGGTTTCCCTCTACCGGGGCTACGGCACACACGCGACACGGGGCCACGGCACGCGCGCGTGGAGCGGGAAGCCGGCGCCCGCACGGGCGCCGGTCACCTCACCCGCCGGTCACCTCACAGCCGTGACACGTTCCGCTCGTACACCAGCCGCAGCCCGATCAACGTCAGCCACGGCTGGTGCTCGTCGATCACCGAGGACTCCCCCAGCACCATCGGCGCGAGCCCGCCCGTGGCGATGACCCGCACGTCGTCAGGGTCGTCGGCGAGCTCCCGCGCCATCCGGCTGACGACCCCGTCGACCTGGCCCGCGAAGCCGTACACGATGCCGGACTGCATGGCCTCGACCGTGTTCTTGCCGATCACACTGCGCGGCCGGGCCACCTCGATCTTGCGCAGCTGGGCGCCCTTGACGCCGAGCGCCTCCACGGAGATCTCGATACCGGGCGCGATGACCCCACCGACGTACTCCCCGCGCGCGGAGACCGCGTCGAACGTCGTCGCCGTACCGAAGTCCACGACGATCGCCGGGCCGCCGCACAGCTCGACGGCCGCGACCGCGTTGATGATCCGGTCCGCGCCGACCTCCTTGGGGTTGTCCGTGAGGATCGGCACACCCGTCTTCACGCCCGGCTCGACCAGCACGGCGGGCACGTCGCCGTAGTAGCGCCGGGTGACCTCGCGCAGCTCGTGCAGCACCGACGGGACGGTCGCGCAGATCGCGATGCCGTCGATGCCGTCGCCCAGTTCCTCGCCGAGCAGCGGGTGCATGCCCATCAGGCCCTGGAGCAGCACCGCCAGCTCGTCCGCCGTACGGCGCGCGTCCGTGGAGATGCGCCAGTGCTCGACGATGTCCTCACCGTCGAACAGGCCGAGGACGGTGTGCGTGTTGCCGACGTCGATCGTGAGGAGCATCGCGGTTACTCCGCCTCGCGCAGGTCGAGGCCGATGTCCAGGATCGGCGCGGAGTGGGTCAGCGCGCCGACGGCCAGGAAGTCCACGCCCGTGTCGGCGTACATGCGCGCGGTGTCGAGCGTGAGCCGGCCGGAGGCCTCCAGCAGGGCCCGCCCGTGGACGATGCCGACGGCCTCTGCGCACTCGTCGGGCGTGAAGTTGTCCAGCAGGATCAGGTCCGCGCCCGCCTCGACGACCTCGCGCAGCTGGTGCAGGGTGTCGACCTCGACCTCGATCGGCACCTCCGGGAAGGCCTCCCGCACGGCCTTGAAGGCCTGCGCGACGCCACCGGCGGCGACCACGTGGTTGTCCTTCACCAGGGCCGCGTCGGACAGCGACATACGGTGGTTGACGCCGCCGCCGCAGCGGACGGCGAACTTCTCCAGCGAGCGCAGGCCCGGGGTCGTCTTGCGGGTGTCGCGGACCTTGGTCGTGGTGCCCTCCAGCACGTCCGCCCACGCGCGCGTGGCCGTCGCGATGCCGGACAGGCGGCACAGGATGTTCAGCGCGCTGCGCTCGGCCGTCAGCAGGTCACGCGTGCGCGTGGTGACCGACAGCAGCTTCTGCCCGGCCTCGACGCGGTCGCCGTCCTCGACGTGCCGCTCGACCTCGAACTCGTCCGTGCAGACCACGGACAGCACGGCCTCGGCGACCCTGAGGCCCGCCACGACGCCCGCCTCGCGCGCGGTGAAGTCGCCGGTGGCGGTGGCGTCCTCGGGGATGGTCGAGACGGTCGTCACGTCCACACCGCCGTCCAGGTCCTCCTGGATGGCGACGTTGGCGATGTCCTCGACCTCGATCGGGTCGAGCCCGGCGGCGGCCAGCAGCTCGGCGAGCGCGGGGTCGAGCCCGCTCTCCAGGTACTCCTCGTCGCCCTCGGCGCCGCAGGCGCAGCCGTCGCCGCAGCCGCCGGTCGGGGCGAGGGGAAGGTCGTCGGTGCTCACGTCTGTCACTGCTCCTGAGGCGCTGGGTGTTACCGGGTAGGGGGGAAGTCTGCGGTGTCGGTGGTGTGCACGGCCAGCGACCGGTCGGGGTTCAGCCGTACGACGATGTGCCGCCGCCAGTGGGTGTCGTCGCGCTCGGCTCGGTCCTCGCGCCAGTGGCAGCCGCGGGTCTCCTCGCGCAGCAGTGCGGCGGCGACCAGGACACGGGCGACGCACAGGAGGTTGGTGGCCTCCCAGGTGTCGACGCCGGGCTCGGCGGTCTTGCCGTTCTCCTCGAGCGCGTCACGGGCGTCCGCGTGCAGCTGCTGGAGCTGTTCGGCGGCCTTGGCGAGGGACTCCTCGGAGCGCAGCACGCCGACGCCCTCGGTCATGATCCGCTGGATGGCGAACCGGGTCTCGGGGGCGAGCAGCGGGTGCGCGGGCGTCTCGGGATGCGCGACCGGAACGGGCACGCGCGCGCGGAGGCCGTTCTCCGCACGGGCCGCCGCGATGTCGGCGGCGATCCGCTCGGCGTAGACAAGGCCTTCGAGAAGGCTGTTGGAGGCCAGCCGGTTGGCGCCGTGCACGCCGGTGCAGGCGACCTCGCCGCACGCGTACAGGCCGGGCACGGTCGTCCGGCCCCGGGCGTCGGTGCGGACGCCTCCGGAGGCGTAGTGGGCGGCCGGGGCGATCGGGATGGGCTCGGTGACCGGGTCGATGCCGTTGGCGCGGCAGGCGGCCAGGATGGTCGGGAAGCGGTGCTCCCACGTCTCGGCCCCGAAGTGCCGGGCGTCGAGGAACATGTGCTCGGCGCCCTGCTCCAGCATCCGCCGCAGGATGCCCTTGGCGACGATGTCCCGGGGCGCCAGCTCGGCCAGCTCGTGCTGCCCGACCATGAAGCGCACCCCGTCGGCGTCGACCAGGTGGGCGCCCTCGCCGCGCACCGCCTCGGAGACCAGCGGCTGCTGGCCCTCGGCGTCCGGGCCGAGGAACAGCACGGTCGGGTGGAACTGCACGAACTCCAGGTCGCTGACCTCGGCGCCCGCACGCAGCGCCAGCGCCACGCCGTCGCCGGTCGACACCGACGGGTTGGTGGTCGCGGAGAACACCTGGCCCATGCCGCCGGTCGCCAGCACCACCGCGGGGGCGTGCACGGCGCCCACGCCGTCGTGCTGGCCCTCGCCCATCACGTGCAGCGTGACGCCCGCCGTACGGCCTTCGGCGTCGGTCAGCAGGTCCAGCACGAGCGCGTTCTCGATGGTGTGCAGCCCACGCGCGCGTACGGCCTCCACGAGCGCCCGGGAGACCTCCGCGCCGGTGGCGTCGCCGCCCGCGTGGGCGATCCGGCGCCGGTGGTGGCCGCCCTCGCGGGTGAGGGCCAGTCCGCCTTCGGAGGACTCGTCGAAGATGGCGCCGGTGTCGATGAGCCGCCGTACCGCGTCGGGGCCCTCGGTGACGAGGATCCGCACGGCCTCCTCGTCGCACAGGCCCGCGCCGGCCACCAGGGTGTCGTCCAGGTGCTGCTCGGGCGTGTCGCCCTCGCCGAGCGCGGCGGCGATGCCGCCCTGCGCCCAGCGCGTGGAGCCGTCGTCGAGGCGGGCCTTGGTGACGACGACCGTCGTCAGGCCCGCGGCCTGGCAGCGCAGGGCCGCTGTCAGGCCTGCCACGCCGGAGCCGACGACGACCACGTCCGCGGAGATGCCCCAGCCGGGTGCGGGCGCGTGCAGTCGTATGCCGGTGCTGGTGCCTGTGCTGGTCACGAGGCGGCTCCAAAGGTCAAGGGGAGGTTGTCGATCAGCCGGGTCGTGCCGACCCGGGCGGCGACGGCGAGGACGGCCTCGCCGGTGAAGTCGTCGCCGATCTCGGTGAAGTCGGACGGGTCGACGAGTGCCAGGTAGTCCAGTTCGAGCGGCGGGACGAGCCGGGCGGCCTCGTCCAGCACCTGGCGGGCGGCCGCGCGGACGGCCGCCGGGCCGCCGGGGGACGCCGTGGCGACCGCGTGCGCGTCGGCGGCCGCGCGGGACTCCCCGAGGGCGCTCAGCGCCTCGGCACGCGCGTGCGTGGAAGGCACCTCGCGGGCACGCGCGCGCAGCGCCTCCTGCGCGGCGTGCCGGTCACGGCCCGCGAACAGGGCGCGGGACAGCGCGAGCGCGGTACGGCGCTCGTCCGGCGAGAGGTAGCGGTTGCGGCTGGACAGGGCGAGGCCGTCCTCCTCGCGC
This sequence comes from Streptomyces sp. NPDC030820, assembly GCF_055572075.1. Classification (NCBI taxonomy): domain Bacteria; kingdom Bacillati; phylum Actinomycetota; class Actinomycetes; order Kitasatosporales; family Streptomycetaceae; genus Streptomyces; species Streptomyces sp. NPDC030820. Next base: position 40,140 of record NZ_JBVIEB010000015.1, read on the forward strand.
ACGGTGGGTACGGCGACGATGTCGACGCCGAAGTTCAGGTCCCGCACCATGCGCCGGATCAGGGCCAGCTGCTGGGCGTCCTTCTGGCCGTAGAGCGCCACGTCGGGGCGGGTGAGGTGGAGCAGCTTGGCGACGACGGTGAGCATGCCGTCGAAGTGGCCGGGCCGCGAGGCGCCCTCCAGGCGTTCGCCCATGGGGCCGGCGGTGATCCGGACCTGGGGGTTGCCGCCGGGGTAGACCTCGTCCACGGAGGGCGCGAACACGGCGTCCGCACCGGCCTGGTCGGCGATCTTCAGGTCGGCGTCGAGGGTGCGCGGGTAGCGGTCCAGATCCTCGCCCGCGCCGAACTGCAGCGGGTTGACGAAGACGGTGACGACGACCTCGCCGTCCGGCCCGGCGATCTCGCGGGCGGTGCGGATCAGGGTGGCGTGGCCGTCGTGCAGGGCGCCCATGGTCATCACGACGGCGCGGCGGCCGCGGCGCACACGCGCGTGGAGCTCGTCGGCGGTGCTCAGCAGGGCGGTGGTCATCGGTCGTTCCCCTCGGTGCCGTGAGTGCCGTTCGTGCCGCCGCCCGTGCCGCTCGGTCCGCCGGCTCCGTCGGCCAGCACGCCGAGCAGGTCCTCGGCGAGTTCGGGCTTCAGCAGGCCGTGCGCGAGCGCCCGGTCGGCGGTGGCGCGGGCCATCGCGACGTAGCCCGCGACGGTCTGCGGGGCGTGCCTGCGCAGCTCGGTGATGTGGGCGGCGACCGTGCCGGCGTCGCCGCGCGCGACGGGCCCGGTGAGCGCCGCGTCACCGGAGCGCAGCGCGTTGTCCAGGGCGGCGCCGAGCAGCGGGCCGAGCATCCGGTCGGGCGCCTCGACGCCCGCGGTGCGCAGCAGCTCCATGGACTGGGCGACCAGGGTCACCAGGTGGTTGGCGCCGAGCGCGAGGGCCGCGTGGTAGAGCGGGCGGTTCTGCTCGCTGATCCATTCGGGCTCGCCGCCCATCTCGATGACGAGGGCCTGGGCGGCCAGCCGCAGCTCCTCGGGCGCGGTGACGCCGAAGGAGCAGCCGGCGAGGCGCTGCACGTCCACCGGAGTGCCCGTGAAGGTCATCGCTGGGTGCAGGGCCATCGGCAGCGCGCCCGCGCGCAGGGCCGGGTCCAGGACCTTCGCGCCGTACCGGCCGGAGGTGTGCACGAGCAGCTGGCCGGGCCGTACCGCACCGGTCTCGGCGAGACCGGTGACCAAGCCGGGCAGGACGTCGTCGGGGACGGTGAGCAGCACCAGGTCGGCGCGCTGCAGGACCTCGGCGGGCGGCACCAGCGGCACGTCCGGGAGCATGGTCTCGGCGCGCCGCCGGGAGGCGTCGGAGACGCCGGAGACGGCCACCGGGCGGTGCCCGGCGAGCTGGAGGGACGCGGCGAGCGCGGGGCCCACGCGGCCGGCGCCGACGACGCCGACGGTGAGCCGCGCGGGGCGGTCCTTGAGGTCTTGCTGGTGGACTGTACTCACGCGACGGCGGCCTTCCCGTTCCAGTCCGCTCTGGGTACCGGACGATTTCTCGTCATGTTAACGCTATCTCGGTCCGGAGCCGATTGGTTGTCCACAGGCTGTGGGTTACGCCACGTGTACGGGCCGCAGTCGCCTGTCCAACCGGTGCCCTGGCCGCGCCTCGGCTCGCGCGGCGTCGCCACGCGTGCGTGCGCCGAAATCCAGCTGCCCGAGCGGGCCCCGCGCGGCATGATCCGCACATGACTGACACGGCGGAAACGGGCGACGAACAGCAGACGGCGCAGTCCGAACGGGAACGGATGCGGGAGCGGCGCCGGGCCGCCTTCGCGAAGGCGGAGCGCGTGCTGTCGCGCCCGGGCTTCCAGCGCACGATCCGGGAGCGGCTGGCAGCTCTCCAGGAAGCGGCACCCGAGGTGTACGACCTGGACCGGAATGCGGACATCTACGGCAACGGGATCGTGGCTGACCTGGAGGAACGGGTCGCGGCCCTGCTCGGCACGGAGGCCGCCGCGTTCTTCCCGACCGGCACGATGGCCCAGCAGGTGGCCCTGCGCTGCTGGGCGGGCCGCACCGGCGACCGTGCGGTCGCCCTGCACGCCCTGGCCCACCCCGAGGTGCACGAACGGCATGCGTTCAGCGAGGTCAGCGGGTTGCGTCCGGTGCGTGTGACCAGTGAGCCCCGGCTGCCCACCGCCGCCGAGATACGCGACTTCGACGAGCCCTTCGGCGCGCTGATGCTGGAACTGCCCCTCCGGGACGCCGGTTTCGTGCTGCCCACCTGGGAGGAGCTGACCGAGGTCGTCGAGGCCGCGCGGGAGCGCGACGCGGTGGTGCACTTCGACGGTGCGCGCCTGTGGGAGTGCACGGTCCACTTCGGCCGCCCTCTGGAGGAGATCGCGGGCCTGGCGGACAGCGTCTACATGTCGTTCTACAAGTCCCTCGACGGCTTCGGCGGCGCGGCGCTGGCCGGGCCGAGGACGCTGGTGGAGGAGGCGAAGGCATGGCGGCACCGGTACGGCGGCATGGTCTTCCAGCAGTTCCCCACCGCGCTGTCGGCACTCGCCGGCCTGGAGCGCGAGCTGCCCCGGCTGCCGGACTATGTGCGGCACGCGCGCGTGGTCGCCGCCGCGCTCCGCGAGGGTTTCGCCGCGGCAGGGGTCCCGTGGGCGCGCGTGCATCCCGAGGAGCCGCACACCCACGACTTCCAGGTCTGGCTGCCGTACGAACCGGATGTCCTGATGGAGGCGGCGGTGCGCCAGGCCGAGGAGACGGGGACGTTCCTCTTCGCCAATCCCTGGGACCGTGGCGGGCCGGGGCTGGCCTTCACCGAGGTGGCCGTGCGCGCGCCGGGCCTGGAGTGGACGGCGGACGACGTTCGCGCGGCCGTCGCCGGCTTCGTCGGGCGCCTGCCCGCGGAGTGATCACAGCGCGCGCGGGCGCAGCCGGCGGCGCAGGACGTACCGCGGGCGCCCCCGCGCCGGGCGCCCGGTCGGCCTTCGCCGTGCTCGGGCGGGGCCTGCAGCGAGGCCCCCGCGGCGGCCGGGCTCAGCCGTGGCCGCCCGCGCGTACCAGCCCTGTCTCGTAGGCGAGCACCACGACCTGCACCCGGTCGCGCAGGCCGAGCTTGGTCAGGATGCGGCCCACATGGGTCTTCACCGTGGCCTCGCTCAGCACCAGCCGGGCCGCGATCTCACCGTTGGACAGGCCCTGCGCGACCAGCACCATCACCTCGCGTTCCCGGTCGGTGAGCCGCTCCAGCTCCTTGTGCTGCGGCTCCTTGCCGGTGGACGGCAGCATCGGCGCGAAACGGTCCAGCAGCCGCCGGGTGGTGGAAGGTGCCACGACCGCGTCACCGCTGTGCACCGACCGGATCGCGCCCAGCAGGTCACCGGGCGGCACGTCCTTGAGCATGAAGCCGGAGGCGCCCGCCTTCAGCCCGGAGAAGGCGTACTCGTCCAGGTCGAAGGTGGTCAGGATCAGCACCTTGGGCGGATCGGGCTCCGCGCAGATCCGCCGGGTGGCCTCCACGCCGTCCAGCTTGGGCATGCGGACGTCCATCAGGACGACGTCGACGGGCTGGGAGCGCAGCACCTGCAGGGCCTCGACGCCGTCGCCCGCCTCCGCCACGACCTCCATGTCCGGCTGGGCGGCGAGCACCATCCGGAACCCGGTGCGCAGCAGCACCTGGTCGTCGACGAGCATCACGCGGATCGTCATCGGGCCTCTTTCGTTCGGGACGGAAGGTGTCAGAAGGGGGCAAACAGGAGGCGTACGGCTGCGTCAGGGCGCCGGTTTGAGCGGGAGCAGGGCGCTGATGCGGAATCCTCCGCCCGGGCGCGGGCCCGCGTCCAGGGTGCCGCCGACCATGCCGACCCGTTCGCGCATGCCGATCAGCCCGTGCCCCTGGCCGTCGGCGCCGCCCTCCTCGTACAGCTCGTGCGGCGCGCCCTTGCCGTCGTCCTCCACGAGCAGGCCGAGCCCGTCGTCGAAGTAGACCAGCCGGACGCTCGCGCCCGCGTTGGGCCCGCCGTGCTTACGGGTGTTGGTGAGCGCCTCCTGCACGATCCGGTACGCGGTCAGCTCCACGCCGCTCGGCAGCGGGCGCGGGGTGCCCTCGACCTTGAAGTCGACCGGGAGGCCGGAACTGCGGCACTGCTCGATCAGCTCGTCGATCTGCCCGACGTCCGGCTGCGGGACGTACTCCCCGCCCTCCTGGTGCTCCCCGGTGCGCAGCACGCCCAGCAGACGGCGCATCTCGGCGAGGGCCTGACGGCCGGTGGAGGAGATCGTCTCCAGGGCCTTCTTGGCCTGGTCGGGGGCGGCATCGAGGACATAGGCGGCGCCGTCGGCCTGCACCACCATCACGGACACGTTGTGCGCCACGACATCGTGCAGCTCGCGCGCGATACGGGCGCGCTCGGCGGCGACCGCTACCTTCGACTGCGCCTCGCGCTCCTTCTCCAGACGGGCCGCGCGCTCCTCCAGCTGGGCGAAGTAGGCCCGCCGGGTGCGCATGGAGTCACCGAGCACCCAGGCGAGCGCGAAGGGCACCGTCTGGAAGACGACTATCGCGATATGTCCCGGAAAGCTGGTGTGCTCGTTCGGCCAGCGGATCTGCGCGAGGGTGGCCGCGACGAGACTGGCGGCGAGGGCGAGCCGGGAGGCCCAGCGCGCGCCGACCGTCGCCACCGTGTAGGTGATCACCAGCATCGCGAAGTCGGCGACGGTCGTCTCGACGTCCACCACCAGCTGGGCCAGACCCGTCGCGAGGGCCACCAGCAGCATCGGCTCCGGGAAACGGCGGCGCAGCGCGACGACGACGCACAGGACGGCGGACACGGCCATCCCCCCGGCGAGCGTCATGTGGTGACCGGGCACCCCGTGGAGGTTGACCACGCTCAGACCGGACAGCCCGAGCAGGACGACGGCCCAGAAGGTGTCGACCCAGGTCGGGTGGCGGCGGAGGAAGTCATAGAGGCGCTGCACGTAACCCAGAGTAGGGAAACCGGATGCATGCAGGGGTCAACCGGAGGGCCGATCCGTGCCCGGGGCGCGTACTCCGCAAGGTGGAGGAAGTGATCATCTGTGTGCCTAGTCTGTTCCGGTGACGGATGAGACGGCACGGGGAGCGGGAGCGCGCCCCGGCGACGGAGACGGCCGGCGCGGCTGGCGTGCGGCGACCGAGGAGGCGCTGTACGGGCCCGGCGGCTTCTACCGCCGCCCGGAGGGCCCGGCCGGCCACTTCCGTACGTCCGTCCACGCCTCCGCGCTGTTCGCGCAGGCCGTGGCCCGGCTGCTGTGCCGGGTCGACGAGGCGCTGGACCGGCCCCCGGTACTGGACTTCGTCGACATGGGCGCGGGGCGGGGCGAACTGGTCACCGGGGTGCTGGCCGCCCTTCCGGCCGACGTGGCCGCACGCGCGCGTGGGTACGCCGTGGAACTCGCGGACCGCCCGGCCGGTCTTGACGAACGGATCGCCTGGCTGGACACGCCTCCGGCCGCCGTCACGGGGCTGCTGTTCGCCAACGAGTGGCTGGACAACGTGCCCGTGGACGTGGCCGAGGTCGACCCCGCGGGCGTGCCCCGGCTGGTGCTCGTCGCCGAGGACGGCACCGAACGGCTCGGGGAGCCGGTGACCGGCGCGGAGGCGGACTGGCTCGCCCGATGGTGGCCGTTGCCGGCCGAGGAGGGGCTGCGCGCGGAGATCGGGCTGCCCCGGGACCTGGCGTGGGCGTGGGCGGTGGACCGGGTGGTGCGCGGGCTCGCGGTGGCCGTGGACTACGCGCACACCGTCGACACCCGCCCCCCGTTCGGGACGCTCACCGGCTTCCGGAAAGGGCGCGAGACGGCGCCCGTGCCGGACGGGTCGTGCGACATCACGGCGCACGTCGCACTGGACGCGTGCGCGGCGGCCGTCACAGCGCACACGCCCTTGAGAGCGCCCCACAACACGACGCACACGCCTGGCGAGACGGCGCGCACGCTCGGGGATACGACGGGCAGGCTCGGGGATACCACCGGAAGCCCCGGGGATGGGACCGGCGGGCGCCGGGATACGACGGACAAGCTCCGGGAGGCGACCGGCAGGCGCGGGGAGACCGCGCGCACGCCCGGCGAGACGGCGCGCACCCCCCACGACACCACGCGTGCGGCCTCGGACACGCCCCAACCTCCGGCGCACACGCCCACCGGCACGACGCAGGCGCCCTCCCGCACAGCGCGCGCCCTGTCCCCCGCCCGCCTCCTCACCCAGCGCGCCGCACTGCGCGCCCTGGACCTCACCGGCGCACGCCCCCCGCTCGCGCTGGCCTCCACGGACCCCACGGCCTATGTGCGCGCTCTCGCGAGCGCCGGGGAGGCCGCCGAGCTCACCGCTCCGGGTGGGCTCGGTGACTTCGGCTGGCTGGTGCAGCCGGTTGGAATTCCGGACCCGCTCGCCTGAGCCGGCCGGCTGTTTCCTGCGGCCGGCCTACTTGTCGATGTCGCCGACCACGAAGAACATCGAGCCCAGGATCGCCACCATGTCCGCCACCAGCGTCCCCGGCAGCAGCTCGGTCAGCGCCTGGATGTTGTTGTACGAGGCAGAGCGCAGCTTCAGCCGGTACGGCGTCTTCTCGCCCTTGCTGACCAGGTAGTAGCCATTGATGCCGAGCGGGTTCTCGGTCCACGCGTACGTATGCCCCTCGGGCGCCTTCAGCACCTTCGGCAGCCGCTGGTTGATCGGCCCGGGCGGCAGCTCGGCGAGCCGGTCCAGGCAGGCGTCGGCGAGGTCGAGCGCGTTGTGGGTCTGCTCCAGCAGGACCTCGAAGCGCGCGAGGCAGTCGCCCTCGCTGCGGGTGACGACCTTCAGGGTGTCCTGGAGGTCGCCGTACGCCAGGTACGGCTCGTCGCGGCGCAGGTCGAAGTCGACGCCCGAGGCGCGCGCGATGGGCCCGCTCACGCCGTAGGCGTGCACGGTCTGCGGCGTCATCGCGCCCACTCCGCGCGTGCGTCCCCGGAAGATCTCGTTGCCGAGCACCAGGTCGTCGAAGACGTCCATGCGCGAGCGCACGTCGGCCACGGCGGCACGCGCGCGTGCGGTCCACCCGGCCGGCAGGTCCTCCTTCAGGCCGCCGACGCGGTTGAACATGTAGTGCATGCGCCCGCCGGAGACCTCCTCCATGACGTTCTGGAGCACCTCGCGCTCCCGGAACGCATAGAACACCGGGGTGATGCCGCCCAGCTCCAGCGGGTAGGAGCCGAGGAACATCAGGTGGTTCAGGACCCGGTTCAGCTCGGCGAGCAGCGTGCGCGTCCACACCGCCCGCTCGGGCACCTCCATGCCGAGCATCCGCTCCACGGCAAGGACCACGCCCAGCTCGTTCGAGAACGCCGACAGCCAGTCGTGGCGGTTGGCGAGCACGATGATCTGGCGGTAGTCACGCGCCTCGAAGAGCTTCTCGGCGCCGCGGTGCATATAGCCGATCACCGGCTCCGCGCGCACGATGCGCTCCCCGTCCAGCACGAGCCTGAGCCGCAGCACGCCGTGCGTGGACGGGTGCTGGGGCCCGATGTTGAGCACCATGTCGGTGCTTTCCGCGGCGCCGCCGATCCCGACCGTGGTCTCCGTCGTAGGAGTCATGGCCCCAGTTTCCCCTACGTACGCTGGCCCCATGGAGACGGGGAGCCCGGAGGAGACCGGGACACCGGGGGCCGAGCTGGAGTGGCGGGGGCTGCAGCCCGCTCTGATGCGGGTGCGCCGGCTGCTCGTGGTGGTGTGGACGGCGGTGCTCACGGTCGTCACCGGGCTGCTGCCGGGCCTGCTCGTGGGGCCCGCGTGGGCCGCCTTCGCCCTGGTGCCCGTGGCCTGCGCCGCGTGGTGCTGGCGGCTGGTGGGGCGCAACTGGCGCTCGTGGCGGTACACCGAGCGCGCGGACGACCTGCTGATCAGCCGCGGTGTCCTGTGGCGCGAGGAGACGGTGGTGCCGTACGGGCGGATGCAGCTGGTGGAGGTCACCTCCGGGCCCGTCGAGCGGCGCTTCGGGCTGGCGACCGTGCAGCTGCACACGGCGGCCGCCGCGACCGACGCCACCATCCCCGGTCTGGACCCGGCCGAGGCGGAGCGGCTGCGCGACCGGCTCACCGAGCTGGGCGAGGCCCGATCGGCGGGCCTGTGACGACCCCGGACCACGACGGGGAGGCGTCCTCGGACCACGACGGCGAGATACCGGCGACCACGCCGGTGACCGAGCGCCGGCTGCACCCCGTCACACCGTTCCGCCGGGCGTGGGCGCCGGTCGCCGTAGTCGCCGGTTGGGCGGTGCACGACCCGAACGGGACGCAGGCGCAGCTGGCGCGGCTGACCACCACCGCGCTGCTGCTGGGGCTCGCGGTGCTGGTGCCGGTGGCAGGCCTCTACGGCTTTCTGTCCTGGTGGTTCACGCACTACGCGGTCACCGACACCGAACTGCGCATCCGTACCGGCCTGCTGTTCCGGCGCACCGCGCACATCCGGCTGGAGCGCATCCAGGCCGTGGACGTCTCCCGTCCCCTCCTCGCGCGCGTGGCGGGCGTCGCCAAGCTGCGGATCGACGTCGTCGGCGCCGACGACAAGGACGAGCTGGCCTTCCTCGGCGAGCCGGAGGCGCGCGCCCTGCGCGCGGAGCTTCTGGCGCGCGCGGCGGGTTTCGCGCCCGAGACGGCGCGCGAAGTCGGCGAGGCGCCGGCACACGAGCTGCTGCGCGTACCCCCACGCGCGCTGGCGCTCTCCCTGGTACTGACGGGCGCCACCTGGGGCTCGCTGTGCGCCGCGCTCGTCGTACCGACCGTGCTGTGGCTGACCACCCACAACCTGTGGACGGTCCTCGCGACCGCCCTGCCGCTGTTCGGCGCGGCCGGCGCGAGCAGCGCGGGGCGGTTCGCCGGCGAGTTCGACTGGAAGGTGAGCGAGTCGCCGGACGGGCTGCGCATCGACCACGGGCTGCTCGACCGTACGCACGAGACGGTCCCGCCGGGCCGGGTGCAGACCGTGCGGATCGTGGAGCCGCTGCTGTGGCGGCGGCTCGGCTGGGTGCGGGTGGAACTGGACGTGGCCGGGTCCGCCAACTCGGTGCTGGTACCGGTCGCTCCGCGCCCGATCGCCGAGTCGGTGGTCGCGCGCGTGCTGCCGGGTGTGACGGTGCCTCAGGAGCTTTCGCGGCCGCCGCGGCGGGCCCGCTGGTGCGTGCCGGTGTGGTGGCGCGGCCACCGTCTCGCGGTCACCGGCGCGGTGTTCGCCACCGGGCACGGTCTGCTGCGGCGCCGACTCTCGCTCGTCCCGCACGCCAAGGTGCAGAGCGTGCGGCTGAGCCAGGGGCCCTGGCAGCGTCTGTGGCGGCTCGCCGACGTCCACGTGGACACTGGCGCCGACAAGACCGTGACGGCCGGTCTGCGGGACGTCCAGGAGGCCGCGCGGCTGCTGCACGCCCAGGCGGAGCGGTCGCGTACGGGCCGCCGGGCCGCCCGCCCCGACCGCTGGATGACCGGACGCACATGAGGCCCGGCTCCCCTCGCGGGAAGCCGGGCCCGGTGCCTGGTACCTGGTGCGGTCTCAGGAAGCCGCGCTGCGCAGCCGCTGGACGTCGATCTGCTCGGTCTCGTCGTGCGCGGTCAGGTCGATGACCTGGCCGGCGCCGTCCGACTGTGCGTCGGCGTGCTTGAACTCGGCCTCGGCCTCGGCCTTGTGCACGGCGAGGGCCTCCGGGCCGACGACGTCGGCGAGATCCTCGTTCTGCACGGAGTCCAGTGCGGCCTTCGGTGCGTCCTTCTGGGTGCCGAAGAAGTCGAAACCGCCCTCGACCACCGGGCGCCGCGCGGGCGCGGCCGGTACGACAGCCACCGCGGTCGGCACCGTGAAGTGCCCGGCGGGCGGCCGGCCCGCGGGCCCCGCGGTCTCGGCCGGTGCCATCGGGGCGGCGGCCGCACGCGCGTGCCCGTCGGCCGCCACGGGCTTCCCCTGCGCCTCGTCCTCCTGGGCGGCCGGCGCACCGGCCTCGCTCGCGGAGGCACCGGCGCCGTCCCGCACGCCTTCCGCCGCGTCGTCCCGCACGCCTTCCGCCGCGTCTTCCGCCCGCGCGGCGGAGTCCGCCCCGCCCGCGTCGGCCTTGCGGACATCGGCCTTGCCCGCCGGCACAGCGCCCGCGTCGGCCCTGGCCTCGCCGGCGTCGGGCTCACCCGCCTCGGGAGCCCTCGCCTTCGTGTCCCCGGAAGCCGCCTCGTCGGAAGCCACGCGCGTGGCCGTGTCCACGGAAGCCTCGGCGTCCGTCATGGAGTCGCCCGGGTCCTCGCCGTCGAACCGGGCCAGGGCCGTCAGGGCCTGCTGGTAGAGCCACGCGCCCTTGGGCGAGAACACCGCGTACGCCGTCGGCTCGTCCCCGGAGTCCGCCCCGGTCTCTGTGGCCTCGGCGGCAGCCTCCGCGGGCTCCTCGGCCGCCTTGGCCTCGGTCGGCTCCGGGTCCGGTTCGGGGCGGCGCGCGGGCGGCAGCGCGGGCGAGGGCGCGGCCGCCTCGATCTCCAGCAGCCGACGTCCCTCAAGGGCGCTGGCGCGCTCGGTCTCCGCGGTCGCGTACCGGCGCAGCAGGGCCGCGTGCTCGTTGCGCAGGCCGGCCAGCTCCGCGCGCTTGGCGCGCAGCCGCTGCTCCAGCTTGGTGCGCAGCTCGCGCGACTCCTCCAGGTCGGTCTCCAGTTCGGCGACCCGCTCCTCGTACCGCCACTCGTCACCGGCACGCGCGCGTGTGAGGTCGGCGACCTGCTTGCCCGCGTGGATGTCCCAGCGGCGCATCACGAACGCGCCCACGACCGCCGTGGCCGCAGCGGCCCCGGCCAGCGCGCGCAGCACCATGGCCTCGGAGAACACCCAGGGACCCAGCGCGCAGACGACGGAGACACCGGCGATCGCCGACGGCGGCAGCAACCGGTGCAGTGGTGGTGAATGGCGGTGGCGTCCACGTGGCATGGCCAGAAACTTACCGCGCGTAGGCGAATCGTGGACCCCCGCCCCGTAAAAACCCGGCCACATCACCGGCTTCACGGGGCATCAGGGTGCGGGGGCTCAGTGGGCGACCAGCCGCGAGCTGAGCCACCGGAGCGTGGCGGGGATCTCCCGCCGCCAGGTGTTGAAGTTGTGGCCGCCGCTCGGAAGGATGATCGACGAAATCCTGGTCACGTTCGTGTCCTGCACGCTCTTGATGAATGAGAGCGTGTCCTTGTAGTTGTGCTCACCGATCCTGCTGCTGGTGACGAGCAGCGATGTCTCGGGCGCCGTCAGATGCTTGAGCGTCCAGAAGAGGTTGGATCGATTCTGCAGGTTCTTGTCGCCGTGGAAGAGGTCCCCGGTGGTGGGGTCGATCGGCGCCTTGTAGTACGGCGACAGGCCCGCGGCGGCCGCGTACGAACCCGGGTGGTGCATGGCGACCTTCAGCGCGCAGTAACCGCCGGTCGAGTCGCCGACGATGCCCCAGCTGGCGGGCGTCTTGTCGACCCGGTAGTGGGCCATCACCGAGTCGCGCAGGTCTTTTGCGAAGAAGGTCTCGGTCTGCGGGCCACCGGGAACGTCGACGCACTCGGTGTCCCGCGGCGGCGCCACGGTCGGCCGCAGCATCACCAGGATCATCGGCTGCATCTTCCCCTGCTTGGCCAGCTGCTGCGCCGTACTGGGGTAGTGCAGTTTGTCCACCAGCGCCTGGGCCGTGCCGGGGTAACCCGTGAGGACGACGGCCACCGGGAACTTGCGCGTGCTGTTCTGCGGCTTGAAGTACTCCGGAGGCAGATACACGAACGCCGGCGTGGCGATGTGTGTCGTACGGCCGATGATGTCGACCTTCTGGACCTGCCCGGACACCTGCGGCAGCGTGCTGCTCGCACCGATGACCTGGGCCGTGGAGACCACCTGGACGGGACTGCTGCCGCCGCCCGCTATATGGTCGACGACCACCCCCTGGCCGTTCTCCTGGCCGAACAGGTCCGCCCAGCTGGCGTAGAAGCCGAAGGCCTGGTTGGCGGCGAGGCCCACCGAGGCGAACAGCGCCAACTGGGTGGTGAGCAGCAGGCCGACCCGGCCGCTGACGGCCCGCCAGCTCCGCCGGGCCAGCCGCGGCCACAGCCACACCGTGCCGGCGAACAGCAGTCCGGCGAGGACGATCGCCAGCATCAGCACTTTGTTGCTCGTGAGACCCATGGGCTGTTTCCTGCCTGCGCTCTCCGCCCGGCGCCCACCCACGCTCGTTGCGAGGGTTTGCCCGGGGCTTTCCTTGGCCTTTGACCCGACTTTCCGGTGGGGAGTGAACCTCTCTCCCCAAGACACCGTCCTAGAGGGCGCAATGTCGCCGGATGCCCGATCGGGCCCGGGTTCAAGGTCTCTCGCAGAACTACGGGATGCGATGTCTGTCAGGATAGATGGGGAAATGTCGGGCGGGGTTCCGAGCCGATCAAGCCGGGCGCGGCGCATACTTCGCGGCCCGCGCCCCGAGGCCGTCCCCGTGCTCGTCGGCAGGGCGGCCGCCCTCGTGGGCGTCCTGGACATCGCTGCGGGTGTGTTCCCGCGCTTTCGTCACAGCCGTATGCACGCCATCGCCGAGGTGCTGCCGGGCTCGTTCGGGCCCTTCGCGGCCGCGCTCTCGCTGAGCGCCGGCGTGCTGTTGCTGCTGCTCGCGCACGGGCTCAAACGGCGCAAGCGCCGGGCGTGGCGGGCCGCGGTCGCGCTGCTGCCGGCGGGCGCGGCAGCGGAGTTCGCGTACCGGCACTCGGTCGTCGGCATGCTCATCGCGGTGGCGCTGCTCGTGCCGCTGCTGGTCCACCGCGACGAGTTCGCGGCGCTGCCCGACCCGCGCAGCAGGTGGCGGGCGCTCGCGAACTTCATCCTCATGAGCGCCAGTTCTCTCGTCCTCGGACTCATCATCGTCAGCGTCCACCCGCACCGGACGATCGGCGACCCGAGCCTGGCCGATCGGCTGACGCATGTCGTCTACGGCCTGTTCGGCTTCGAGGGCCCGGTCGACTACCAGGGCAACACGTCCTGGACCGTCGCCTTCTCCCTCGGCGCCCTCGGCTGGATCACCGCCGTCACCACCATCTACCTGGCCTTCCGCCCCGAGCACCCGGCCGCCCGCCTCACCGAGGAGGACGAGGCCCGGCTGCGCGCCCTGCTGGAGAAGCACGGCAGGCGCGACTCGCTCGGCCACTTCGCGCTGCGCCGCGACAAGGCGGTCGTCTTCTCCCCCAGCGGCAAGGCCGCGGTCACCTACCGCGTCGTCTCCGGAGTGATGCTCGCCAGCGGCGACCCCATCGGCGACGTCGAGGCCTGGCCCGGTGCCATCGAGCGCTTCATGGACGAGGCCAAGGCGCACTCCTGGACGCCCGCCGTCATGGGCTGCTCGGAGACCGGCGGCGAGGTGTGGACCCGGGAGACCGGCCTGGACGCGCTGGAACTGGGCGACGAGGCGGTGGTGGACGTCGCGGATTTCTCGCTCGCCGGACGCGCGATGCGCAACGTACGGCAAATGGTCAAGCGCATCGAGCGAGCCGGCTACGAAACCCGGGTGCGGCGCATCCGTGACCTCGGCGACGCCGAACTGGAGCGCATCCGCCGGGCGGCGGAGGACTGGCGCGGCACCGACACCGAACGCGGCTTCTCCATGGCGCTCGGCCGCGTCGGCGACCCCGCCGACGGCGACTGCCTGATCGCCACCGCCCACAAGCAGGACGACGTACCCGGCGAGTACGGCGACCTGAAGGCGATCCTGCACTTCGTGCCCTGGGGCGAGGACGGCGCCTCGCTGGACCTGATGCGCCGCGACCGCAGTGCCGACCCCGGCATGAACGAGCTGCTGATCGTCGCCGCCCTCCAGGCCGCGCCGAAGTTCGGCATCACCCGGGTCTCGCTGAACTTCGCGATGTTCCGCTCCGCCCTCGCGCGCGGCGAGAAGATCGGCGCCGGCCCGGTGCTGCGCGCCTGGCGCGGGCTGCTGGTCTTCCTCTCACGCTGGTTCCAGATCGAGTCGCTGTACAAGTTCAACGCCAAGTTCCAGCCGCGCTGGGAACCCCGCTTCGTGGTCTACCGGAACAACGCCGACCTGCCCCGCATCGGCTTCGCCGCCATGCAGGCGGAGGGCTTCGTCAACCTCGCCCTGCCGCTCCCGCGCTTCCTGCGCCGGCGCAGGGCGGCCGCCGAGCGCCCCTGCGCGCACGCCATGGCGGAACGGGACGTCCGCGCGGCCTGAGCGCCGCGGGACGACAGAGCCGCAGGACAGAACGGTGCGGCCGAAAACGGGCCCGGGCGGGCGCCCCCACCCCCTCCAGCACGGGGGCTCCCGCCCGGGCCGCCGCGCGTTCCCGGCGCCCTGCTGGGCCTACGCTGAACGTATGAACAACCTCAGCGGGCGCGGCCAGGTCGCCGGCCTTCCGGTATGGGACCGGTGTGCGGTCATGGGCGTCGTCAACGTGACCCCCGATTCCTTCTCCGACGGCGGCCGCTGGTTCGACACGACCGCCGCCGTCAAGCACGGCCTGGACCTCGTCGCCGAGGGCGCGGACCTGGTGGACGTCGGCGGCGAGTCCACCCGCCCCGGCGCCACCCGGGTCGACGAGGACGAGGAACTCAGGCGCGTCATCCCGGTCGTCCGGGGCCTCGCCTCCGAAGGCGTCGTCGTCTCCGTCGACACCATGCGCGCCTCCGTCGCCGCACAGTCCCTCGCGGCCGGCGCCGCACTCGTCAACGACGTCAGCGGCGGCCTCGCCGATCCCGCGATGATCCCGGCGGTCGCCGACGCGGGCGCCCCGTTCGTCGTCATGCACTGGCGCGGCTTCCTCCAGGGCGGCAACGTCAAGGGCGCCTACGAGGACGTCGTCACCGAAGTCGTGGACGAACTGCACGCACGCGTGGAGGCCGTGCTGGCCGGCGGCGTCGCCCCCGACCGCATCGTCGTCGACCCCGGCCTCGGCTTCTCCAAGGAGGCCGAGCACGATCTCGCCCTCCTCGCCCACCTCGACCGCCTGCGCGCCCTCGGCCACCCCCTGCTCGTGGCCGCCTCCCGCAAACGGTTCCTCGGCCGGGTCCTCGCCGGCCCGGAGGGCGCGCCCCCGCCGGCCCGGGAGCGCGACGCCGCCACGGCCGCCGTCTCCGCACTCGCGGCGCACTCCGGCGCGTGGGCGGTGCGCGTACACGAGGTACGCGCCACCGCGGACGCGGTACGGGTCGCGCGCGCCGTGGAGAGGGCGCGTACGGCGGGCTCAGCGCCGGACGCGCCAAGCGAGCGCAGGGCGTTTGAAGCAGGGAACACGCCGAGCGCCGAGCGCGAGCCCGGGGCGTGCGGCAGTGGGCGCACGCCCGGTACCAGTGGTGAGCAAGGGGCGGAAGGAGCCCGGTGAGCGCCCCTCATACCGACGTCGAACAGGTGGAGGCCGCCAACACCGCCTTCTACGAGGCGATGGAACGCGGCGACTTCGAGTTGCTGTCCTCCCTCTGGCTCACCCCGGCCGAGCTGGGCGTGGACGAGGAGTACCACGACCCGGCGGACACCGGCGTGATCTCCTGCGTCCACCCCGGCTGGCCGGTGCTCACCGGCCGCGGCGAGGTCCTCAGGTCGTACGCCCTGATCATGGCCAACACCGACTACATCCAGTTCTTCCTCACCGACGTGCACGTCTCCGTCACCGGCGACACCGCGCTCGTCACCTGCACCGAGAACATCCTCAGCGGCGGCCCCGCCCCCGAGGACGGCGCGGAACTGGGACCGCTCGTCGGCCAGCTCGTCGTCGCCACGAACGTCTTCCGGCGCACACCCTCCGGCTGGAAACTCTGGTCGCACCACGCCTCCCCCGTCCTGGCGGAGAGCGCCGACGACGAGGAGCCCGGCGCCAACGGCGTGAACCCGGACGACGAACCCCTCGCCTGAGCGGGTAGACGCTCCATGGGGCCGAGAAGTGGTTGGAATCACCTACCCCGGGGTAGGAGCCGCTACCAGCCCATGACACGGCCGGGTTTCCCTGGGGAAACGCGGGATGAACCCTCGTGGTCCCGGCCCCGGCCCGCGCCCCGCGGCCCGGCTTTGTCAGTGCCCGCAGGTAGATTCGTCTGAGGACGGCGTGCCGCCCGCACGTGGTACGGACCGGTCCTTCCCGACGATTGCAGGAGTGATTCGCGTGGATCGTGTCGCGCTGCGCGGCCTCAGGGCCCGCGGGCACCACGGCGTGTTCCCCAAGGAGCGCGAGGAGGGCCAGACCTTCGTCGTGGACCTCGTCCTGGGGCTGGACACCCGGCCGGCGGCGGCTGACGACGACCTGGCGAAGACCGTCCACTACGGCATCGTGGCCGAGGAGGTCGTGGCCGTGGTCGAGGGTGAGCCGGTGAACCTCATCGAGACCCTCGCCGAGCGGATCGCCCGGACCTGCCTGAAGCACGAAGGGGTACAGGAAGTCGAGGTCTGCGTCCACAAGCCGGACGCACCGATCACCGTCCCCTTCGACGACGTGACCGTCACCATCACCCGGAGCCGAGTATGACCCGACCTTTCCTGCAGGGTCACAGCGACCCGACCGTCCAGCCGGTGCCCGCCTCGGTCGTCGAGAAGGTGGACGCCGCCGACACGACCCTCCAGAACCCGAAATGGGCCGTCATCTCCATCGGCTCCAACCTCGGCAACCGCCTGGAGACCCTCCAGGGCGCCGTCGACGCGCTGGAGGACACCCCCGGCATCCGTGTGAAGGCCGTCTCCCCGGTGTACGAGACCGAGCCCTGGGGCGTGGAGCCGGGCAGCCAGCCGTCGTACTTCAACGCGGTCGTGGTCCTCAAGACCACCCTGCCCCCGTCCTCCCTCCTGGAGCGGGCGCACGCCATCGAGGAGGCGTACAAACGCGTCCGCGACGAGCACTGGGGGCCGCGCACCCTGGACGTCGACATCGTCGCCTACGCCGACGTCACCTCCGACGATCCCCAGCTCACCCTGCCCCACCCGCGCGCCCACGAGCGCGCCTTCGTGCTCGCCCCCTGGCACGACGTGGACCCCCAGGCCCAGCTGCCCGGCCGCGGCGCGGTGGCCGAACTGCTGTCGGCCGTCACCCGTGCGGGCGTCGAGCCCCGCGCGGACCTGGAACTCCGACTGCCCGAATAGTCGTTAAGGTCAAGACGACTCGAACGACAAGGTCGAGCCGACCGCAGTCCGGACCGGTCCGGGGGAGCTGAAGGGACACCGTGAGAGAGCTGCGCATCAGGGTGCTGGCGGGCGTGTTCGTCGTGGCCGGGATCCTGTCCTGGGCGGGCGCCCGCCTCTGGAACTCGATCGGGACCCTGCCCAGCGTCCCCCTGGCCGCCCCCATCGTGCTCGCCCTGATCGCGGTGGTCCTGCTCTCGACGGCTCTCTCGCTGCGCGCCCGCCTCAAGGCCCAGCGCGAGCGCCGCCCCGGCGCGAAGGGCGTCGACCCGCTGATGGCCGCCCGCGCGGTGGTCTTCGGCCAGGCCAGCGCCCTGGTCGCAGCCCTCGTGGCCGGCATGTACGGCGGCACGGGCGTCTTCCTGCTGGAGCTGCTGGACATCCCCGCCCGCCGCGACCAGGCCGTCTACGCCGGCTTCTCGGTCCTGGCCGGCATCGGTGTCATAGCGGCGGCCCTGTTCCTGGAGCGGGTGTGCAAACTCCCGGAGGACGAGGACCAGAACCCCCCGGGAGCGGAACCGGCGGCGTGACGGTCAGTTCGCCAGTATCAGGCTCATCGCCTCGGCGCGGGTCGTAGCGTCGCGGAGCTGGCCGCGGACCGCCGACGTGGTGGTCTTGGCGCCGGGCTTGCGGATGCCCCGTACGGACATGCACATGTGCTCCGCCTCGATGACGACGATGGCACCACGCGCCTCGAGGATGCGTACGAGGGAGTCCGCGATCTGAGTGGTGAGTCGCTCCTGCACCTGCGGGCGGCGAGCGAAGACCTCCACCAAACGCGCCAGCTTCGACAGGCCAGTAATCTTGCCCGTTTCCGCCGGAATGTAACCAACGTGAGCTACGCCATGAAATGGCAGGAGATGGTGCTCGCAGAGACTGACGATCTCAATGTCCTTCACCAGGACCATCTCGTCGTGCCCCAGATCGAACGTCGTCGTCAGAACATCCTCAGGCTCCTGCCACAGCCCCGCCAGAAGTTCCCGATAGGCCCGCGCCACCCGAGCCGGGGTTTCCCTGAGGCCCTCCCGATCGGGATCCTCCCCGACCGCGATCAGAAGTTCGCGAATGGCGTTCTCGGCGCGCTTCTCGTCGAACTCGCCGATCAGGCCTTCGCCGGCCAGCGTCACGGGGTCGGTCATGTGGTGCCTCGTTCCTTTACGTCTTGCCCGCGGGCATACGGAAATGCCGCGCCCCCAGGCTAAAACCTGAGGGGCGCGGCATTCATTCCGGCCACGTTGGCCGAAACAGGTCAGCTCTCCCGGCGGTCCTCCGGGGTCTTGTCCGTCGCCGGGGTGGATTCCGCGGCGGTGGACTTGACCGTGCTGATCGCGGCCGTGGCGCCGTTCGCGCCGTTCGTCAGTGCCAGCTCCTTCGGGGAGAGCACCGGCGGGCGGGTGGACGGGGTGCGGCGGGAGGAGCCGGTCCAGGCGGGCCGCGGCGGGCGCTTGACGATCGGGGCGAAGATCTCGGCGATCTCCTCCTTGCCCAGGGTCTCCTTCTCCAGCAGATGAAGGACGAGCTGGTCGAGCACGTCGCGGTTCTCGACCAGGATCTCCCAGGCCTCGTTGTGCGCCGTCTCGATGAGCTTCTTGACCTCTTCGTCGACCAGCGCGGCGACCTCTTCCGAGTAGTCGCGCTGGTGAGCCATCTCACGTCCGAGGAAGGGCTCGCTGTTGTCGCCGCCGAACTTGATGGCGCCGAGCCGCTCGGTCATGCCGTACTGGGTGACCATCGCGCGGGCCAGGTTGGTGGCCTTCTCGATGTCGTTCGCGGCGCCGGTGGTCGGGTCGTGGAAGACCAGTTCCTCGGCGGCGCGGCCGCCCAGCATGTAGGCCAGCTGGTCGAGCATCTCGTTGCGCGTGGTCGAGTACTTGTCCTCGTCGGGCAGGACCATCGTGTAGCCGAGGGCGCGGCCGCGGGACAGGATCGTGATCTTGTGGACCGGGTCGGAGTTCGGCGAGGCCGCCGCGACCAGGGCGTGACCGCCCTCGTGGTACGCGGTGATCTTCTTCTCCTTGTCCGACATGATCCGGGTCCGCTTCTGCGGGCCCGCGACCACACGGTCGATCGCCTCGTCCAGCGCCCTGTTGTCGATCAGCTTCTGGTCGCCCCGGGCGGTGAGCAGCGCGGCCTCGTTCAGCACGTTCGCGAGGTCGGCGCCCGTCATGCCGGGGGTGCGGCGGGCGACGGCGGACAGGTCGACGTCGGGCGCGACCGGCTTGCCCTTCTGGTGGACCTTGAGGATCTCCAGACGGCCCTGCAGGTCCGGCGGATCGACCGCGATCTGGCGGTCGAAGCGGCCGGGGCGGAGCAGTGCCGGGTCGAGGATGTCGGGGCGGTTCGTGGCGGCGATGAGGATCACGCCGCCCTTGACGTCGAAGCCGTCCATCTCGACGAGCAGCTGGTTCAGGGTCTGCTCGCGCTCGTCGTGACCACCGCCGAGGCCGGCGCCGCGGTGGCGGCCGACCGCGTCGATCTCGTCGACGAAGACGATCGCCGGGGCGTTCGCCTTGGCCTGCTCGAACAGGTCACGGACTCGGGAGGCACCGACACCGACGAACATCTCGACGAAGTCGGAGCCGGAGATCGAGTAGAAGGGCACGCCTGCCTCGCCGGCCACGGCGCGGGCGAGGAGCGTCTTACCGGTACCCGGGCGGCCGTAGAGCAGCACACCCTTGGGGATCTTGGCGCCGACGGCCTGGAACTTGGCCGGCTCCTGGAGGAACTCCTTGATCTCGTGGAGCTCCTCGACGGCCTCGTCGCAGCCGGCGACATCGGCGAAGGTCGTCTTCGGGGTGTCCTTGGTGATGAGCTTGGCCTTGGACTTGCCGAAGTTCATCACCCGGGAGCCGCCGCCCTGCATCTGGTTCATCAGAAACAGGAAGACGACGACGATGAGGACGAAGGGCAGCAGGGAGAGCAGGACGCCGACGAACGGGTTCTGCTTGGACGGCGAGACCGTGTAGCCGTCCGGGATCTGCTTGTCCTGGTACTTGGTCTGCAGGATGCCGGCGACGGTCTCGCCCTGACGATCGATGTAGCTCGCCTGGATCTTCGAGCTGCCGTCGATCTTCTGGCCGTCCTTGAGAGTGACCTTGATGGTCTGCTCGTCGCCGGTGGTCAGCTTGGCCGACTGGACCCTGTTGTCATTGATCGCCGCCACGACCTGGCCGGTGTCCACCGTCTTGTAGCCGCCGGACGAGCCGACGACCTGCATCAAAACGACCACGGCAAGGACGGCCAGCACGATCCACATGACCGGCCCACGGAAGTATCGCTTCACGTCCATCCATACGGAGCGGTGCCGCCCCGTCCCTCCTGCCATAGTGAGTTTGATAAGACAGTTCTTCTGACGGTACCCCAGCGTGGTGGTCCGAAGCCGCACGAAGTCCGCTTCGGACGGCCGGGGAGCCCGTCTCTGCATGCTTCAACGGCCTGGAACCCGCCGGGGTTCCCGATCGTCCTACAAGGCTTGAGCCGAGTGGCTCATATCACCCGGTACGGCTCAGCCGCCGTAGACGTGGGGCGCGAGCGTACCGACGAACGGCAGGTTCCGGTACTTCTCGGCGTAGTCGAGGCCGTAGCCGACGACGAACTCGTTCGGGATGTCGAAGCCGACCCACTCGACGTCGATGGCGACCTTGGCGGCGTCCGGCTTGCGCAGCAGCGTGCACACCTTCAGGGAGGCGGGCTCGCGGGAACCGAGGTTGTTGATCAGCCAGGACAGGGTCAGGCCGGAGTCGATGATGTCCTCGACGATCAGGACGTGCTTGCCCTTGATGTCGGTGTCGAGGTCCTTGAGGATCCGCACGACACCGGAGGACTGGGTGCCCGCGCCGTAGGAGGACACGGCCATCCAGTCCATGGTGACGGGGGTGGACAGCGCCCGGGCGAGGTCCGCCATGACCATCACGGCGCCCTTGAGGACGCCGACGATGAGCAGGTCCTTGCCCGCGTACTCCGCGTCGATCTTCGCGGCCAGCTCGGCCAGCTTCGCGTCGATCTCTTCCTTGGTGATGAGCACCTGCTGGAGGTCGGCACCCATGTCTTTCGCGTCCACCCGCATCACTTTCGGTCGTCCCGCACTTACGGCCGCATCCACGGCCACCGGCTGCCCGCACCGGCCGCCGGAGGGTCGCTCCGCGGGGTCGGGATTCAGCCTTGCCGAATCACCAGTCTGCCACCCTGCCGCTGGGCGACGACTTTGCCCGGGAGATTGATGGCTCCCTGGCCGCGCCAGCCGGTGATCAGACGGTCGACTTCCTCGATGTGACGGGCGAACAGCGAACCGGCCGGGGCGCCGGCCTCGATGGCGGCACGGCGCAGGATGCGGCGGCGTACGGCGGGCGGGAGCGCGTAGAGCTTGGCGCACTCCAGCAGGCCTGTGGCGTCGCGTACGGAGGACTCGGCCTGGCTGGCCCAGGCGTCGAGGGCGTCGGCGTCGTCGCGGGAGAGCTGGGCGGTGCGGGCGAGCGCCTCCACGACGCCTTTGCCGAGGGCCTTCTCCAGGGCGGGCAGGCCCTCGTGCCGGAGCCGGGCGCGGGTGTAGGCGGGGTCGGCGTTGTGAGGATCGTCCCAGACGGGGAGGGACTGGACCATGCAGGCCTTGCGGGCGGTCTGCCGGTCCAGTCCCAGGAAGGGGCGCCGGTAACGGCCGCCGGCCCCCGAGACCGCGGCCATGCCGGACAGGGAGCGGATACCGGAGCCGCGGGCGAGGCCGAGCAGGACGGTTTCGGCCTGGTCGTCGCGGGTGTGGCCGAGCAGGACCGCGGCGGCGCGGTGGCGTTCGGCGACGGCGTCGAGGGCGGCGTAGCGGGCGTCGCGGGCGGCGGCTTCGGGACCGCCGTCGCGGCCGACGGTCACGGCGACGGACTCGACCGGGTCGAGGCCGAGTTCGCGCAGGCGCAGGGCGACCTCGTCGGCGCGGAGGTCGGAGCCGGGCTGGAGGCCGTGGTCGACGGTGACGCCTCCGGCGCGGACGCCGAGCTTGGGCGCTTCGAAGGCGAGGGCGGAGGCGAGGGCCATGGAGTCGGCGCCGCCGGAGCAGGCGACGAGCACGAGCGGGGAGGGAAGCCGCTCGGCCGTCCGGTCCGGGTGCGCGCCGGAGGCCTGCGGGCCGGGGCCGCCGGAGGTGTGGTGGTTGTTGAGGATGTCGTGGAGGACGCGGCGGACCGCCAGGCGTATCGCCGCGACCGCAGGATGGGGACCCATGTCCGGTTCCCTTCATGAAGTTTTCGGGGGGTGAGCCCGAGCCGGTCACTCAGAGTGTATAGATGGTGACAGAAGCGGGCGGTTCCCCGAGCATTGCACGCCTACGCATGGCTCACGGTCCCTCGGACGGGTGATTGGAGGGGCGTTCGCCTGCCGTCGGCCGGATTCGATTCACGACGTGTCCATGCCGTTCACGACTCGGCCTTGCGGTGCACCCGCGCGACCCAGTCCGCCGGTTTGGCGATCTCCGCCTTGGTGGGCAGGGTGTTGGGCGAGGTCCACACGCGGTTGAAGCCGTCGATGCCGACCTGCTCGACCACGGCCCGGACGAACCGCTCGCCGTCCCGGTACTGCCTGAGTTTGGCATCCAGACCGAGCAGCTTGCGCAGGGCGAGGTCGAGGCGGGAGGCCCCCTTGGCGCGGCGCTGCTGGAACTTCTCGCGGATCTCCGCCACGGTCGGTACGACGCTGGGGCCGACGCCGTCCATGACGTAGTCGGCGTGGCCCTCCAGCAGGGACATGACGGCGGTGAGGCGGGCGAGGATCTCGCGCTGGGCGGGCGTCTGCACCAGCTCCACGAAGGAGCGGCCGCCGTCCTCCTCCTCGCCCTCGGGGCGGCCTCCGGCGAGGGACTGGGCGGCTTCCCTGACGCGCTCCAGGAAAGTCATCGGGTCGACGTCGGTCTCCGCCAAGAACGACTGGATTTCGCCCTCCAGGTGGTCGCGCAGCCAGGGCACGGCCGTGAACTGGGTGCGGTGGGTCTCCTCGTGCAGGCACACCCACAGGCGGAAGTCGTGCGGCTGGACGTCGAGTTCGCGCTCGACGTGGACGATGTTGGGCGCGACGAGGAGGAGGCGACCGCCGCCGTTCTCACCGGCCGGGAGCTCTCGGGTGGCCGGGGCGAACGTCTCGTACTGGCCGAGGACGCGGGAGGACAGGAACGAGAGCAGCATGCCGAGTTCCACACCGGTCACCTTGCCGCCGACGGTGCCGAGGACCGCGCCGCCGGGGCTGCCGGCGCGCCGTTCCTGCATCTTCTCCAGCAGCGGCCTGAGGATCTCCCGGAAACCCGCGACGTTGGCGCGGACCCAGCCGGGGCGGTCGACCACCAGGACGGGGGTGTCGTGGATCTCGTCGATGCCCATACGAGTGAAGCCCCGGACGTGTTCCTCCGAGGCTTTGGCGTGCCGGCGCAGCTCCGCGACGACGGCGCGTGCCTCGTCGCGGCTGACGTCGGGGCCCGGCCGTACGAGCCGCGTCGCGGTCGCCACCGCGAGGTTCCAGTCGACCATCCCGGGAGATGCGGTGCCACCGAAGCCAGTCATGTCGTCAACCGTACGGGACCGCTCCCGCTTCGGGCAGGCCATGAGGGTCGGCAGGGGCTGAGGGCGTCGGGTGGGCACCTGGTGCCGCCGGCCGTGGCTATCGGCAGCCGCACCCCGCCAGTGCCGTGGCCGTCTTGTCCAGGGCCGACTCGGCCTGCAGGGGGTCCGTCGTGCCGGAGGCCATGAAGGCGAAGGCCAGGAGGCGGCCGTCGGCGTCGACGACCGTGCCGGCGAGGGTGTTCACGCCGGTCAGGGTGCCGGTCTTGGCGCGTACGACGCCTGCCGCGCTGTCGGTGTAGCGGTCGGCCAGGGTGCCGGTGAAGCCGGCCACGGGCAGCCCGGTGAGGACGGGGCGCAGGCCGGGGCGGCCGGGGTCGCCGGCGGTGACCAGGAGGGCGGTGAGGAGGTCGGCGGTGAGCCGGTCGTCGCGGTCGAGGCCGCTGCCGTCGTGGAAGGAGGCGCCGGACATCGGCAGGCCCAGCTTGGTCAGCCGTGCGGAGATCGCCCTGGCGCCGCCGTCGAAGCTGCCGGGCCGGCCGCTGGTGAGGGCGGTCTGGCGGGCCAGGGCCTCGGCGATGTCGTTGTCGCTGTTGGTCAGCATGCGCTCGACCACGTCGGCCAGCGGGGGCGAGGAGACCGTGGCGAGGGTCTGCGCGCGCGTGGTGGCCTTGGAGGGGCCGGGGGGTGTGGTGGTGATGCCGGCGGCCTTGAGGAAGGTCGCGAACTTGCTCGCCGCGTCCTTCGCCGGGTCGCTCACGCGGGGCGCCGGTCCGCTGGTCGAGCCGTCGGTGCGGCCCTCGTCGGCGCTCAGGGCGCTGACCGGTGCGATGTTGTCGTTGACGCCGATGGGGTGCACGGCGGGGCCGGAGTACAGGGTCGTGTCGTAGGAGAGCGTGACCTTGTGGATGCCGCGCTCGCCCAGGGCCTTCGCGGTGTCCGCCGCCAGCGTGCGCAGGCTCGCCCAGCCCCCGGCCTTCTTGCGGGCGGTGAGAGTGGGGTCGCCGCCGCCGACCAGGACCAGTTCGCCGGTGTCGGGTTCGAGGGCGGCGCGGGTGGTGAGGCGGTGGTCGGGGCCCAGCGCGGACAGGGCGGCGACGGCGGTGGCGATCTTGGTGGTGGAGGCGGGGGTGAGGGCCTTGCCGGCGTCGGCGGCGTACAGGCGCCTGCCGGTGGCGACGTCGACGACGGCGGCCGCGTGGGTACCGCCCAGCGCGGAGGCGTCCAGAAGGGGCTTCAGGACGTCGGAGAGGGCCCTTCCGCCCGGTGCGGCCTTCTTGGTGTCGACGGCGCTCGTCGCACCGTCCAGGCCCATCAGGACGGGTCCGGCGCTCGGGGCGGGCCGGGCCGCCCCGACGGCCGTACCGGACCGGCCGTGATCTGCGCCACCTGTCCGCTCCAGGGCGGCGGCCCGGTCCCGCTCGGCCGTACGCTGACCGTTGGCGTCCCAGGGGCCGGCCGCGGTCACCACGCCGGCGGCCAGCACCAGGCCGGCGGTGGCGGCGCCCGCGGTGTACTGCCAGGTCTTCACGGGCCGCGGCCGCGCCAGGACCAGGGGCGAGGAGCGCAGGGCCCGCGTCAAGCGCGCGACCCGCGGCCTCGCGGCCGCCCCGGCGCGCGCCAGACGCGGTCGTACGGCGTTCGCGATCCGCTCCACCTGCGGTCTCGCGGCCCGCCAAGGCCTCAGCTCTGGCACGACCACCAGCCCCTTTCGCGATCACACACCTGCGTGAGGGACACTTAACCACCAGAACTATGTGCTGATCATGGAGGAGCCACCGGTGGAGTTCGACGTCACGATCGAGATCCCGAAGGGTTCGCGCAACAAGTACGAGGTGGACCACGAGACCGGTCGGATCCGCCTGGACCGTCGTCTCTTCACCTCGACCGCCTACCCGACCGACTACGGCTTCGTCGAGAACACCCTCGGCGAGGACGGCGACCCGCTGGACGCGCTGGTCATCCTGGACGAGCCGACCTTCCCGGGCTGCCTGATCCGCTGCCGCGCGATCGGCATGTTCCGCATGACGGACGAGGCGGGCGGCGACGACAAGCTGCTGTGCGTTCCGGCCACGGACCCGCGTGTGGAGCACCTGCGCGACATCCACCACGTGTCCGAGTTCGACCGCCTGGAGATCCAGCACTTCTTCGAGGTGTACAAGGACCTGGAGCCCGGCAAGTCCGTCGAGGGCGCCAACTGGGTGGGCCGTACGGACGCCGAGGCGGAGATCGAGCGTTCCTACAAGCGCTTCGAGGAGCAGGGCGGCCACTGAGCCCCGCCCTTCTCGTGGACGGGCCGTACGCGCACGCGTGCGGCCCGTTCCCATCCACGCGCGCGTACGACCCGTCGAGGTCCTGTGCGCATACTGAGCCGTACGGAAGGTGTCGTTCAGGGAGCGGTGCGAGGTGACGGAGGCGGAGGACCGCAAGCCCCGGTCGGACGAGGCGCGGTACGACCCGGAGATCACGTCCGAGTTCGCCGTTCCCGCGGGTATCGAGGTCCCCGAGGGCGGCGGTGAGCCGGAGACCACCTCCGAGTTCGCCCTGCCGAAGGGCCTGGAGACGCCGCATCCGCCGAGCGCCGAGCCGGAGGTGTCGGCGTTCAGCCCGCCGAGCGCCTACCACGCCAAGGACTCCCTGACGGCGTTCACCCCGGCCACCGGGGTGCCGCTGGTCAGCCTGATCAAGGACGCGCCCTGGCAGGACCGGATGCGCACGATGCTGCGCATGCCGGTGGCCGAGCGGCCGGCGCCCGAGCTGGTGCAGCGGGTGGAGGAGGAGGGCCCGGCCGTCCCGCGCGTGCTGGACCTGACCCTGCGTATCGGCGAGCTGCTGCTGGCCGGCGGTGAGGGCGCGGAGGACGTGGAGACCGCGATGTTCGCGGTGTGCCGCTCCTACGGTCTGGACCGCTGCGAGCCGAACGTCACCTTCACGCTGCTGTCGATCTCGCACCAGCCGTCGCTGGTGGACGACCCGGTGACCGCCTCGCGGACGGTACGGCGGCGGGGCACCGACTACACCCGGCTCGCGGCCGTGTTCCGGCTGGTGGACGATCTGACCGACCCCGACACCCATGTCTCCCTGGAGGAGGCCTACCGGCGGCTGGCGGAGATCCGCCGCAACCGGCACCCCTACCCGGGCTGGGCGCTGACCCTGGCCAGCGGGCTGCTGGCCGGTGCGGCCTCCGTGCTGGTCGGCGGTGATCTGATCGTGTTCGTCGCCGCCGCGGTGGGCGCGATGCTCGGCGACCGGCTGGCCTGGCTGTGCGCGGGGCGCGGGCTGCCGGAGTTCTACCAGTTCACGGTCGCCGCGATGCCGCCCGCCGCGATCGGGGTGGCGTTCGCGCTGGCGCACGTCGACGTGAAGGCGTCCGCCGTCGTCACCGGTGGACTGTTCGCGCTGCTGCCCGGGCGGGCACTGGTGGCGGGTGTCCAGGACGGTCTGACCGGCTTCTACATCACCGCGTCGGCCCGTCTGCTGGAGGTCCTGTACTTCTTCGTCGGCATCGTCGCCGGGGTGCTGGTCGTCCTCTACTTCGGGGTGAAGGTCGGCGGCAAGCTCAACCCGGACGCGGCGCTCGTCATCAACGAACGGCCGCTGATCCAGATCGCGGCCTCCATGCTGCTTTCACTGACCTTCGCGGTGCTGCTCCAGCAGGAGCGGTCGACCGTGCTGTGGGTGACGCTCAACGGGGGCGTGGCGTGGTCGGTGTACGGCGCGATGCACTATGTCGCCGATATCTCGCCCGTGGCGTCGACCGCTGCGGCCGCTGGGCTGGTCGGTCTGTTCGGGCAGCTGCTGTCGCGCTATCGGTTCGCGTCGGCGCTGCCCTACACGACGGCGGCGATCGGACCGCTGCTGCCCGGCTCCGCCACGTATTTCGGGCTGCTGAACATGGCCCAGAACGAGGTGGACAAGGGGCTGGTGTCGCTGGCCAACGCGGCGTCGCTGGCCATGGCCATCGCCATCGGGGTCAATCTGGGGTCGGAGATCTTCCGGTTGTTCCTGCGGGTGGGGTCCGCCGGGAAGCGGCGGGCGGCCAAGCGGACCAGGGGCTTCTAGGCGCGCAGTTCCCCACGCCCCCTCAGTGGTTGCGGTAGCCGTACGGGTACTGGTTCTGCTCGTACTGGTTCTGCTCGTACTGGTTCTGGTCGTACTGCTGCTGCGGGTACTGCTGCTGGTCGTAGCCCTGGTTCCAGTACTGCTCCTGCTGGTTCCAGCCCTGCTGCTGGGGCTGCTGGTACGGCTGCTGCTCGTACTGGTTGCCGTAGTGCTGCCCGTACGGCTCGTCCGGCTCGATGCGGCGCAGCTGGGTGGTCGCCGTGTCCATGGCCGGGGGCTGCTGGTGCTGGGGCTGAGGTAGCGGGGCGGACTGTGCTGCCTGCTTCCCCTTGCCGCGGGCCCGCAGGAACTCGATCGCGATCGGAACCACGGAGACGAGGACGATCAGGATGAGGATCGCCTCGATGTTGTTCTTGACGAAGTCGATGTTGCCGAGCCAGGAGCCGAGCAGGGTGACGCCCGCGCCCCACAGGGTGCCGCCGATGACGTTGAAGATCAGGAACGAGCGGTACTTCATGCCGCTGACGCCGGCGATGATCGGCGTGAACGTCCGCACGATCGGCACGAAGCGGGCCAGGACCAGGGACTTCGGGCCGTACTTCTCGAAGAACTCGTGCGCCTTGGTGACGTTCTCCTGCTTGAACAGGCGGGAGTCGGGGCGGTTGAACAGGGACGGGCCCACCTTCTTGCCGAACATGTAGCCCGCCTGGTCGCCGAGTATCGCGGCGAGGCAGATCAGGCCGATCGCGCCCCACAGCGGGA
Source organism: Streptomyces sp. NPDC030820 (assembly GCF_055572075.1). Classification (NCBI taxonomy): domain Bacteria; kingdom Bacillati; phylum Actinomycetota; class Actinomycetes; order Kitasatosporales; family Streptomycetaceae; genus Streptomyces; species Streptomyces sp. NPDC030820. The sequence goes on from NZ_JBVIEB010000015.1 coordinate 68,654, forward strand.
AGTCCAGCTGCTTCGAGGTGATCAGCAGGCCGCAGGTGAACAGCAGCGAGTCACCCGGCAGGAAGAAGCCGATGAGCAGGCCGGACTCGGCGAAGACGATGAGCAGCAGGCCCCAGATGCTGTAGGTGTCGAGCAGATAGTTGGGATCCAGCCAGCTCGGGCCGAGGGCGAGTGTCATCACGGGTCCGGGCTCCTGAGGGGGTGAAGGCGGCTACGGGGGCTGGTCTTCGGGGGAAGGCCGCACAAAGCTATCAACGTGATGTGACCGCCCCAGGTTCCACCGGTGTCCCCAGGATGCACTGTGCGATGACTGGGAGAAAGCTGTGACTCATGGGACTCGATGACTACGGCGGCGGCCAGGGGCCCCAGCCGGACGTACTGGTCGTGACCACGAACGACGTGCCCGGATACCGGGTGCAGGAGGTGATCGGTGAGGTCTTCGGACTCACCGTGCGCTCGCGCCACCTCGGCAGCCAGATCGGCGCCGGACTGAAGTCGATGATCGGCGGCGAGCTGAAGGGGCTCACCAAGACGCTCGTGCAGACCCGCAACCAGGCCATGGAGCGCCTGGTGGAGCAGGCACGCGCGCGTGGTGCCAACGCGGTGCTGGCGTTCCGGTTCGACGTGACCGAGGCCGCCGACGTGGGCACCGAGGTGTGCGCCTACGGCACGGCGGTGGTCCTGGCCCGGGAGTGAACCCGTGCACTCCCGGGCCGGGAGCGGTCAGGAGGTCTGACGGTCGGCGTTGGCGAGGATCGCGTCGCGCAGGTGCTCGGCGACACCGGCCCCCATGGCGTCGTAGTACGCCTTGAAGCGCTCGTCGGAGACGTACATCTGCCCGAAGCACCGGTGCATCTCGTACGGGACCTCGAAGAACCACCTGGTCATGTGCTGCCGGTGTTCCTCCGCCATGTCCATGGCCGCCTCACCGGACGGCGGCTCGCCCGCGGTCACCAGGGCGGCGTACCGCTCCTGCCAGTCGTCGACCTCGGCCTTGATCCGCTTCCAGTCCTCCTTGGTGTAGCTCGCGGCGCGGCGCTGTGACTCGGCCCAGGCCTCGGTGTCGCCCCAGCGCTGCTCCGCCTCCTCGGTGTACTCCTCGTTGAAGGGGTCCTTGTCCCCGAACACCTCGAACCGCTCCTGAGGGGTGAGGTTGATGCCCATCTTGCGTGCCTCCATGGCGTGCTCCACGGCCGCGGCCATCCTCTGCAGCTTCTCGATCCGGGCGGTCAGCAGTTCGTGCTGGCGGCGCAGGTGTGCGCGCGGGTCCACGTCCGGGTCGTCGAGCAGGACCGCGACCTCGTCGAGCGGGAAGCCGAGCTCCCGGTAGAACAGGATCTGCTGGAGCCGGTCGAGGTCGGCGTCGGTGTAGCGCCGGTGCCCGGCATGGGTGCGCTCGCCGGGCGCGAGCAGGCCGATCTCGTCGTAGTGGTGCAGGGTGCGCACCGTGACCCCGGCGAACCCCGCGACCTGTCCCACGGAGTAGCTCACTTTTCCGCTCCTTGTCGTCGGTACGCCCTCCACGCTGAGGCCTCACGTCACGTGAGGTGCAAGCCGGTTTCCGTTCGGGACATTCAGGATGTTGTGTGCTTTTTGTCCGCTTATGGTGAGCCCGTGGCCCAGGAAACCGACGCGCCGCAGGCGCCCCCGACCGCCCCTACGGCGCCGGCGCGGGCCCTGCTGCCGTTCATCCTGCCCGCCGTGGCCGTCGGTGTGGGGGCGAGCCTGCTCTTCGTCGGGGTGAGCACGGCGGCGGAGCAGCTCCAGCACGTGCTGTGGGGGCCGCTGCCGGACGCGCTCGGGGTGGGCCGCTACTCGGTGCTGTGGATGTTCGTGATGCTGACCGCCACGGGCCTCGCGGTCGGCCTTGTGGTGTGGAAGGTGCCCGGACACGCCGGGCCCGACCCGGCCACCCTCGGTCTGAACGCCCCCGTGATGCCGCCGGTCGTGCTGCCGGGCCTGGTGCTGGCGACCGGGCTGATGCTGGCCGGCGGCCCGAGCCTCGGCCCGGAGAACCCGATCATCGCCGTGAACGTGGGCCTCGCGGTCTGGCTCGGCGTGCGCCTGGCACCCCGGGCGCCCGACACCCTGTGGCCGGTGCTGGCGGAGGCGGCGACGATCGGCGCGCTGTTCGGCACGCCGGTGGCGGCGGCGCTGGTCATCTCCGAGGCGCTGGCCGGGCGCCCGATGCGGGGGCGGCTGTGGGACAACCTGTTCGCGCCGCTGACCGCCGGCGCGTGCGGGGCCGTCACGACCACCCTGGTGGCGCATCCGACCTTCGACCTGGGGCTGCCGCCCATGGGCCACCCGGACGCGAAGGACGTCCTGGCGGCGCTCGTGATCGCCCCGGCGGCCGCGCTGCTCGGCATGGGCGCCGTCCACGCCTTGCCGTTCGCCCACGCGGCCTTCCGGCGGCTGCGGCACCCGATGCTGATGCTTCCGGCCGGCGGAGTCGTACTGGGGGCTCTGGGGGCCCTGGGCGGCCATCTGACGCTCTTCAAGGGGCTGTCGGAGGTCGGGGTGCTGGCCCGTCACCCGGACGGCTGGTCGGCGGGGCAGTTCGCCGGGATGGCGGTGGTGAAGCTGGCCGCGCTGCTCGTCGCCGCGTCCTGCGGCTTCCGCGGCGGCCGCATCTTCCCGTCCGTCTTCGTCGGCGCGGCCCTGGGACTGTGCGCCCACGCGCTGGTCCCGGCCGTGCATCCGGCGCTGGGCGTGGCAACGGGCGTCCTGGGCATGCTCCTGGCGATCACCCGGCAGGGCTGGGTGAGCCTGTTCACCGCCGCTGTGCTGGTCGCCTCGCCCGCCATCATCGCCGTGCTGTGCATCGCGTCGCTGCCGGCCTGGCTGCTGGTGACGGGGCGCCCGCAGATGCAGTTGAGCGAGGACGGCACCCCGATCCGCTGAATACCCTTTTCCGGCTCCCTGGAGGCACGTTCATGGCCCTGCACAAAGGTCCCGAGAAACACGAAGAGCGGACGATTTCCGTCAACCCGTTCTACGGGGAGGCCAATCCGGTCGGCGGCATGACCGAGGCCCCGCCCACGCACCGGCTCCCGGACGCGCCGCTGGCCCCGTCCACGGCGTACCAACTGGTGCACGACGAGCTGATGCTGGACGGCAACTCCCGGCTGAATCTGGCCACGTTCGTCACCACCTGGATGGAGCCACAGGCCGGGGTGCTGATGGCGGAGTGCCGGGACAAGAACATGATCGACAAGGACGAGTACCCGCGCACCGCCGAGCTGGAGCGGCGCTGTGTGGCGATGCTCGCCGACCTGTGGAACGCGCCGGACCCGGCGGCTGCGGTGGGCTGTTCGACGACCGGGTCGAGCGAGGCGTGCATGCTCGCCGGGATGGCGCTCAAGCGACGGTGGGCCAAGCGCAACGCCGACCGCTACCCGGGCGCCCGCCCCAACCTGGTCATGGGCATCAACGTCCAGGTGTGCTGGGAGAAGTTCTGCAACTTCTGGGAGGTGGAGGCCCGGCTGGTGCCCATGGAGGGCGACCGCTTCCATCTGGACCCGCAGGCCGCCGCCGAGCTGTGCGACGAGAACACCATCGGGGTCGTCGGCATCCTCGGCTCGACCTTCGACGGCTCCTACGAGCCGATCGCGGAGCTGTGCGCCGCCCTGGACGCCCTCCAGGAGCGCACCGGGCTGGACATTCCGGTGCACGTGGACGGCGCGTCCGGCGGCATGGTGGCGCCCTTCCTGGACCCGGACCTGGTGTGGGACTTCCGGCTGCCGCGCGTGGCCTCGATCAACACCTCGGGGCACAAGTACGGCCTGGTGTATCCGGGCGTCGGCTGGGCGCTGTGGCGGGACAACGAGGCGCTGCCCGAGGAGCTGGTGTTCCGGGTCAACTACCTGGGCGGCGACATGCCGACCTTCGCGCTCAACTTCTCCCGGCCCGGCGCCCAGGTGGTCGCCCAGTACTACAGCTTCCTGCGCCTGGGGCGCGAGGGGTACCGCGCGGTGCAGCAGTCGACGCGGGCCGTGGCGACCTCGCTGGCCGGGCGGATCGAGGAGCTGGGCGACTTCCGGCTGCTGACCCGGGGCGACCAGTTGCCGGTCTTCGCCTTCACCACCGCCCCGGAGGTGAAGGCGTACGACGTCTTCGACGTCTCCCGGCGGCTGCGCGAGAGCGGCTGGCTGGTGCCCGCGTACACGTTCCCGGCGAACCGCGAGGACCTCTCCGTGCTGCGGGTCGTGTGCCGCAACGGCTTCTCCCACGACCTGGCCGACCTGTTCCTGGCCGACCTGACCCGTCTGCTGCCCGAACTGCGTCGGCAGCCGCAGCCGCTGACCCGGGACAAGGAGGCGGCGACCGGGTTCCACCACTGAGCGCCGCCTCCTGCCCGGGCGTCAGACCATGTCGGCCGGGCGTTCTGCGCCCTCGAAGGGGAAGCGGCGGCGGAAGTCGTCCGCCGCGTCCTCCAGGGTGCAGAAGCTGACGCCCTCGTGCGCGGAGACGTACTCGATGAACCGCTCCAGCATCAGCAGCACCTGCGGCCTGCCGCTGATGTCCGGATGCAGGGTCACCGGGATCACCGCGTAGTCCAGTTCCCGGTGCACCCAGTCGAACTGGTCCTTCCAGTCCTGCTCCAGGGCGCGCGGCGAGACATAGCCGTGGCTGTTGTGGGCGTGCTTGTTGAACATCATCGGAGGGAGGTCGTCGACGTACCAGTTGCCGCGGAACTCCACGAGGTCGACCTCATGGCCGTGGACGAGGGGCCGCATCCACTCCTCGGCCTCCTTGGAGTAGTCGATTTTCGTCCAGCTGTCGCCCACGCGCGCGTAGAAGGGCGTGAAGTCCCGGTAGTTCTGCGAGTGGTCGTAGGAGAAGCCGTACTTGTGGAGCAGTTCGGCGGTGTACGGCGACATCTCCCACCAGGGGGCCACATAGCCGCGCGGCCTGCGGCCGGTGTACTCCTCGATCAGTTCCACGCACCGGGCGAGGACGTGAGCGCCACCTCCCGGTAGTGCCGTACGTGCCGCAGACGAGGGGGCGGGAGTTGCTCCGCGGGCATGGGGGATGTGGCAGCCGGTCAGCGGTCGCGGGAACGCCGGCCAATCGGCGGTCGTGGGAACGGCAGTTGCTCAGCCGTTGGGGAGGCGGCAGCCGGTCAGCCGTCGTGGAGGGCGGCAGCCGACCAGCCGTCGTGACAGCGACAGCGCCGGTCAGCCGTCGTGAGGGTGGCAGCCGGTCAGTGGTTGTCCTCCGGATGCCGTTCCCCCGTCGCGTACGGGTTCTCCTGCCCGTCGGCGAGGATGCCCACGAACGGTTCGCCCTCGCCGGCGAACGTGTACGCGCCCGCCTCGATGCGTCCGATCAGGCCCTGGGTCCACTCGGCCTCGCCGTCGGCCGCGTGCATCCACATCTTCATGATCTCGCCGATGTGGCCGAGCCGTTCGGGGCCGCCCTCGGGCACATAGTGCCCGGTGACGGAGTCGCGCCACTCGGCCAGTGCACGCAGACGCTCCCGCAGCAGCGACAGCACCTCCGCACGCTCCAGGTCGACCATGAAGCCGATCGCCGCGGAGAGCGTGTCGATGCTGCGGTCGCGCGCGACCAGGGCGTCCCGCAGGAGCCGCAGGTACTCCTCGGTGCCCCGGTCGGTGATCTCGTACTCGACGCGCGGCGGACCGCCGGCCGTCGACGGTGCGATCTCGTGCGCGTGCAGCAGCCCCTGCTTGGCCATCTGTTTCAGGGCGTGGTAGATCGAGCCCGGCTTGGCGTTGGACCACTCGTGCGCACCCCAGTACTCCAGATCGCCGCGCACCTGGTAGCCATGGGCCCGCCCGTGCTGGCGGACCGCGCCCAGCACGAGGAGACGGATCGCTGACATGGGGTCCAGGCTATTGCCGTACGGCCGCCCGCCCGCGCTCACCCCCAGGAGCCGCCGCCCTGCTCCTGCGCCACCAGCTCGAAGGCCGTCCTGCCGTCCAGGGACTCGCGGATGATGTCGGCGTGGCCGGCGTGCCGGGCCGTCTCGCGGATCAGGTGCAGACACAGCCAGCGCAGGCTGACCCGGCCCTCCGGCGGGAACCAGGGGTCCGGCGGCAGCGGGAAGGTGTCGTCCAGGCTCGGCGCGGAACGGATGAACTTCTCCGTCTCGGCGGCGACCTGCTCCCAGTACGCCAGCTGCGAGGCGACCGTCTCCTCGCCGACCAGCTCGAAGGTCTCGTGCCAGTTGGACTCGTCCCGCCGGATGGCCGGCGGCTCCTGCTTGGCGCGCGCGACCCAGCCCTGCTCGACCTCGGCGACATGCTTGAGCAGGCCGCCGAGCGACAGCTCGCTGGCGCTGGGGCGGGAGCGCGCCTGCTCCTCGGTCAGCCCGAGCAGGGCCCGGCGGATCCCGCCGCGCTGCTCCTCGATGAACGCGAGGAGCGCCCCGCGCTCGTCGCCCTGTGTCTCCGCCGGTACGTGCTTGACCATGGCCGGCCGCCTTTCCGCGCCGTCGTCGGGGCCGTCCGCCCCCTGACACCGACGACGCTACGGGCCATTGCGGTCAGGTGCTGTCCGCAATGGCCCGTGAGTCCGAAGAGGCAGGGCTAGAAGGGGAACCCGCTGCGGCCGTGCTGGACCGAGATCCACTTGACGGTCGTGAAGGCCTCCAGCGTCGTCTCGCCGTTCAGACGGCCGATGCCGGAGTGCTTCTCACCGCCGAACGGCACGATCGGCTCGTCGTGGACCGTGCCGTCGTTCACATGGAACATGCCGGTGTCGACCTGCTTGGCGAAGGCGACACCCCGCTCGATGTCACCGGTGTGGACGGCGCCGCTGAGGCCGTACGGGGTGTCGTTGACGATGCGCAGCGCCTCCTCCTCGCCGTCGAACGGGATGAGGAAGACGACCGGGCCGAACACCTCCTGCTGGAGCAGCGCGGAGTCGGCGGGGACGTCGGTGAGCACGCTGGGCTCGACCAGGTTGCCGGACGTGCCGCCCCGGACGAGGGCGGTGGCGCCCTCGGCGAGCGCCTGCTCGACGGTGCCGGAGACCGCGTTCGCCTGCTGGGAGTTGATCACCGGGCCGATGACGGTCTGCGGGTCGCGCGGGTCGCCGACCTTCAGGGTCCTGACCTTGGCGACGAACTTCTCGGTGAACTCCTCGGCGACGGACGCGTCCACGAGGACCCGGTTGGCGGCCATGCAGACCTGGCCCTGGTGCACGAACCGGCTGAAGACCGCGGCGTCCACCGCGTAGTCGATGTCGGCGTCGTCCAGGACCACCAGCGCGCTGTTGCCGCCCAGTTCGAGCACCGAGCGCTTGAAGTTCGCGGCGCAGACGGTGGCCACGTGCCGGCCGACCTTGTCGGAGCCGGTGAAGGAGATGACCTTGGGCACCGGGTGCTCGATGAACGCGTCGCCTATCTCGGCGATGTCGGTGACGACGACGTTGAGCAGGCCGCCGGGCAGCCCGGCCTCCTCGAAGAGCTTCGCGAGCAGGGTGCCGCCGGCGATCGGGGTGTTCTGGTGCGGCTTGAGGACGACGGCATTGCCGAGCGCGAGCGCCGGGGCGACCGACTTGATCGACAGCAGGAAGGGGAAGTTGAACGGGCTGATCACGCCCACGACACCGACCGGGACCCGGTAGACGCGGTTCTCCTTGCCGTCGACCGGGGAGGGCAGGATCCTGCCCTCGGGGCGCAGCGCCAGATTGATCGACTCGCGCAGGAACTCCTTGGCGAGGTGCAGCTCGAAACCGGCCTTCACGCGCGTGCCGCCCAGTTCCGCGATGATCAGGTCGGCTATCTCCTGCTCACGGTCCTCTATGAGCCGAAGCACCCGCTCGAAGACCGCGCGGCGGGCGTAGGCGTTGGTCTCGGCCCACTTCTTCTGGGCGCGGGCGGCGGCCCGGTAGGCCTGGTCCACCTCGTCCACCGTGGCCACCGTGATCGAGGCCAGCTTCTCGTCGTCGTAGGGGTTGAAGTCGATGACATCCCAGGAGCCGGTGCCCGGTCGCCATTCTCCGTCGATGTACTGCTGGGCCAGGTCGCTGAAGTAGGACGACATGTGATCCCTCAATCACTAGCGGAGCCAGATCCTGGTCACGGTCTGATCGCACGTCATCGTACTTGTGTTTAAAGCGAGTTGAAGGCCCAGTCAGGACAGTTGGAGGAGACCCCGGAGAAGATCCCGGCTCTCGTCGGGGCCCGGGCTGTCCTGCTGGAGCTCCTTCAGCGCCTGCTCGTACTGGGCGACGTCCTCGCGCTTGTCCAGGTAGAGGGCGCTGGTGAGCTGCTCCATGTAGACGACGTCGGACAGATCGGCGTCGGGGAAGCTGAGGATGGTGAAGGCGCCGCTCTCCCCGGAGTGCCCGCCGAAGCTGAACGGCATGATCTGCAGCCGTACGTTGGGCCGCTCGGAGACCTCGATGAGGTGCTGGAGCTGGCCACGCATCACCTCGCGGTCGCCGTAGGGGCGGCGCAGGGCGGCCTCGTCGAGCACGAAGTGGAACTCGGGGGCGCCGGACGCGAACAGGTGCTTCTGCCGCTCCAGGCGCAGCGCGACGCGGCGTTCGACGTCGGCCGGGCTCGCGCCCTTCATGCCGCGCCGGACGACCGCGCGGGCGTAGTCCTCGGTCTGCAGCAGGCCGTGGACGAACTGCACCTCGTAGACGCGGATGAGGGACGCGGCGCCCTCCAGGCCCACATAGGTGGGGAACCAGCTGGGCAGGACGTCGGTGTAACTGTGCCACCAGCCGGCCACGTTGGCCTCCCGGGCGAGGGAGAGCAGCGACTCGCGCTCCGTCTCGTCCGAGATGCCGTACAGCGTCAGCAGGTCCTCCACGTCCCTGGTCTTGAAGCTCACCCGGCCCAGCTCCATCCGGCTGATCTTCGACTCCGAGGCGCGGATGGAGTACCCCGCCGCCTCGCGCGTGATGCCCCGTGCTTCCCGCAGTCGCCTGAGTTGCGAGCCGAGCAGCATCCGCCGCACCACCGATCCGGGCTCTCCCGCGCTCACGTTCGCCAGCCTCCCCAACCGTCTCCAGGGCCCGCAGTCTGCCACTAAAACACTCCGAGCAGTACTCGTCCGGTTACGGAAACGGAAAGAGGTGGGCCGTTTCCGCCTGCGTGTTGTGGGAAGAGGTCAGGACCTCTGACGGCAACCGTCGAGAAGATGGCGGAAAAAATGGCCAACAAGCGGTACGGGCAGGGCCATTTCGGTCGCGTGCACGTGCATCTGCCCTTGCATCTGCTCTGCGCATCCGAAACCATGGTGCCGCGCCACCGCTGCATCGCAACGACCGCGAATTCCCGGGAGTGCCTCGCATGGGGACGAATGGATCGACCATGCTCAAGCCGTTACGGCAGGGCCTTCCGCCGTTGGATCCCGCGGCCGTGTCCGATGCCGCCTCCTGTGCCCTGCCCGCCCGCTACGAAGCGGTGCGCGAGGCCCGGCGCTTCACCCGGGGCACCCTCGACCAGTGGGACGTCGACGACCGCTTCGACGACATATGCCTCGTCGTCTCCGAACTCGTCACCAACGCCCTGCGCCACGGCCTGCCGTCCGACGCCGTGTGCCCCGAACACGCCCCGGCCGTGCGGCTGCACCTGATGCGCTGGACCGAGCGGCTGGTGTGCGCGGTGCGGGACCCGAGCCACGAGACGCCGGCGCCGCGCGACTCGGACGACTTCTCCGCCGAGTCCGGGCGCGGGCTGTTCCTGGTCGACTCCTTCGCCGACAGCTGGGGCTGGCACCCGCTCGCGGGCTCGCTCCACGGCAAGGTCGTCTGGGCGCTGTTCCGGCTCCGGTCGACAGGCTGACGCGGTACGACACCGACGGACGCGCGGTGTCTACGCGCGTCGTCGCAGCTTTTCCGGCCGTCCGACATCGTTGCCATACGACCGATCGACGGAGGGCCGTCCGCCCGCCGCCGGGGCGTCAGCTCACTATCAGGTGGTCGAACTCGCCGTCCTTGATGCCGAGGAGCATGGCCTCGATCTCCGCGCGTGTGTAGACGAGCGCCGGGCCGTCCGGGAAACGCGAGTTGCGTACGGCGACGTCGCCGCCCGGCAGCCGCGCGAACTCCACGCAGGAACCCTGCGAGTTGCTGTGCCTGCTCTTCTGCCAGGCCACTCCGGCCAGCTGCGCGGCAGTCATGCCGTTGTACACGTCGTACCCCCCGTACACGCCGTCAACGTCGCGGTCCACAGGTCGCTCCCCGCTGGTGCACTGGCTGGTGTGGCCATGGATGCTCTGGTCAACTGACCCGGATCATAGCTCCGTTCCCGTGCAGATGCATGAGCAAATGCACGTGCACAAGGGGTGTTCCCGTGGTTACAGGTTTGACGTCCGCTTTACCCGCCCGGGAGACGCCTGCGTCAGCCAAGCTGCTCCAGCGCCTGCCCCAGAGCAGGCAGGACATGCCCCCGCCAACCCCCGTCCATGATCTTCCGTGCCATCAGCTGAGCCGGATCGTCCGGATCGAAACCTTCGTGCACCAGGAAAAGACGCGTACCGCGCCCTTCCTGTTCCAGGGTCCAGGTGATGGTCCAGTCCGCGGGGTTGGCCGGATCGGCGTCGGCCCAGCGGACGGACAGCATCCGCTCGATGTCGTAGGCCAGCACCCGCACCTCCACGACCCCGGAGAAGCGGGCGCCCGGACGCGGGACGGAGGTCATCCGGTACCGGTGGCCGACCTCCAGCCGGAAGTGCTCGGCGCCGGGCATCTGCCACTGGGCCAGCAGCGCGGGGTCGGTGAGGGCGCGCCAGACCTTGGCGGGCGGGTGCGGGAAGAACTGGTCGACGCGGATGGTGGTCAGGTCGTCGGCGTCATGGCCGGGTTCGGTACTCATGGCTGTTCATCGTCGGGCAGGCGGTCGAGCAGGTCGCCGAGACCCTTCAGCCGGTCACGCCAGAACCGCTCGTACGGGTGGAGCCAGTCCTGCACCTCGGCGAGCGGGGCGGCCTCCAGCCGGTAGATGCGCTGCCGCCCGGAGCGCTGTTCGGAGACGAGGCCGGCCTCCCGGAGCACCTTGAGGTGTTCCGAGAGGCTCGGGCGGCGCATGTCGAAGTGGTCGGCCAGGGCCTGGACGGGCTGCGGTCCGCGCTCACGCAGCAGTCGCAGCACCTCGCGGCGGGTGGCGTTGGCGAGCGCGGCGAAGACGCGGTCCTCGGCGGCGGTGCCCGTCCCGGTCCCAGTGCTCATGGCGCGGTCAGAAGCCTTCCTTCTCCGTCAGCAGCATCAGACCGTTGCCGTCGGGGTCCGTGAAGGAGGCCATGCGCCCCCACGGGTACTCCTCCGGACCCTGCACCTCGGTGCCCGCCTCGGCGAGCCGCGCGCAGTCGGCGTCGACATCGGTCGTCACCAACATGATCCCCCGTGCCGAACCGGGCTCGAAACCGCCCATGCCCGGCCCGGAGAGCGTGAAGACGGTCTGCGCGCCCTTCGGCGCGACCTGCAGCCAGCGGCCGGGCGGCATCTGGAGATCGGCGGTGACCTCGAAGCCGAGAACGTCTCGGTAGAAGCGCAGGGCGCGGTCCTGGTCGGCGACGGGCAGGGTGACGAAGGAGGCGTGAGTGATGTGCATGGGTACGACAATAGGTAGGCGTTTCCCTACGAGTCAAGCGTAGGAAATCACCTACCCATACATCTCGACCGGGGACGGCAGTACGGCGTGAAGCCGGGTGAGCGCGTTCACAACGGATTCCCGCCCTGCGTCCGGAAGTTCCCCTGGTCACTGCTGGTAGCTTGCTGCGGGCCGTCCGGCCGAGGACGGCCGGCCGCTACGAGCTTGGGAGCTTTCCGGTGACTTCTGCGAGTGCTGCGACTGCTGCGAGTGCTGCGAGTGCTGCGAGTGCTGCGAGTGCTGCGAGTGCTGCGAGGGCAAGGGTGCGGACCGCGAGCGTGGCCGCGGGCCTGGTGGGCGCGCTCGCCGCGCTGACCGCGTGCAGCGGGGGCGGGGGCGACGGCGACAAGACCGCCTCCTCCTCGACGCCGAGCGCGACCACCGCGTCGGCCTCCCCCTCGGACTCCGGGGCCGCGAGCGGGGCCACCGGCAAGCTCCAGGGCAGCTGGATCACCACGAGCGGCGGCAAGATCGTGGCCCTGGTGATCACCGGCAAGAAGGCCGGTCTCTTCGTGACCGGCCGGAAGGCCTGGTGCCAGGGCGCCGCGGGCGAGGAGTCCGGGATGCAGATGATCCATCTGACCTGCCCCGACGGCAACAAGGACCGGGTCACCGGCATGGTCGACTCGGTGGACGCCAAGGGCATGACGGTGGACTGGTCGGGCCGGACCGGCAAGGAGACGTACACCAAGGCGGAGGGCGGCAAGCTGCCTTCGGCGCTGCCGACCAAGTTGAAGCGTTGAGGCGTTGAGGCGGTGTGAGGTGGTGAGTCCGGTGAGGCGCGCCACCTGAAGCGGTGATTCCACCGGGGGTGGGCGGACCGGGTCCAGGCGCAGGCGCCATGATGCAGGGGCACCGTCACGACCTCGATGGGACCTGCTCATGCGCGTCATTCCGCTCACCGTCACGACCCTCGCCGCCGCCCTGCTGCTCACCGCCTGCGGCGGCGGGAGCAAGGGCGGCAGCAAGAACGGCTCGGCCTGCGAGATCGGCGGGGTCTCCGTGCAGATCGGGCCCGCGAGCGTGGCGCCGAAGGCCGGTGACACGGGTGAGATTCCGGTCAGCATCACCAACCAGAGCAAGCCCTGCACCCTGGACCAGTTCGCGGGCGTCGCCCTGAACGCCGGCAGCACCGAGGCCAAGGTGCCGGCCCTCAAGGGCGCCAAGGCCCAGAAGCTGAAGCTCGCCAAGGGCGACTCGGCGTCCTTCGCCATCGCCTATGTGCGCGGCAAGGCGGGCGACAAGGCCGCGCTGGACCCCAAGACCGTGAAGATCACCCTGCCCGGCACCACTGCCTCCCGAAGCTTCCCCTGGTCCTACGGCCCCGTCGCCACCCAGCCCGCGAGCACCGGCCCGAACGCCTCCGTGACGGCCTTCCAGCAGGTCGGCGACTGAGTGCCCCAGCGGGCTGGGGAGGGTTCGGTCCGGACTGGAGAGGGTTCGCTCGGGGCTGAGGCGGACTGACGTCGACTTCGGACGGGCAGAACTCCAGCCTCGCGCGGACTGAGTCCAGCCGGGGCGGGCTCGCGTCGGGTCGGGTGTCGGGGGGCTCAGTCCAACCTGGGGTCCCGGCTCACTCCAGTCTGGGGCGGGGTCTGACCTGCGCCTGGTCTGCGGCCCTGGCGCCCTCCGTCCAGCCGGCCGCGTCGCTCACGCCGCGCAGGCGGGTGGTGGTGGTCTCGGGGAACATGCGCTCCAGGCGGTCGGTGACGGCTATCTCCCTGGTGGCGAGGACCGGCAGCAGGTCCTGGCTGACCTGGGTCTCGGCGGCGGCCGCGAGCCGGTCGCCGACGCGGTGCGCGTAGGCGGCCAGGAACGACTGCCGGAAGGTCTTGGTCCGCTTCCGCCCGCCGGCTCTCTGCGCGGCCTCCGCCTTGGTCATCGCATGCGTGGCCTGCACCAGCAGCGAGGTGTAGAGCAGCTCGACCGCCTCCAGGTCCGCCTCGAAGCCGACGACCGTGGAGAAGCCGAGCGGTTCGTTCCACACCGCGCGGCAGTTGTTCGCGCCGGCCACGGCGTCGAGCAGCACCGCCTTGGCCTGTTCGTACGGCGGCTCGACCCCGATCCGGCACGCGCCGGGCGCGTCCGGCGCGGGCGCCTCGGCGGCGAGCAGCGCCTCGTCGACGCTGTGCCGCGCCATCAGCTCCTGCGCCTTGGCACTGAGCGCCTCCGCCTCCTCCGGATAACCGGTCGCCTCGGCCTTGGCGAGCAGCGCGCGGATCCGGGCGAGCATGCGGGAGGCGGCCGGGCCGGGGGCGCGCCGGCGCTCCTCCTCCAAGGGCTCCAAGGCGGGCAGGCGCAGCAGCAGGCGGTACAGCTGCAGCGCGGTCGTGGCCTGCGAGAAGCGGTCGGCCTCGCGGCCGGGCCCCGCGGGCAGCTCCGCCAGCTGGGCGGCCCAGCGGCGTCCGCGCGGGCGGTCCTGCCCGGCCTGGGCGCGGATCAGGCCGGTGGCCAGGCGCACATGCGCGTCCTCCAGCTCGCGCCGCACCAGACGTACGACATCGGCGGGCTGCCAGCCGCGCTGCCAGGCCGTCGCCACGAACTCCTCGCCGCGCCGCGCGAGTTCGGTGTCCGCGGCGGGGTCGGCGGCTAGCAGGGAGGCGCCCGTGTCGAGGCCGGTGTCGGTGTCGTCGTAGAGGGCGGCCCTGAAGGCCCTCTCGACCGTGCTGGCAGTGCTGGTCACATCGTCGATCGTGCCATGCCCCACCGACAGCGGACCGAGCTTTGTCCACAGGCTGTGGATGAAGGGTTCCCGGCCGAGGGTCCCGGACCTCAACGCCGCCGACCCGTCGGCCGATTGGCCGCCATATCGTCTCAGTCCCTGGAATTCCGCTACGCGCGCGTGGGGGCGCGCGAAGCATGGCGGCATGGTGGACACGTCTCTCTACGCGGCGTTCCTGATCGCCGCTTTCGCACTCTGCGTCACTCCCGGACCCGACATGATGTTCATCGTGGCGGTGGGCGGCCGGGGCGGCCCCCTGACGGGGGTGGCGGCCGCCGTCGGGGTCGCCTGCGCCATGCTCGTGCACACGGTCGCCGCGGCCCTCGGCCTGTCGGCCCTGTTCCTGACCCTGCCGACGCTCTACGAGGCGCTGCACTGGGCGGGCGCGGCCTACCTGCTGTTCCTCGCGGTCAGGGCGTTCCGGGGCGACGGCGGCCCGGTCGAGGCCGAGGCGGCACCGGGGAACGGGCGCCGACGGGCGTTCTGGCGGGGTGCCGTCACCAATCTCCTCAACCCGAAGGTGATCCTCTTCAACGTCTCCTTCCTGCCGCAGTTCGTGAACCCCGACCTCGGGCACGTGCGCGAGCAGTTCCTCGTCCTGGGCTTCACGATCACGGCGATGGGCGTGGTGGTGGACGGCTTGGTCGGGCTGCTCTCCGGGAAGCTCGCCTCGCTGCTGCGGCGCAGCCGCCGGGTCGCCCGGGGCCTGGACTACTGCAGCGGGACGGTGTTCGCCGGGCTCGCGGTGCGTCTGGCGGTCGCACCGAAGTGACTGCGCAGGAGAATCGGGCTGTCAACTCTCGGTTGACAGTTCCTCGGGCGCAACCTACGGTTGACACATGGCGACCAACCCGAACATCACGGCATCCGTCCGCCTCGACGACCTCATCGAGGCCATCAAGAAGGCTCACAACGAGCCCCTCGAACAGCTCCAGGACGCGGTGATCGCCGCCGACCACCTCGGTGACGTGGCCGACCACCTGATCGGCCACTTCGTGGACCAGGCACGGCGCTCGGGCGCCTCCTGGACCGAGATCGGCCGGAGCATGGGCGTGACCCGGCAGGCGGCGCAGAAGCGCTTCGTGTCGAAGGAGTCCGCCGGCCTCGACGCCGGCGACTTCAGCCGCTACACCCCGCGCGCGCGGAACGTGGTCATGGCCGCGCACAACGAGGCGGTGGCCGCCCGCAACCCGGAGGGCCGCCCCGAGCACCTGGTCCTCGGGCTGCTCGCCGAGCCCGAGGGCATCGGGGCCAAGGCGATCATCGAGCAGGGCGTCCTGCTGGACGCCGTACGGCAGGCCGCGACCGCCGCGCTCCCGCCCGCCGCGGACGAGGTCCCGGACCTCGTCCCCTACGGCCCCGACGCCAAGAAGGCCCTGGAACTCACCTTCCGCGAGGCCCTGCGGCTCGGCCACAACTACATCGGCACCGAGCACATCCTGCTCGCGCTCCTGGAGCAGGAGAACGGCCACGGCGTCCTCAGCGGTCTCGGCATCACCAAGTCCGCGACCGAGGCGTACATCGCCAAGACGCTGTCGCTGCTGGCGGAGCAGAAGTTCCCGGCGGCCGGGGCGGGTGACACCACCGCATCGGAGGACTGAAACAGCAGGTCACGGCGATTGTCAGACCCGGCTGCCACACTCGCAGTCATGACCGACCGGTGGGCGCTCGCACCGGCCGAGGACTCAGGCGTGGACGTCGCCCCCCTCGGCCCGGACGGGCTGCCCGCCGGGCCGGTGCGGCGGGAGAGCGATCTCGCCGAGGCGGTGCGGAGCCGCCCGGAGGTGACGCGCTGGGTGTGGCGGTCCACCCCCGACGTCTACCCGCGTCTGCTCGCCACGGGGGTGCGAGTGGAGCGGTGCTACGACATCGAGGACGCCGAGACACTCCTGCTGGGCCACGAGGGCCGGTACGGCGAGCCACGCTCGGCCGCCGCCGCCCTGGCCCGCCTCCGGGGCGGACCCGTACCGCCCGACCCGCCCCAGCGCTCGGCCGAACCGGGCGCCCAGTCCCCGCTGTTCGAGCCCACGGGCACCCACCTGCCCCTGACCGACCTCCTCGCGGTGTACGCCGAGCAGCTCCGGCGGCATGACCGGACCGCCCACCCCGACCGGATGCGGCTGCTGACCGCCGCCGAGTCGGCCGGCATGCTGGTGGCCGCCGAGATGAACCACGCGGGCCTGCCGTGGAGCGCCGGGGTCCACCGCCGCCTGCTGCACGACCTGCTGGGTGAGCGGTACGCGGGCGGCGGTGAGCCGCGCCGCCTCGCCGAGCTGGCCGACGAGGTCTCCGCCGCCTTCGGCCGCCGGGTCCGCCCCGACCTGCCCGCCGACGTGGTCAAGGCCTTCGCGCAGGCCGGGATCAAGGTGAAGTCCACCCGCCGCTGGGAGATCCGGTCCGTCGACCATCCGGCCGTCGAACCCCTGCTGGAGTACAAGAAGCTGTACCGCATCTGGGTGGCACACGGCTGGTCCTGGCTGCAGGACTGGGTGCGCGACGGCCGCTTCCGCCCCGAGTTCCTCGCCGGCGGCACGGTCACCGGCCGCTGGGTGACCAACGGCGGCGGCGGACTGCAGATCCCCAAGGTGATCCGCCGGGCCGTGGTCGCCGACCCCGGCTGGCGGCTGGTCGTGGCCGACGCCGACCAGATGGAGCCGCGCGTGCTCGCCGCCATCTCCCGCGACCCCGGGCTGATGGAGGTCGCCGGCCGCGAGAGCGACCTCTACCAGTCCGTGTCCGACCGCGCCTTCTCCGGCGACCGCGACCAGGCCAAGATCGCCGTCCTCGGCGCGATCTACGGCCAGACCTCGGGCGACGGCCTGAAGAACCTGGCCGCGCTGCGCCGCCGCTTCCCGAAGGCCGTCGCCTACGTCGACGAGGCGGCACGCGCGGGCGAGGAAGGCCGGCTGGTGCGCACCTGGCTGGGGCGGACCTGCCCGCCGGCCGCCGGATCCGGCGAGGATGCGGCGGAGGAGGCGGGCATCCCCGTGGGGGACGACGACGCCGAGACGCAGACAGACGGCCAGAGCGCCTGGGTCCCCGGCTACGCCTCCAGCAACTCCCGGGCGCGGGGCCGTTTCGCGCGGAACTTCGTCGTCCAGGGCAGCGCCGCCGACTGGGCCCTGCTGATGCTGGCCGGGCTCCGCCGGTCCTGCGCGGACCTCAAGGCGGAGCTGGTGTTCTTCCAGCACGACGAGGTGATCGTGCACTGCCCTGCCGAGGAGACCGACGCGGTCGTCCAGGCCATCCGCGCCTCCGCCGACCTCGCCGGTCGGCTGACCTTCGGCGAGACACCGGTGCGGTTCCCGTTCACGACAGCGGTGGTGGAGTGCTATGCGGACGCCAAGTGAGCGCCGCGCTGACGCACTTCGGTCGCTCTTGGTGGCTGGTCGCGCCCACGCGGCAAAGCCGCATATCACCGAGCCCCGCGCCCTTGGGGCGCATGTCCTCGCCCAGCCTCGCTCACTCCGCGAGGAGCTCCCGCAGTTCCGCCACAACCGCCTGCTCGTCGGTGCCGTCCAGCGCCGCGAGTGCCGCGCGCCAGGCGTCGTACGCCTCAGCCCGCCGCCCTCGCGCACTCAGCAGCAGCCCGTGCTGGTGCCGGGCCAGGCCGCCCATGTAGCGGTCGGCGCGGGCGTCGGCCCGCCGCAGCAGCTCGGTGCACTCGCGGCCCGCCCGTTCGGTCTCCCCCAGCTGCCGCAGCGCGCGGACCAGGCCGAGCCGGGTCTGGGACTCGCCGTGCCAGTCGCCGTGCCCGCCGAGAATGCGCAGGCTCTCCTCGAAGTGCTCCGCTGCGGCCGCCGGTTCGCCGAGGGTGAGATGGGCGTAGCCGATGTTGCAGTGCGCCGAGTGCTGCACGATGACCGCGCCGATCGCGTCCCCGATCGCCAGCGAACGCCGGTGCTGCTCGATGGCGGCACGCGGGTCGGTGTGCTCGTAGAGGTTGCCGAGATGGCTGTGGGTGACGGCCTCTCCGTAGGGGTCGTTCAACTGCCGCGAGTACGCGAGGCTCTGCCGCAGCGCCTCCCCGGACTCCGCGAACCGCCCGAGCCCCTCCAGCAGCAGGCCCCGGTTGTTCAGGCAGCGCCGGATCCGGGACACGACACCGAGTCGGCGCCAGATCTCCAGGGACTGGTCGGTGAGGGCGAGGGCGTCCTTCTGCCGACCGGTCAGGAAGTGCAGGGCCGCCAGATCGCCGAGTGCGTACGCCTCGGCCGCCGCGTCCCCGAGCCGCCGCGCCGCCCCGAGCGCGGCCCGCCCCAGCACCTCCATCTCGGCGACCCGGCCGCCGCGCTGGACGTAGGGGAAGAGCAGCCGCGCGAGCGTCGACAGGTGCGCGGCCCGACGCGGGTCGGACGTACCCGCGTTGCGTGACACCAGGGCGACGACGTTCTCCAGCTCCACCTCGCCCCAGCCGAAGGCCTGCTCGGCGGACTCGAAGGACGCCAGCGCGGCCACGTCGGCAGCGTGCTCCAGCGGCTGCGCGGAGGTGGGCCGGCGCCGGTCCTCCTGGTCGATCCCGGGCTCCACGATCGCCTCCAGCAGCCGTTCGGCGACGGCGCCGTACCAGCGCAGGGCGGCCAGGTCGGGGGCGGGCGCGGCGGCGAGGCCGGTCCGGCGGTCGGCCTCTCCCCGCGTGCCCGGGCGCTGCTCGCTGTCCGTGTCCGGAAGGTCGTTCTGCGCTCCCGTGCCGGTGTCCTTCCCCGTGTCCGCCAGTTCGCGGGCGAAGTCGCGGACCAGGTCGTGCGGGGCGTAACGGCCGTAGGCGGTCTCCTCCAGGAGGGCGACCTCGACCAGGCGGTCCAGGGCCGCCTCGGCGCGCCGCGTGTCAGTGCCCGTGAGGCGGGCGATCAGCGGGGCGCCGTAGGTCGGCAGGTCCAGCGCGCCGATGCGGCGCAGCGCGAGGGCCGCGTCCTGCTCCACCTCGCGCTCGGCGGCGGCGAGCGCGTCGTGGGCGACGGCCAGGGAACGCCGGACGCTCAGGTCGTCGTACTCGAGATGGCGCAACCGGCCACCGGTCTCCGCGAGTTGGCCCGCCAGCACGTCCGGAGTCAGGGCGCGGCGGGCGGCGAGCCTGGCGGCCACGACGCGCAGCGCCAGCGGGAGCCGGCCGGTCAGCTCGACCAGCGGGTGACCGGCGTCCAGCCCCTCGCGGCCGCTCACGGCGCGCAGCAGTGCCGCGCTGTCCTCGCCGGTCAGCGGGGCGAGCGGAAAGCGCCGGGCGCCGTCGAGCGCGGTCAGCGGCGAGCGGCTGGTGACGATCACCGCGCAGCCGGGCCCGGCCGGCAGCAGGGGCCGTACCTGGGCCGCGTTCGCCGCGTCGTCCAGCACCAGCAGGACGCGGGCCGGGGCGAGCAGCGAGCGGAGCAACGCGGCGGCCGCGTCCGGATGTTCGGGGATGCTGCGGGGCTCGGCGCCCAGGTCCCGGAGCAGCGCGGCGAGCGCCTGGACGGAGCTGAGCGGGGTCATACCGGGGGTGGCACCGTGCAGATTGACGTACAGCTGCCCATCGGGGAAACGTTCCCGCAGCTCATGCGCGACCGCCAGGGCGAGCGCGCTCTTGCCGACTCCCGCCATACCGCTGATCACGGCGATGGCCGGAGCCGGGGCGGGCGGCTCGGTGAGCGCGCGCCGCAACTCGCGGCGGACATCGGCACGGCCGGTGAAGTGCGCCGGGGGCGCCGGGAGTTGCGCGGGGCGCGGGGTCCGCCGGGCGTCCGGTGCGGCACCGCCCTCGTGCGAGGCCGGCGTTCGGGCTTCGTCCTCGGCGGCGCCGTCCAAGTCACCGGCGACCGCAGGCCGTTGGCGGAGGTCATGCTCGGCGCCCTGTCGAGGGCCGTTGCCCTCGACCCCCTTTCGTTCCTCGCCCCTCCCCCGCAGCACCTCGACATGGGCCTCGCGGACGGCGGGACCGGGTTCGATGCCGAGTTCCTCGATCAGGCGGGCGCGCAGATCGCGGTGGACGGCCAGGGCCTCGGCCTGACGGCCGGTGCGGTGCAGGGCGAGCATGAGCTGACGGTGGTACGCCTCCCGCAGCGGATACTCGGCGACCAGCGCCGCGAGCGCCGGGACGATCCCGGCCAACCGTGCGCCGTCCAGGGAGAGTTCGGCGTCGTAGCGCCACTCCAGCAGGAGCAGCCGGGCCTCCGCCAGGCGCTGCACCAGGGCATAGCCGCCGAGGTCGGCGGGGAGCCCGCTGAGCGGGGTGCCGCGCCAGAGCGCGAGTGCGGCCGTACAGGCCCGTACGACGCCCGGCCAGTCCCGCCGGGCATGCGCGGCACGCGCCTCGGCGACCCGGGCGTCGAAGACGTGCACGTCCAACTCGCCGTGGTCGACACGCAGTACATATCCCGGCGGTACGGCCCTGAGCCGGTCGGGGTCGTCCAGGAGCCGGCGCAGCCGGGTGACGTGGTTGTGCAGGGATGCCTGCGCGGAGACCGGCGGCGCCCCGCCCCACAGGGCGTCCTTCAGGGACTCCACCGACACGACCCTGCCCGGCTCCAGCAGTAGTGCGGCCAGCAGCGCGCGCACCTTCGGGCTGCCGATGGCACGGACACCGTTGTCGGTATCGGTGCCGCCGTGGGGAGAGTTGCCCGAAAGGGCTTCGGGGGTCTCGTACGAGATCCCGGACGGCTGTCGGTCGTACAGGACCGGCGGCCCCAGCAGTCCGAACCGCAGCTCGCACCGCCGCATCACGCCGCTCCACTGCCTTCCCGCGCGGTCGGGGCCGACCGTGCTCCGTGACGAGCCCGTGCCCGCCGTTCCCTGCGAGCCCGTGCCCGCGGTTTCCTGGCGGAATTCCGCCCTGTCCACCACGGTTTCCCGCCACCTCCTGCCGACCGGACCGGCCCCGGCTCGGCCTGCCCGAGGGCCTGTTGCGGATACCGCCGACGAATTCCGGCCAACGGGTTCGCCATCTGCCGACGAACCGTTGGCCACATGTTAGCGATCCGTTGGCGAATGCTGATGTGATCATTTCCATCGGATCTGGCCCGACGGCGCGCGCGTATGTCGCGTAACTCGGGGGAGTGTCGCCGTAGGCCGGGTCCGGGGACGCAGGGGCCCCGGTCGGCGGAGGTGAACGCCCGGGGCCCCGTCCCGTTCCCGCCGGTCAGGCGATCGACGGAGGTGCGGAGCACGGCCCACCGACGAGGAGCACGGCCCACCGACGAGGAGCACAGCCCACCGACGAGAGCGCGCACCCACCCCCCGCGCCTCAGCCCACGGGCGAACACGCCCAGCGCGTCCCACCGATGACGGCTCCCACCGACAAGGGCCTCGTACCTCGGCTCGCCGACCGGCGCCCCGCGCCTCAGATCACCGGCGGACGTCCCAGCCGGGTCAGCCGCCACACCGTCCGCCAGCGCATGGGCCGACGCTCGCCGGCCGGTTTCCGCAGGCCTTCCACGAACCCGCCGAACCACGCCTTCAGCCCCGCAGAGGAGCGCGTGCGGGCGAGGGTGAGCAGCGTCCAGACCCCGAGGTGCACGGGGATGAGCGGCAACGGCAGCCGGCGCCGCACGAGCCAGACCCGGTTGCGGGCGTTGACGCGGTAGTAGATGGCGTGCCGGGCCGGCGAGGTCTTGGGGTGCTGGAGCAGCAGCTCGGGGGCATAGAGGATCTTCCAGCCGGCGTCGGCGGCGCGCCAGGCGAGGTCGGTCTCCTCGTGCGCGAAGAAGAACTCGGCGGGCCAGTCCTCCGTCTCGGCCAGCATCGCCATGCGCAGGGCGTGCCCGCCGCCGAGAAACCCGGTGACGTAACCCCCGCGCAGCGGATCCGACTTGCCCACGCGGGGTACGTGCCGCTGCTGGGTCTCGCCGTGCTCGTCGGCAATGCGGAAGCCGACGATGCCGAGGCGCGGGTCGGCGGCGTACAGGTCCCGTACGCGCCGCAGCACATCGGCGTCGACGAGCAGCCCGTCGTCGTCCAGTTCCACGACGACATCGACGTCGTCGTACTCCCGCAGACGGGCGAGGGCGACGTTGCGGCCGCCCGGGCAGCCGAGGTTCTCCTCCACGTCGATGGTGGTGACCTCGCCGGGCAGGGAGAGCCGGCGGGCGAACTCGGGCAGCCGGCAGCCGTTGCCGACGATCACGATACGGGCGGGGGCGAGGTCCTGCTTGGCCACGGACTCCAGCAGGGCATCGACCTCGGCGGGCCGGTTGCCCATGGTCACCACGGCTACGGCGATCCTCGGCTCCACCACGTCCCTCACCCCATCCGGCCGCCGGCGGCACCGCGCCCTGACCGCGCGGCGCCCACCGTTCACCAAGATGTTGCCTCAGATCCTCGGGTTCACCCGACCCCGATTCACTTTGCAGCCCCTTTGCTCCGCGTTTGTCCTGGCGTGGAAACCGAGTGGTGACTACATCCCTCGTCCACCGGCCACGATCCCCTCCGGGTGGGCGTGCCGTGATCGGCACCGCGGACCCGCTTCTCCGCCGTAACACAAGGAACCCCAGGGCGTGCGGGCCGTCTGTCGGCCGCACCGGCAGGGTGCCTTGGCTCGCACCCTTGCCTGTCGAGTCACGAGGCGAGCAGGGCAGCCTGCCGCGATGCGATGTCATGTGCCGAGCTCCAGTCCCAGGAGGGTTCTCCGCTGAGACCGAGGACGAGTACGTCGCTGCCGACTGCAGCTGCCAGGAGCAACGAGACTCCGTCGCCTCCCGCACCGTCGAGGGGACGGACCTGCTGCTCCCGCGCCCAAACGGCACTCGAGCCGTCAATCGGCGGAATGTCGACGTCCCGTTCGCCGACCACACGTACCGTGGCGGACAGATTGGCCATCAGGCGCTGGCTCACTGCCTGAAGAGCGTCAACAGCATCCTCGGCAGTGGCCAGAGGGACGGTCTGAATCCAGATCCAGCGCGCCTTGCCGTCATGGAACGACCGCCAAGCGGTGACGCTGCCATTTCTTCGTGCCCGCTCACCCCACGCGGTGGACCTCCCTTTTCGCCCGGTCCACCAGGTGCGTTCGTCCACCAGGCGCCATCCCGGTGGGAGATTTTCGGCGACCAGGAGACGCGACAGTGCGGTTTGGCGTCTTGCTCTCGAGAGGAAGAAAGGACGCATACGTCAGTCTCCCGTCATTCCCCAGAACACCAACCCTACGGGATTTCCCTGCTCGTTGTGCACCGGGGCGCAGCAGCCCGAGCCGCGGAACATGGGGGGGAGATCTGAGGCCGAGGTTTTGTACACGCGCTCGATCAGCTCGCGCGTGGGCTTCTCCTCACCAAAGTACTCGACCATTTCCGCAGGTGAGACAATTCTTACCGCACCGTCCTCCTCGTAGTCAGGATCCGCCGTCTCGATGACCCGATCGACATCGATGATCGAATGCGTGCCGCCTTCCTCTTCCAGGATTCCGCTCTCCATCAGATCAGCAAGCGTCTCCAGCGACGGTTCCTGATGGCGCCAGGACTGCTGAAACACTTGCTCGCGGAGCTCATTCAGCGCGGTCTGAGGGTCACGAACCTCATCGGTGAAGTAAATCCACCTGGATGCTCCCACGAGAACTCCATTCGTCCACACATCACTTAGGGGGAATCTGGGGCCCGGTCGGGCGCATCCGCGATGCGCCCGACCGGGAATGTGTCGAGCTAGAGCACAACCGCGCAGACGGGTGCGGCCGGCCCGCAAGCCGGTGAGGCCAGCTTACCGACCCACCACAGCGCGCCACCCAGCGCCGCAACACCCGCTCCGACCTTGACCGGTTCGGGAACCGTAACCGGTGGCGGTTCCGGGTATGTCGTCCTCATGTAGAACTCCTGGTAGGTGACGACTCCGGGACCACTGTCTTCGAAGAAATCGGAGTTGTCCAGTTCCAGGAACTGTCCCCGCTTCGACCCCGGTCCGATGAGCGGATGCGGCAGCTTGAATCCAGGCTTGATGTCAAGCCCGCTGTACCGCGGATCCTTCTTCATCGCGTTGATGTACCACTGGACATCAAACTTTCCGTAGGCCTCGGCAGGTGGACGGCTGCCGGTCCACGGCATTTTCGCCTTGTGCTTGAGCTCCCAGACGTAGAGCGTGTTTCCGTCCTGGTAGGTGATGTCGGCAGCACCCTCGTTGCCCGTGCCCTCTTTGGACCCGCCGGCAATGGGCGCTTCCATCTGAACGCGCCAGCCGCCCGACGGCCCGTACTTGGCAGTTGCCTGAGCCTCCAGCCAATCCCACATGATCAGCTGAGCCATGTAGTGCGTGGTACTCCAGCTGCCACCGGCGGCGGCTGCCTTGGGGGGCTGTGCAGTTACCGGGCACGGACCGATGAACCCCGGAGAGCCGCACCCACCAGTACCGGTCTCCGCTTCCTCGTGCTTGATCATCGGGGTTTCGCGGTAGACACCGCCGCACATACCGGTGACGTCGCAACTGGTGTGCCCGTCGAGTTCGACGAAGCTGGTGGGGTTGCCGCCGCCGAACGCGTACCGGTTTCCGCTGTACGGGTCGGTGCCGAGGTGCATGTCGGCGAGGGCACCGTTGTACATGTCCCGCGTGGTGAAGCGGTTCAGCCCCGGGTCGTAGTCGCGGAAGCCCATGTCGTACGTCCCCGACTGGGCGTCCCAGCGCTTGGCGTTGAAGCGGTACGGGTTGTACGCCTCCTTCGTCGGGTCCGCGGCGTCGGGCTTGTCGATGCCGGTGAACTCGGACTTGTCGTCGGCGCCGTAGGCGGTGTAGCCGTACGTGGCCTTCGTGTCGCCGTTCTTGTCCGTGAGGGTCTCGACGTCGGTGTGGCTGTTGTAGCCGTAGTAGCCGTCCTCCGTCGTGCCGTCGCTGTTGTACTTGATCTGCGACAGACGTTCGCCCCACGGGCTGTACTGGTAGGACTTACTGAGGGTGCCGGCGACCTTCTCGTCCAGGACCTCGTCCGACAGGCCCAGGTACTCGTAGTCCGTGGTCTTGCCGTTCGCGGTCTCCGAGGTGGTGCGGTCGAGCGGGTCGAAGGTGTACGTCGTCGACTTCATCGCGCCCGTCGAGTCCATCTTCTGGGACTCGACGACGTGGTCGAAGCCGTCGTACACGCTCCGCTCGATGACCTTGCCGCCCGAGGTCACCGACTCCGTCCGGCCGAACGGGTCGTAGTTGTAGTCCGCCGTCGTGCCGCCGGTGGTGGCCGTGAGCAGACGGTTGCGGTCGTAGGTGTAGGCGGTTGTGGTGCCGCCGACGGTCTGGCTGATGACGTTGGCGTTGTCGTCGTGGACGTAGGTCTCGGTGTCCGCGCCGTTGCCGGTCTTCACCGCCTTGGCCAGCCGGTCGGCCGGGTCGTAGGTGTAGTCCGTCGTCGATGACAGATACGCCGTGTGGTCGTCGGCGTTCATCTTCTTCGCCACGTCCTGCGCCTTGTTCCCGTTCGGGTCGTATGCGTAGGTGTGCGAAGCGACGAGGGTGCCGTCGCCCTTCTTCTCCGTGGTCGACTTGACCGGGCCGTCGAGGTAGTAGGTGTAGTCGACGGTGTTGCCGTTGGCCTTCGACTCCTGCAGTTGCTGGCCGCGGTCGGTGTACGTGTACGACGTCACCTTCGGGCTGGTGTCCGTCGCGCTGGTGCCCACCGAGACGGTCTTGACCATTTCCCGCAGGTCGTAGGTGTACTTGGAGTACTGGTCAGGGTGGTCGACCGTCGTCGTCTGACCATCAGGGTCATACGTGAACGACGTCGACTTCTTCACCGTGCCGTTCAGTGACTCGGTCACCTTCTGGATCTGGTTGAGGCCCGTGTAGGTGATGCCGTAGTTGTCGATCTGAGCACCGGATGAGGCATCACCGATCGACGTCAGATTCCCGTTCGCGTCGTAGGAGTACGTGAACGACTTCTGCTCGTTGTCGGTGTCGGCCGAGTTGTCGCGCACCAACTTCACGCCGTCGGCGACCACGGTGCCGCCGCTGTTCTCGAACAGCTGGAGCTTGGCCGCGTTGCCCTGCCTGAAGGCGTACGAGCCCAGTGACACCCAGGTGCCCGCGCCCGTCGTCTGGTCGATCGTCTTGTCGGTCGTTCCTCCGTCGTGGGTGAGGGTGTACTTCGCCGCCGTCGCCGCACCCGACACCGCCGGGAACTTCACGAACGCCTCGTACGTGCCGTCCGCGGGGACGTTCAGCGTCCATGTGAACGAGTCCGTGCCCGTACCCGCCGCGTGCGTGACGTGGTCGTAACCCTCCTGACCCGTCGTGTCCCCCGACGTCCACGTGCCCGTGGACGATGTGTTCTGGGCGTCGGAGTTGTCGACCAGGACCACGTCCTTGCCGACCGGAACACCGTCGTCGGAGCGGGACTTGAGCTTGCCGTCGGGGTAGTAGGACCAGTTCATCGTGCGGTTGGACGAGCCACCCGCCGATGTCAGCGTCCGGGCCGTCTGCTGGCCCAGGTCGTTGTAGTCGTAGGTGGTGACGATGTCCCACGGGTCCGTGGAGGACTTCACCCACCCGTTGTCGAAGTAGGCGTAGCTGGTGGTGTTGCGGACCGTCTGGCCCTCCGACGGCGGCAGCGACGTCGATGCCACCCGGCCGATCGCGTCGTAGGTGGTCTGGGTGTAGACGTTCGGGTCGTTGTAGCGGGTGTCGTTCGGGTCGTAGGGCTGGTACTGCTTGACCGGGCGGTTCAGCGCGTCGTACTCCGTGCGCTGGGTGAACGCGTCCGTCGAGCCCGCGTCCACCGAGCGCGGGGTGAGGACCTTGGTGACGTTGCCGACCTGGTCGTACTCGTACTTCGTCGTGCGGTACGTGATCGGCGAGGTACCGTCGTGCGGCACCTGGACCTCGGTCTGCTTGCCTCGCTCGTCGTAGGTGATGAGCGTGGTGTTGTTCTCCGCGTCCGTCGTGGAGACGACCAGGCCGTCCTTGTCGTAGGACTTCTTCGTCGTCTTGCCGGCCGCGTCCGTGACCGCCGTGACCCGGTGGTCCAGGTCGTAGGCCGTCTTGGTCGTGTAGTCGGTCGTGTCGGTCGTGGCGTTCTTGACCGGGTCGATGACCGTGACGACGTTGCCGACGTTGTCGTACTCGTACGAGATCTTGTCGCTGTCGGCGTTCACCACCGACGTGAGCTGGTTGATCGCGTCGTAGTTGTTCGTCGTGACGTAGTCCGTCGTGTCCGACGTGGTCAGCGTGCCCTTGGGCTCCGTCGTGGTCTTCAGGTTGCCGACCTTGTCGTACGTGTAGGTCGTCACCCGGTCGTCCGACGTGGAGGTGTCCTTGGGCGCCGTGGCCGAGGTGATCTCGTCCGCCTCGTCGTACACGGCCGTGGACACCGCGCCGTTGGGCGCCGTCGACTTGGTGACGTTGTCGTTGGCGTCGTACTCCGGGGCCGGCGTGGTGATCAGGACACCCGGTTCCTTCGGCACCGTCCTGACCAGCGGACGGCCGAACGTGTCGTACGTCTGCGTGGTCACTATCTGGTGGGCGTCGACGACCTGGGTGACCTGGGTGACCTGGCCTCGCACGTCGTACTGGAACAATGTCGGGTTGTTCAGCGGATCCGTGATCGTCGCCGGGTAGCCGGTCGGGCCGAAGTCGCTGTACGTCGTCGGCGGGTGCCCGTCGGCGTCCGTCACCGAGGTCAGCTCACCGTACGAGTCGTAGCTGTACTTCGTGGTGTAGTCACCCGCCGTCGACGTCGCGACGCCCTTGGGGTCCGTGACCGACGTCAGGTTGCCGAACGAGTCGTAGCCGAACTGCCAGGTGCGGCCCTCCGGAGAGGTCTTGGTGTACAGGTCGGCCGCGTAGCCGTCCGCCCGCGTCTGGTACTGGTACGCCGAGCCGTTCGCCGGGTAGCTGGACGCGTTGCAGTAGTCGGTCGGGTTGAACGAGGTCCACGACTTCGTCGTCTCCGCGTCCCACTGGTGCAGCGGATAGCCCGTCTTGGGGTCGTAGCAGTAGGCGGTTCTGGCGCCGTTGGCCTCCTCCAGGTAGGTGACGTTGTTGTCCGCGTCCCACGACATCTTGGTCGTCTCGGACTTGGCGTCGGTCGTCTGGACCGGGCGGCCGAAGTCGTCGGTGACGTACTGCGTGGCATGGGACTCGGCGTCCGTGACCGTCGTGTCGGTGAACTTCGTGTTCGAGCTGTCCGCCGCGTACGCGAAGTCCGTCGTGTCGTTCAGACGGTCGGTGATCGTCTTCGTCCACCAGTGGTAGGCCGGGTTGTCGCCGGTCTGCGGGGCGTAGTACGCCAGCTTGGTGTCATGACCGCGCGGGTCGGTGATCGTGACCAGCTTGACGTTCTTGTTGCCCTGTGTGGCGTCGTAGGTGAACTTGAAGGTCTTCGGCTGGGAGGAGCCGTCACCGTCCACGAACTGGCCGAGCTGGCCCTTTGTCGTGTAGTAGAAGGAGATCTTGCGGCCCGAGATGTCCGTGACGGACTTGATGTGGTCGTAGATCTGGGAGTTGGTCAGGTTGCTGCCGGTGACCTTGGCGCCGGTGTCGTCGATGTAGTCGTACGACGCGTCGCCCTTCTTGTAGTAGTCGACCGTCAGGGACTGCCTGCCGGCGGGGTCGGTGATGTACGTGAGGAACTTGGTCGGCTTGTTGTTGGACTTGCGCTCCTCGTACGTGTACGTCTGCGTGTTGCCGTTCTTGTCGACCACCGAGGTCAGATAGCCGTCGCAGCCGAAGAGGAAGCGCGTGCCGTCCGGGCGCAGCAGCGTCCAGGCGTCCGGGACCGGGTCCTTGTCCGGGGTGCAGTCCAGGTTCGCCTTCATCGTCAGCTGGTAGTGCACGCCCGCCGGGGCCTTCCACGTGCCGTCCGACTGCTTGGTGAAGACGTGCGTGGTGCCGTCACCGTCCGGGAGGCGTATCTCCGTCGGGTTGGGGTTGGGGTGGAAGTCCAGCGGAGCCCCGAGCCGGATCGGTCCGGCGAGCTGTGCCGACCAGCCCGCACCCGAGACCGTGTCGCTCGTGTCGAGCGAGTTGTAGGAGAAGCGCGCGAACGTCGTCAGTCCGCGGCCCGGGTTGGAGAACGCGTTGTACGACCACACGGTGTTGCCGGAGGCGAGGTTGTTCATCACCGTGGAGCCGGCGCCGGTGTTCTTGCCGGTGTAGGAGTAGAACTTCTCCAGGCCCAGGGTGTCGGAGGTCGGGTCCTCCACCGCCACGTCCTGCTTCAGCGGCTGGATCGAGGTGTTCGTCGCCGACAGCCAGCTGCCGTCGGAGACCTTCTTGACGTCCCAGCCCAGCACGTAGTCGGTGCGCTTGTTGCCCGAGTCGGAGTTGATCGGCGTGGCCACCTGGGCCTGGATCGTCGCCGACTGGCCCGGGTTCAGGGCGGGGATCGCCGTGGACAGCTGGTTGCCGCCCGTCGTGACGTCCGTACCGTCAGGGAGCTTCCAGGTGTACGACAGCACCCGCTCACCCGATGCCCAAGCCGCGTTGGTGGTGTTGGTGACCGTGAAGTCCACCGTGTACGTGGAGTTCGGGGTCATGCGGGACGGGGTGGTCGGCGCGTAGTACGTGTCGGACGTCGTGGAGTCGACGTAGATCACGCGCAGCAGCGGGCCGAGCTGCGGGTCGGACGCCTCCGAGGACAGGAACAGGGTGCGCTCCTGGGGACCCGTCGTCGACTCGTCCTTCAGCTTGACCAGCGCGCCGTGGTTGGAGGACGGAGTGGTGATCCAGCCCTGGGTCAGGCCGGTCGCGTCCCACCAGTGCCGACCCACATCCGAGACGGAGCCGACAGTGTCGGAGACAGTGGCCGAGTAGTCGCCTCCCGCCGTGGTCCACGCGGTGGTGGACGTGGCGTTGTTCCAGGTGGCCTGGGTCTCGTTGAAGTTCTTCGTCAGGCCGTGCAGTTCGTAGATGGCGCCGTTGGAGCCGGTCGTGGTCTCCGCGCCCCACATGAACAGGCGCGACTCCAGTACCGTCGCCGAGGACGGAATGCTCGACGTGTCGAACTTCAGCGCTGCCCGGGCCTTGCCGTAGGTGGTGGAGTTGTTACCCACCTCCAGCCACTTCTGGCCGACCCCGTAGGACGTGATGGCGTCCTCGTTGGTGGTCGGCTGCCCCGAAGCCAGAGTCGTGTCCGTGACCCCGGAGGTGCCCTGGATCAGGCGCATCGTGCGGCCCGCCTTCGGCACGCCCACGATCCGCGTCGGCGAGCCGAGCAGCTGCCCGTTCTTCGTCCGCACCGCGATCTGGTAGTAGTACGACCGTCCGATCTCCACCGAGGACGAGTCCGGCGTCGGGGTCGCGGTGGTGTCCGTGTACGCCGTCGCTGCTTTGTCGATCGGCGCCACCAGGGTCGACGCCGACGGCGTGAACGCCTGCTGCGTCGAGCGGTACAGCTCGTACTGGGCGATGTCCAGCCCCGAGTCGCCACTCTTGTTCTGGTACGCCGGCCAGGACAGCTCCGGGCCCGTGGAGTGGATCACCGTCGGCGAGTCCAGCGTCGTGCCGACCGCGCCGTAGGTGACCGTCAGCCGCGGGATGGTGGAGGTCTCACCGCCGTAGTCGCCGTCGCCCGACTCGTAGCGCGGGCCGCCGGTCGGGGCGGTGGAGGACTCGTCCGTGGCCTTGAGGACGAAGCCGTTGTTGGCCGAAGTGCCGTCCAGCCACTGCTGCACGGTGTCGGTGACCGGGAATTTGTGCCACAGGTTGTAGTCGCCGGCCTTCTTCACGATCGTCGCCGGGTTCACCCAGCGCACCGCGTCCGCGATCACCGAGGTGGTCGTGGAGGCCGGTCCGTCGCCCAGGACGACCTTGCCGGCCGTGCCCTGCGCGAAGGCGATCTTGTTGCCGCCGTTCAGCGACGTCCACACACCGTTGGTGCCCGACTGCTGATTCACCGTGTAGGTCGTGGACCCGCCGCTGCCCGTCACCGTGTACGGCGCGTTCGTCGCGCGGTCCGAGGCCGCCACGTAGTGCACGTCGACCCGGTAGGAGTCGGTCTCCGGAAGACGCGGCTGCCAGGTGTAGGTGTCCCCGGCGACCGAGTCCTTGTTGTAGTGGTAGTCGCTGCCGATCGCGTACTGCGTCAGCGACGACGTGGACGCCGGCCAGCTGCCGGTCGCCGCCGTCGTGCCCGCGTCGCCGTCGTCGACCTGGACGGTGGTGCCGGACTGCTCACCCACCAGCGAGCTGGTGTTGGCCCAGGTCGCCGTCGACTCGTCCCAGGCGCCGGTCGCCCGGTAGGCGCCGATGGTGACGTCATTGGCGTTGGTGGTGTGCGCCTGGTCGTAGTACATCTCCAGGCGCGCCGAGTCGATCTTCGTGCCCGACGGGATCTCCGACAGCGGGAACTTGATCAGCGAGCGGGCGATACCGGTGTCCGTCTTGCCGACCGCCAGCTTCCAGCTGGTGTTGAAGTTCGTCGACGACTGATCCGACAGGACCATGACATCCTGGGAGTCCGTGGGACTCGGCGCGATCGTGATCGTCGGGTCGATCACCACCGGATACTGGCGGTCCTTGGAGGCCAGCCACTTCGCGTCCGGGGTGACCGTCACCTTCCAGGACTTGCCGGAACGGCTCAGCTTCTGGGTGACCTTGGTGCTGTACGTCTGGCCGAAGACGGACTTGTCCGCCTTCTTCGCGTCCGTCATGAACGGCGCCGGGATCACCATCACCGGCGTGTTGGGCAGCTCCCCGTACAGCGCGATCGAGCCGTCCTTGCGCGCCTTCGGGGTGAGCCCGGCCGTGTCCAGGGTGAAGGTGAACTTCAACGGGCCGTCCGGGCGCTCGGCAAGGGTGATGTTCTCCTTCACCCGGCCGCGCCCGACGCCGTAGGACAGCTCGGCCCCGTGCGCCTTGTCCTCGTAGCGGACCGTCGAGTCCTTGGCCTTCGGCGTCAGGTGTTTGCCGGCGCCTTCGAGGCCCAGGGTGACCGACCGGCCGTCCGGCGACTGGAAACGGACCAGACGGCGGGTGTCGGAACCGAACCAGCTACGGCCGTCGTTCGTCGTGTTGGCGTACTCGAAGCCCTTCGCCTGCGAGGCGCGCACCGACGTGTCGATGGCCTTCCAGGACTTCGACTTCCCGTCCCGGTAGGACGTCGGCTGCGCGGACAGCTCGGCCTGGACACGACCGTCGGACAGCTGCCAGAAGCGCGCGGTCGGCGTCCGGCGGCTCGTCAGCTCCCGGACGCGCCTGGCTTTGGGCGCCCTCTTCCCCTTCGGCAGCTTCTGCCGGTCCGCCATCCCGAGTTCGTTGTGGGAGGGCGGCTTGTCCAGCTTCGGTCTGTCATTGTCATCGTCGCCCGAAAACCATCCCTTGAAGGTGTCGACAATTCCCTTGCCGCCACCGCCGGATGCGGGCGCCGCATACGCGACTTGGGGCAGCGCGGCACTTGTGACCGCGGCTACCACCAGGCAGGAAATCAGCCTGCCTGCTCTCGGTATCACCGAATCATTTCCTTGTCTCTCGTGACCTAAACATGCCACTGAAAAGCCATCTGACCTGCACAAATGACAGGGCATAGAAAGCGGCGCCGTGGTTCTAGTCACGTCGAGCACCCGAAGTCAAGTGGCGAGACATAGCAAGCAGTTGACGCCAAATCAGGTCAGACGCGGAGCACATGGCACAGCCTGAATGTCCGATATTTCCCCCCGCTGGAAATCGGTGGCGGGAATCGTGTATAACCGCCCGGTTCCAAATGCGAGCACCCACACATCCTGGAATTCCGAGGGGGACGTTCATGGGCGGCGAAACCGCGGCAGCTGAAATGCCGGAATCGACGTCGAAGCCGGAAGAGCCGGGCGCTTCGGGCGAGGTGAGCCGGACGGCGCGCCCCGGCCGCCCCGACCGCCTCGGCCTCCTCATCGGTGGCACGCTGCTGGCGGCGTGCGGCGGGATGGTGCTGTAC
Organism: Streptomyces sp. NPDC030820; assembly: GCF_055572075.1. NCBI lineage: Bacteria > Bacillati > Actinomycetota > Actinomycetes > Kitasatosporales > Streptomycetaceae > Streptomyces > Streptomyces sp. NPDC030820. The sequence goes on from NZ_JBVIEB010000015.1 coordinate 101,729, forward strand.
GGGATCCTCAACAGCGGCACCGGCCGGGACGGCGCTTCACATCACCAGGTCCCCACCGCGGCCGTCAGCTACGAGGTGACCGGCACCGGCACCGCCGACCTCACCTACCAGGCGCGCAGCACCTCCGGCAATGCCATCGTGGTCAAAGCGGCCGCCTTGCCGTGGCACAAGACGGTGGACGTCCCACTCGGCAAGGAACCAAGCGTCAGCATCGTCCTCGGCGCGAAGGGCGGACAGGCCCGCTGCACCCTCGCCATCCGCGGCCAGCACGTCCAAAGCGCCACCGCCACCGGCCGCTTCGGCCGCGCCACCTGCTCCGGCCCACTCCCTGCCGCACAGGCCACCCAGAACTGAGTCGGCGCACCACGGCGCCCGTCATGACCCACCGGCAGGCCGGAACATCTCCGCGCTCGCAGTCCGCGCAGATCTCCCGCCCACCGGCCCCGACCGTAGGACCGTCGCAACGCGGCACAGCCCTCCGCGCCGGCCGGCCGCTTTCCCCGCTGCCGGCCCGATCAGTTGAAAGGTTCCTCGATGCTCCGCCCGCTCCTGCCGCCCTCGCCCCGCTTCCGCGACACCGGACACCACTCCGAATCAAAGCGCCCGGCTCGTACCCGAAGACTCATCACCGTGACCGCCGTCGGTGGCGCACTCCTGCTCGTCTCCGGCTGCGGCAAGGACGGGAGCCAGACCGGTGGTGCCGAACAGGTGGCGGCGGACGGCACCAGTGTCTCCGCCACGCCGAGCACGTCCGCAAGCGCTTCCGCCTCCCCCTCCCCCTCCGCCTCGGGCTCAGCCTCCGTCTCGCCCTCGGCATCCGCCACCGCCCACCGCAGCGCCTCGCCCACCGGGGGCAACTCCCACGGCGTCACCGGGCACACCGGAAGCGGCGGTGGAGGCACCGGCAGCACGGGATCGGGAGGCACCGGGCAGCAGAGCACGACGGGCACCGCACCCGACTTCCCCGTCCCCGTCGAGGTCGGCAGCGCCACCCAGATCATCACGGTCAGGGCCGCCGGCTCCTACGCCACGGTGACCGCCTGGGCCAAGGGGGCGGCCGGCTGGAAGGCGCAGTTCAGCACGAGCGCCGCACGGGTCGGGTCGAACGGGGTGGTCAACGGGTCGACCCGTCAGCAGGGCACGTGGACGACCCCCTCCGGCACGTACACCATCACCGAGGGGTTCGGGGTCGAGTCGAGCGGCACCAGCATGCCGTACCACGTCGTGTCCAACGACGACTGGTGGGACGAGGACCCCCAGTCGAAGTACTACAACAACATGCACAGCACGGAAGGCGCCGACTTCCCGCTCACCGAGTCCGGCGACCGCGGCAGCGAACACCTCATCGACCACCCCACCCAGTACGCCGAAGCCCTCGTCATCAACTACAACCGCTGGCCCGCCACCCCCGGCCGCGGCGCCGGAATCTTCCTCCACGTCAACGGGTCGGGGGCGACGGCCGGCTGCGTCTCAGTACCCCGCGCCACGATGGACCGCATCATGTCCTGGATCCAGCCGGGCGCCCACCCCCGCATCGCTATCGGCTGATGCGCCCCACCCAGCAGCGCCGGGGGTCTGCGCCCTGGGGTTCAAGCGCAGAGCCTGGCTCACGCTCGGTGCGGTGGTGCCGGGGGGGTGTCGTGACGTACGCCCTCGCCAGCCCGTCCAGTGATCCTCGCCAGCCCGTCCAGTGATCACGGTCCCTCTGTCCGGCCCAAGCGGCCGGTGAAGGTCTACGACATCGCGCTGATGGGGACGGGCGACAGCAAACGCGACCTACGCATTACGAGTTGTCCGATCTTGGTCTGAGGGTGTCCGCGGTCTTCCATGGCACCATGACGATGGCTTCGATCGGTGAGGTCGCCGGCTCGTCCGCAGGCCTCATTTCTCCAGGTCGGCGCGCATGGCCTTGAACTTTGTCGCGCTCTCTCCGAGCGTGGTCGGGATGAGCGCGACCCCTACCGTGTAGTCGTCGACCCACGAGCAGATGGTCTGCTTGTCGTTCGAGAACACGGTTGTGTAAGCGCACTCGACCGTGCCGCCCAGCGGCCCGGCCGCCATGTGAGTCCAGTTGAGCGGAGTCTTTGCGCGGGACCAATCGACCATCTTGCGGAGAACGTAGTCGTTCATCTTCGCCGGATCGCCGCTGACACCTCCGACGCCGACGAAGTTGATTCTGGACTTCGGGGTGTACAACCAACTTTTCTTGACAAGGCTCTCGCCAGGCTGCAGGTCCTTCTGGGTGAGGGGGAATTCGGCAGGCTCGATGCCCTCGTCCGTCATGCCGGCCACGACAGGAGCGTTCACCAGTACATGCTTCTTGGTCTGCGTCCTTGCGGTGCTGCTCCCCTTTGGCCGAGCGGTCGTGCCCGTCGGGCTCTCTCTAGCGGAAGGTGCCGAGGAGCCCGTCGGCGCGGCGGTGCCGTCTGCTGTCAGCGGGGTGTCGGACTCCTTTTGACACGCGCTCAGCATCGCGGAAATGACAAGGGCGGAGGCGGTGACTGCGAGGGTGCGACTGTGTGTGCGCAAGAGTGTCTCCAGTGCGACTGAGTGTGACGTCAACCTACGAATTTCACGGGCGCACGGGGGTGAGGCACGCTGCTGGTGTCAGCCGATGGCGGTGACGACATGGCGCACGCCAGGGAGCCGGCGACGCATGCGGAATGTGGGATACACCAGCGTGTCAATGACGAGGCGCTCATTCTGGGTCGAGTCGACGTATTCGGGGAGCGTCATTTGAGTAGAGGAGCTGACCCACTCGACTTCAGGCCATAGCTTGCGCGCCGTCGCGTAGGTGCGATGTTCCTCGTACGGCTTACGAACCAACAGCACAGACGAGACGAGGACACCCCCGCTCTTCGAGCAAGGCACGGGAGAACGTGATGTTCTGGCCGGTATTGCGGGCTTGAGTCTCGACGAGAATCGCATCGTCTGGCAGACCCAGCTCTAGCGCGATTCCTCGCCGTGTGCGGCGGGCTGCTGCTGCTCACCACCTTCATCACCGCCCTGACCGCGCTCATCACCCAGCTCATCACGCTCGCCGCCGTCATCTTCGGCGGATGGATCGCCGTGCAGGTCTTCAGCACGCGCGACCACGGTGGCGGAACCACGGTCAACATCCGCAAGGCGATCTTCAAGCGGAACCACTTCCACGGCTGACCTTCAACGGTCCCGCCGCCCAGTCCGCCCACGGCGCCTGCCCTCCAGGGCCTCTTGGACGACCACCCACACGAACGCCAGCGAAGCGGCCATCAGCAGGACATCGCGCCATGACTGTCCCAGCCACAAGTGCGCGACAACAGCGGCGCCGCCGAAGCCAAGCACCGCCAAGCCGAACCTCACCCAGCGGCGTGCCTCCGCAGACCGCAAACGCCCGGTCGTCCGCCGCCCATCCGCCATGTCCAACTTGTACCACGAAGGGACAGTTTGTGTTCGAGATCTGCGCCATCTGTGAGCCGGCCGACGCCGGCCGCGTCGCCACCATGCTCAGCACCGCCTTCACCGCCGGCCCGGTACGCCGCTACCCCACCCGCCAGGGTGAGCGGGTGCGGCTGTACGTCACCGCCGACCACCGCCCCGCCTCACACGTTGGCCGACACCCGAGCAGGCATACGCCACCGCCCCCAGCATCAGCGACGAGATCGCCTGGACCGTCCAGGCCATCGCCCGCACCCCCTGCCACGTCCCCCTGGGCCGTGAGTTCTGGCTACGCAAAGCCGCCCTGCTGGACCGCATCGCCCTGGCCAGGAGCCCGGACAGCTACAGCGGCCAAGGCGTTCCTCGAAGCCGCGGCGAAGCGGCCTACCTTCATGCGGTGGATCGTCGGTGTCGGCATGGGGTTCCGGCAAGGCGAGACGCTCGGGCTGCGTTGGTCGTACGTGGACCTGGACGCGGAGCTGTTCCGCCCCGAGTGGCAGCTTCAGCGCCTCACATGGCGGCACGGCTGCGACGACCCCCACGCCTGCGGTGGGCGTCTGCACCGCTTCGAGCCGTGCCCGCCGGACTGCACCGCGCACAAGGGCTACAAGCGTGGCTGCCCGAAGCCGTGCGCCAAGACGTGCAGGAGGCATGCGAGCGCCTGCCCCGAGCGCAAGGAGGGTGGACTCACCTTCACCCGGCCCAAGACCAAGAAGAGCCGGAACGCCGTGCCGATCCCACCCGTCTTCGTTCCCTTCCTGCACGACCACAAGGCCCAACAGGAAGAGATGCGGGCCGCCGCCGGGGAACTGTGGCAGGAGCACGACGTCGTGTTCTCGCGCCCGGACGGCCGGCCACTGGATCCGCGCGCCGACTACGACGAGTTCAAGGAACTACTCAAGGAGGCCGGGATCGATGACCGGCGCCTGTACGACGGGAGCCGCCACACCGCCGGCACGATTCTGAACGAGTTGGGCGTCGACATGCCCACGATCATGGAGATCCTGCGGCACACGCAGATCAGTCAGACCCGGCGGTACGTCAAGGGCCGGTCCCACCTGTCCAAGGACGCTATGCGGCGGATGGGCGAATTCTTCGTGCCGCCGCAGTCGCCTCCGTCGGCCCCGGCTCCTGGCTCCACTGAGACCAGAAGTGAGACCACCGACACCCGTGCGGCACGCTCCATGCGCCGCCGTCGGATCCGCTGAAAGCAAAAGCCCAGCTCGGACACCGTCTGAGCTGGGCTTCAATGGAGCCGCCTTCGGGATTCGAACCCGAGACCTACGCATTACGAGTGCGTTGCTCTGGCCATCTGAGCTAAGGCGGCGCGCCGTCCGCACTATGGTGCGATCGGCAACTTCGGTAAGTCTACACAGTTTCTGGGGGTGCTCCGACCACGCCCCGGGAGCGGGGGTTCCGGGGCGGGCGGCCGGGGTGTGGCAGGGGCTAAGAGCAGCGTTTTCCCTCGGTGGGCGGGGTGCCGCGGAGCAGGTAGGTGTTGATCGCCGTGTCGATGCAGGTGCTGCCGCGGCCGTAGGCGGTGTGGCCGTCACCGGCGTACGTCAGGAGGCGGCCCGAGGAGAGCTGGTGGGCCAGGGACTGGGCCCAGTGGTAGGGGGTCGCGGGGTCGCGGGTGGTGCCCACCACCACGATCGGCGCCGCACCCTTCGCCTCGATGCGATGCGGCTCACCCGTGGCCTTCACCGGCCAGTACGCGCAGTTCAGCGACATCCAGGCCAAGCCGTCGCCGAAGACCGGGGACGCCTTCTCGAAGGCGGGCAGGGCCTTGTCGACCTGCTCGGAGCCGGTGAAGGCGGGCGGCAGGTCCAGGCAGTTCACGGCCGCGTTGGCCATCATCAGGTTGCTGTAGTGGCCGTCGGCGTCACGTTCGTAGTAGCTGTCGGAGAGCGCGAGCAGGCCCGCGCCGTCGTTCTTCCTCATCGCCGAGGTCAGCGCCTCGCGCAGCTGCTCCCAGGTGCCCTGGTCGTACATCGCGGCGATCACCCCGGTCGTGGCCAGCGACTCGCCCAGCTTGCGGCCGTCCGCGTCGCCCGCCGGGATGGGGTGCGCGTCCAGCTTCCGGAAGAACGCCCTGAGGTGGTCGCCGACCTGCGCCGGCGACGTGCCGCTGCTGCCGAGCGGGCAGTCGGAGTGCCGTACGCAGTCCTTCGCGAACGCCTGGAACGCCGTCTCGAAGCCGGCCGTCTGGTCCAGGTTCATCCGCCGGGAGTCCAGGGACGGGTCCATCGCGCCGTCCAGGACCATCCGGCCCACCCGGTCCGGGAACAGGCCCGCGTACGTCGCCCCGAGGAACGTGCCGTACGACGCCCCCACGTAGTTCAGTTTCGGATCACCGAGCACCGCCCGTAGGATGTCCATGTCGCGGGCCGCCTCGACGGTGGAGACGTGCCGCAGCAGCCGCGCCGAATGCGCCCCGCAGCTCTCGGCGAACGTCCTGTCCGCCGTGACCACCGCGTTCTGCTCCCGCTGGTCGTCGGGCGTCAGGTCCGTTTCCGTGTACGTGTCCATCTGGCGGCCGTCGAGGCACTCCACGGGCTCGCTGCGGGCAACGCCCCGCGGATCCACCGCGACCATGTCGTAACGGGCGCGGACGTCGGCCGGGTAGCCGATGCCCGCGTAACTCTGGAGGTAGCCCACCGCCGAGCCGCCGGGGCCGCCCGGGTTGACCAGCAGCGAACCGAGCGGCCTGCCCTTGCCGGTGGCCGGCTTGCGGGTGACGGCCAGCCGGACGTCGCCCGCACCGGGATCGGCGTAGTCCAGCGGGGCCTTCATCGTGGCGCACTGGAAACCGGGGGCACCGCAGCTGCGCCAGTGCAGCCGCTGGGAGTAGTACGGCAACAGCGCCGACGGCGTCGCACGCGGCAGCGCGGCCAGCACCGCGTCCGCCGCACCGCCCGCCGACGTCGAGCTCCCGGAGGAGCAGGCGGACACGAGGAGGGCGGCGGCCGCGAACAGGGCGGCCGTGAGGCGAGCCGACGTCCGGGTGCGGGCGCCCCGGGTCCGGCGGAGGGATGGCCTGGTGTGCATCAGGAGAGCGTAACGCTGTGCGACGCCACGGATGCGGTGCGTGGGATTAGTGGCCTCGTACGAGGGACAACGGCGGCGGCTTCTTACCCGTGACATCGTCGGTCGGCCTCCCGGCCTCGGTGTTCAGCCCGCCCGCAGCGCCATGGTCATGGCCTCCACTGCCAGCAGCGGGGCCACGTTGCGGTCGAGGGCCTCGCGGCATGCGGCGATCGCCTCGATGCGGCGGAGTGTGGACTCCGGGGTGCTGCCGCGCGCCAGCCGCTCCAGGGCGTCCTCGGCGTCTCCGTTGGCGATCGCCACGCTCGAGCCGAGCTGGAGGGCGAGGACGTCGCGGTAGAAGGCGGTGAGGTCGCCGAGGGCGATGTCGAGGCTGTCGCGCTGTGTGCGGGTTCTGCGGCGCTTCTGCATGTCCTCGAGGTCCTTCATCACGCCCGCCGTGCCGCGCGGCAGCCGGCCGCCCTGGACCGCGCCCAGCGCCGCCTTCAGCTCCTCGGACTCCTTGCCGTCCATCTCCTCGGCGAGCTGCTTGGCGTCCTCGGCGGCCGCGTCGACCAGTTCCTGGGCGGCCTTGAGGCAGGCACCGACCTCATCGAGACGCAGGGGCAGCTTGAGGACGGCCGCGCGGCGGTCGCGGGCCGCCGGGTCGGTGGCCAGGCGCCTGGCGCGGTCGACGTGCCCCTGGGTGGCGCGGGCGGCGGCCGCCGCGGCCTCGGGTTCGATGCCGTCGCGCCGTACGAGCATGTCGGCTACCGCGTCCACGGACGGCGTGCGCAGGTTCAGGTGGCGGCAGCGGGAGCGGATCGTCGGCAGGACGTCCTCGACGGAGGGGGCGCACAGCAGCCAGACCGTGCGCGGGGCCGGCTCCTCCACCGCCTTGAGGACGGCGTTGGCCGACTTCTCGTTCAGCCGCTCGGCGTCCTCGACCAGGATGATCTGCCAGCGGCCGTTCGCCGGGGAGGTGAACGACTTGCGGACCGTGTCCCGCATGTCCTTCACCAGGATCTCGGAGCCCACGGCGGCCACCGAGGTGACGTCCGCGTGGGTGCCGAGCAGCGCGGTGTGGCAGCCGTCGCAGAAGCCGCAGCCGGGGGCTCCGCCGAGGGCGCGGTCGGGGCTGACGCACTGGAGAGCCGCTGCGAAGGCCCTGGCCGCCTGGTTCCGGCCCGCTCCGGGCGGGCCCGTGAACAGCCACGCGTGCGTCATCTTCGACGTCTCGGGCAGCGGCTCGTCGGCCGCGGCGGCCGTGACGAGGGCGTCGGCGTCGCGCGCGGCCGCGTCGAGCACCGCGCTCACCTTCTCCTGCCCGACGAGGTCGTCCCACACGGTCATGCACGCCGCCCTTCCGTCACACTCCGCGTTCCTGCCCTCCATTGTGCGGGCGGGCACTGACAACGCGGTCCGGCCGACAGGGGGCCGGCCGGTGCTCAGCCGCGCCCGCCCCGGCCGCGGCCCCTGCGGCCCCGCTCCTCGTCGTGATCGCCGTACTCCCGCTCGTCGTAGGACCCCAGCAGTTCGTCCGCCAGCGACGGCAGGTCGTCCAGCGGGGTCTCCTCGGCCCAGTCGGGACGCGGCCGACGGCGCGGGGTGCCGTCGGCGTCGATCTGGGGCATCTCGCGCGTCCGGTCCTCGGAGCCGTCGGGACCCGCGGCGGGCCGCTCGTCCCGGAAGAAGCCGGGCGGCACGCGGTCCGCCGGGGCGTCATCCCGTACGGGCGGCAGTACGGCCGTCTCGTCGGCCGCACCGGGGACCACCGGCGGCAGCACCGCCGTCTCGTCCGCCGCACCGGGGACCACCGGCGGCAGCACCGCCGTCTCGTCCGCCGCCCCCGGAACCGGCGGCTGCGGCAGCTCGGTCGTGACCTCGGCGTCGGGCGTGTCGGGCTCGGCCGACCGCGCGGCACGCGCGTCCCGTGCGCCCTGCGCCCCGCCGGCCTCGGACTCGCCGGCCTCGTCGCCCACGGGACGCAGCACCGTCGTCTCGTCCATACCCGCCCCACGGCCGCCCGGCTCGCCCTGTCCCGGCGAGACCACCGGCGTCGGGACCGTCGAGGCGTCCGGGGCCACGCCCGGTGCGGGCGGAAGGGGTGTGCTGGACCGGCGGGCCGCCGTGTCGGCCGCCGCCGCTGCCTCGGCCGCCTGCCTACGGGCCTCCTCTGCGCGCAGCAACGCCTCCTCTGCCTTGCGCTGCTTCTCCAGGCGCCGTGCTTCCTCCTCGGCACGCAGCCGGGCCTGCCGGGCCTCTTCCTCGGCGCGCAGCCGGGCCTCCTCCTCGGCCTGCTTGCGGCGCCGCTCCTCCTCGGCCCTGCGGCGGGCCTCCTCCTCGGCGCGGGCCTTCTCCTCGGCGAGCAGCCGCTGCCGCTCCTCCTCAGCGCGCCGGGCGGCTTCCGCGGCCCGCTGCCGGGCCTCCTCGGCCTGCCGTTCGGCCTCGCGGCGCTGGGCCTCCTCCAGCTCGCGGCGCTTGCGTTCCTCCTCCTCGGCGCGCAGCCGGGCCAGCTCCTCCTGGCGCTCGCGCTCCAGGCGCTCCTCCTCCGCCTTGCGCGCGGCCTCTTCCTCGGCCTTGCGGCGGGCCTCCTCCTCGGCCTTCTTCCGGGCCTCCTCCTGGGCCTTGACCTCGGCCTCGGACAGCGGCAGCACGGTGTCGAGCCGGTGCCGGATCACCGTGGTGACGGCCTCGGGCTCCTGGCCGGCGTCCACGACCAGGTAGCGGCCGGGGTCGGCGGCGGCCAGCGTGAGGAAACCGGACCGCACGCGCGCGTGGAACTCCGCCGGCTCCGACTCCAGCCGGTCCGGCGCCTCGGTGAACCGCTCGCGGGCGGTCTCCGGCGAGACGTCCAGCAGGACGGTCAGGTGCGGGACGAGCCCGTTGGTCGCCCAGCGGTTGATGCGGGCGATCTCGGTCGGGGACAGATCGCGGCCGGCGCCCTGGTAGGCGACGGACGAGTCGATGTAGCGGTCGGAGATGACCACCGCGCCGCGCTCCAGTGCGGGGCGTACGACGGTGTCGACGTGCTCGGCCCGGTCGGCGGCGTACAGCAGCGCCTCCGCGCGGTGGGACAGGCCCGCCGAGGAGACATCCAGCAGGATCGAGCGCAGCCGCTTGCCGACGGGCGTGGCCCCCGGCTCGCGGGTGAGCACGACCTCGTGGCCCTTGCCGCGGATCCACTCGGCGAGGGCCTCGGCCTGCGTGGACTTGCCGGCGCCGTCGCCGCCCTCCAGGACGATGAAGAAACCGCCCGCCGCCGGTGCCTCGACCGGGTCGTCGCCGCCGAGCAGCGCGTCCTTGAGGTCCTGGCGCAGCGGGATGCCGGAGCGGTCGTCGACCTTGGCGAGCACCAGCGCCGCCACCGGCAGCAGCAGCGCGCCGACCAGCATCAGCGTGAAGGAGGCGCCGCCGTGCGCGAAGACGAACCTGCCGTTCTCCAGCCGGTGCCGGCCGATGAGCCCGGCGACCACGGGCGCGATCAGGGCGCCGAGGGCAATAAAGACCCGTACGACCGCGTGCAGGTGCTCGGTGACGCGCGCCCGGCGGTAGTCCTCGGTCTCCTGGTCGAGCAGCGCGTGCCCGGTGTTCGCGGCCACGCCCGCGGTGACGCCGGCGAGCGTGACGATCAGCAGGACCGTGGTGACGTCCGGGACCAGCCCGGCGGCCAGCAGGGCGATGCCGGTGAAGGCGATCGCGAGGGCGAGCAGCCGACGGCGCGAGAGCGAGGGCAGCAGCGCGGGGGCCGTGCGGATGCCGACCGCGACACCGCCGGTCAGGCCCAGCACCAGCAGGCCGTACAGCACCGGGCCGCCGCCCATGTCGGTGGCGTGCAGCACGCACACCGAGACGGCCGCCGCGATGGCCCCGGCGACCGCGGCACAGGCCGGGACGAGCAGCGGGATCGCGCCCGTACGGCCCTTGTCGACGCCGGTGCCGGTGCGCGGGCGGCGCAGGCCCTCCAGCGGGGACCGCGCGCGGGGGGTGCGCACGTCGGGCAGGTCGAGGAAGGTCAGCACGGACAGGGAGGCGGCGAACAGGCCCGCCGCCACATACGCCCCGAGGGCCGCGTGGTGCTGGTCGAACCAGGCCACGCCGGTGCCCAGCAGGTTGTTGAGCAGGCCGGCGACGACCAGCGCGGCGGCCGCCAGCGGGACGGCGAGGAAGCTGGTGCGCAGCGACAGGCGGCGCAGGGCGTCCATGTGGTCGGGCAGCGGCCGTACGGTGGCGCCCTCCGGGGGCGGGCCGGGCAGCAGGGCCGGGGCCGCGCTCTCCCGGCAGACCGTCCACAGGCGCTCGGCGACTCCGGTGACGAAGACGGTGACCAGCAGGACGGCCAGTGCGTTGTCCGGGGTCCAGTCGATCCACAGGGGCGCGACGATCAGCAGCGCGGCGCGCACGCCGTCGGCGCCGACCATGGTCCAGCGGCGGTCGAGCGGGCCCTCCTGGGCGGTGAGCGTGTTCAGCGGGCCGAGGAGGACCGCGCCGAACAGCAGCGCGGCGAGGACGCGCGCGGCGAAGACCGTCGCCACTGCGAACGCCACGCCCCGGTATCCACCGCCGAAAGCGCCCTGGGTGATCGCCGCCTGGAGGGCGAGGACGACCAGGACGAGGAGAGCGAGGGTGTCGCCCACGCCGCTCACCAGCTGCGCGCTCCACAGGCGTCGCAGCTCGGGTCGGCGCAGCAGGGAACGGACGGCGCGCTCGCGGGAGTCCGCGACCAGGGCGTCGTCCGGGGCTGTGGTGGTGGCCGTTGGCTGCTCGGCTCGCGTCATGCGTTCAGCCTATCCGGAGGCACCGACACCACACCCCACCGCTCCTGGCATGCGCACGCCCCGACATCAAAGTGATGCCGGGGCGTACCGAAGTGATACAGAGGCGAAGCCTTCGCGAAGTCGAACAGCAGTGCGGAGGACGATCAGACCTCGGCGCTCGGTCTGCGCACGCAGTCCTCGGCGGTCAGTCCTCGGCGGTCAGTCCTCCGTGCCCGAAGCCGTCGCCTTGGAAGCCGTTGCCTTCTTGGCGGTCGTCTTCTTCGCCGTGGTCTTCTTCGCGGCCGCGGTCGTCTTCTTCGCCGCCGTCTTCTTGGCGGCGGTCTTCTTCGCCGGAGCCGCCTTCTTGGCCGGGGCCTTCTTCGCGGTCTTCTTGGCGGGCGCCTTCGCGCGCTTCTCGGCGAGCAGCTCGAAGCCGCGCTCCGGGGTGATCGCCTCGACGCTGTCGCCGGAGCGCAGGGTCGCGTTGGTCTCGCCGTCGGTGACGTACGGCCCGAAGCGGCCGTCCTTGACCACGACCGGCTTGCCGGAGACCGGGTCCTCGCCCAGCTCCTTCAGCGGCGGCTTGGCGGCGGCCCGGCCACGCTGCTTGGGCTGGGCGTAGATCGCCTGCGCCTCCTCCAGCGTGATCGTGAAGATCTGGTCCTCGGACTGCAGCGAACGCGAGTCCGTGCCCTTCTTCAGGTACGGGCCGTAGCGGCCGTTCTGCGCGGTGATCTCCTGGCCGTCGGCGTCGGTGCCGACGATCCGCGGCAGCGACATCAGCTTCAGGGCGTCGTCGAGCGTCACCGTGTCGAGCGACATGGACTTGAACAGCGAGGCCGTACGCGGCTTGACCGCGTTCTTGCCGGTCTTCGGGGTGCCCTCGGGGAGGACCTCCGTGACGTACGGGCCGTAGCGGCCGGCCTTCGCGACGATCTGGTGGCCGGTGGCCGGGTCGGTGCCCAGCTCGAAGTCGCCGCTGGGCTTGGCCAGCAGCTCCTCGGCCAGCTCGACGTTCAGCTCGTCCGGCGCCAGGTCGTCCGGGATGTCGGCGCGCTGGTGCTGCTCGGTGTCCTTCTCGCCGCGCTCGATGTACGGGCCGTAGCGGCCGACACGGAGCACGATGCCGTTGCCCACCGGGAACGACGACACCTCGCGCGCGTCGATGGCGCCCAGGTCGGTCACCAGCTCCTTGAGGCCACCGAGGTGGTCCCCGTCGCCGTTGCCCGCCTCGGCCGCGCCACCGTGACCGGTGCCTTCGCCGAAGTAGAAGCGCTTGAGCCACGGCACGGCCTTGGCCTCACCGGCCGCGATGCGGTCGAGGTCGTCCTCCATCTTGGCGGTGAAGTCGTAGTCGACCAGCCGCCCGAAGTGCTTCTCCAGGAGGTTGACCACGGCGAAGGACAGGAAGGACGGGACGAGTGCCGTGCCCTTCTTGAAGACGTAGCCGCGGTCGAGGATCGTGCCGATGATCGACGCGTACGTCGACGGGCGGCCGATCTCGCGCTCTTCCAGCTCCTTGACCAGGGAGGCCTCGGTGTAGCGGGCCGGGGGCTTGGTGGCGTGGCCGTCGACCGTGATCTCCTCGGCGGACAGCGGGTCGCCCTCGGCGACCTGCGGCAGCCGGCGCTCACGGTCGTCCAGCTCGGCGTTCGGGTCGTCGGCACCCTCGACGTAGGCCTTCAGGAAGCCGTGGAAGGTGATCGTCTTGCCGGAGGCGCTGAACTCGACGTCCCGGCCGTCGGCGGCGGTGCCGCCGATCCGCACGGTCACGCTGTTGCCGGTCGCGTCCTTCATCTGGGAGGCGACGGTCCGCTTCCAGATCAGTTCGTAGAGCTTGAACTGGTCGCCGGTCAGGCCGGTCTCGGCGGGAGTGCGGAAACGATCACCCGAGGGACGGATCGCCTCGTGGGCCTCCTGCGCGTTCTTGACCTTGGCGGCGTAGGTGCGCGGCTGCGGGGGCAGGTAGTCGGCGCCGTACAGCTGCGTGACCTGGGCGCGGGCGGCCGCGATCGCGGTGTCGCTCAGCGTCGTGGAGTCCGTACGCATGTACGTGATGTAGCCGTTCTCGTACAGCTTCTGCGCGATCTGCATCGTCGCCTTCGCGCCGAAGCCGAGCTTGCGGCTGGCCTCCTGCTGCAGCGTCGTCGTACGGAACGGGGCGTACGGCGAGCGGCGGTACGGCTTGGACTCGACGGACCGCACGGAGAAGCGGGTGTTCTCCAGGGCGGCGGCGAGGGCGCGGGCGGTCGCCTCGTCGAGGTGGAGGGTGTTCTCGCTCTTGAGCTGTCCCAGGGAGTCGAAGTCGCGGCCCTGCGCGATCCGCCTGCCGTCGACGGTCTGCAGGCGGGCGACCAGCGACGACGGGTCCGACGGATCGCCCGCGCGGCCGGTCGCGAAGGTGCCCGTCAGGTCCCAGTACTCGGCAGAACGGAACGCGATGCGCTCGCGTTCCCGCTCGACGACGAGACGCGTGGCGACGGACTGGACACGGCCGGCCGACAGGCGCGGCATGACCTTCTTCCACAGGACCGGCGAGACCTCGTAGCCGTAGAGACGGTCGAGGATGCGGCGGGTCTCCTGGGCGTCGACCAGCTTCTGGTTGAGCTGGCGCGGGTTGGCGACGGCCTCGCGGATCGCGTCCTTGGTGATCTCGTGGAAGACCATCCGCTTGACCGGGATCTTCGGCTTGAGGACCTCCTGGAGGTGCCAGGCGATCGCCTCGCCCTCCCGGTCCTCATCGGTGGCGAGGAAGAGCTCGTCGGAGTCCTTCAGCAGGTCCTTGAGCTTCTTGACCTGCGCCTTCTTGTCGGCGTTGATCACATAGATCGGCTGGAAGTCATGGTCGACGTCCACACCGAGGCGGCGCACCTCGCCGGTGTACTTCTCGGGCACCTCCGCGGCGCCGTTGGGGAGGTCGCGGATGTGCCCGACGCTCGCTTCGACGACGTAGCCGGGGCCGAGGTAGCCCTTGATCGTCTTCGCCTTGGCAGGCGACTCGACGATGACGAGTCGGCGGCCGCCCTGTGCGGTCTCGCTGGTCGGGGACAACTTCGCTCTTCTCTCCGGTCGACGCTGGGGCCTCCCCAGGGCTTCCTCCCGGGGTCGCGGCGTACTGCTGGCACGTGTGACGCTGCGGAGTGTGACGGTACATCCCGCTCCCGTGTCAAACGGGAAAAGCCCACAACGGCCACTCGAACGGTAACCCGACTACCGCCATTCCTGCCGCCCGGACTGCCGGGTACCCACCCGACGCATGTCCGGAGCGTGACGCTCCCCTTACTTTCGCGGCACTCTCACCACCGCGCGCCTACCGACGTCAGAGGCGGGTCAGGCAGTACACACCGAGGGCCAGCGCGACCGTCCCGGCCACGCTCGCGAGGGCCGCCGATGCGACCTGGTTCACACCGTGGGCCACCGGCTCGCGGCGCCTGAGGCGGGTGCCGGTCCAGGCCAGCAGGGCGCCTCCGAACAGGGCGAACACCATTCCCGCGAAGATCGCCGGCCCACTCTCCATCCCCCGCCCACCCCTTCCGCGCCGTCCGGCTCTGCCCGCGCCGGGAGACTGGCACGCAAGGGAGACGAGAGGGGGACGGGCGGGCGACCTCGGGGTGAACGGCAGGCCGACGTGATATCGCACACATGGTCGAATGGAGCCCCGGATGGGGGCGGCATCCATATTTTTCCGGCCGTTTTCCGGGCATGGGCGCGTCACGGCAGCAGCATGGACGCGTCACAGCGCCTGCAGCACCGGTCCGCACCGGCCCGTGCCACCTGCATACGACGATGATCCGGGCGCGACCACGAGGGCATCGGCACGACGGCTACGACCGCACCGGTACCCGGCGTACTCAGGCGACCCAGCCGCCGTAGCCCTCCGCACGCCGGACCAGCCGCTGTAGTCACCGCACGCCGGAACAGCCGCCGCAGCGCTGTCGCACCGTCCGGCCCGGTCAGTGCGCCGGCTCGAGGAAGCCCTGCTCCACCAGCAGGCGGATCTGGGCGGGCGTCCGGTCGCGGAGCACCACCGGATCCTCCTCCATGAGCTGGGCGATGGCGTCCAGGATGCGGCCCGCGCTCAGTGTGCCGTCGCAGACGCCCGCGAACCCGGCGCCGACGGTGTCCACCTTCGTGGCCCGGCGCATCCCGCGGTGCTGGCGCAGCACCACATGCTCCGGGTCCTCGGCACCGGGCAGCCCGACCTGCTCCTGGACCACCTCGGCGGCGAGCTTGAAGTGGCTGTCGAGCAGCGCCGCGTCGTCGTGCTCACGGAGATAGTCGAGACGCTCGAAGTGCGCCCGGATCGTGTCCCCGAGAGGCTGCTCGACCGGGTGCGGCCACTCCTCGACCGTGATGACGGGCTTGGCGGAACCCGTCCGGCGCAGGGTGATCCAGCCGAAGCCGACCGCCTTGACCTTGCGCGCCTCGAACTCGTCGAGCCAGGCGTCGTAGCGCGCCTGGTACTCCGCCGGATCCCCGCGGTGGTCACCGGCGTCCCTCAGCCACAGCTCGGCGTACTGCGTGACGTCCTGCACCTCGCGCTGCACGATCCAGGCATCGCACCCGCGCGGCACCCATGACCTGAGTCTGTCCTGCCAGTCCTCCCCTGCCACGTGCTGCCAGTTGGCGAGGAACTGCGCGAACCCGCCCTCGTTCAGCCGTTCCCCCGCCTGCTGAACGAGCGAGCGGCACAGATCGTCCCCGCCCATGCCACCGTCCCGGTAGGTGAGGCGGGCGCCGGGCGAGATGACGAAGGGCGGGTTGGAGACGATCAGGTCGAAGGTCTCGTCGTCCCGCACCGGTTCGAACAGCGAGCCCTCGCGCAGGTCGGCGGCGGGGGCGGCGGAGAGCGCGAGCGTGAGCGCGGTGATGTGCAGCGCGCGCGGGTTGAGGTCGGTCGCCGTCACGCGCGTGGCGTGCTGGGCGGCGTGCAGCGCCTGGATGCCGGAGCCGGTGCCGAGGTCCAGGGCGGACGCGACCGGCGTACGGACGGTGATGCCGGCGAGGGTCGTGGAGGCACCGCCGACGCCGAGCACGACGCCCTCGTCGCGCTGCCCGATCCCGCCGGCCCCGCCGACCGCGCAGCCCAGGTCGGAGACGATGAACCAGTCCTCGCCGTCGGCACCGCCGTAGGGCCGTACATCCACGGTGGCGGCCACCTCGTCGCCGCCCACGCGCGTGAGCCACCCGGCTTCCAGCGCCTCCTCGGCCGGCAGAACGGCCGCCACGCGCGCGTACGGCACCGGTTGCTGGAGCAGGAACAGCCGTACGAGCGTCTCCAGCGGTGTGTCGCCACGGGTCGCCCGCAGGGCGGGCACGGTCTCGCTGCGGGCCAGCGCCGCGTACGCGGGGGCGCCGAGCAGGTCGAGCAGCCCGTCGACGGTGAAGGAGGCGGCCAGCAGCGCCTCACGCAGGCGCGCGGCGATGTCGGGCCGGTCGGAAGCGGGCAGGGAAGCGAGTCCGGAGTCAGTCACACCCCCCATTGTGGCCCGCGGCCCCTCCCGGACGCGGCCTCAGCACGCCTCCCGGCTCGGCCCCGCCACGCCTCGGGACACGGCCGCGGGCGGCCCGGGCGGGGCCGCCGAGCCTGCCCTCCGATCCGTGAGCCGAGGCTGTCAGCCGAGGCCGTGAGCCGCCGACCGCCCGGCGTCAGCCGTAGCCGTGGGCTGTCATCCCGTCAGCTGTAGCCGTTGGCCGCCGTTCCGTCAGCTGTAGCCGCCGGCCGCCATCGGGTCAGCCCGCGGACGGCGAGGACGCCGACGAAGCCGTGGCGGCGACCTTCTTGCAGCTGGCCTGCTGGGCAATGGCGTTCTTGACGTCGCCCTGCTGGAGCTTCTCCAGCGCGTCGGTGCCGCTCTTGTGCTGCTTCTCCAGGTCCGTCATCTGCACCGCGATGTCGTGCAGCCCCGAGGCGAACTTGGCCTGGTCCTTGGTGTTCAGCGCGTCGACCTGCTTCTTCAGGCCGGCGTAGGAGGCGGAGAGGCCGTTGAAGCTCTTGACGACGTCCTGGAGCCGCTTGGCGCCGTCCTGGACACCGGGCGGCGCACCCGCGTCGCTGACGGCGGTGGCTATCGCCTTGTAGCCGTCGGCCATGTCCTGGAAGGCCTGCGAGTCCGTCTTCTGGAGGGTCTCGGGCTTGGCGGTGTCGGCGGCCGTCGTACTGATCGCCGCGTTCGCCGCCTTGATCTTCGCGTCCTGCGCGGGCACCGCGTCACACACCGACTTGGCCCAGGCGACCAGCTTGGGGTCGGGTCCCTTGTCACCGCCGCTGCTGGTGCATCCCGACAGCGCCACCACCAGTACCGCACCGCCGGACAGCGCGGCCGCGAGCTTCTTGTTCACCGGATTGGTCCCTTCCATGGCTCTCGGCCCACGGACCCTACACGGCGGACCCCCACCCTCCGCACCCCGAACGCCCCCTAAGGATCGCTTTGCAACCCTTTGCACCATGAGAGAGAAGGCTCACCACGTGGGCGAGCCCACAGCCGCGCCCGAAGACGCACCCGAGACGCACCCACAGACGGAAGCGGGCGGGCGGCACGTCAGCACGCGCCGCCCGCCCGCCCGTTGAGCAGGGCCTCCCGGAAGATCTAGGAAACCACCGCCGTGTTCGGTGAGTTGGGGACCCGTTCGGCGCTCTCGTCGTCGCCGACGGCGATGCCGCGCCGCTTGGAGACGTACACGGCGGCGACGATCACGGCGAGCGCGAGGATCGCGATCGCGATCCGTACGCCGAGGCTCTTGTCGCTGCCGTAGGAGAACTTGATCACCGCGGGCGCGATGAGCAGCGAGACCAGGTTCATGACCTTCAGCAGCGGGTTGATCGCCGGTCCCGCGGTGTCCTTGAAGGGGTCACCGACGGTGTCGCCGATCACCGTGGCCGCGTGGGCCTCACTGCCCTTGCCGCCGTGGTGGCCGTCCTCCACCAGCTTCTTGGCGTTGTCCCAGGCGCCGCCGGAGTTGGCGAGGAACACCGCCATCAGCGTGCCCGCGCCGATCGCGCCGGCGAGGTAGGAGCCGAGCGAGCCGACGCCGAGCGTGAACCCGATGAAGATCGGCGCCATGACGGCGAGCAGACCTGGCGTGGCCAGCTCCCGCAGGGCGTCCTTGGTGCAGATGTCGACGACCTTGCCGTACTCGGGTTTCTCGGTGAAGTCCATGATCCCGGGCTTCTCGCGGAACTGCCGCCGCACCTCGAACACCACCGAACCCGCCGACCGCGACACGGCGTTGATGGCCAGTCCGGAGAAGAGGAAGACGACCGCGGCGCCCGCGATGAGGCCGACGAGGTTGTTGGGCTGCGAGATGTCCAGGGACAGACTCAGCGGCGCGCCCGGCCCGGTGAGTCTCACCCCGACGTCCTGCACGTTGGTGGTGATCGCGTCGCGGTACGACCCGAACAGCGCCGACGCGGCGAGGACGGCGGTGGCGATGGCGATGCCCTTGGTGATGGCCTTGGTGGTGTTGCCGACCGCGTCCAGGTTGGTGAGCACCTGGGCGCCCGCGCCCTCGACGTCGCCGGACATCTCGGCGATGCCCTGCGCGTTGTCGGAGACCGGACCGAAGGTGTCCATGGCGACGATCACGCCGACCGTGGTGAGCAGGCCGGTGCCGGCCAGCGCGACCGCGAACAGCGCGAGCATGATCGACGTACCGCCGAGCAGGAACGCGCCGTACACGCCGAGCCCGATGAGCAGCGCGGTGTAGACGGCGGATTCCAGACCGACCGAGATGCCGGACAGGACGACGGTGGCCGGTCCGGTGAGGGAGGTCTTGCCGATGTCCCGGACCGGGCGGCGGTTGGTCTCGGTGAAGTAGCCGGTCAGCTGCTGGATGACGGCGGCGAGCAGGATGCCGATCGCCACCGCGACCAGGGCCAGGATCCGCGGATCGCCGGCCTTGCCCCTGATCGCCGCGTCCGTCACGCCGTGCAGAGCGGAGTACTTCGAGGGCAGGTAGACGAAGACGGCGATCGCGACCAGCGCGAGCGAGATCACCGCGGAGATGAAGAAACCGCGGTTGATCGCCGTCATGCCGCTGCGGTCGGCGCGCCGCGGGGCGACCGCGAAGATGCCGATCATCGCCGTGAGGACGCCGATGGCGGGCACGAGCAGCGGGAAGGCGAGTCCGGAGTTGCCGAAGGCGGCCTTGCCGAGGATCAGGGCGGCCACCAGGGTCACGGCGTACGACTCGAAGAGGTCGGCCGCCATACCCGCGCAGTCGCCGACGTTGTCGCCCACGTTGTCGGCGATGGTCGCGGCATTGCGCGGGTCGTCCTCCGGAATGCCCTGTTCGACCTTGCCGACCAGGTCGGCGCCGACGTCGGCGGCCTTGGTGAAGATGCCGCCGCCCACACGCATGAACATCGCGATCAGGGCGGCGCCGAGGCCGAAGCCCTCCAGCACCTTCGGAGCGTCGGCCGCGTACACCAGCACCACGCAGGAGGCGCCCAGCAGGCCGAGCCCCACCGTGAACATGCCGACGACGCCGCCCGTGCGAAATGCGATCTTCATCGCGGTGTGCGAGACGGTGGTGAGATCCTTTTGCGGTTCGCCCGGTGCCGGGGTGGCTTCCCGGGCCGCCGCGGCGACCCTGACATTGCTGCGCACGGCGAGCCACATGCCGATATAGCCGGTGGCCGCCGAGAACGCCGCTCCGATCAGGAAGAACACCGATCGTCCGGCACGCTGATTCCAGTCGTCCGCGGGCAGCAGCATGAGCAGGAAGAAGACGACGACGGCGAATACGCCCAGCGTACGCAACTGCCGGGCGAGATACGCCTTCGCGCCTTCCTGGACCGCCTCGGCGATCCGCTTCATGCTGTCGGTGCCCTCGCCCGCCGCCAGCACCTGGCGCACCAGGATCCCCGCGACCACCAACGCGGCCAGGGCGACCGCCGCGATGACGGCCACCATGATCCGGTTGTCGTTGGTCAGGACCGCGGCTGCGAGGGATGTGGGGTGACCCGATTGAGGGGTAGAAAGCCCCGCCATTCGTCCTCCTTGACGCTTGGGCTGAGCTCAAGATGTGGGGATTCTAGGTACCTCAGTGTGATCTAAACAGAGCGCGGTAAACGGAATTCTCCTCCGCCGACTCATCAGCAAATGATCGAGATCCCGTCCCGACAACCCGAATGGAGTAATGCCCCGAGGGCATTGTTTGATCGTGAATTCATTCACGAATTCGGGAGGCTGCCCCTGCACGCTGGGAAAACAGCGAGGGCCCTGCCAGGCAGGGCCCTCGTCGAGTGGTACGGCGGCGCTCAGACCAGCGCCGTGGCCGGGGGTGCGGTCGGCCAGGTCATGCGGATCAGGCCGCCGTCGTGTCCGGTGGTGACCTGGACGTCGTCGACGAGGCCGCTGATGACCGCGAGGCCCATCTCGTCCTCCTCGACCTCCGCCTCGCCGTCTCCGGCTCCGGGCGTGTCGCCGGGGGCGGCGTGCGGCGCCTCGTCGCCGACCTCGATGGAGAACTGTTTCTCCTCTTCGATCAGCGCCACCTTCACGGGCGCGCTGATGCCGCTGCTCTGGTGCAGTCCGACAGCACGGGAGCAGGCCTCGCCGACGGCGAGCCTGACCTCGTCCAGGACGGCCTCGTCCACTCCGGCCCTGCGTGCCACCGCGGCCGCCACCAACCGGGCGGTCCGGACGTGCTCGGGCAGCGCGCTGAAGCGGAGTTCGACGGTGGCCATGCATCCCCCTCGCGACTACGGGCGTGCGGTCGGGGGCGGGGCCGCCGAGAGCCCGCACACCCCCTGCTGTGCTTCTGTGCCCCGGGCCGCTTCGAAGCCCGGGAAGGAACCGGTCGACGCACCGGCCGCGAACGCAGCGGGCCGGACGTCACCGGCCGGCGTCCGGACTCCGACGGGAGCCCGGCGCCGGTGACCGGTCCAGGGTCAGTCGGTGGCCGCCACCGCTTCCTCGACCGAGGTGTGGATCGGGAACACCTTGGTGAGGCCGGTGATACGGAAGATCTTGAGAATGCGCTCCTGGTTGCAGACCAGGCGCAGCGAGCCCTCGTGGGCACGCACTCGCTTCAGGCCGCCGACCAGCACGCCGAGCCCGGTGGAGTCGAGGAAGTCCACGCCCTCCATGTCGACGACGAGGTGGAAATTGCCGTCGTTCACCAGCTCGACCAGCTGCTCGCGCAGCTTGGGCGCGGTGTATACATCGATTTCGCCACCGACCTCGACGACCGTACGATCGCCGACGGTACGGGTCGACAGGGACAGGTCCACGGATCCTCCAGCACCTTGCTATCGAGCGGACGCCCCTCGGGACACCTCGGCGGCCCCCGGGACGCATCGCCAGCCGCGATGGCATTCAATCACTTACCGGCAGGCGTGCACGACGCCTTGGCTCCATTGTCCGTCACGCCAGTGACACACTCGGTGCCGATGGCCAAGAATCACCGATCCGATCGATCCCCGGCGGACCCGGCGTCCCGCCCGTCTCCGGGCGCGGTCCTCGACCGGCTCGCCTCCGGGCCGAGCCGGTCTGCGCGCATCACTCATACGGAGCACTTGCCCCCGCGCGTGGGCCGCCATGCCGTCTGGCCTGACCGAATCCGGTCCGAGGTGATCGCGGCCGTCCAGGCGTGCGGCATCGAACACCCCTGGGCGCACCAGGCGCTGGCCGCGGAGCACGCCCTGGACGGCGACTCGGTGGTCGTCGCCACCGGCACCGCCTCCGGCAAGTCCCTCGCGTACCTCGTGCCCGTCCTGTCCACCCTTATGGACGGTTCCGAGGCTCCGAACGGCCGAGGGGCCACCGCGCTGTACCTCGCCCCCACCAAGGCACTTGCGGCGGACCAGTGCCGGTCGGTGAAGGAACTTTCACAGCCGCTCGGCACCTCGGTGCGCCCGGCCGTGTACGACGGCGACACCCCGTTCGAGGAGCGGGAGTGGATCCGCCAGTACGCCAACTACGTCCTCACCAACCCCGACATGCTGCACCGCGGGATACTCCCCTCCCACCCGCGCTGGTCCTCCTTCCTGAAGTCCCTCAAGTACGTCGTCGTCGACGAGTGCCACACCTACCGGGGTGTCTTCGGCTCGCACGTCGCCCAGGTGCTGCGCCGGCTGCGCCGTCTGTGCGCCCGCTACGGCGCCTCACCCGTCTTCCTGCTGGCCTCGGCGACCGCCGCCGAGCCCGCCGTCGCCGCCCGCCGGCTGACCGGCCTGCCGGTGACCGAGGTCGCCGACGACGCCTCTCCGCGCGGGGAGCTGGTCTTCGCCCTGTGGGAGCCCTCGCTCACCGAGCTGCACGGCGAGAAGGGCGCACCCGTACGGCGTACCGCCACCGCCGAGACCGCCGATCTGCTGACCGACCTCACCGTGCAGGGCGTGCGCTCGGTGGCCTTCGTACGGTCCCGGCGCGGCGCCGAGCTGATCTCGTTGATCGCCCAGGAGAAGCTGGCCGAGGTCGACCGCTCTTTGGTCCGGCGTGTCGCGGCCTACCGCGGCGGCTACCTCCCCGAGGAGCGCCGCGCCCTGGAACGCGCCCTGCACTCCGGCGAACTCCTCGGGCTGGCCGCCACGACGGCCCTGGAGCTCGGCGTGGACGTCTCCGGCCTGGACGCGGTGGTCATCGCCGGATACCCGGGCACACGCGCCTCCCTGTGGCAGCAGGCGGGTCGCGCGGGCCGTACCGGACAGGGTGCGCTGGCCGTGCTGGTGGCCCGCGACGACCCGCTGGACACCTTCCTGGTCCACCACCCCGAGGCCTTGTTCGACCAGCCGGTGGAGTCCACCGTCCTCGACCCCGACAACCCCTACGTCCTCGCCCCGCACCTGTGCGCCGCCGCCGCGGAACTCCCGCTGACCGAGGAGGACCTGGATCTCTTCGGCCCCGCCTGCGCGGACGTGCTGCCGCAGCTGGAGGCCGCGAAGCTGCTGCGCCGGCGGACGAAGGCCTGGCACTGGACACGCCGGGAGCGGGCCGCCGACCTGACCGACATCCGCGGCGCGGGCGGGCGCCCGGTGCAGGTCGTCGAGTCCGGCACCGGCCGCCTGCTCGGCACGGTCGACGCGGGCGCCGCGCACTCCACCGTCCACGAGGGCGCGGTCCATCTCCACCAGGGCCGCACCTACCTGGTACGCCAGCTGGACCTGGAGGACTCGGTCGCCCTGGTCGAGCAGGCCGACCCGCCGTACTCCACGGTCGCCCGCGACACCACCTCCATCTCCGTCCTGGAAACCGACACCGAGATCCCCTGGGGCGCCGGCCGCCTCTGCTACGGCTCGGTCGAGGTCACCAACCAGGTGGTCTCCTACCTCCGCAGACGCCTCATCACCGGCGAAGTGCTCGGCGAGACCAGACTCGACCTCCCTCCTCGTACGCTGCGCACCCGCGCGGTGTGGTGGACCGTCACCGACGACCAGCTCGACGAGGCCCGGATCGCCCCGGAGATCCTCGGCGGCTCCCTGCACGCCGCCGAACACGCCTCCATCGGCCTGCTCCCCCTCTTCGCGACCTGCGACCGCTGGGACATCGGCGGCGTGTCGATCCCGCTGCACCCGGACACCCTGCTGCCCACGGTCTTCGTGTACGACGGCCACCCCGGCGGCGCGGGTTTCGCCGAGCGTGCCTTCCACACCGCCCGCACCTGGCTCGCCGCCACCCGCGAGGCCATCGCCTCCTGCGAGTGCGAGGCCGGCTGCCCGTCCTGCATCCAGTCCCCGAAGTGCGGCAACGGCAACGACCCACTGCACAAGAGGGGGGCGGTACGGCTCCTCACGGTGCTGTTGCGGGGGGCGCCGGAGGAGAAGCCGGACGAACGGGGGGCGGAGGCGCCGGCTGCGGGGAGACGGCCGACAGAGGAACCGACTCCGGGGCAGGCGCCGCGGGCTTGAGTGTGCCCGGCGGGGGGCTCTACGGCATGGGGGCTTGCCGTACGGGAGGTCCCGGCGCCGGTCTTCCCGCCGCCGGTCTTCCCGGCGCGGAGCCACCCTGCACCGCTTC
This sequence comes from Streptomyces sp. NPDC030820, assembly GCF_055572075.1. Classification (NCBI taxonomy): domain Bacteria; kingdom Bacillati; phylum Actinomycetota; class Actinomycetes; order Kitasatosporales; family Streptomycetaceae; genus Streptomyces; species Streptomyces sp. NPDC030820. Next base: position 125,889 of record NZ_JBVIEB010000015.1, read on the forward strand.
CGCCGGCCCCGCTCTGGCCCTGGCCTGCGCCGCGAACGGGCCTCTTCCCGAGGCCGCCGTCACGTCCGAGGTCTCGCCGGTGATCGCGCACCGAACCAGCCGTACCCCCTGGGCCGCCGCCACCCGCTCGGCCCGCGCGCAGGCCGCCGCGCCACCCTCCTCCCAGTGGGCCGCCGCCGCGAGCGCCGCCAGATCCGCGCCGCCGGCCGCCCGGTGCCGGACGACGACGGCCTGGCCCAGCGCGAGCACGGCGCCGAACACCGCACACAGCACGGCCATCGCCCCCAGGCTCCACACGGTGGCGGAACCCCGGTCCGAGTGCTGCCGATCCCTCACCCCACCTCGTCTCACGGCTCCGCCTCCCTGGTCGCCCCGGTCTCTCCGGTCGACGCGCTCTCCTCGGCCGGTGCGACGGCCTGCTCGCGCACCTCGAAGGGCAGTCCGCTCAGCACCGGCGGTCTGGCCACCACCGTCACCCGTACCTGATCGCCCTCGCGCCCGACCGTCACCCGGGCGCCGCGCGGCGCGGCCTGCCGGGTCACCGTCACCACGGCGTCGGCCGGGTCCTGACGGGCGGCGGCCCGGGCACCGATGCGGGCGGCGTCCACGCACTGGATCTGCGCCGCCACCACGAGCAGCCCCCAGACCAGCGCCATCGTGAACGCCACCAGCACGCACAGCACCACGGCCGCCTCCGCGGTCACGAACCCCCGGTCCGCCCCTCGCTCACATCCGCTCACTGAGGGCCTTCTTCACGATGTCCTGCAACTCCGCCCGGACCTGGCCGCTGGTGACGACCTCATAGAGCAGCAACGCGAACCCGACGGCCGCGATGATCCCCATCGCGTACTCGGACGTCACCATTCCGGCGTCCCCGCGGCCCCTCTGGCGCAGTCGTACCGCCGCCGCTTCCTTGATCTTCCTGTGCATTCCAACCCCCGTGGGATTCATGATCTTTGCGGTTCTCCGCGATTGCCCGGTCCGTTGACCGCTCGGGCTCGTTCGCTCTCGTACGTCTCAGCTGCCTCCCATCACGCCTCCCGCGAGTCCGATCACGACAGGCAGCACGCCGACCGCGATGAAGGCGGGCAGGAAGCACAGGCCCACCGGCGCGGAGATCAGTACGGCCGCGCGCCGGGCCCGGGCCGTCGCGGTGCGGGCCCACTGTGCGCGTGCGTCGGAGGCGAGGCGCGCGGCCGGAGCGGCCGCCGGAAGCCCGGACTCGTCGGCCCGCTCCAGCAGCCGCGCCAGCGCTCCGGCGCCGGGCAGCTCCGCCAACCGCCGCCAGGCGTCCGCCGGTTCACCACCGAGCCGCACCTCGGCCGCGCCCCGCGCCAGCGCCTCCCCGACCGGCCCGTCGAGCGCCTCCCCCACCGCCTGCGCGGCGATCACCGGTCCGGCGCCGGCCGCGATACAGGCGGCCAGGAGATCGGCGGCGAGGGGGAGTTGGCGTGTGGCGTCGGCCGTGTCGACCGGCTCCGCCCGGCCGGCCGCCAACTGCCGGCTCCGCCACCACCACAGCACGCCCCCGGCGCCCAGCCCCAGCACGGCCCCGGTCACACCACCGACCAGGACCCAGGCACCGCACACCGCCCCGGCCGGCGGCAGCCACCGCCGCACCGTCTCCGCCGACGCGGACCGCCGCCTGGGCGCCGGCACTTCCCGACCGAGCAGCTCGGCCACCCGTCGCCGCGCCCGACGTCGCCTCCGGACCAGCTCCAACCGCTGAACCACCCAGCCGACGGCCAGCACAGCGACCCCGACCGTCCCCAGCCTGTGGACAACTTCCCCGCTCATACCGCCCGCTCTCCCCCCATGCCCCAGCCGACGCGCTCCATCACGCGCCTTGTCCCGCACACACCGCTCCCCCACTGATCGCCCCCAGCTCCCCGCATGCCCCGTCGCACGCCCCGGCGCCGCACAGCCGCCCAGCCCCGAGAGCCGCACCACACCACTCACACCGCCCCGCCCCACCGCCACTCACACCGCCCCCGCTCCCCGCACGATCCGCACGGCCCACCACAACCCGGCCGCCTCGAAGGCCGATCCGATCGCCAGGCAGCCCAGGCCGGGGCCCGTGTGGAGCAGGACGTGGAGCGGGTCGGCGCCCATGGCCGAGCCGAGGAGGAGGCCGAGGGCGGGGAGCACGGTGAGCAGCACCGTGGTCGCCCGGGCGCCCGCCAACTGGGCTCGCAGATCGGCGCGCTGGTCCCGCTCGGCGCGCAGGGCCGCGTCCAGCCGGTCCAGGCCCGCCGCGAGCCCGGCACCCTGGTCCACGGCCACCCGCCAGCACGCGGCCAGCCCGAGCAGGCCCTCGGCGCCCGGCTGCCGGGCCGCCGCGGTGAGCGCTCCCGGCACGTCCCCGCCGAACCGGGCCGCCGCGACCACGGCCGCCTGCGCCTCGCCGAGCCCGCCGGAGTCCCGCGCCGCCCGCAGCAGCGCCTCGCCCGGCTGCCGTCCGGCGCGCACCTCCCCGGCGAGGACCCCGCACAGGGCGATCACCGCGTCCGCCCGCCGTTCCCGGGCCCGCCGAGCCTGTCGGGCCAGCCGCACCCGGCGCAGCACCGGCATCCCGGCCGCCCCCGCGACGACCGGAATCACCGAGGCCCCCAGCAGCCCGAGCAGCAGACCGGCCACGAGCGCCCACCACTCGGTCCCCAACCGGCCGCGCAGCCGCCGTAGTTCCGTGCGCGCCTGGTCCCAGGAGGGCGGGTCGGCCGTCACCACTCCGCCGCCCGCCAGCAGCAGCCGCGCCCGCCGCATGCCGTAGTGCCGCCCGCCCAGCAGCCGGACCAGCGCGCCGAGACAGATCAGCGCGGCACCCATGGACGTCTCACCGATCACTTCCCGCACCCCTTTCCGAGTCCGCTCCGGCGTCCAGGAGCCGCTCCAGCCGCTCCCAACCCCGCTCCCGTACGAAGGCCCGCTCGCCCCAGCGCAGGGCCGGCACCGTTCGGACCAACCCCGTGGCGTCCCGGTCCAGCACGTGCACCTCGGCGATCCGGCGCCGCCCGGACCGGTCCCGTACGAGGTGCAGAACCACGGAGAGGGCGGCCGCCAGCTGGCTGTGCAGCGCGGCCCGGTCGAGCCCCGCGGCCGTGGCCAGCGCCTCCAGGCGGGCCGGTACGTCTCCGGCGGCGTTGGCGTGGACCGTGCAACAGCCCCCCTCATGACCCGTGTTGAGGGCCGCGAGCAGGTGCACGACCTCCGGTCCGCGGACCTCGCCGACGACCAGCCGGTCGGGCCGCATCCGCAGCGCCTGCCGGACGAGGTCCTCCAGGGTGACCAGGCCGGCGCCCTCCTGATTGGCGGGCCGGGTCTCCAGCCGGACGACGTGCGGATGGTCCGGGCGCAGTTCGGCCGAGTCCTCGGCGAGCACGATCCGCTCGCCCGCCCCGACCAGCCCCAGCAGCGCGCTGAGCAGGGTGGTCTTACCGCTTCCGGTGCCGCCGCTGACGAGGAAGGACAGGCGGGCCGTAAGCAGCGCCCGCAGGATCTGCTCGCCGCCAGGCGGCACCGTGCCGGCCTCGACCAGTTCCTCCAGCGTGAACGCCCGGGGCCGCACGACCCGCAGGGCCAGGCAGGTGCAGCCGACGGCGACCGGGGGCAGCACCGCGTGCAGCCGGGTGCCGTCGGGCAGCCGGGCGTCCGCCCACGGCCGGGCGTCGTCCAGCCGGCGTCCGGCCACGGCGGCCAGCCGCTGCGCGAGGCGTCGTACGGCCGCCGCGTCGGGGAAGGTCACCGGGGTCAGCTCCAGGCCGCCGCCGCGGTCCACCCACACCCGGTCGGGGGCGGACACCAGGACGTCGGTGACGTCCGGGTCGGCGAGCAGCGGCTCCAGGGGGCCGGTGCCGACGAGTTCGGACCTCAGCCGCCGGGCCGCGCCGAGGACTTCGGCATCGCCGAGCACCCTGCCCTGTTCGCGCAGGGCCTGGGCCACGCGCGCGGGGGTGGGTTCGGCGCCGCTCTCGGCCAGCCGGCGCCGGACGCCGTCGAGAAGGGCGGCGCCGTCCGCGCGGTCGAGTCCGGGGAGGCTCATCGGGTGCCTCCGGCCTCGATCAGCGCCCGCTCCCAGAAGTTCGTACAGAAGCGGGCGAGCGGGCCGCGTCCGGTCGCGCCGGGTGGTTTCGTGCCGCCACGCGGGCGCAGCAGTGGCGGGTCGACCGGCACCTCGCCGGCCAGCGGCAGGCCGAGCAACCGGGCCACCTCCTGGTCGTCCAGGCCCGGTGCGTACGGCCCGCGCACCGCCACGCGCAGGTCGCGCACCACCATGCCGACGGCGGAGGCGACCCGCCCGGCGGCCGCGACCGCGCGCAGTTCGGCGGGGACGACGAGCAGTGCCAGGTCGAGCTGTGCGAGGACTTCGGCGACCCCGTCGTCGAGCCGGCGGGGCAGGTCCACCACGACCGTGCCGCCCCGCCGGCGGGCCGCGGCGAGCACCGCGCGCACCGCCTGCGGCGGGACGGCGACGCAGGCGCCGCGGTCCCAGCTCAGCACCCGAAGGGAGTGCAGTTCGGGCAGCGACTCCTCCAGGGCGCCGCCGCCGACCCGGCCGCGGGAGGCGGCGAAGGCGGGCCAGCGCAGTCCGTCGGCGCTCTCGCCGCCGAGGAGTACGTCGAGTCCGCCGCCGAGCGGATCGGCGTCCACGAGGAGGGTGCGCAGTCCCTCGCGCGCGGAGGTGACGGCGAGCGCGCACGCGAGCGTGGAGGCGCCTGCCCCGCCCCGGCCGCCGATCACCCCGACGGTGAGGGCCGGGCGGCCGACTCCCTCGGCGACATCGGCGATGCGGTCCACCAGCCACTGCTCGCCGTCGGGAAGCATCAGGACGTGGTCGGCGCCGATCTCCATGGCGCGTTGCCACACCCCGGGGTCGTCCTGGTCTCGGCCGACCAGCACCACTCCGCGCCGGCGCGTGGCCCCGCCGATCCGGCGGGTGGCATCGTCTCCGATCAGCACCAGGGGGGCCGTTTCCCAGCCGTCGCCGTGTTCGGGTACGCCGTGGTGGACCTCGGGTGTGGCGCCGGCGGCCGCGCACAGGCGCAGCAGGTCGTCCAGGAGTTCGGCGTCCTCGGTGACGATGAGCGGCCTGCCCGGCCGGTCCGGGGTGCCGGGCGGCGGGTCGTGGGTGACGGCTGCGGTCACGGGTGTTCCCCCTTCGCTGCGTGGGCCGCGCAGCCCCTGCGGCCACGCGATTCCCAAAGGTGTGAAGAACCGGCAAGCGGCCCCCCATATGAACGGCCGACAGAAACCGGCCATAGGCGCTCCGGCAATCGGAACCGGCCATGAACTCGCCGCGGCCGAGCGCGCTGGAATCACGGTGCAGCGATCCGCGAAATCATGTGGATCTTGGTCGAAATCTGTGGACAACTCAGGGGCTGTGAATATCGCCGTCACCCATACCGGTGGCCTCTGCGCCGATCCCGGTGCGACTTCCCCAGAGCAGCGCGACGATTACCCCGAGTAACGGATCATGGGCGCGCAGAAGCGGCGGCCGCGGTGGCGTCGTACCGACCCCGCGGTCGCGTGAGAAAGGGGGGAGGAGGGAGAAAACCCATCCGGACATGCGACGACCCCCGCCGGGGGGGAGAGCGGGGGTCGTCCCCACGGCCGACTCGGGGGGGGAGGAGTCGGACCGGGTTAGCACGGTCGCGAACGATCCGTGACTTCCATGGTGTACCCGAGAGCCCTCTCAGGCAAACCCACGCGCCCCACCTTACGCCGAATGGTGGGCGCCTATGCTCTGGGGCGTGGAAAACCACTCCTTGCCCCGCGCGGCAGCCTTCTTTGATCTGGACAAGACGGTCATTGCGAAGTCGAGCACGCTCACCTTCAGCAAGTCCTTCTACCAAGGCGGGCTGATCAACCGCAGGGCCGCGCTGCGTACCGCATATGCCCAGTTCGTCTTCCAGGTCGGCGGCCTGGATCACGACCAGATGGAGCGCATGCGCGAGTATCTGTCCACCCTGTGCCGCGGCTGGAACGTGCAGCAGGTGCGGGAGATCGTCGCCGAGACCCTGCACGACCTGATCGACCCGATCATCTACGACGAGGCCGCCTCCCTCATCGAGGAGCACCACGCGGCCGGCCGGGACGTGGTGATCGTGTCGACCTCGGGCGCCGAGGTGGTCGAGCCCGTCGGCGAACTGCTCGGCGCGGACCGGGTGGTGGCCACGCGCATGGTCGTCGGCGAGGACGGCTGCTTCACCGGGGAGGTGGAGTACTACGCCTACGGCCCGACCAAGGCCGAGGCGATCCGGGAGCTGGCCGCGTCCGAGGGCTACGACCTCGACCGCTGTTACGCCTACAGCGACTCGGCGACCGATCTGCCGATGCTCCAGGCGGTCGGGCACCCTCGCGCGGTGAACCCGGACCGCGCCCTGCGCCGCGAGGCACTCGCGCGCGGCTGGCCGGTCCTGGAGTTCCGCCGGCCGGTGCCGCTGAAGAAGCGGCTGCCCACGCTCACCGTCCCCGCCCGCCCCACGCTGGTCGCGGCGGCGGCCATAGGAGCGGCGGCCGCCACCGCCGGCCTCTTCTGGTACGCCAGTCGACGCCGAAGCACCGCCTGACGCGCAAGCACCCGCCTGACGCGCTAGCACCGCCGGGCGTCGAAGCGCCGCCCGACGTCGAAGCCCCGTCCAAGCGGGGCCCGTTTCACCGTCGTTTGAACCCAAAAGTAAAAGAACCGGAGGCAAGGGTTTCGCTTCCTCCCGGCGCGCGGTACAAAGACCTTAGGCCCGCGAGACCAAGAGGACATCCGAGAGGATCACCTACCACTACGCAGTTGGCCCCACGGACCACGCATGGACACCGGGCACCCACGCGACGTCGACCCGTCGATTACGGGCCAGCCGCACCAGGTGACGGGCAAAGTCCCCGACCTGATGGGCAGATATCGAGGACGCTTGGTAACCCGGTGAACATGCCAGCGGCGGTACGAAGACTCGTACCGCCGCATTGATGTCCGGGTCGGCCCGCCGGGGCGCCTCTCAGGCGGCGCCGCGCTGCAGCGCCTCGCACACCGCCGTCGACTCGCGCGCACCCAGTTCGATCGCCCGGCCGCAGTGCGCGATCCAGGCCGCCATGCCCTCGGGGGTGCCGGAGACGTATCCGCCCAGCGCCGCCAGATAGGAGGCGCGGCCCAGCTCGGCGTGGCCGACCTCGGCCGGGCAGATCGCCTTCGGGTCCAGGCCGCTTCCGATCAGCACGATCCGTTCGGCCGTGCGTGCGACCAGGCCGTTGTGGGAGACGAAGGGCCGCAGCGCGAGCAGCTCGCCGTGCACCACGGCGGCCGTGACCAGCGCGGGCGCGGACGACCCGGCGATGATCAGGTCCGCGAGCCCCTCCAGCCGCCCGGAGACCTCCGCCGCGTCCGGCAGCGGCAGCTCGACCAGCGGTTCGTCCACCGGCTCGCCGGCCTGGCGCGGCCTGCCGACCTCGTCGCCCTTGCTCGCGGCGGCCACCAGGTGCAGCCGGGCCAGCACCCTCAGGGGCGACTGCCGCCAGATGGACAGCAGCTGTCCCGCCTCGGCCGACAGCCTGAGGGCCGCACCCATGACGCGCGCCTCCGCGTCGCCGCCGAAGTCGGTACGCCGCCGCACCTCCTCCAGGGCCCAGTCGGCGCCGGACAGCGCCGCGGAGCCCCGGGCACCGCGCAGGGCCGCCTCGGAGGTGATCTCGGCGCTGCGGCGCCGCATGATCCGGTGCCCGTAGACCCGGTCCACGGCCTTGCGCACGGATTCCACGGAGTCGGCCACACCGGGCAGCGAGCCCAGGGCCGCGAGCGGGTCGGCGTTCGCGCCTGTCGTACTCATGAGTACGACACTACGCATCCCATCGGCCGACCCCTCGAAGGAGTGGTCTTCTTCACTTCCGACTGCCACTTACAGCTATCACCCGACTACCGTTGGTGAACATGAAAATTGCTTTCGTCGGGAAGGGCGGCAGCGGCAAGACCACGCTCTCCTCCCTGTTCATCCGCCACCTCGTGGCCGCCGGCGCCCCGGTGGTCGCCATCGACGCGGACATCAACCAGCACCTCGGGCCCGCGCTCGGACTCGACGAGGCGGAGGCCGCCGCGCTGCCCGCCATGGGCGAACGGCTGCCGCTGATCAAGGACTATCTGCGCGGCGGCAACCCGCGCATCGCCTCCGCGGCCACGATGATCAAGACGACCCCGCCCGGCGAGGGCTCGCGGCTGGTCCGGGTGCGGGAGCCCAATCCGGTCTACGACGCCTGCGCGCGGCCGGTGGAACTCGACGGCGGCGCCGTCCGTTTGATGGTCACCGGCCCCTTCACGGACGCCGACCTGGGGGTCGCCTGCTACCACTCCAAGACGGGAGCGGTGGAGCTGTTCCTGAACCACCTCGTCGACGGCCCCGACGAGTACGTCGTGGTCGACATGACGGCCGGTTCGGACTCCTTCGCCTCCGGCATGTTCACCCGCTTCGACATGACGTTCCTCGTCGCCGAGCCGACCCGGAAGGGGGTCTCCGTCTATCGCCAGTACAAGGAGTACGCCGGCGACTTCGGCGTCGCCCTGAAGGTCGTCGGCAACAAGATCCAGGAACAGGACGACATCGACTTTCTGCGCGCGGAGGTCGGTGACGACCTGCTCGTGACGGTCGGCCGCTCGGACTGGGTGCGCGCCATGGAGAAGGGCCGTCCGCCCCGGTTCGATCTGCTGGAGGAGGCCAACGCCCAGGCCCTGCACACCCTTCGGGCCACCGCCGACGCCACGTACGAGCTGCGGGACTGGGAGCGCTACACCCGTCAGATGGTGCACTTCCACCTGAAGAACGCCGAGGCGTGGGGCAACGAGCGCACCGGGGTCGACCTGGCGGCGCAGGTCGACCCCGCCTTCGTGCTCGGCGAGAGCCTCGGCGCGGAGATCACAACTGCCGTGTGACGCCTACGGCTTGCATGTGACGCCTACTGCCTGACCGCCGGCGCCCCGGGCACGCCCTTGGGCGCCGGGGCCGGGCGGCCGGAGAGGAAGGACGCCCAGCCCTGCCTGGGGGCCTCGCCCACCTCCAGGGTGCGCAGCCTCTGAAGGGTCTTCGGGTCCTGGACGTCCAGCCAGTCGACCAGTTGACGGAAGGACACACAGCGCACGTCGGGCTTGTTGCACACCTCCTTCACCGTGTCCTCGACAGCGCGCATGTAGGTGCCGCCGTTCCACGACTCGAAGTGGTTGCCGATGATCAGCGGAGCGCGGTTGCCGTCGTAGGCCCGGTAGAAGCCCTTGACCAGGCCGTCGCGCATCTGGTCGCCCCAGTAGCCGAACTTGTCCGGGTCGCCCTGGATCTTGGTGCCGGACTGGTCGACCATGAACTTGTAGTCCATGGTCAGCTGCTCATAGGTGTGCCCGGGGAAGGGCACCAGCTGCATCGACAGGTCCCACAGGCCCTCCTTCTTCTTGGGCCATACCTGGTTGTCGACCCCGCTGGAGTCATAGCGGAAGCCCAACTCGCGGGCCGCCTTCGTGAAGTTCTTCTGGCCCTCCAGGCAGGGGGTGCGGGCGCCGATCAACTCCTTGTCGTAGTCGAAGGGCAGCGGGGCCGACGTCTTCATGCCGGTGTTGGTCTTCCAGGTCTTCACGAACTGCTTGGCCTGGGCGATCTCGCTCTTCCACTCGTCCACCGACCAGGTGCCCACCCCGCCGTTGGGCCCGCAGAAGTGGCCGTTGAAGTGCGTGCCGATCTCGTTGCCCTCCAGCCAGGCCAGCCGTGCCTGCTTGACGGTGTCGGCGATCCCCTTCTCGTCGTTGAAGCCGATGTCGGAGCTGCCCGGCGAGTGCTGGGGCGGCTTGTACAGTTCACGCTTCTCCTCCGGCAACAGGTACACGCCGCTGAGGAAGTACGTCATGGTCGCGTGGTTCTCCTTGGAGACCTCACGGAAGTGCGAGAACAGCTTCTGGCTGTCCTCGCCCGCGCCGTCCCAGGAGAACACCACGAACTGTGGCGGCTTCTCACCGGGCTTCAGCCGCTCGGGTCTGGGCAGATGCGGCTGCGAGCCGGTGTATGCGGTGGATCCGTCACCGATCAGCCGGAGCACGCTCAGGGGCGCCGGCGCCGCCGGGGCACCCTTCTGCGGGCCGGACGCCCCTTCCTTCGAGCCGTGGGAGCCGGTCGCGCAACCGGCGAGCGAGGAGGCACAGGCCGCGGCGACCATGGCTCCGACGGCGATCCTCTGGGTGGCGGCCATGTTCCGCCCACCTTCTTCCTTCTCTCAGACACACGCTGACGAGGGCCGCTTTCTGGTGAAGTGCCGGGCTTGGACCGACAGTGCCGCCAAGGTCGCACGGGGCCGAGAAGGAATTGGCACGACAAGCCGATCAAATGATTAGTTCGCTCACGCGAGGGACGGATTGGGCCATTTGCCACGGATCGTTATGCATGGGCTTTACGTGGCATTACGTTTCCTTTGCCAAGCATTGCTCCATCCCGCCGCCCCGGAGGAGACGGGACCATGTCAGCCTGCGCGCCCCCGCACACCCAGCACCCGCACCCGCCGCACAGTCCGCCGCCCGGCCACCGGCGCCGCTTCCCCGTGGCAGGCGCCGACCTCTCGGCGTCCGTCGCGGTCTTCCTGATCGCCCTGCCCCTGTCCCTAGGCATCGCCCTGGCCACCGGTGCTCCGCTCCAGGCCGGCCTCGTCGCCGCCGCTGTGGGCGGACTCGTCGCCGGGCGGCTCGGCGGCTGCCCGCTCCAGGTCAGCGGCCCCGCCGCCGGACTCACCGTGGTCACCGCCGACCTGATCCACCGCTACGGCTGGCGGGCGACCTGCGGCATCACCGTCCTCGCCGGACTCGCCCAACTCGGTCTCGGCTGCCTGCGGGTGGCGCGCGGCGCGCTCGCGGTCAGCCCGGCCGTGGTGCACGGCATGCTCGCCGGGATCGGCATCACCATCGCCGTCGCCCAACTGCACATCGTGCTCGGCGGCAGCCCCGACAGCTCCGTCCTCGCCAACCTGCGTGCCCTGCCGGCCCAGTTGGCCCATCTGCATCCGGCCGCCGGCTCGATGAGCGCGCTGACGCTCGCGCTGCTGCTGGCCTGGCCCCGCCTGCCGGGCCGCACCGGCCGGATGCTCCGGCGCGTGCCGGCCGCTCTCGTCGCCGTCGCCGGGGCCACCGCCGCGGCGGCTCTCACCGGCCTGACCCTGCCCCGGGTGGACCTGCCGTCCTGGCGCAGTCACGCCCTGGCCGGCCTGCCCGAGGGCCCGGCACTCGGCCTCGCCGCTGCCGTGCTCACCACCACCCTGGTGTGCAGCGTGCAGTCGCTGCTCGGCGCGGTGGCCGTGGACAAACTGGTCGCGGCCCGCCCTTGCCCACTCCCCGGCGCCGGCCGCTGCGACCTGGACCGGGAGCTGCTGGGCCAGGGCGCCGCCAACATGGTCTCCGGGGCGCTCGGCGGACTGCCGGTGGCCGGGGTGGCCGTGCGGACCACCGTCAATGTGAACTCGGGTGCGGTGAGCCGGAACTCCACGATGCTGCACGGCGTTCTCGTAGTAGTCGCCGCGCTGCTGATGGCCCCGGCCCTGGAGGAGATCCCGCTCGCCTCCCTCGCCGCCCTGGTCATGGCCGTCGGTATCCAGATGGTGTCCCTGCACCACATCCGCACGGTGACGCGCCACCGCGAAGTGCTGGTCTACGCCGCGACCACACTCGGCGTGGTGCTCCTCGGCGTCCTGCAGGGCGTGCTCCTCGGGGTCGCCGTGGCGGTCGCCGTCGCCCTGCGCCGCCTCGCCCGCACCCGCATCACCCATGAAGAGAAGGAAGGAGTCCATCACGTAAGAATCCGAGGTCAGCTGACGTTCCTCGCGGTGCCCCGGCTCAGCCGGTCCCTGCATCTCGTACCCCAAGGGGCCCACGCCGTCGTGGAGTTGGACGGTTCGTTCATGGACCACGCGGCGTACGAGTCACTGCAGGACTGGCGCAGCTCCCACACCGCACGCGGCGGTACGGCCGAGCTGAGGGGCCGGCGCGGCGGAATCCGGACCGCCGAACCGCCCCTGACCGCCAAGCCGGCCCTGACCGCCGAGCCAACGCTGACCGCCGGCCCGTCCCCAACCGCCGGACGGACCCCACCCACCGAACCGATCCCGCCCACCGGCCCGTCCCCAACCGCCGGACGGACCCCACCCACCGAACCAACCCCACTCACCGGGCCACCCCCGCCCGCCGCCTGCCGGTGCCGGGCCTGGACGCCCTGGCGTGATCACCGCTCATGCTTCCCGGAGGCCGTCACCACCCCGGCGGGACGGGAGGCCGGGCACGAACTGGTCCGTGGGATCGGCTCGTTCCAGCGCCACACCGCGCCGCTGGTACGGGAGGAACTGGCGCGGCTCGCCCGGGAGGGCCAGCGGCCCGCGCAGCTCTTCCTCACCTGTGCCGACTCCCGGCTCGTCACGTCGATGATCACCGCCAGTGGTCCCGGCGATCTGTTCGTCGTCCGCAACATCGGCAACCTGGTGCCGATGCCGGGCGAGGAGCACGGCGACGAGTCGGTGGCGGCCGCCGTCGAGTACGCGGTGGAGGTGCTCGGCGTGCGCTCCGTCACCGTGTGCGGGCACTCGGGGTGCGGGGCGATGCAGGCGCTGCTGACCGCGACCGACGCGGACGGGGACACCCCGCTGCGCCGCTGGCTGCGGCACGGGCTGCCGAGTCTGGCACGGATGACCGGGGACCGCCGTGCCTGGCCCCGGCTCGCCGGGCGGGCCCCGGTGGACGCGGTGGAGCAGCTGTGCCTGATCAACGTGGTCCAGCAGCTGGAGCACCTGCGGGCGCACGGCCCGGTGGCCAGGGCGCTGGCCGGGGGCGGACTGGAGCTGCACGGGATGTACTTCCACGTGGGCGAGGCACAGGCCTACTTGCTGGCGCGGAACGAGAGGGAGGGAGACGGCGTGTTCGAGGACGTCCCGGGAAGTGTCACGGACGGGGCACCTGTGAGGGAGGCGCACAGTCCGGCGTGACAGGCACACGGCTCGGCGCGGGAAAAGGACTTAACAACAGGTCTAAACCAATTTTGCCGACCACCCTTGTCATCGGACCCCCGCGTCTGATGAGCTGTGGCCTGGGACACAACGGACACCCTTCGAGAGGGAGATGTCGTGAGCAACGAGAGCCTGGCCAACCTGCTCAAGGAAGAACGCAGGTTCGCGCCCCCCGCCGACCTGGCCGCGCACGCCAACGTCACCGCGGAGGCGTATGCACAGGCCAAGGCTGACAGGCTCGGCTTCTGGGCCGAGCAGGCCCGTCGGCTGACCTGGGCCAAGGAACCGACCGAGACACTGGACTGGTCGAACCCGCCGTTCGCGAAGTGGTTCAAGGACGGCGAGCTGAACGTCGCCTACAACTGCGTGGACCGGCATGTGGAGGCGGGACACGGGGACCGTGTCGCCATCCACTTCGAGGGTGAGCCCGGCGACAGCCGCTCGATCACCTACGCCGAGCTGAAGGACGAGGTCTGCAAGGCGGCCAACGCCCTGCTGGAGCTGGGTGTACGCAAGGGCGACCGGGTCGCCATCTACATGCCGATGATCCCGGAGACCGCGATCGCGATGCTGGCCTCGGCCCGGATCGGTGCCGCGCACTCGGTGGTCTTCGGCGGCTTCTCGGCGGACGCACTCGCGACGCGCATCCAGGACGCGGACGCCAAGGTGGTCATCACCGCCGACGGTGGCTACCGGCGCGGCAAGCCGTCCGCCCTCAAGCCGGCCGTGGACGAGGCGATCTCCAAGGTCGACAACGTCGAGCATGTGCTGGTGGTGCGCCGTACCGGTCAGGACGTGGCGTGGACCGAGGGCCGGGACGTGTGGTGGCACGAGCGCGTCGAGCGGCAGTCCGCCGAGCACACCCCGGAGGCGTTCGAGGCGGAGCACCCGCTGTTCATCCTCTACACCTCCGGCACGACCGGTAAGCCCAAGGGCATCCTGCACACCTCCGGCGGCTACCTCACCCAGACGGCGTACACGCACTGGGCGGTCTTCGACCTCAAGCCGGAGACGGACGTGTACTGGTGCACGGCGGACGTCGGCTGGGTCACCGGGCACTCGTACATCGTGTACGGCCCGCTGGCCAACGGCGCGACGCAGGTGATGTACGAGGGCACGCCGGACACCCCGCACCAGGGCCGGTTCTGGGAGATCGTGCAGAAGTACAAGGTCACGATCCTCTACACGGCGCCGACGGCGATCCGGACGTTCATGAAGTGGGGCGACGACATCCCCGCCAAGTTCGACCTGTCCTCCCTGCGCGTCCTCGGCTCGGTGGGCGAGCCCATCAACCCCGAGGCGTGGATCTGGTACCGCAAGAACATCGGCGCGGACCGGACGCCGGTGGTGGACACCTGGTGGCAGACCGAGACCGGCGCGATGATGATCTCGCCGCTGCCCGGCGTCACCGAGGCCAAGCCCGGCTCCGCGCAGACGCCGCTGCCCGGCATCAGCGCGACCGTCGTCGACGACGAGGCGAACGAGGTGCCCGACGGCGGCGGTGGCTACCTGGTGCTGACCGAGCCGTGGCCGTCGATGCTGCGCACCATCTGGGGCGACGACCAGCGGTTCATCGACACCTACTGGTCCCGGTTCGAGGGCAAGTACTTCGCCGGTGACGGGGCGAAGAAGGACGACGACGGCGACATCTGGCTGCTGGGCCGGGTCGACGACGTGATGCTCGTGTCCGGGCACAACATCTCCACCACCGAGGTCGAGTCGGCGCTCGTCTCCCACCCGTCGGTCGCCGAGGCGGCGGTCGTCGGTGCCGCCGACGAGACCACCGGCCAGGCGATCGTCGCGTTCGTGATCCTGCGCGGTACGGCCGCGGAGACCGAGGCGCTCGTCGGCGAGCTGCGCAACCACGTGGGCGCCACGCTCGGGCCGATCGCCAAGCCCAAGCGGATCCTGCCGGTGGCCGAGCTGCCGAAGACCCGCTCCGGCAAGATCATGCGCCGTCTGCTGCGGGACGTGGCCGAGAACCGCCAGCTCGGCGACGTGACCACGCTGACCGACAGCACGGTCATGGACCTGATCCAGGCGAAGCTGCCGGCCGCTCCCAGCGAGGACTGAGCAGCACCGCCCTGCGGGGGCGCCTGGCCGACAGGCCGGGTGCCCCTTCTGCGTCTAGCGTGAGGATCACCGGTCCCGGACCGCGCCCTTTGAGGACCAAGCAACCTTAGGTAAGCTAAGTAAAGCGTCAAGAACGCGACAAGGGTGCGCCGGGAAGTCTGGTCGGCAATGTGAGCCGTCCTGTCTAACCACCGGAGGTCCCCCGTGGCCGCACCCAGCACCCGTAAAGCCCCCCGCAAGGCGCTCGGACGTCTCTCCCTGCCCGAGCGGGCCTTCCTCGCGGATGCGCTGCGGACCGAGACCGTCGGCGGTGTCCTGCTGCTCCTCGCCGCCGTGGCGGCGCTGATCTGGGCGAACATCCCCACTCTGCACCACAGCTACGAGTCCGTCAGCCACTTCCACCTCGGCCCCGGCGCGCTCGGCCTGAACCTCTCCTTGGCGCACTGGGCCGCCGACGGCCTGCTCGCGGTGTTCTTCTTCGTCGCCGGTATCGAGCTCAAGCGTGAGCTGGTCGCCGGCGACCTGCGCGACCCCAGGGCGGCCGTCCTGCCCGTGGTGGCCGCGCTGTGCGGCATGGCCGTACCCGCGCTCGTCTACACCCTCACCACCCTCACCGGGCACGGCTCGACGCAGGGCTGGGCGGTGCCCACCGCGACCGACATCGCCTTCGCGCTCGCCGTCCTCGCGGTCATCGGCACCTCCCTGCCCAGCTCCCTGCGTGCCTTCCTGCTCACCCTCGCGGTGGTCGACGACCTCTTCGCGATCCTGATCATCGCGGTCTTCTTCACCGACCGGCTGAACTTCGCCGCGCTCGGCGGGGCCGCCGCCGGACTGGTGGTCTTCTGGCTGCTGCTGCGCAGGGGCGTCCGCGGCTGGTACGTGTACGTGCCGCTCGGCCTGGTGATCTGGGCGCTGATGTACAACAGCGGCGTGCACGCCACCATCGCCGGCGTGGCGATGGGCCTGATGCTGCGCTGCACCACCCGGGAGGGTGAGCAGCACTCGCCGGGAGAGCACATCGAGCACCTGGTGCGGCCCCTGTCCGCCGGGCTCGCCGTACCGATGTTCGCGCTGTTCAGCGCCGGGGTGAAGGTGTCCGGCGGAGCCCTCGGGGACGTGTTCACCAAGCCGGAGACGCTCGGCGTCGTCCTCGGTCTGGTCGTCGGCAAGACGATCGGCATCTTCGGCGGGACCTGGCTGACCGTCCGGTTCACCCGCGCCTCCCTCAGCGAGGAGCTGGCCTGGGCCGACGTCTTCGCCGTCGCCGCCCTCTCCGGCATCGGCTTCACCGTCTCCCTGCTCATCGGTGAACTCGCCTTCGCCGGCGACGCCGTCCTCACCGACGAGGTCAAGGCGGCCGTCCTCATCGGATCGCTGCTCGCGGCCGTGTGCGCGACGGTGCTGCTGAAGATGCGCAACGCCAAGTACCGCAGGCTGTGCGAGGAAGAGGAGCGCGACGAGGACCTCGACGGCATCCCGGACGTCTACGAACAGGACGACCCGGCGTACCACCTGCGCATGGCCGAGATCCACGAGCGCAAGGCCGCCGAACACCGCCGTATCGCCGCCGAGAAGGCCGGCGCCGCGCGCCACGGGCTTCAGGAAGTGCCGGGCGGGGCAGGCGAGGAGGACGGCCGTCCGGCATGATCTGACGAGACGGTACAAAACAAGACGGCCACACGAGCGGGCCCGCCGGCCGCGTACGGCAAGCGTATGGCGTACGACGGCACGGCACACCCGCGGCACGAGACACCTCGTAAGGGAGAACGCGATGAGCGCACCCGACGGCAGCCCGGTCGGCGCCGAACGCAGCATCGGCCAGCTGTTCGCCTCGGCGACGACCGAATTGTCGGCGCTGGTGCACGACGAGATCGCCCTGGCCAAGGCCCAGCTGAAGCAGGACGTCAAGCGCGGCGCGGTCAGCGGCGGCGCGTTCTCGGCGGCCCTGGTGCTGCTCGTCTTCTCGCTCCCGATGCTCAACTTCGCCCTCGCCTACGGCATCCGGACCTGGAGCGGCTGGAATCTGGCGATCTGCTTCGTGCTGTCCTTCGCGGCGAACGTGGTCCTCGCCGGTCTCCTCGCGCTGATCGGCACGCTGTTCGCGAAGAAGGCCAAGAAGAGCCAGGGCCCGCAGAAGGTGGCCGCCTCGATGAAGGAGACGGCGGGCGTGCTGCAGAACGCCAAGCCGCACCCGCGCGCGGCGCTGCCCGAGGAACGCACCCCCGCGGCCATCGAGGCTGTGGCACGCTCACAGTCATGACGGACCCCGCCCCTTCGGCCGTACGCATCGATGGTCCCTGGACACACAGGGACGTCGCCGCGAACGGCGCGCGCTTCCATATCGCCGAGCTCGGCGACGGCCCCCTGGTGCTGCTGCTGCACGGCTTCCCGCAGTTCTGGTGGACCTGGCGGCACCAGCTGGTCGCGCTCGCGGACGCGGGCTACCGGGCGGTGGCGATGGACCTGCGGGGCGTCGGCGGCAGTGACCGCACGCCCCGCGGGTACGACCCCGCGGGCCTCGCGCTCGACGTCACCGGCGTGATCCGCTCGCTCGGCGAACCGGACGCGGCGCTGGTCGGCCACGACCTGGGCGGCTATCTGGCGTGGACGGCGGCGGCGATGCGCCCCAAGCTCGTCCGGCGCCTGGCCGTGGTGTCGATGCCGCATCCGCGGCGCTGGCGCGCGGCGATGCTGCGGGACGCCCGGCAGACGGCCGCCAACTCCTACATCTGGGGTTTCCAGCGGCCGTGGCTTCCGGAGCGTCAACTCACCGCGGACGGCGGTGCGTTGGTGGGCCGGCTGATCCGGGAATGGTCGGGGCCGCAGCCGCCGGAGGACGAGACGGTGCAGACCTACCAGCGGGCCATGTGCATCCCGTCGACGGCGCACTGCTCGATCGAGCCCTACCGCTGGCTGGTGCGCTCGCTGGCCCGCCCGGACGGCATCCAGTTCAACCGCAGGATGAAGCGGCCGGTGCGGGTGCCCACGCTGCATCTGCACGGCTCGCTGGACCCGGTGACGCGCACGCGCAGCGCCGCCGGTTCGGGCGAGTACGTCGAAGCGCCGTACCGCTGGCGCCTGTTCGACGGCCTCGGGCACTTCCCGCACGAGGAGGATCCCGCCGCCTTCTCCACCGAGCTCGTCAACTGGCTGAAGGATCCCGAGCCGGACCGGTGACGCCCGCCCGCGCCGGTCACGTACTGCGGTGAGGTTCACCCGTATCGGTGATGGACACCGGTGACCGTGCGATGATGTTTCGATGCGTGGCGTATCCGCTTCCTGAACAGTTGTCCGCCGAACGGCCACATGCCCGCCGCATAGGCCAATTGGGCGCCGCTCAGGCGGTTATCGACCTTCGGGCAGGGGCAGACGTCGGGGTATGGGCTGGACGCACGACTACAGTGACGCACCCCGCAACCGCCGCTCCGGCGCCGGTGTGAGCACGTCTCAGCGAGGCAATCCGCAACTCGCGGAAGCGGACCTCCGGGTGGGGATTCCGCGCATCCTGCGCCGCCGGGCCCGCTGGGTCTCGGTGCGTCTGCGTCACCCACGCGGCTGAACCGCCCTCCGGAGGGCCTTCCGGAGAGTCACAGGGCGCAGCTGTCCGTACCCACCTGCTCGCTCGCCGTACGTCCCCGCTGGACGTCGGGCTGGATCTCGTCCGCCGTGAGGGCGTAACCGGTCTCGGCGTCGTCGAGGGACTTGGCGAACACCACGCCGTACACCCGGCCGTCGGGGGTGAGCAGCGGGCCGCCCGAGTTGCCCTGGCGGACGATCGTGTACAGCGAGTAGACATCGCGGCGGACGGTGCCGCGGTGGTAGATGTCCGGGCCGTTGGCCGTGATGCGCCCGCGCACGCGCGCGGCGCGCACGTCGTACGAGCCGTTCTCCGGGAAGCCCGCGACGATCGCGCCGTCACCGCCGGCCGCGTCCTGTGCGGAGAACCGCAGGGCGTTCGCCTTCAGGTCGGGTACGTCGAGTACGGCGATGTCGCGCTTCCAGTCGTACAGGACCACCTTGGCGGCGTACCTGCGGCCCTCGCCGCCTATCTGCACGGTGGGCGCGTCGACGCCGCCGACGACGTGTGCGTTGGTCATGACCCGGCGGTTCGCGAAGACGAAGCCGGTGCCCTCCAGGACCTTTCCGCAGCTCTGGGCGGTGCCGGTCACCTTGACGATGGAGCGCTGGGCGCGGACGGCGACCGGGCTGTTCGCGAGGGCCGGGTCGGGCGGCTGGACGTCCTTGATCGGCTCGTTGGCGAACGGGCTGAAGACCTGCGGGAAGCCGTTCTGCGCGAGGACGGAGGAGAAGTCCGCGAACCAGGTGTCGGCCTGCGCGGGCAGCGCGCGAGAGACGCCGAGGAGCACCTTGGAGCCGCGGACCTCCTTGCCGAGCGTCGGCAGGGTGGTGCCGGCCAGGGCGGAGCCGATCAGCCAGGCCACCAGCAGCATGGCCACGACATTGACCAGGGCGCCGCCGGTGGCGTCCAGGGCGCGGGCCGGGGACCAGGTGATGTACCGGCGCAGCTTGTTGCCGAGGTGGGTGGTCAGGGCCTGGCCGACGGAGGCGCAGACGATGACGATGACCACGGCGACCACGGCGGCGGTGGTGCCGACGTTCGCGTTGCCGGTCACGGCGTCCCAGATCACGGGAAGCGTGTACACGGCGACGAGGCCGCCGCCCAGGAACCCGATCACCGACAGGATGCCGACGACGAAGCCCTGGCGGTAGCCCACCACCGCGAACCAGACGGCCGCGACCAGCAACAGGATGTCCAGCACGTTCACGGGATCACCCTGTCATGCGCGCCAGTCGAGTGGGACCTGCTTCTCTCTGTCCCAGGGGCGCTCCCAGCCCGCGAAATGCAGCAGGCGGTCGATCACCCCGGCCGTGAAGCCCCACACCAGGGCCGATTCGACCAGGAATGCCGGACCTCGGTGGCCGCTGGGGTGGACGGTGGTGGCGCGGTTGGCGGGGTCCGTGAGATCCGCCACGGGGACCGTGAACACCCGCGCCGTCTCGTTCGGGTCGACGACGCCCACCGGACTGGGCTCGCGCCACCAGCCGAGCACGGGCGTGACGACGAAACCGCTGACCGGGATGTACAGCGCGGGCAGCACGCCGAAGAGCTGGACGCCGGAGGGGTCGAGGCCGGTCTCCTCCTCGGCCTCGCGCAGCGCGGCCCTGAGCGGCCCGTCGGTGTGCGGATCGCCGTCCTCCGGGTCGAGCGCGCCGCCCGGGAAGGACGGCTGCCCGGCGTGCGAGCGCAGGGAGCCGGCGCGCTCCATCAGCAGCAGCTCCGGGCCGCGCTCGCCCTCGCCGAACAGGATCAGCACGGCCGACTTGCGGCCCGAGCCGTTCTCCGGCGGCAGGAAGCGGCTCAGCTGGAGCGGCTCGACCGTCTCGGCGGCCCGCACCACGGGCGCCAGCCACTCCGGAAGCCCCTCCTTGCTCAGCGTCACCGCGCCGCCCCGCGTCTCACTGGCCCTCGCCATCGCCACCCCCCTCGCTCTGTCCGTCCAACGCCCGAGGACCCCGAGATCGTTCCGTCACGCGGCCCCCAGCGGCGGGGCCGGCCGGCCGCCCGCGTCCAGATAGGCCTGCGGGGGCTTCAGGCGCTGGCCGGGGAAGCCGCCCTTCTCGTACTTCAGGAGCTTCTTCGCCTTCTCGGGATCGGTCTCGCCCTCGCCGTAGGCCGGGCAGAGCGGGGCGATCGGGCAGGCGCCGCAGGCGGGCTTGCGGGCGTGGCAGATACGGCGGCCGTGCCAGATCACATGGTGGGACAGGTCGGTCCACTCGCTCTTCGGGAACAGCGCGCCGACGGCGGCCTCGATCTTGTCCGGGTCGCTCTCGTCGGTCCACCGCCAACGGCGCACGAGCCGCTGGAAGTGCGTGTCCACGGTGATCCCCGGCCGCCCGAAGGCGTTGCCCAGCACGACGAAGGCGGTCTTGCGGCCGACGCCGGGCAGCTTGACCAGGTCCTCCAGCCTGCCGGGCACCTCGCCGCCGAAGTCCTCCGTGAGGGCCTTGGAGAGCCCTATGACGGACTTGGTCTTGGCCCGGAAGAAGCCGCAGGGACGCAGGATCTCCTCGACCTCCTCAGGGTTGGCGGCGGCCAGGTCCTCGGGGGTCGGGTACTTCGCGAAGAGCGCCGGGGTGGTCTGGTTGACGCGCAGGTCCGTGGTCTGGGCCGACAGCACGGTGGCGACCAGCAGCTGGAAGGGGTTGTCGAAGTCCAGCTCGGGGTGGGCGTACGGGTACACCTCGGCGAGCTCGCGGTTGATGCGGCGGGCGCGGCGGACCAGGGCGGTGCGGGACTCCTCCTTCGGCGGCTTCACGGCGACCGTCCTGGCGGGCGCAGCCTTCTTCAGGGCCACGGCCTCGCCGGTCGCCACGACCTTCTTGGCCGGAGCGACCTTCTTCGCCGAGGCGAGCTTCTTGGCAGGAGCCGCCTTCTTGGCGGGCGCCGCCTTCTTCGCCGAGGCCGCCTTCTTGGTCGACATGGCCTTTTTTGCCGTTTTTCCGGTTTTCTTACTGCCGCCTGAGCTCTGTTCGCCCACAGCGGAATCGCGACGTACAACCACCCGCTAAACCCCCTAGGCCTGTGCTCTCACCGGCGATTTGGACACCCGGCCAGCCTAAAGCCCGGCACCGACATCCGCCCCGGACCCGAGGGATCGGCCCCCGATTGGCCCCCTGACGCTTACCTCGGGACACCTGTGCGGCATCCTTGTGACAGATCACACTGTTTGGACCGTCCGGCAAAATGGGGAACACGGTCCCCTGGCACTCGGGGGAGCAAGATCCCCTGAGCAGGTCGACAAGGAGAGAACTCAGTGGACGACGTTCTGCGGCGCAACCCGCTCTTCGCGGCTCTCGACGACGAGCAGGCCGCGGAGCTTCGCGCCTCCATGAGTGAGGTGACCCTCGCACGCGGCGACTCCCTGTTCCACGAGGGCGACCCGGGCGACCGGCTGTACGTCGTCACCGAGGGCAAGGTCAAGCTGCACCGCACCTCCCCCGACGGCCGCGAGAACATGCTCGCCGTCGTCGGCCCCGGCGAGCTGATCGGCGAGCTGTCGCTCTTCGACCCGGGCCCCCGTACGGCGACCGCGACCGCGCTGACCGAGGTCAAGCTGCTCGGTCTCGGCCACGGCGACCTCCAGCCCTGGCTGAACGCCCGCCCCGAGGTGGCCGGCGCCCTGCTGCGGGCCGTCGCCCGCCGTCTGCGCAAGACCAACGACGCCATGTCCGACCTGGTCTTCTCCGACGTCCCCGGCCGCGTGGCACGCGCCCTGCTGGATCTGTCGCGCCGCTTCGGCGTGCAGTCCGAGGAGGGCATCCACGTCGTCCACGACCTCACGCAGGAGGAGCTGGCCCAGCTGGTCGGTGCCTCGCGCGAGACCGTGAACAAGGCGCTGGCGGACTTCGCCCAGCGTGGGTGGCTCCGCCTGGAGGCGCGGGCGGTCATCCTGCTGGACGTGGAGAGGCTGGCGAAGAGGTCCCGCTGACGCGGCGGGCCGCTGATGCCGACCGCGCGGAAAACGTGCCGCGCGGTCGCCTCACAGGCGGCACAGTTGCCCCATGGCTGAAACGATCCGTCGGCCCGGGCTCGACGGCCAGGGTTTCATCGCGCGCGAAGGCTCCCTCGCGCGCGTGCCCGCTGCCTTCCGCCCTGTCGTGGCCGCAGCGCGGGACCGGCTGCTGGACGTCTTCGGGGCGCGGCTGCACAGCGCCTACCTCTACGGGTCGATCCCGCGCGGCACCGCGCGCGTGGGCCGCAGCGACCTGGACCTGCTCGCCGTACTGCGGGAGGAGCCGACCGAGGCGGACCGGGAGGCCGCAGGGACGCTGGACGAGGCCGTCGACAAGGAGTTCCCGCAGATCGACGGCGTCGGCACGCTGCTGTCCGGCCGGGACCGGGTGCTGAGCGAGCTGGAACGGTACGACCTGGGCTGGTTCGTCGCCTGTCTGTGCACCCCGCTGCTCGGCGACGACCTCGCCGAGTACCTGCCGCGCTACCGCCCCGACTCCCTGCTCGCCCGCGAGACCAACGGCGACCTGGCGCTGTGGCTGCCCCGCTGGCGGAAGCGGATCGCGGACGCCGAGGACACCGAGGAGGCCCGGCGCCCCCTCGTGCGCTTCATGTCCCGGCGCCTCGTCCGCACCGGCTTCACGCTCGTCATGCCCCGCTGGAACGGCTGGACCAGCGACCTGCGGGAGATGGCAGAGGCGTTCGCCGCCTACTACCCACAGCGGGGCGCACAGCTGCGTACGGCGGCGGAGTACGGCTACGGACCCGTCGGCGACCCGGAGCTGCTGCGCACGTACGTCGACGACCTCGGCCCCTGGCTCGCCGACGAGTACGCGCGCGTGCACG
The DNA here is from genome assembly GCF_055572075.1 of Streptomyces sp. NPDC030820. Classification (NCBI taxonomy): domain Bacteria; kingdom Bacillati; phylum Actinomycetota; class Actinomycetes; order Kitasatosporales; family Streptomycetaceae; genus Streptomyces; species Streptomyces sp. NPDC030820. The sequence continues at coordinate 149,332 of NZ_JBVIEB010000015.1, forward strand.
GCATCAAGGCGCCCAGGCCGGACTAGCCGGAAGCCGGCGCTAGATCAGCCCGTGCTCGCTCAGGTAGTCCAGCTGGGCCCGTACCGACAGCTCGGCCGCCGGCCACAGGGAGCGGTCCACGTCGGCGTACACGTGGGCGACGACCTGGGCCGGGGTGCGGTAGCCGTTCTCGACCGCCGTCTCGACCTGGGCGAGCCGGTGGGCGCGGTGGGCGAGGTAGAACTCGACGGCGCCCTGGGCGTCCTCCAGGACGGGCCCGTGACCCGGCAGCACGGTGTGCACGCCGTCGTCCACCGTCAGGGACCGCAGCCGGCGCAGCGAGTCCAGATAGTCCCCCAGGCGGCCGTCGGGGTGCGCCACGACCGTCGTACCGCGCCCGAGGATGGTGTCCCCGGTCAGCACCGCCCGGTCGGCCGGGAGGTGGAAGCACAGCGAGTCGGCGGTGTGGCCGGGGGTCGGTACGACCCTCAGCTCCAGGCCGCCGACCGTGATCACGTCCCCGGCGGCCAGGCCCTCGTCACCCAGGCGCAGCGCCGGGTCGAGAGCACGCACGCGCGTGCCGGTCAGTTCCGCGAAACGGGCGGCGCCCTCGGCGTGGTCGGGGTGGCCGTGGGTGAGCAGGGTCAGGGCTATGCGCTTGCCGGCCTTCTCGGCAGTGTCGACGACGTTCCGCAGATGGCCCTCGTCCAGGGGGCCCGGGTCGATCACCACGGCCAGGTCGGAGTCGGGCTCGGCGACGATCCAGGTGTTGGTGCCGTCCAGGGTCATCGCGGAGGCGTTGGGCGCGAGGACGTTGACGGCCCGTTCGGTGGCCGGGCCGGAGCGCACCTGGCCGCGGGGCTGGCCCGGCAGGGTGGCTGCGTCGGTCATGCGGGGCCTCCACCGGTGGTCGTCGGTGCCGTCGGAATGTGCTTGGTGAACTCCTCGTGCCCCGGCCAGGACAGGACAATCTCGCCGCCCTGGAGGCGGGCCCGGGCGAGCACCGGTGTCATGTCGCGCCCGGGGGCCGCCGCGAGCGTCTCGGCGGCGGTGGCGTACGGCAGCAGCTGGCGCAGGGTGGCGATGGTGGGCGGCATCATCAGCAGCTCGCCCTTGTCGTAGCGGGCGGCGGCCTCGGCGGGGCGGATCCACACCGTGCGGTCGGCCTCCGTGGAGGCGTTCCGGGTGCGCTGGCCCTCGGGCAGGGCGGCCACGAAGAACCAGGTGTCGTAGCGGCGGGCCTCGAACTCCGGGGTGATCCAGCGGGTCCAGGCGCCCAGCAGGTCCGAGCGCAGGACCAGGCCGCGGCGGTCGAGGAACTCGGCGAAGGACAGCTCGCGCGCGACCAGCGCGGCCCGGTCCGCCTCCCAGTCATCCCCGGTGGTGTCGCCGACGACCGACTCCGCGTCGGGCCCGGCGAGCAGGACGCCGGCCTCCTCGTACGTCTCCCGTACGGCCGCGCAGACGATCGCCTGGGCGCCCGACTCGTCGACGCCGAGCCGCTCGGCCCACCACGCGCGCGTGGGGCCCGCCCAGCGCACCGTACGGTCGTCGTCGCGCGGGTCGACACCGCCGCCGGGATACGCGTACGCGCCTCCGGCGAAGGCCATGGAGGCGCGTCTGCGCAGCATGTGGACCGCAGGGCCGTCCGGTGTGTCCTTCAGGAGCAGGACCGTGGCCGCACGCCTGGGGGACACCGGGGTGAGGGTGCCGTCCGCGAGCGCGCGGATGCGGTCCGGCCACTCCGGGGGGTACCACTGACCGTTCGCCATGGGCGGAGGCTATCCCGTGCAGTGCGAATGTTCGAGAGGTGCCCGAGGCCAGCGGGGTCCGGCGGACCGGACCGGTTCCGGGGGCTACTGGGCGAGCTCGACCTGGATCTCGACCTCCACCGGCGCGTCCAGCGGCAGCACCGCCACGCCGACCGCGCTGCGGGCGTGCACGCCCTTGTCGCCGAGGACCTCGCCGAGAAGTTCGCTGGCGCCGTTGACGACACCGGGCTGCCCGGTGAAGTCGGACGCGGAGGCGACGAAGCCGACGACCTTCACCACGCGCGCGATGCGGTCCAGGTCACCGACCACGGACTTCACGGCGGCCAGCGCGTTCAGCGCGCAGGTGCGGGCCAGGTCCTTGGCCTCCTCCGGGGTGACCTCGGCGCCGACCTTGCCGGTGACCGGCAGCTTGCCCTCGACCATCGGCAGCTGGCCGGCGGTGTAGACGTACCCACCGGACTGCACGGCCGGCTGGTACGCGGCCAGCGGCGGTACGACCTCCGGCAGGGTCAGGCCCAGTTCGGCCAGCTTGGCCTCGACCGCGCTCATGCCTGCTTCTCCCGCTTCAGGTAGGCCACGAGCTGCTCGGGGTTGTTGGGCCCGGGCACGACCTGGACGAGCTCCCAGCCGTCCTCGCCCCAGGTGTCCAGAATCTGCTTCGTGGCATGGACGAGCAGTGGCACGGTTGCGTATTCCCACTTGGTCATGGGCCGACTGTAGCCGCTGTGACCGGGGGGACAGTGACCTGTGGCCGCGGGGACGGTGACCTGTGACCTTGCGGACAGTGACCGGCGTTATCCACAGCCTCCCGCGTGAGTGTCGAGCGGACTGGTTAGTCTCGAAGATGTGAGCAGGCTCCAGGTCGTCAGCGGCAAGGGCGGGACCGGAAAGACGACGGTCGCCGCCGCACTGGCGCTGGCCCTCGCCACCGAGGGGAAGCGGACGCTTCTCGTGGAGGTCGAGGGCCGGCAGGGCATCGCCCAGCTCTTCGAGACGGAGGCGTTGCCGTACGAGGAGCGCAAGATCGCGGTCGCCCCCGGCGGCGGGGAGGTGTACGCCCTCGCCATAGACGCCGAACTGGCCCTTCTGGACTACCTCCAGATGTTCTACAAACTCGGCGGCGCGGGCCGGGCCCTGAAGAAGCTCGGCGCGATCGACTTCGCCACCACCATCGCACCGGGCATCAGGGACGTCCTGCTCACCGGCAAGGCGTGCGAGGCCGTGCGCCGCAAGGACCGCTCCGGGCGGTTCGCGTACGACTACGTCGTCATGGACGCCCCGCCGACCGGCCGCATCACCCGTTTCCTGAACGTGAACGACGAGGTGGCGGGCCTGGCGAAGATCGGCCCGATACACAATCAGGCGCAGGCGGTGATGCGGGTGCTGAAGTCGCCGGAGACGGCCGTGCACCTGGTGACGCTGCTGGAGGAGATGCCGGTCCAGGAGACCGCCGACGGCATCGCCGAACTGCGCGCGGCACGGCTGCCGGTGGGCCGGATCATCGTGAACATGGTCCGGCCGGAGGTGTTGGACGCGGCCGACCTGGAACTCGTACGGACCGTAGAGCGTTCCTCCGTCGCACAAGCGCTCTCGGCGGCCGGGCTGGGCGGGGCCCGGCGCGGCGGGAACGCGGAGAAGCTGGTGGGCCCGCTGCTGGACCAGGCGGCGGAGTACGCCGAGCGGTACGCGCTGGAGCAGGAGCAGCGCGCGGTCCTCGGCGAGCTGGGCCTGCCGCTCGGCGAACTGCCGCTGCTCGCCGAGGGCATGGACCTGGCGGGCCTGTACGAACTCGCCACCGAGCTGCGGAAGCAGGGGTTGACATGAGTCCGGACCCGGCCGAGGCGCCCGAGACAGCACAGCCGGCCGCAGGGCCGGAGCAGGCCGCGCGGCCGAAGAAGGCCGACGCGCGGGCCAAGACCGGCGGGTGGGAGAAGGCCCACGGTCTCTCCCCCGCGCGCGTGCTGGACGTCGACCCGCTGCTGGACGACCCGAAGACCCGGATCGTGGTGTGCTGCGGCTCGGGCGGGGTCGGCAAGACGACGACCGCGGCGGCCCTCGGCCTCAGAGCGGCCGAGCGGGGCCGCAAGGTGGTCGTGCTGACCATCGACCCGGCCAGGCGGCTGGCCCAGTCGATGGGCATCGACTCCCTCGACAACGTCCCGCGCCGGGTGAAGGGCACCGAGGGCGAGGGCGAACTGCACGCCATGATGCTCGACATGAAGCGCACCTTCGACGAGGTCGTGGAGGCGCACGCGGACCCCGAGCGGGCGGCCGCGATCCTGGCCAACCCCTTCTACCAGTCGCTCTCGGCGGGCTTCGCGGGCACCCAGGAGTACATGGCGATGGAGAAGCTGGGCCAGCTGCGCGCGAGGGACGAGTGGGACCTGATCGTCGTCGACACCCCGCCGTCGCGCTCGGCACTGGACTTCCTGGACGCGCCGAAGCGGCTCGGTTCCTTCCTGGACGGCCGGCTGATCCGGCTGCTGACGGCCCCCGCCAAGCTCGGCGGCCGCGCGGGCATGGCCTTCCTCAACGTCGGCATGTCGATGATGACCGGCACGCTCGGCAAGCTGCTGGGCGGTCAGCTGCTCAAGGACGTGCAGACGTTCGTGGCGGCGATGGACACCACCTTCGGCGGGTTCCGTACGCGCGCGGACGCCACGTACAAGCTGCTCCAGGCGCCCGGTACGGCGTTCCTGGTGGTCGCGGCCCCGGAGCGGGACGCGTTGCGCGAGGCGGCGTACTTCGTGGAGCGGCTGGCCGCGGAGAAGATGCCGCTGGTGGGTCTGGTGCTGAACCGGGTCCATGGCAGCGGCGCCGGCCGGCTGTCGGCCGAGCGGGCGCTCGCCGCCGCCGAAAATCTTGAGGACCCCCGCATTGTGGATCAGGGGGGCGGGAAAGCTGGACTTCGTAACTCTCCCGACACATACGGCAGTTCGCGATCTACCGCATCCGAGGCCGCAACCGACGCCCCAGCTTCCGAAGAAGGCTCCCCCGCCGACACGGAGCGATCCGTCGACCGGCTCACCGCGGGTCTGCTGCGACTGCACGCCGATCGCATGCAGCTGCTCTCGCGCGAGCAGCGCACGCGTGACCGTTTCACCGCCCGCCACCCCGAGGTGGCGGTCGTCGAAGTACCCGCGCTGCCCGGCGACGTCCACGACCTCGTCGGCCTGCGGGACATCGGCTCCCGGCTGTCAGCGGGCGCGGCAGGGCAGACGGAGCGGCCGTAGCACGGCCGGGGCCGACGACTGCGGCGCGGCCGGCTGCGTGCTGTGGGCTGCACGGCACCACGAGGGGCGGGCGGTCGTACGTGCGCGGGTGACCGTTGTCCGCGTGCGGTGACCGTTGTCCGTGCGCGGAGCGGCTGTCGTACGCGCGTGGGCGACCGTCGTTCGTACGCGCCTGAGCGACCGTCGTTCGCGCGTGGGCGGCACACGCGCGGCCGACGTAGGCAAGGCATGCGCGGGCAGCGTGCGTCACGCATGCGCGGACAAAGCGGGTGATGTGTACACAGCTGTACAGACGGACAACGGCGACAACGGCGACGGCGGCTCACGCGCGGACGCGAGGTCGACCACCGTCTCCGCAGGCGGGGCCGCAAGGCCGATCGTGGCTTCCCAGGCGTAGGCCCGACCGGCGCTTCCCGCGCCCCATCGCTCCCCGTGCCGCCTCCCGCGCCCCCGGCATGTCCCCACTCGGCGCCCCCGGGCCTGAGCCCGACCCTGCTTCCAGTGGCGCACACCCGAAGGTTCCCGTGGCGTGTGCCGGATCGGAGCCTCGTGCCCCGGGGATGTGCCGGAGGCAATGCCTTCGGCTGCGTCAGCTCACCGCCGCGTAGTTCTCGTACACCTCGTCGTTGTCGAGGGGCACGATGCCCGACCCGCGCTCGTACTCCGAGCGGGCGGTCTCCAGCAGCCTGCGCCAGGAGGACACGGTGGGCCGGCGGCGCAGCAGCGCGCGGCGCTCCCGCTCCGTCATGCCTCCCCACACGCCGAACTCCACGCGGTTGTCCAGCGCGTCGGCCAGACATTCGGTGCGTACCGGGCAACCGGTGCACACCGCCTTGGCCCTGTTCTGCGCTGCTCCCTGAACGAACAGTTCATCCGGATCGGTAGTGCGGCAGGCAGCCTGCGCACTCCAGTCGGTTACCCAGCCCATACCGGCGCCGTCCTCTCCCGAATCGAGGCTCCCCCACGGCGGCAGCGGCATATTCACCGCCGCCAGTTGAGGACGTTACGGAAGGTGGGCACAGCGCAACACCCCCTTCGGGCCCAATCTTGAATGGCCCGAACGGACTATGGGTTAACGGCAGATCACCCGCGGGAGTGAGCTGGCGACATATGCGACCATCCCGGCAAACCAGGACTGCTGTGGTGCGCCACAACGGGCGTCGGGTGACACACGAGGCGGATTCGGACACGTCCTCCTCAGGAGCCGGTCACGTCCCCGCGCGAAAAAACGGGGTACACCCGGAACGATTCGGGGTCGCCGGACGTATTGATACGTGACCGCACTGCTGTGACAGTGAGAGCAGCTTAGGCCAAGGCCTGCGCGCGTGTCCGGCGAATGGGAACGTCGGCGTCCCCCTTTGCCGTGCCGTGATGCGGTCGCTCTTTCGGAACGCTCATCTGTACGGATTAGGCTGCCCCCATGCCAAAGAAGCGCTCGGGCGGTGGTCTGTCGCCAACGCAGCAGGCCGCCAAGTTCCTCGGTGTCAGTGTGCTCGCCGGAGCCGTGATGGCGGGCATCGCGCTGCCCGCGGCCGGCGCGCTGGGCCTCGCGGCCAAGGGCTCGGTCCAGAGCTTCGACGAGATCCCGGCCAACCTCAAGAGTCCCCAGCTCAGTCAGCGCACGACCATCCTGGACAACCAGGGCAAGCAGATCGCGAGCGTCTACTCCCGCGACCGCACGGTGGTGGATCTCAAGGACATCTCGCCGTACATGCAGAAGGCGATCGTCGCGATCGAGGACGCGCGCTTCTACCAGCACGGCGCGATCGACCTCAAGGGCGTCCTGCGCGCCCTGAACAAGAACGCGCAGGAAGGCGGCGTCGCCCAGGGCGCCTCCACGCTCACCCAGCAGCTGGTGAAGAACTACTTCATCGAGGAGGCCGGCGACGACCCGACGAAGGTCGCCGAGGCCACCCAGCAGACCCTCGGTCGCAAGATCAAGGAGCTGAAGTACGCGATCCAGATCGAGGAGAAGCTCGGCAAGAAGAAGATCCTCGAGAACTACCTGAACATCACCTTCTTCGGCGAGCAGGCCTACGGCGTCGAGGCCGCCTCCCAGCGCTACTTCTCCAAGCACGCCAAGGACCTGAACCTCCAGGAATCGGCGCTGCTGGCCGGCATCGTGCAGTCCCCGAGCCGCTTCGACCCGGTCAACGACGAGGCGGAGGCCACCAAGCGGCGCAACACCGTGCTCCAGCGGATGGCGGACGTCGGCGACATATCCCAGAAGGAGGCCGACCAGGCCAAGGAGAAGCCGCTCGGCCTGCACCCGAGCCAGCCCAAGAACGGCTGCATCACCGCGGTCAGGGGCGCCGGCTTCTTCTGCGACTACGTCCGCGACGTCGTCCTGAACGACCCGGTCTTCGGCAAGTCCAAGGAGGCCCGGGCCAAGCTGTGGAACCAGGGCGGCCTGACGATCCGTACGACGCTCGACCCGCAGGCGCAGGACTCGGTGCAGACGTCCATCAAGAACCACGTCTACCAGTCCGACCCCGTGGCGACCGCCGCGACCATCGTCGAACCGGGCACCGGCAAGATCCTCGCCATGGGCCAGTCCCGTCCCTACGGCTTCGGCACGAACGAGACGCAGATCAACCTCTCGGTCAACTCGGACATGGGCGGCGGCGCCGGCTACCAGCCCGGCTCGACGTTCAAACCGATCGTCGCGGCGGCCGCGATCGAGGGCGGCAAGTCCCCGACGCAGCACTACTCGTCGCCGTACGAGATGACGTACCCGAGCCCGGTGCAGGCGTGTGACGGCAAGGTGTGGCGCAACGACCCGCGCAACCCCGCCAAGCTGACGAACGAGAACGAGTCGGAGCACGGCCCGTACGGCATGAAGGAGGCGACCGCCAAGTCGGTCAACACCTACTACGTGCAGCTGATCAGCGACATCGGCATCTGCCCCGTCACCGAGATGGCGAAGAAGATGGGCGTGCAGCGCGCGGACGGCCGGGCGATCGACCAGGCCCCCTCCATCGCGCTGGGCACCCAGGAGATGTCACCGCTGACGATGGCGAACGCGTACGCCACCTTCGCCTCGCGCGGCATGTACTGCACCCCGGTCGCCATAGAGTCGATCACGCAGAAGGTCGGCAGCCAGGAGAAGTCCCTCCAGGTGCCGAAGTCGACCTGCTCGCGGGCGATGTCGGAGAAGACCGCCGACACCATCAGCACCATCCTCAAGGGCGTGGTCGAGGACGGTACGGGTCAGCAGGCCGGCCTCGGCGACCGCCCGAGCGCGGGCAAGACGGGTACGACGGACGAGCGCTACGCGGCCTGGTTCGTCGGCTACACCCCGAACATGGCGGGCGCGGTCTGGGTCGGCGACCCGGCCCACAAGCGCCAGATGAAGAACATCACCATCGGCGGCGTCTACAACGAGAAGGTCTACGGCGGCCAGGTCCCCGGCCCGATCTGGCGCGACATGATGACCGGCGCGCTCAACGGCAAACCCGTGGAGGACTTCAACCTGATCGACATACCCGACGACAAGAAGGGGGATGGTCAGGGAAAAGGACAAGGGGGGACCGACGGGGGGACGAACGGGGACACGGGCGGGATCGGCGGACTGATCGGCGGACTGACGGACGGCGGAACGGTTGACGGCGGCACGGTCAACGGCGGCACCACGGGTGACGCGACCGGCGGCGCCTCCCCGGCACCGACCTTCTCGCTCCCGGGCAACTTCATCCAGGGGCAGACGAACGGCGGAACCAACGGGAACGGAAACGGGGGCTGGCGGGGGTGACCCCCTGATGTGAGTACGGCGGCGGGGTCGCACCCCTCGGTTCGACCGAGGGTGCGGCCCCGCCGCCGTAGGTATCCGGGGTCAGCCCTGGAGCAGCTTCTTCACCGCGGCGGCCACCCGGCCGCCTTCGGCCTGGCCGGCCACCTTCGGGTTCACGATCTTCATGACGGCACCCATGGCCCGCGGCCCCTCGGCGCCGGCCGCCCTGGCCTCTTCCACGGCCTGGGCGACGATCGCGTTCAGCTCGTCGTCGGACAGCTGCTTGGGCAGATACTCGGCGAGCACCTCGCCCTCCGCCTTCTCCCGCTCCGCCGACTCGGCACGACCACCCTGCGCGAAGGCCTCGGCCGCCTCCCGGCGCTTCTTCGCCTCGCGGGTGATCACCTTGAGGATCTCGTCGTCGGAGAGCTCCCGCTTCTCCTTGCCCGCGACCTCCTCCTTGGTGATCGCGGCGAGCGTCAGCCGGAGCGTCGAGGAGCGGAGCTCGTCGCGCTCCTTGATCGCGGCGTTGAGGTCGTCGTGCAGCTTCGACTTGAGCGTGGTGGTCATGGGATCGATTGTCTCAGGTGTGCGGCAGTGAACGCCCGTTGATTTAGGGGGAACGCCAGTCGGGTCAAGGGGAACGCCCGTTGATCAAGAGACGGCCGGTCTCGTCGGCGTCCGCGCGTCTGACACGATGGACGCATGCGCGCGCGATACGGAGTACCCCTGGGAATCATGGCGGCCGGCGCCGCCGGTCTGGCGTACGCGGCGGGCTTCGAGGCCCGCTCCTTCCGCCTCCGACGGGTGACCGTCCCGGTGCTCCCGCCGGGCATGCGTCCGCTGCGCGTGCTCCAGGTCTCCGACATCCACATGGTGAGCGGCCAGCGCAAGAAGCAGCGGTGGCTGCAGTCGCTGGCGGGCCTGCGCCCGGACTTCGTGATCAACACGGGCGACAACCTGTCGGACCCCGAGGGCGTGCCCGAGGTGCTGGATGCCCTGGGCCCCCTGATGGAGTTCCCGGGCGCGTACGTCTTCGGCTCCAACGACTACTACGGCCCCAGACTCCGCAACCCCGCCCGCTACTTGCTGGAGAAGACGAGCGGCCGGCACGGCCTGAACGGCAACCCGCCGGCGGTCGGCGTCATCCACAACCCGTGGGAGGACCTGCGCGACGGCTTCGACGAGGCGGGCTGGCTGAACCTGACGAACACCCGGGGTGTCCTGAAGGTCGAGGGCGTCTCGATCGAGCTGACGGGCCTCGACGACCCCCACATAAAGCGCGACCGCTACGCCCGGGTGGCCGGCGGGCCCTCGAAGCCGTACGACTTCTCGATGGGCGTGGTGCACGCGCCGTACCTGCGGGTGCTGGACGCGTACGCGGCGGACGGCTACCCCCTGATCCTGGCCGGCCACACACACGGCGGCCAGCTGTGCATCCCGTTCTACGGCGCGCTGGTCACCAACTGCGACCTGGACACGGACCGGGTGAAGGGCCTGTCCACCCACACGGCGGACGGCCACACCTCCTACCTCCACGTCTCGGCGGGCTGCGGCACCAACCGCTACACCCCGGTCCGCTTCGCATGCCCGCCGGAGGCGACGCTGCTGACGTTGGTGGGGCGGTAGCGGTCCGGCTGTGACCCCGCCAGGGGTCGTAACCCACCCGGACCAAGCCAAGTGGGCCCCACCCCTCCCACGCTCCTAGCGTGAGGGCATGACCGCCCCGATACCCAGGGAGATCCCGGACCTGCCCGCGGTTCCGAGCCCGCCCCTGCTGCTGCCCTCCCCGGTCCCGGCCACGGCCGTGGTGGCGCCGGTCCGCCGCCCCATGGTCGCGCTGTTCCGCCTCCTGACCGCCCTGGCGGCGGCCGGAGGCGTTGCCCTGGAGCTCCTGCTCGGCGCCCCGGCCCGCATCCTGAGCTACTTCGGCATCCAGGCCTGCCTCCTGCTGGCCATCGTCATGTTCATGTCGGCATCGAGGGCCTGGCGCGCCCGCCGCCCCCTGCCCTCCGCCGTGACCGGCGCCACACTGCTCTACGTCGTGACCTCGGCGCTCGTCTACCACCTGCTGCTGGCCCACACGACGCCCCCGTTCTCCATGACCGGCGCGACGACGGTCCCGGAGCGCTGGCACGGCTCGTGGGCGACCCTCCAGATCCTGCACACGCTGACACCGGCGGCGGCCGTGCTGGACTGGCTGCTGCTGACACCCGCGGCCCGCCTGCACCTCCGCCAGGCGGCCGGCTGGCTCCTCTACCCCCTGGCCTACCTGGCCTTCTACCTGATCCGAGCGGCCTCCCTCGCCCCCACGAACCCCGCCCGCCACCTCTATCCCTTCCTGGACGTGGCCGCCCACGGCTACCGCAGCACCCTGGCCAACGCCCTCCTCCTGGGCCTCGCGATGTACGCCCTGGCCATCCTCCTCGTGGCCCTGGACCACACCCGCCCCAGCCCGGTCCGCCGCCGCGTCTAAACCGGATTTCGTCTACAGCCACCGGTGGGCTAAAGTAAACGTCGTCGCCGCGAGAAGCAGGACTGCAGCGACACCGGGGTGTAGCGCAGCTTGGCAGCGCGCTTCGTTCGGGACGAAGAGGTCGTGGGTTCAAATCCCGCCACCCCGACGCCGTAGTACCAGGTCAGGGGCCTGATCCGCTTAGCGGGTCGGGCCCCTGAGTGGTTCCCACGGACATCTTGGGAGCCATTTGGGGCCGACTTCGGAATGCGGCTCCCCTGGCGGCCACTCTTCGAGATCAGGAGCTGGTCGGCACACGCCGCCAGACGGTCTGCTACTCCCCATCGTCGGGCTCAGCGGGCGGCGGCACGGCATAGTCATGGCCGCTGCCAGTCCAGCGCCCCACGACTCGCCACACCTCGTAGTGCAGGAGCCACTCCGAGGCCCACGGCAGAATCGTGCGTGAAAGGAGCATGTCCTCCTTCCACTCCCCGGGCAGATGCAGGCACAGGTCGCCGTCGGCATAGACATGCGGCAAGGCGGCGGCACGCGGATGCAGAGCCAGGGGCGGGTCGATGACCATCACGCGCGGTCGGTGTCGGTGCCGGTAGGTGATCCGTACCGTGTAGCGCCTGCTGGCGGGGGTGGGTTGGAGGAAGACCGTGCAGACGAGCTCATCGCCCCGCACCGTTCCCTTAGCCTCGGGAAGGACGGCCTTGATCGCGGCCAGCTGCCGACCGAGGTTAATTGCGCGGTGAGGAATGCTGGCCATAGAAGGTGTTCTTCGGCTTGCGGGGACCGGCGGTCGGGGAGAGCAGTCCGGTGGGGCCCATTCGGTTGTTGGTGGCTGCACTCACGCGGGCGGCATAGCACTCGTAGGACCAGCGGACGGGTCGGGGTCAAAGGACTTTGCGAGTCGCTCGAAGACTGCGTCCAGACCCTTGGTCTCCATGCCGGCGAGTTCGATCACGGTCGTGGCGATCTCGTCGTACCAGGCGTGAAAAGCCTTCCGGCGCTCGGGGTACTCGTCCCACTTGTCGGTGAAGTTCTCTGCCTCATGCGCCGAAGACGGCCCGGCGCTCACGGGCAAGACCTGGGGCAGCACTCCGGGCAGGCGTGAACGGAAACCGGCTGCCCGAAAGAAACGCGACGCCGGAAGATCCCGCGCCTCCGACGAGGTCATCCTCAAGCACACCCGCGGCATCTACGAGGAAACCGGCAGCGTCGGGCGCGACCGGGTCGAGGCCGCCCTGCGCGCCGCCGACTACACCGTCTCCAGCGACGACGTCGGACGAGTCGTCCGCGAGTTCAAGGCCCAGCTCAAAGCCGCAGCCGGCGATCCACCCCGCTGATCCCGGCAGCACCAGAGCTCTCAACCAGACCCCGACCCGAAAGGCCCCATGCACACTCCGCGCCACCACGAGCCCACCACCCGCGAGGAATCCCTGCAGATCGCCCCTGCCCCAGGCGGAGCAAGTTGGAGGTTCGGACACTCCCCCGCAGGGGGAGCGCCCCAACCCGACCCCGCCCCGGTCGCAGCCAGGCAAGACCAGCCCGAAGGGCAAGGCCAGGAAGGGGAAGTCGCGTCCGCGTGACAAGAAGCAGCGCCCCGCTCACAGCGTCCGGCTCAACGACCAGGAACTCGCCGTCATCCAGTCCGGCGCCGACCACGTCGGCATGAGCGTGGCCGGGTTCCTGGCCCACTCCGCCCTGGCCACTGCCCGCGACCAGTCCCGCACCGCAGCGGCCATCGCCACCGAGCGGGACATCCTGACGGCCCTGTTCGGTGTGCGCCGCCAACTCGGCTGGGCGGGCAGCAACGTCAACCAGGCGGTCAAGGCACTCAACTCCGGGGCCGACGCACCGCACTTTGCCGCCGCCCTCGCCGACCTGCGAGGCGCCGCACAGGCCGTCCAGCGGGCAGCAGACAGGATCGCCAACGGGCAGGAGGGCGAGGCGGCTTGATCCCCCGGATCCACCAGCAGGGCAGCAACACCCTCGGGCTCCTGCACTACCTGTACGGCAAGGGCACCCATGAGGAGCACATCGGCCCACACCTGGTCGCTTCCTTCGACGGCATGGCCCCGACCCCGGCCGCGACCCCTCGGTCACGAAGCAGGACCTCCAGCACCTCCTCGACCAGCCCCTGTCGCTGCTCGACGCGGGCCAGCGTCCCGGCAAACACGTCTGGCACTGCTCGGTGCGCGCCGCCCCGGACGACCCGATCCTGTCCGACGAGCAGTGGGGCAATATCGCCCGCCGTATGGTCGCCGGCACCGGTATCGACCCTGGCGACGGGGCCGGCTGCCGCTGGGCCGCCGTCCGGCACGCCGACGACCACATCCACATCATCGCCACCCTCGTCCGCGAGGACGGCCGCCGCCCCGACCACCACCGCTCCGGTAAACGCGCCCAGGCCGAGTGCCGCCTGATCGAAAAGGAACTCGGCCTGCACGAGGTCGCGCCCGGGGACGGCACCGCCGCCAAGCGGGCCACCAGCGCGGAGCGCGGAAGCGATAATCCTCCTGTGAGCACGGGGCCTGCGCCAGGACGAGCACACACGCGACTGGATTCTGCCTGCTGTGGCCGCCAGCCACAGGATGGACCGCACTCCGAACTGGGCCGCCGCCCGGCTTCTCATCGCAGCTTCTGCCTCATATGTGGCCGGCTTCGGTAGCGGTCACTTCGGCGAGGCCGAGGAGATCGGGGTATGCGCCGACCAGAAGTCGGAGTGAATGTAAGGGAGTCCCTTGGATTCCGGTGAGTTCGGATCAAGGGGCTGCCTGGGCGCCTCGGTGACCTTCGACTCGTCGACGCACGGTGAGGTCACCTGGAAGCCAGCCTGGCCCTTGTACCCGAACTCCACGCTGACCTCGAAGCCGTTTGGCGCGGTCGCGAAGATCGCCGGCATGTCGACACTGTTTCGCACCGACGTGATCTTGTAACCCTGCTTCTTCCAGTAGCGCTCCACGACACCGAGAAAGCTGCCACGTCGCTCGTCCGAGATGATCGTCATCACATAGCGTCGACGGGTGACCGACCCGGTACCGGTGCCGTCGTTCTTGAAGTCGGTGCAGCTGGAGTCACTTGACGGCCCCCGCATGACCTCGACCGACGGGTTGATCGCCTTGAGGGTCGCGTCGATGATTCCCTCTGCGTGATCGGCCGCCTCCTGCATGTTCATGTTCGTCTCCTTCGGCGCGTCAGACTTCCCACCCTTGCTTCCGCTGCCCCCGATGAGGCCACAACCGGAAAGGACGAGAGTTGACGCCACGAGGGCCACAGCACGAGTTTTCATCGGTATTTGTCCCAGGTCACAAGGTCAGGACGGTCCGCGACAATGGCCGCGATGTTGGCAGCGGATACAGGGTCCTTGTCCCTGGCCGGGTTGAAGTAGTTGGAATGCGCCGGAGTCAGCCCCTGCCCGTCGAGCACCGGCACCGGACCGTCCAACACCTTAAAGCGTCTGGCACCAAACGCCTCGCTGGCCGGGTCCTTGCCGAACCAGAGGTCGTCATCGCCCTGGTCTGCAAGGTCCCCGAGGAGGTACGCACCGGCCGGACCTCCGCCGAAGAAGCCGACAGTGCCGGCCACCGCCTCCTTCTTCGACGGCAGGTGGCTGACCGGGTCGTTCTCGGCTGCGCCCACGAACACATGGTCCTTTCCGACCCCAAGATCCGCCGCGTGGTTGACGCCGGTGCCGGGACTCCCGACAAGGATGATGTCATCGGCTCCAGGGATTCCCCCTGGCTCCTGCGTTGCCGCGCCCACGAGACGAGAACCGTAGGAGTGCCCGATCGCGACCAGGTGCAAGTCCTTGTGATCGTTCGTCGCGGTGAGTCCACCCATGAACGAGTTGTACGCCGGTGCGCCCTTCTCCGCGTCATGTGCGGACATGACATCCGTGTCGGACACCAAGGTGGCGGGGTCAAGGGGAGCGTCGAGCTGCGGTGGGTCGTAGCCCAGCCACACGATGGATGCGCTGGACGGATCGATGTTCCGGGCGTCGACCGCAGTGTCATAGGCGCGCTTCACATCACCCCCCGCGAAGCCGGTGTCCAGGGCGGTACCGAGACCGGGAACATACGCCGACACATTCTTCGACTTGTCGGGGTTCCCGAACGCGACGATGGCACGACCAAGTCCCTCGTCACCGATCCCCAACAGGTACATGGGCGGCTCTTTGGGATCCACCAGTTGCTTCGCGGCGTTGTCCTGCAGCTGCTGCTGGATGCTCTTGAGAGCGTCCAGCTGAGTCTTGGCCCTTTCGCTATCCTCACCGGAGAGCTTGCCGATCAGAATGTCCAGGTTCTCGCGGTTGACCTCGTCCCGGACATCGGACGGAATACCGTCCAGGTTGCCGATGATCTCCGGAAAAGCCCGCTTGTACTCGTCGCGCTGCTCATCGCTGAGGCTGTCCCACCACTTCTTGCAGTCGGCAGGCGACTTGTCCAGCGGAATGTGATCCTTGATGTACTCGCGCGCGGCCGAACTCACCGCGTCGGCATCGGCAGCCACGTCCGTCCACGTCTTGGTGTCGACCGTCAGTCCCGGGGCTGCCTTGAGCTTCTCCAACGCCTTGCTGTAGCGGTCGTCGATCTCCGTGGCTTCTTGCACAGCGTGGGCGATGCGGTCGGCGATGTCCTGAGCCTTCGCCCGGTTCGGGTTGGGGCTGCGCAGGCCGGTCATGTCCGGGCCGGGTCCGCGGCTGTAGATGCCGTTGAACCCGGTGACCGTTCCGCCGGCGATCTTCTCTCCGGTCAGTTCGTTCTCGCCACCGGCGGGGTAGGTGATGCTGCCGTTTGCGTTGACGGTGTACGACAGCGCCTTCGCGTCATCGAGCGCCTCGAGCAGGCGGCGACGTGGGGCGGCGATCTCGGACGAGAAACCGGTGAGTGCTCCGCTGATCAGGCCACATTCGACCTGGGCATAGTGGAAGTTCTGCGAGAGCTTGGCCAGTTGCTTCTGCGCCGCGTCGGCCGCCTCGCCCTCGTTGGCCTTCTGCATGACCTTGGTGATCTGCTTGTCGATGCGGCCCTTGGCCGCATCGGCCATGTCACTGATCGCGCGGTACCCGTCCGCTGCGTCGGCGTACTCGGAGGGGTTGATGGCCTGGAGTTTATTGAGGTCCATGCGTCCGGATCACCGGCCCTTGCCCGTACCGGCGGCAGACGTGTCCTCGGAGTGGACCTTCAATCCAGCGATCTCGGCCTTGATGGCCTCGTCAGTCTTGAGCTGGTCATTCCCCACTTTTTCCAGCACGTCGGCGAGCCCGTTGCACAGCTCGCTGATGTCCTTCACGCGACGTTCCCAGGAGTCGTACACGCTCTTCTGGGCCACCGCGGTCGAACAGTCAGAAGCCTTGCCGAGCCCTGTCGTGCCGTGCTCCAGCTTCGTCAGCGCCTTGCCGATGTTGTCCCTCAGGTCCCCCACGCCCTGGCCAGCCGTGGACCACGCCTTCTTGTCGGACCGGAGCCTGCCGGAAGCGCCGCTGCCGCTCGAGCTCGTGCCGTTCTGGTCGCCGGGCAGCTGGTTGAGCTGCATCCGTGTGGAGTGCCGTTCGGCCGCCGCAGCCTTGAGCTGCTCCCACTCGTCCCACGCCATGCGTGGCCCCTCCCCGTGTCTCGTCGTACGTCGCCGAGATGCCGTGAACGCGCGACCGCAACGTTGCGGTGGTCGAGAAGCACAGTAGTAACGCTGCGTCGAGTGCCCCATCCGTATCAGCCACCAGCCCGTCTGAGTACGCGTACTCAGACGGCACCCGGTCCTCGATCGGACGGGGGGACGCTGTTCGGTGGAACCGGGGGCGCGTACGGCGGGGGCGTGGCCCCTGGGGCTTCGTAGTGCGACTGGCCGGGCATTGAGAGTGGTGCTGTGGTCGTCCGACGCCTGCGGGCGACGGCGGCAACCGTGATCACGGCTCCGAGGAGTACGACGGCTCCGGCGCCCAGCGCGATCCAGAGGGTGTCAGCATGGGATGAGGAGGATGCCGCAGCTGAATTGTCATTCCTTGCCGACGCAGCGGCGCTGGCTGTCTCGGAGGCTTTCGGAGACGTTGGCCTGGACGCCACGTCCTTGAGGTCGGGGAGCGGATACACGTTGGCGGGGCCCGGGTCGCCGGGGTTTTGGAGGGCGATTCGCGGTCGGACGATGCCGTAGCCGATGGAGTCGTTGCGCTTGGCGCCGTCCGTGGGGGCGCCGATGGTGTTGAGCATGACGCGGAGGACCTGGTTGTTGGTCCAGTCAGGGTGCTTGGACCAGATCAGGGCGGCGCTGGCGGAGGCGATAGCGGTGGCGTCGCTGGTGCCGTCGGTCTTGCAATAGCCCGTCGTGCTGGTGCAGGCGGCAACCATGTCAGCTCCCGGAGCGGACATGTCCACCTGAGGACCGTACTCGGACCACGGAGTCCGCCGCAGGTCCTTACCCACCGCCGCCACGCCGACAACACCGGGCGTCGCTGCGGGGTACTCGACCGGATTTCCCTTATCACCGCTGTTGCCAACGCCCGCGAAGACCAACGCTCCCTTTCCCAACGCGTACTTGACCGCGGCGGCTACGTCGGGCGAGCCCCCCTCCGCCCCCATTGAGACGTTGATGACCTGTGCACCCGCGTCCGCCGCATAACGAATCGCTCTCGGGAGCACCTGGTTGAACTGCTCGATGGACGCGGCCTCGTTGGTCGCTGTGGTGGATTTCGGCATACGTACCGGGAGGATCTTCGCCCCCGGCGCGAGCCCGAAGGCGCCGTTTCCGCCATCAGCGGCTCCGGTCCCGGCGATGAGACCAGCCATGCCCGTTCCGTGACCGTCGTAGTCGGTGTGCTCGTCTCCTGGCTGGCCTTCGGCGAAGTCCTTTCCGCGCAGGACGCGCCCCTTCAGGTCAGCGTTGTCCGCGTTCACTCCTGTGTCGATCACGGCGACCGTGATGCCCTTGCCGGTGCTCGTGCGCCACATCTGCTCCGCCTTCATGGCGTCGAGGAACCACTGCTGCGCACGCATCCCCTCGGCACACGCCGGCTGGCCCGCGGCACCTACCAGCAGCAGGCCCAGCACGGCAGATGCTGCGGCCTTACGGCGCCCCAGTCGGGTCCTTTTGAAGAGCATGGGCTTTCCTTCGCTGTCCGCGGACGGTCACTCGTGGGTCGGACGAGCGGAACGGCGGTCGTCCGTCCGATTCCGCTGCTCCTTGGATTGGCGGCCGCCAGGCGTGGCTGCGGTGCTGCGCAGTTGATCTGAAGACGCTGATGACGTCTCCGGCGGAGTCGCATTGGCGCGCGTGCTGCCTGACCGCTTGGGGATGGGCGCACCACCAGAGATACCCCCCCCCGCACGGGGGCTCCCGAGCTCAGGGACCCCCGAGACGACTCCTGCGTGCTGCCGCCGACGACTCTTCCGTAGGGCGAGGCGGTGCGACCACCGGAGACCCCAGCGGCGCGACCAACTGGCTGGGGCGCAGGCTCACCGGTGCCTGTCGTAGGCCGCCCCACAGGGCCGCGGGCGGTCGGACCCTCCGTACCCACCACCGTTCCGCGGGGGATGGCCCCTGGCGGCCGGCCCGTAGAAGGCGTGGTCGGACAGCCCCCGACAATGCCATTGCCGCCGCCGCTTGGCGTGCGTCCGGGATTCGGCGTCGGGACTTCCTCGCCTGGCGCCAAGGGAGGCCGTCCGGGAATCGCCCCCCGCCCCGGCTCTGTCGGACCGGCTGGCATTCCTACTCGTTGCGCTGGCATTCCTCCTCGTTGCAGAGGACCAGCAACGTCCTTACCCGGCGCCACCGTGCCAGTTACCGGCCTGACAAGCCCCGCAGGTGTTCTGGCGCCGCTCCCGAACACGGGAGGGGTGATCGTAGGCTGCGCCGGACCGGGGCCGCCGATCCGACCGGCGCCAGGGAGAGCACTGGGCGTGCTCGTAGGCGTGCTCGCCGCCGTGTGCGGGGCATGGGGCAACGTGCCCACGGAGTCGATACCCATCCGGGCAGGTGGCTCGGCATTCCCCACCGGAGGATGCTGTGACAAGCCCGCGTGATCAGGCGAGGTTGTCGGCTGCGATACGGAGCCAGAGCTTGAGTGCGTCACCGCTCCCTGGGCGACTGCATGCGTGGGCACGCCAGTCACCACGGGAGCATGGCCGACGCCGCTTCTGACCGGGCCAACTACGCTCCTGTCCCGGACCACGGTAAGGGATCCCGACGGCGGCACGAGCGCTTTCGGCGGCGGCGGAAACTTCGGCCGCTCCAACCCGTTCATCTGCGTGGCCGACCAATCGTAGGTCTGCCCCAGCTTCCGCATCTGCGCCGCCGCCTCCAGGCGGACCTTCTCCTTGTGCGCCGCCAGCGCAGCCAGCTCGCTCTTCGACTTGGCACTGACCGCCGCCGAGTCCGGGTCGTTGTGCGCGACCTTCGCCGCGTCCAGGTTCGCCTGCGTGCCCTTGGTGTCGCGCGGAATGGATGTCTGCGCCCGCGCGATCGCCCCGGAAGCCTCCCTCAGCCACTTTCCAGCGCCTTCGCTGAAGTCCCCAAGTCGCAGGGTGGCGTTGGCAAGGTCGGCAGACCAGGTGCGGAACGCATGGGCGCCCTCGCCCTTCCATTCCACCCACTGCGGGCGGACCTTGAGCTCCTCGGCGATCTTACGGATCTCCTCGGCTGCTGCGGTGAGTCGGTCCCCGGCGGCCTGCACCATGCCGACGTCGGCCTGGTCGAGCCACTCCAGCATCTGCTCGTGACTCATGTCCTCGAAGGACGTGCCGCCGGATCCCTTGCGAGGCATCAGAACTCCCCCGTCCCCGTTCGTTCCACCAGATTCATCAGATCGAACCGCCCGCGTCGCCGCCAGCCGGCGTCGGCGTCGACTTCGACGACTGCCCTGTCTGCGTCCCGTTCCCGTCGCCGTGGCCCTTGCTGGGCCCATCAGGGTCGTAGCTGCCGCCGTAGTACTTCGTCGCCTCCGCGCTGATCGCCGTCATGCGGTCGCGGACGTCCAAGTCCACGTTCTGGTAGCCCTTGTGCGAGGCCATGACCGCGATGTTCATGCCCTCCATGGAGTCCGACAGCAGCTTCGATAGCGTCTCCAGCTCGGTGATCACCGTCTCGTACGCGCTGAACAGCCCGGCCGCCTCCGTCCACGCCCCGGCGCCGCCACCGAACTGATGCCGTGCGAGCTGTTCCTGCCCAATCTTGCCCGGACCCGCCTGCGAGCCCTTCAGGTCGTGGATCAGGGCGTCGACGCGCTTCTGGAAGGCCGTGAAGGACGACAGCTCTGTGGCCACATCGGCGACGGCGTCACGTGCCGCGTCGAACAGACCGGACACCCACGACGACGTGCCCGACTGGGACCCGCCATCGCTCGGCAACACAACGCCCTCCCCGCACCGTCAAAACCAACCGAACGTCCGAACTCGCACCAACAACTCTAGCTACCAGCAGTGACAGCCCACAGCGCTCTGTAGCGGGGAGCGACCGAGAACAGGCCCTCCGTGTAGGGCCGCTTCCCCGCAGCCAGAGAGGCCGGCGGCTCGTCAGGCATGCCACCACCCAACACCCAGGCGTGATGGAGCGCATGAGCACTTGTACTCAGATGCGGGCGCTCGGCCCTTCTGAATGGCCGATACCTGTCAGTGGGTGGCGCAGAGGTGACCTTGACCGGGTCCGTTATGACTGATCCGCTTAACTGCGATGTGGCGTCGAGATCAGCGCGATCCGGGGGTGTGTACGTGATCTGGGTGCACCTGTATGTGCCGTACCAGCCAGCTCGCTGCTCACTCCGCACCGCGACACGAAGGGTGCCCAGGTCAGGAACCCCGCGGGATCGGGATACGCCGCCACCGAGACGCTCTTCGCGCAACGGGACAGCGGAGCTGCAGGCATGAGGATGCGGCGCGGTGCGACACTCGCCGTCGTCGCCGGTGGCGGCGCGGTTACCACGATGCTCGTGGGACTGGTGACGAACGCCGTGTCGGCGCAGTCTCATTGGCCTTCCTGGCTGGGCTGGCTACAGGAGCATCCCTGGCTGTCGTTCGTCATGCTGGGGATGATCGCGGCGGCGCTGGCAGCCGTCCTTACTGTGCTGGACGACCGCCGGCCCTCGGGGCAGGACCCGGATCCCGTGCCCCGAGCGGACGACGGTGCCGGACCTCCCGGCGCAGCCCTGGTGCTGCGGTCGCTGCCTCGTGACACCTCGGCGTTCACCAACCGGTCCGCCGAGCTGGAGTCGCTGGTCCAGTCGGTCCGTGCCGCGCAGGAGAACGGCGAAGGTCTCCCGGTCCACGTGATCGACGGGATGCCGGGCGTCGGGAAGACCGCTTTCGCCGTGCACGCCGGGCACGTGCTCACCGAGCGGTTCCCGGACGGGCAGCTCTTCGTGAACCTCAACGGGCACACGCCCGGACGCAGCCCGGTGCAGGCGACCGAAGCCCTGGCTTCGTTGCTCGCAGCAGCCGGCGTTCCGACACAGCAGATCCCCGTCGGCGACGACGTAGGCGCGGTCACCGAGGCCCGGGCGGCCATGTGGCGCAGTCGGCTCGCGGGGAAGAAGGCGCTGCTCATCCTCGACAATGCGGCCAGCTACCGGCAGCTGGAGCCGCTGCTCCCCGGCGGGAGCGAATGCCTCGTGCTGGTGACGTCCCGCAAGCGGCTGGCCGCTCAGGAGGAAGTGGTGCTGCCGGTAGAAGCATTACCGCCCGATCACGCGGTTGATTTGTTCGTACGGCTCAGCGGGCGGACGGCAGATGCGCTCGACCGGGATCTGCTCGAGGAGCTGACGCGGCTGTGCGGCTACCTGCCGCTCGGAGTCTCGCTGCTCGCGGCGCGGCTACGGCATCACCCCTCGTGGAGTGTCGCGGACCTGCACGCCAGGCTGGTGGCAGCCCGGGACCGGCTGGGAGAACTGCGGGCAGGGGAGCGTGCGGTCGCCGCGACCTTCGACCTGTCCTATCAGGACCTCGCAGCGGAGCTGCAGCACTTCTTCCGGGCCCTCGGTCACTACCCCGGTACGGATCTCGACGCGTACGCCGGGGCGGCGCTCGCCGCGGTCACGGTGGCGGACGCCCGCGACCAGCTCGACGCGCTCTACGACGCCCACCTGATCGACGAGCATCCGGGAAGCCGCTACCGACTTCACGACCTCCTGCGCGATTACGCCCGCGGTCTCGCTGACGAAGGAGACAGCATGGACCACGTACAGGCCGTCCGGCGTGTGTGTACCTATTATCTGGCCGCTCTTGCCGCCGCCAACGAACACATCGTCCGTAACGGTGCGGCGGTCCCGTCCCCGCCGGACGATGCCCGAGGTGTGGAGACGCCGCCCTTGGAGTCGCGTACGGCGGCACTGGGCTGGCTGGAGAACGAGCGGCCCAACATCCTGGCCTGCATCCGGCGGGCCAACAGCCTCGCCCTGTACGACCTGGTGAGCCGCCTGGCGGCGGCCATGGCGCCCTTCCTCCGCCAGGCCGGGCCCTGGGACCAAGCCGTCGGGCTGCACCGGACCGCCGCCGAGGCCGCCCGGCA
This sequence comes from Streptomyces sp. NPDC030820, assembly GCF_055572075.1. Lineage (NCBI taxonomy): Bacteria > Bacillati > Actinomycetota > Actinomycetes > Kitasatosporales > Streptomycetaceae > Streptomyces > Streptomyces sp. NPDC030820. The sequence continues at coordinate 172,000 of NZ_JBVIEB010000015.1, forward strand.
CACTGGCGACCAGCGGGCGCTGGCCGGCGCACTGACCGAGCTCGGCGTCATACGGCGCTTCATGGCCGCCTACCCCGAGGCGACCGAGGCCCTCAACGAGGCTGTGACGCAGTACGACGCGGTCGGCGACCGGCGCGGCAAGGCGGACGCCCTGAACCAGGTCGGCATCGTCTGGTACCTCACCGCGGACAACGGCGCCTCCGCCCGCGCCCAGACCGATGCCCTCGCCCTGTACCGCGAGGTCGGTGACCGGCTCGGACAGGCCAACGCGCTCGCCGACCTCGGCATGGTGCGCCGCCAGACCAGCGACTTCGGCGCGGCCGTCGAGGCCCAGTCCGAGGCCCTGTCGATCTACCGTGAGCTCGGCGACCGGTACGGGGAGGCCAACTCCCTGCGGGATCTGGGCGTCGCGCAGTGTCTCATGGGCGAGTACGAGCGGGCCGCGCAACGCCACCGTGAGGCGTTCGGCATCTACGAAGAACTCGACGACCGGGTCCATCAGGCGTACGCCCTCAATGAGCTGGGCGTCGTGCGGCGGCTCACCGGGGATCTCGACGGCGCTCGCGAAGCCCACACCCAGGCTCGGCAGTACTTCACCGAACTCGGCGAACGGTTCGGGCACACGAACTGCATCCGCTATCTCGGCGTACTGGACCGTCTGACCGGAGACACGGCGACAGCGATCCGCGTGCTGGAGGAAGCCCTGGAGGCGTACCGCGATCTCGGCATCCGCGGGGGTGAGGCCGCCTCGCTCGGCGAGCTGGGAGCCACTCGCGCGGCCGTCGGTGACCGAGATGGTGCTGTCGAGGCATTCGAGCAGAGCCTCGGCATCCTCCGCGAACTCGGCGATCGCTGTGGTGAGGCGGAGGTCCTGAACCACTGGGGAACGCTGCTTCGTACGTCCGACGACGCGGGCGCGGCACGCAGTCGCTTCGAACAGGCGCTGGCGATGGCCCAGGCCATCCGGTGTCCGTTGGAGGAGGCACGGGCGCTGGAGGGAGTAGGCCGCTGCGACTGGGTGATCGACGGCCCCGAACGCGCCGAGCGGCCGCTGCGCGAGGCCCTGTCCATCTACCGGCAGTTGGGCGTGAGTGCCTCGGCTGATGACATCGAGCGGTTCCTGGTGTCGCAGGCGGGATGAGCCAAGCACGTGGCAAGTTTCCCTGTGTTGCGGTGAGTGGCCGGACTGCTACGTTGCGAGCCGTTCTGTCGCCTTCAACCACCGCCGTCGCAACCGCGCCCTACCCAACTCGGGCACGTCCTCCACGAGGAGCGTTGGATGCCGTCACGTACGTCCCTTTCCCCGTCGCACACCATGGCCCCCACCGGTCAGCGGCCCACCCAGGGGAACGTGGTCCTGGACCGCGTCGCCGCCCGAGTACAACAGCGCCGTGCGGCCGAACAGGCAGCGACGAACCGCGTCGGCGACGGAGCCCACGCCGCCTCGCTCATCTGGCCCTGGCCGTTCTGAGCGTCTTCCATCGATGACGAGGCTCGAAGTCGCCGTTCCTTTCCGGACGTTCATCCTCAAGATCGCCAACCGCTGCAACATCGACTGCGACTACTGCTTCGTCTTCAACTCCAAGGACCAGGCGGCGCGACGCCTGCCCGCCCGGATGGGCCTGGACGTAGCCCGAGCAGCTGCCCGGAGGATCGGCGAGCACGTCACGGCGCATGGCCTGCCCGCGGTCCATGTCGTGCTGCACGGCGGAGAACCGCTGCTCGCCGGTGTCCGGCACATGGCAGACCTCCTGGGTGCTGTGCGGGAAGGGGTTCCCGCCAGCACCGAGGTCCACTTCGAGCTCCAGACCAACGCGACACTCCTCTCCGAGGCATGGCTGGACCTCTTTGAGCAGCACGGCGTGGTCGTGGGCGTCAGCCTCGACGGGCCGCCGGCTGCCAACGACCGGCACAGACTCACCCACCACGGGCGATCCAGCTCGGCCTCCACTGTGCGCGGCCTCGAACTCCTGCGGTCCCGGCCACACCTGTTCGCCGGACTGCTCGCTGTCGTGGACCTGGCCAACGACCCGGTCGAGGTTCACGACTATCTGGCCTCCTTCGAGCCCCCGGTGATCGACTTCGGCTTCCCGCACGGGACGCATGACGATCCACCCCACCGCAACGACCCGAGCGTGCCCGAGTACGGGCTCTGGATGAGCCAGGTCTACGAAGCCTGGCTCAACCGCCCGTACCACCAGCACAGCGTCCGGATGCTGGAGGACATCGTCGCGCTGAGCTCCGGCGTGCGCAGCTCGGTGGAGACGCTCGGGCTGGCTCCACCCACCAGCGTCGTGATCGAGTCCGACGGCAGCATCGAGGGCGTGGACACCCTTCGCTCCGTCGAGGAGGGCGCCACCCGCCTCGGGCTCGACGTCTTCGACGACTCCTTCGACGCGGCCGTCCGTCACCCCAAGCTCCAGCACCGCCAGCAGGAGGCGACGGCCGCACTCGCCGAGGAGTGCCGGAGCTGTCCCCTGGTGGCGGTGTGCGGCGGCGGTTACCTGCCGCACCGCTTCAGCACGGACCGTGGGTATCGCAACCCGTCCGTCTACTGCGCGGACCTGGCGTATCTCATTCGGCATGTCCAGGGTTCTCTACAGCAACACGGCTGGGCACTGAATGCTCCCGCGCCTGCCGCCTCCTAGCCACACCACTGCCCGCCCGAGGCTCACCCCGTACGAGAGGAGCTGTACGCCGATGACCGTGACGATCCGGCCGGCCGAGAAGAACGACGTCCGGCAGCTGGCCGCACTGATCGAGGAGATCGAGCGCTTCTACGGCACCACGGACGCCGACATCCAGCCATTCGACGAGCGTCAGGCACAGGTCGAGGAGGCGCTTTTCGGGTCGCCGCCACTGGCTTCCGCCCTGGTGGTCGAGGACGAGGCAGGAGACATCGTGGGCCTCGCCGCGTACTCGTTCCTCTGGCCGAGCGCCGGTTCCACTCACTCCCTCTTCCTCAAGGAGCTGTACGTCCGCGACACCCTGCGTCGGCAGGGCATCGGGGTCCAGCTGATGAGCGAACTCCGTGACCTGGCTACGTCACGCCCCGGTTGCACCCGCCTGGAGTGGATGACCGATCGAGTGAACTCGGATGCGCGCACCTTCTACCGATCGCTCGGGTTCGAGGAGGACAACGAGAAGATCGTCTACCGGATCGGCACGAGCACGACGTGAATCCCGGAAGAGCATCAACGAAGTCTCAGCAGACGCCACGGAGTGCCTGGCGCAAGAGCTCGTACAACGGGAACGAGGACTCGTACTGCGGCGAAGTAGCCGACTTCTCCAACGGGATCGGCATCCGGGACTCCAAGAACCCCGACGGACCCACGCTGCTCTTCGACATGCCCGACTGGGCGGGCTTCGTCACAGCCGTCAGGGCGGGACAGCTCGGCTCCTAGCCGCTCCGGTGTTGTCCAGGCGAGAGGGGCGTCCCCTCGGCGGATACCCCTCCGGGCCCGGCCCTGGCGCCGTCCGCCTTGGTAATGGCTCTCCGGTGCGCACGACCGCCGACAACGCAGAGGCGGCAGGCAATAAGGCGATGCGAGGCCGGGCTGATCAAGTAGCTCGCTTCAACCGTTGGCCACGTCCAGCAACACCTCCGCCAGGCGGTCTGCGGCATCCGGACGTCCCAGGGAGCGGGCCTGCTCCGCCATGTGCCGACGCTCACCGGGCGAGGAGATGAGTGGGGCGACAGCGGCGCGAAGTCCCTGGGTCGCCGACTTGTCCCTCTTCCACTCGTGGTGTCGGTGAACAAGCTGAAGGAAGGCTGGGACGTCAAGAATCGTCGGTCTGCGAGCTCTCGCCTCAGAGACCCTGACCGAGCAGGTCCTCGGGCGCGGCCTACGGCTGCCCCGGCTGTGACGCATACGCCGCATCTCGCGCAGAGTTCTGTCAGCGGTACCCGGCGGCAGCGCGCGGCGTGTGTAATCCGGTTCTGCGCCGGAGACGTTGTGATGGTGTGGATCGGAGTTCATCGGAGTTCAAGCGATACCGGGAGTACCGGCGCACGATGGACAAGCGCCGAAGGCTCTGCAGCGCTTCCTCGCCCCGTTCATGGAGCGGCTCACCGAGAAGAACCTCGGCAACGCCGTCGAGCTCATGAATGAGGACGAACGGACCGAGTTCGACCGGCTGCTCGGCCTCACGATGGAGCCGGTCCGTTCCTTCGCCCCATACACCTTCTGATAGGGCCCGTGTCCCTGCCTGACCGACGCGGCAGTGACCGGCTCCCAGGACAGAGCCGGCATCTGACACACAGGCGTGGGCGTTCCGAGCGGTAGCCGATACAGCGCGCAGCGTTGAACGAAGCTCCGGGCGCAGGAACGGTCCGCTCCCAGCAGCCGCAGTCCGTCACGCCACGGAGACGACGGCCAAGGCAGAGCAGCATGAAGCCGGGCCTCCCCCAGGGGAGGCCCGGCTTCGAGGCGCTGGACGGGCCCTCAGCCGGCCGGAGCGCGCAGGAGTCGGTCGCGTGTGCTCTCCGGCAGCACCCGGCGCAGGACCGGTGCGCTGGAGCTGAGGGAGTCGGCGAACGCTGCGACGAGGTCGTGCGGCACGCTGGCGCTGAACGACGCGGCCCCCAGGTAGCCCGCTCCGAGCACCGGCTCGGCCCAGGCCTGCCACCCGGCCAGGGCCGCCTCGTCCGCCTCAGCCACCAGCGCCAGTGGGTCGCCATCCTCAATGAGGCGCGGCACCTCGCCGAGGTGGATGCGGAAGGCGAACGTCGGATCCACCGCGCCCGACCCGGGCTGGTCGACGTCACGCGGCCAACCGTGCGCCGTTACCGCGTCGAGAACCAGCTTGGGACCACCGCACGACAGGGCGGGCTGATCGCGGGCGTCGAGCGCGGTAAGGAAGCCGGCAAGGATCTCCCCCGGGACATCGGGCGTGAACCCAAGGCAGAACCCCCGCCCAAGTTGCTTCGCGACGAAGAGGTCGTGGGCTCAAATCCCGCCACCCCGACAGGGCAGTACCAGGTCAGGGGCCTGAGTGGTTTCGGGGACTGTCTGAGCGACATCCTCCCCCGAGCTGCTCGCGACCGCTCACCTCGTCGAGTCCGACCTTCGCGTGGCGGCCCGCTTCGCTCGGTTCCCGACGTGCTGACGTACGGTTTTCGGCCGCCGTCGGCAGCGAATCGGTGCATCGGCCAAGGAGTCGCGCCGTGTCGATGGTTCGGCCCGCAACGGCCACGGCCTGCAGGTGATGGCTCCAACAGTCGTGTGCAGAATGCCAGTTCGGGCGTACAGTTCACGCCAAGCACACAAGTCCAACACAACAGATCACCGCACTGACACCGGGGGGAATCAGTGATCCGAGTCCTGCTCGCGGAGGACATGCTCATGCTCCGCCGGGCCCTGGCCTCTCTGCTGAAGCTGGAGTCCGACATCGAGGTGGTGGCCGAGACCGGGAACGGCGACCAGGTGCTGCCGCTGGCACTGGAGCACCGGCCCGACGTGGCGGTGCTCGACATCGATATGCCGGGCATCGACGGCATCGAGGCCGCAGGGCTGCTCCACCAGAAACTCCCCTCCTGCCGGACCGCGATCCTGACCACGCTCGGCCGGCCGGGCAATCTGCGCCGCGCCCTGGAGGCCCATGCCTGTGGGTTCCTGCTGAAGGACACCGAGCCCGCCCGGCTCGCGGCGGCGATCCGGGAGGTGGCCGCCGGGGGCCGGGTGGTCGATCCGGAGCTGGCGCTCAGCGCCCTGCAAGCCGGGGAGAGTCCGCTCTCGGCCCGGGAGACCGAGGTGCTGCGGCTGGCCGCGGAGGGCGAAGAGGTGCCGGAGATCGCCCGCGCGCTGTTCCTGTCCGCGGGCACCGTGCGCAACTACCTGACCGCCGCGGTGACCCGGCTGAACGCCCGCAACCGGATGGACGCCGTGCGAATCGCTAGGGATTCCGGCTGGCTGTGACCGCGCCCTCGCCGTCCTTCCCGTCGGCCTGCGCGGGCAGGACGACGGACAGCTCGAACCAGCCGTCGGGACGTTCACCGGAGTCGAGCCGGCCGCCGAGGGCCGTGGCCCGCGCCGCGAGACTGCTCAGCCCGTTCCCGCCGGACGCGGCGACGCCCGGTACCTCGGCGAAGTGCGCGTTTCTCGCATCCCTGACGCCCTCCCTCAGCCCGTCGTTGACGATCACCAGGCGCACGGAGCCGTCGGCGGCGGTGGCCTCGATCACACAGTTCTGGGCCTTGCTGTGGCGCAGCATGTTGGTGACGCCCTCGCGCAGCACCGTCGCCAGCACCGCGTCCACCTCCGGCGACACCTCACCCGCCGCCACCCGCACCGTGGCATGGATGCCGACGGCGCGCAGTAGCGAGGCGGCGGCCGGGAGTTCGCGGTCGAGGCTCATCCGCAAATAGCTGCTTGCCACCGAGCGCACCTCGCAGGACGCCTGCCGGGCCGCCTGCACGATCTCGGTGATCTCGCTCTCGGCTTGCTCCGGGTCGACCCGCACCAGACGGTGGGCGAGTTCGCACTTGAGGGTGATGGTGGAAAGACTGAAGCCGAGCAGGTCGTGCAGGTCGCGGGCGAAGCGCACCCGCTCCTGCGCGAGGGTCACCCGCACCAGTTCGTCACGGGCGGCCTGCACTTCGGCGATGAGCCCGGTCAGCCGGCTCAGCCCGTACACCACGACGCCGGTGAGGACGGTCGCCACCGTGTTGTACGGCAGTTGGTCCGCGCCGTAGCCCACCAGGAACTGCACACCGCCCGTCGCCACGACGGCCAGCGCGAAGGCGGCCCAGGCGAGCGCGGGGCGCAGCACCAACAGACAGGAGGAGCAGAGGAATCCGGGCATGCCCAGCCAGGCCGCGCCGAAGAAGGCGAACGGGGCGAAGGTGAGTGCCGCCTGGACGGCCAGAGTCACGCGCCGATGCCGCGCCCACCTCGGCGCCCGCGCCGGGAACGAGTGACAGAACTGCAGGCCGAGCAGCATCAGCATCAGAACGCCGAACGCCGTCAGCTTCAGCGCGCCGAAGCCGCCCTTCACCGCGTAGGTGAGCGCCACGCCGAAGAAGCAGAGGATGACGACGGTGGTGATGGCGGACGCCATCCTGGGGGCCAGTTCGACGTTGCTGACCGGTCTGTGCCGCATCGGGCCGGCCGAGACCAACGGACGGAACCATCGCACTGAAACCCCCCGCAGTCGAATGCGATTTCGGGTACAGCATAGGTCCGTCAGGCTGTCATCGTCCCGGTTCCGGGGCCGGGTAAGGCCGACACTACGAACTCCCCCACCCCTGGCTCAGCCCGCCAGTCGAGACCGAAGGCACGGGCCGTCGTCTCGGTGTCGCCGAACGCCAGCGCGCAGGGCCCGAGCCCCATCGCCGTCGCCACCAGGTACAACGTCTGCTGGAGCGCTCCCACTTCCTTGAGGAGGGAGGAGTAGGCCGTTCCCCGGTAGAGGCCGGCCGTACGGTGGTAGCGGGCCGTCATGCTGATCAGCACCGACGGCTCCTGGCTCATCCCCGCGTTCGCGGCGGCCTCGCCGAGCAGGCCGTCCACCAGCTCCGGCGCCGTGTCCAGCGGGGAGAGCCGATGGCCGTGCGGGTCGTAGTGGTACACCCCGCGCTTGAGGTCGCCGCCGCCGGCGACGGTGAGGTACAGCTCCAGCGGATAGCGCGCGCCGAGGCTCGGATACGGTCGCCCGCCCGCCGGACGCTCGGCGGCGGACCGGTGCAGCAGCTCCCCCAGCTGGTCGAGGGTCAGCGGCATTCCGTTGTCCACCCGCTCGGAGCGCCGGGCGGCCAGGACCTCGCTCAGGCCGGGTTCGCGTGCGCCCGCGCGGACGCGGTCGGGCACCGGCAGGGCGATGACTGTGGCGCCGTCGAGGGGGTCGCCGTACCCGCCGTCGCCGTCGGTGTCGTCGTCCAACCCGTCGGCCCTGCCCACTGGTTCGTCGTGTGCGCCCGGTCTGCTGCGCTGGTGCACGAGCAGCTCCCGCGGTGACCAGGGCTCCAGGGCGAGGTCGTGGTCCTCGGCGAAGGCGTAAGAGAAGGAGGGTGATCCGTCTGCGCCGCCGAAGGCCGCCTGCGGGACTCCCGGTACCAGCATTCCGGCGGCCTCCAGGTAGCCGACCACCAGAGCCGTCTCCTCCACCGGCAGCCCGAGCATGCGGGCCGCCTCGCGCACCGTCGTGGGCCGGGCGTAGCAGCCGACCAGCCAGCCGGCCTGCGGGGTGTGCAGGAGCACCCGGTGGGTGGCGAGCGGCGATTCCGCCACCCATCCCTCGGCTCCGGCCCGCAGGGTGACGAACTTCGACAGTCGGTGCACGGCGTCCGCTTCGGGGCGGCCGGGGGTGAACCGGGCTCGCCGGGCGATGGGCACCACGGTCAGATGGTGGGTGCCCTCCGCCAGCGCGAGGGTGCGCACCACGACATGCTGGAGTCGTCCGAGGGCGGCGTCCAGGGCGTCGTACTGGGGGCGTTCCTCGGCCGGTCCGGTGCCCTCGGTGAAGCCGGGCAGCACGTTGTCGAGCGAGACCGGACCGTACGTCATGCGCTCCAGTGCCCGGCCGACCGCGGGGGTGCCCGCGTCGAGGCGGATCTCCCCCCAGGGGGTGCTGACGACACCGGCGCCCGGGTCGTCCGGTACGAGCCGGAATCCGCAGTCCTCACGCAGCGACCACAGCGGCTTCAGGGACGGGGCGACGGAGTTCATGGCGAGACCTCGGGGGCGGCGGTGTCGGGGGGTACGACGGTGTCGGGCGGTGTCACAGGAAGAGCGGGACCGGGTTGAGGTCCTCGTAGCGGATCGGGATGGTCCGGCGGCCAAGGCGCACCGGGACGTCGTACAGGCGGCCGGGGGCGAAGCGGGCCCAGAAGGGGCGCAGCCCGGGCACCACCACCTTGACCACCGGCAGGCCGGTGTCCGGCCGGGTCTGGTCGAGAACCAGCAGGTCGCTGCCGATTCCGCGGGCGAGGTCGGCGGCCGCCGCCACGTCGGCGGCCAGGTCGGCGCGCGGAACGTACGCGAAGTCCTCTGGGCTGCGGGCCGGTTCGGCCGGCCCGGGTCGCAGGTACGGCTGGTTGGCGGTGGTGGCGGTCCGCCACCAGGTCAGGACGGCGGGGTCGTCGCAGCTGTACCCGGTGCCGTCGGGTCGGGCCTGGGCGACCGGCGGGAGCATCTGGTTGAGCTCCGCCACCGCCCGGCGCAGCGCGATCCGGGGGTCGAAGTGGGCGCCGAAGCCGAGGGTGACGTCCTCGGCCGGTTTGTCGGTGCGGGCGGACAGGGCGGCGAAGACCGGGACGCCGAGGTCGCTGGTGAGGTCGAGCACCCACAGCCGCCGGGCGAGGCCCCGGTGTTCGTCGCGCACCCGCCGGACCCAGGGGTCGTCGAAGGCGTCGAGGTCCACGCCGGGCTGACGGGTGCGGTTGTACCACCACAGGGCGACGGCGTCGCGTTCGACGAGTTCCAGGAAGCCCTGGACGACGGCGTCCTCGCGGCAGCTGCCCGCCGCCGAGCCGTTGGAGGTCGCTGCGAACGTGGCCCTGTTGCCGGGCGCGTTGTAGTAGAGCATCGCGGTGGGCACCAGTTGGTGCCGGTTTCCGGTCAGGGACCACATCGGGGTCCAGTCGACCGGAGCGTCCTCGTCGAAGGGGTCGCAGACGCGGTGCGCCGGGCCGTGCTCGGCGTTCCAGCGGTCGCGGTCGGCGTACTGGCGGGGGTGGAAGAGCTGGACGGTGTCCGGGTGCACGGCCCGGTCGGCGATGTCCCGGTAGGCGGCCCGCACGGTCGGCTCGTCGCCCTGGAAGTAGCCGCTGTGCCGCTCGACGGCCTCGCACAGGGCGCTCACTTTCGCCTGGGTCTCGGTGGTGCCCTTGCCCGAGCTGTGGCTGCGCAGTCCGCTGCGCACCTGGGCGAGTCCGGTGGGCGCTGCGGCCGGGTTGTGCCCGGAGTGGAAGCAGTTGAGGAAGCCGGGGCCACGCCGGTCGCGACGGATCTCCTTTACCACTCCGGTCAGGTCGTCGACGAGATGCCCGTACCGCCGGAGCATCTCCTCCGCCGGCAGCGACCGCTCGCCGGTGCCGGTGCCGGTCTTGGGGCGGCGGGTGATGACGAACGGCGCCCGGACCTGTCGTGTCATCAGCTCGGCGTCGCCACAGGAGGAGCACTGTGGGCGGCGGCGCACCGGATGGTGACTGCTCGTCAGGTCGAGGGGGTTCAGCTCCCAGAGCGCGGACTGTCCGGGGTGGCGCTGCCCGGCCAGCCACTTGACGGCCTCCAGGCAGGCCAGGTGCAGACCGGCCGCCCGGCCGGCGGCGAGTGCGGAGGGCGGGGTGCGGACCGGGCGGCCGAGGGTCCGGCCGAGGAAATCCTCGGCGGGGCGGTTGCGGCGCAGCGGCTCGGCCAGGCAGTGCCAGCAGGGGCCGTCGTCCGGGCGGAACACCGGGCCGATCCAGGGCCGCCCGCCCATCAGCCGGACGAGCAGCCAGGGCGTGCCCGCGGACCGGTACGCGGCATCCACGTCCGCGAGTTCGGCGTCGAGGTAGCTGTCGCAGAGGACGACGGCGAGGCTCGGGGGTTCGGTGTCCTCGCCGGGGCGGTGCGGGCGCAGGCCGTTGTCGGTGAGCGCGGCGGTCATCTCGGCTACGGCCTGCCGGGCGTGGGTGCCGGTGGAGGCGACGGCGACCGTGGCGACCGCGGTGCGGCGGGCGGCGGCGGGCCCGTCCATGCCCGCCAGTTCCCAGAACGCCTCGTCGGCGGAGGCGGTGGCGTCCGGCGGCCGGTGGGTGAGCAGCCCCGAGTCGAGGAGCCTGCCGACGACCTGCCGCACCTGCGCCGGGAACAGCCCGGCGGGCGCCTCGTCGGCCAGCTGGTCCAGTGTCCGGCTGCCGTCGAGGAGCGGGGCGAGCTCGGTGACTCCGGCGCCGCGCAGCACGGTCACGCCGCGGTCGGACACCAGGAACACCCCTTCCCCCGGCACCACTTCGGCCGTCAGGTGGTGCTTGAAGGCCAGTCCCGGCTCCGCGCTCTGCTGCTTCGTCACTGCCGTTCCCCCGTTCCCCCTGCGATCGGCTGCGGTCCGTTCGACTGCCGGCGTCACTCGGCGAGCGCACTCTCCGACCAGCAGATGCAGGTGCCCGGCTGGAACGGCTCGGCGGCCGACGCGGCGAGGTCCTCGATGACCAGGCCGTCCATGACCGGGGCGTCGGTGGCGGGGCAGGCGGTGGTGGCGACGGTGAGATTCATGTCGGCCCTTCCTCGAAGGTGGTGTCGCGTGGTGTCGGGTGGCGCTGGTGGTTCGGGTGGTGCCCGGTGGCGCTGGGTGGTGCCGCGTTCGATGAGGAAGAGTCTTCCGGGACGCGGGCGGGGCCGACAGTGCCAGCGTCACCGGCTCGACATGACGCTCTCATGATCATCCAGGGCAGCTCTCACACTCCCTCCGCGCGGCCCGGGACGGCCGGGTCCTCCGGGGCGTCGGCCATGCCTGCGGTGAGGGTGCTGCCGTCGTCCGGGTCGATGAGCAGGAACGAACCGGTGCGGCGCAGCTCGGCATAGCCGTCGAGGGCGACCGGTTCGGCGGTGCGCACCACGATCCGCCCGATGTCGTTGACGTCGAGCGTCCCCGGCCCCGGACGCTCGGTGAGGTCCCGCAGGTCGAGCCGGAAGCCGATCTCCTCGACCCGCGCCCGCACGGTGCGCGTGGTGTGCTTCAGCAGCACCCGCTGGCCGGCGCACAGCGGGCGTTCGGCCAGATGACAGACGGTGGCGTGGATCAGCCGGGTGGTGCGGGGCGGGGCGGCGGCGGGGGCCACCAGATCGCCGCGGGCGATGTCGATGTCGTCGGCCAGGCGCACCGTCACCGACTGCGGCGCCCAGGCCGCCGGGACCGTGCCCGCCGGGGTGTCGATGGCCTCGACGACACTGCTGCGGCCGGACGGCAGGACGGTCACCGGGTCGCCGACCCGCAGCAGCCCGGAGACGAGCTGACCGGCGTAGCCGCGGTAGTCGCGGTGTCCGGCGGTCTGCGGCCGGATCACGTACTGCACGGGCAGGCGGGCCGGTTCGGTGCGTGGGTCGAGGCCGGTGGGCACCGTCTCCAGGTGCTCCAGGACGGTCGGGCCGCCGTACCAGTCCATCCGGTCCGAGGGCCGTACGACGTTGTCGCCGTCCAGCGCCGAGACCGGGACAGCGGTGACGCGGGCGACGCCGAGGGTGCCGGCACAGTCGGCGAACTCGGCGACGATGTCCGCGAAGACCTGCTCCGAACAGCCGACCAGATCCATCTTGTTGACCACCAGCGTCACCCGGGGGATGCGCAGCAGCGCGGACACGGCGAGATGGCGGCGGGTCTGCTCCACGACGCCGTGCCGGGCGTCCACCAGGACCAGGGCGAGGTCGGCGGTGGAGGCGCCGGTGACCATGTTGCGGGTGTACTGCACATGGCCCGGGGTGTCGGCGAGGATGAACCGGCGTCGGGGCGTGGCGAAGTAGCGGTACGCCACGTCGATGGTGATGCCCTGCTCGCGTTCGGCGCGTAGGCCGTCGGTGAGGAGGGCGAGGTCGGGGGTGTCCTGGCCGCGTGAGCGGGAGGCGTGCTCGACGGCCTCCATCTGGTCGGCGAGGACCGACTTGGAGTCGTGCAGCAGACGGCCGACGAGCGTGGACTTGCCGTCGTCGACGGAGCCGGCGGTGGCGAACCGCAGGGTGTCGATGGCCGGGGTTCGGTGGACGGCCGGGGCTGAGTCGATGGTCATGGCTAGAAGTACCCCTCGCGCTTGCGGTCTTCCATGGCGGCTTCGGAGAGCTTGTCGTCGGCGCGGGTGGCGCCCCGCTCGGTGAGGCGGGCGGCGGCGATCTCGGCGATGACCTGGTCCAGGGTCACCGCGTCGGAGTCCACGGCGCCGGTGCAGGACATGTCGCCGACGGTGCGGTAGCGGACGAGGCGCGTCTCGACGGTCTCGCCGTCCTTCGGCCCGCCCCACTCACCCGCGGTCAGCCACATGCCGCCCCGCCGGAACACCTCGCGCTCGTGCGCGAAGTAGATGTCCGGCAACTCGATGCCCTCACGGGCGATGTACTGCCACACGTCCAGCTCGGTCCAGTTGGACAGCGGGAAGACCCGGACGTGCTCGCCGGGCGCGTGGCGGCCGTTGTACAGGTTCCACAGCTCGGGGCGCTGCCTGCGCGGGTCCCACTGGGAGAACTCGTCGCGCAGCGAGAACACCCGTTCCTTCGCGCGGGCCTTCTCCTCGTCCCGGCGGCCACCGCCGAACACGGCGTCGAAGCGCTCGGCCTGGATCTTCTCCGTGAGGGGCACGGTCTGGAGGGGGTTGCGGGTGCCGTCGGGCCGCTCGCGCAGCACGCCTCGGTCGATGTAGTCCTGCACGGACGCGATGTGCAGACGCAGGTTGTGCCGGGCGACCGTACGGTCCCGGTGGTCGATGACCTCGGGGAAGTTGTGCCCGGTGTCGACGTGCAACAGGGAGAACGGGACGGTCGCCGGCGCGAACGCCTTCAGCGCCAGGTGCAGCATGACGATGGAGTCCTTGCCGCCGGAGAAGAGGATCACCGGGTTCTCGAACTCGCCCGCCACCTCCCGGAAGATGTGGATGGCCTCCGACTCGACGGCGTCGAGATGGGACAGGGTGTACGGGTTCGCGGTGGGCGCGGGTGCCGGTGCGGTGGTCAGGGTGGTCATGCCAGCCCCCGCTCGGTGAGCAGGGCGAGCAGCGCCGCCACGGACCGGTCCACGGACTCGGTGTGCGAGTCGATCCGCAGATCGGGGGCCGACGGCTCCTCGTACGGGTCGTCCACGCCGGTCAGCCCGCTGATCTCGCCCGCGGCGCGGCGCGCGTACAGGCCCTTGACGTCGCGTACGGAGCACACCTCGACCGGGGCGGCGACATGGATCTCCAGGAACGCGGTACGGCTCTCCCGGTGCATGTCGCGCACCAGTGCGCGGGAGTCGGCGTACGGGGCGATGACCGGGACCAGGGTGAGGACGCCGTTGCGGGCGAGGACCTGGGCGACGCGGCCGACGCGCTCGACGTTGCGATGCCGGTCCTCGCGGGAGTAGCCGAGGTCGCCGGTGAGCGTACGGCGCAGTTCGTCGCCGTCGAGTACCTCCACGCGGCGTCCGGCACGTCGTAGGACCTCGGCGGCGGCGCGGGCGACGGTGGTCTTGCCGGAGCTCGGCAGCCCGGTCAGCCACACGGTCGCGCCGGGGTAGCAGGTGCAGTAAGGAGCAGGCGCGGAAGGGGAGGTGAGGTCGGGGCCCGGTCGGGTGGTCTGCAGGGTGGTCACAGCGTGCTCCATTCTCGGACGGCGGCGGTCAGCAGGCGCCGGGCCTGCCGGAACTCGGCCGCGGGCAGGTGCTCGGCGGGGGTGTGGTCCAGGCTCGCGTCACCTGGGCCGTAGGCGACCATGGGGACGCCGTGCCAGGTGGTGGCAAGCGTGTTCATGTCGCTGCTGCCCTTCTTCATCAGGTAGCGGGGCCTCACCTCCTCGGTGTGGAAGGCCCGTTGGAACGCCTTGACGAGCGGGCTGGTGCGCGGTGTGGCCACGCCCGGGGTGGCACGCAGGACCTCGATGCGAACGGGCTCCGCCACGACGGCGCGCAGCGCGTCGACGAGCGTCTCCACGGCGTGGCCCGGAGGCAGCCGTATGTCGACGACGGCTTCGCCGTCCTGGACGTCGCCCGCGTTGAGGGCGCGGACGCCCAGGGTGGCGGTGAGGGCGTCGGGGGCGACCTCGGCGACCGCTGTGCGCACGGCGGTGAGGGACTCGACGAGGCGGTCACCGGCCGTGCGGACGCCCTCGCCGGCGGTGTGGCCGACGCTCTCGCGGGTGTGCAGGCGGATCTTGATCAGGCCGTAGTAGCCGAGGGTGAGGGCGGACGCGCCGCTGGGCTCGCCGACGATCACCGCGTCGGCGGGGTAGGTGTCGCGGACGTGGAAGGCGCCGGCCCCGGTGATCTCCTCCTCGACGGCGCCGATCACCCGTAGCTCGACGCCCTCGGGAGGGTCGTAGTCGGCGAGGGTCTGCAGGAAGGCCACCAGGCTGCCCTTGGCGTCGACGGAACCGCGGCCGGAGAGCACCTCGCCGTCCCAGCGGACGGGCCATCGGTAGGGCACGGTGTCCAAGTGGCCGAGCATCATCAGGCGCCGGTCTCCCGCGCCCTTGGTGGCGACCAGGTTGCCGACGGCGTCGATCTCGGACTTCAGGCCGTGGTCGGCGCACCACTCGGCGAGGAAGACGGCGAGTTCGCGTTCGTCGCGGGAGACGGAGGACAGTTGCACCGCCCGGGAGAGCAAGGTGAGGTCGGCGGCCGGCGCGGTGGTACCCCAGAAGCGGGTGGCGCCCGTCGCGGACAGCGTGTGCGGGCCGGTGATCGCCGTGTCGGAGGCACCGCCGATGGCGATCTCGGCGGCGCGCACCTTCTGCCGCATACGGCCCTTCGCGTACCTGCCGCCCTCGCCCTCGGTGAGGTGGCGCAGGGTGCTGGTCGGGTCGGCGGGGTCACAGAGCAGGCCGGCGGTGCCCGTCACCAGGCGCAGATGGTCGGCGTTCAGGGCGCGGGCCAAGGTGGCGGCGAGGACGTCGGCGTCCACGTTGAGCGGTGTACCGCCGTCGGTGTCGGCGACCGGCGGGGAGAGGCAGACCACGTCGAAGGCGTCGAGCAGTGCGGTGATGCGGGGCGCGTCGACGGAGGTGACGGTTCCGGCGCGGTGGTCGCGGACGACGCGGATACGGCCGTCGTCCCGCACCCGCATCGGTCCGTTGGCCTTGGCCGTCACCAGGGAGCCGCCGCGGGCCACCGACGCGAAGACCGACAGGCCACGCCCGGTCAGCTCCTCCTCCACCAGGGGGAGGGTCACCTCCTCGTAGGCGGCGACGATGTGCCGCATCTCCTCGGGCGGGCAGTAGCGGATCTCGTCGCCGCCGCGGGAGACGAGGGTGCGGATCTCGCGTCCGGTGCGGCGGTAGTGCTCGGCGATACCAGCGGCTCCCCCGGCGACGACGAGCAGGCGCGCGCCGCGCCCACGCAGGGCGAGCAGTTCGTCGAAGACACGGCTGTGGGCCAGGGTGGCGCTGCCCAGCTTGACCACATAGAGCGCCGGCCGCCGCGCGCTGGCGACTTCGCCCAGGGGCGGGGTTGTTCCCGGGGGCATGTGCGTACTCCTTCGGCTGTGGGGCGGGGTGTGGGTGGGTGACGGGACGTCGGTAGTGGGCCGGGGCCGGGGTGCGTGCGCCCGTCGGGTGACGGGGCGCCGGCCAGGGGCAGGGGCGCGCCTGCCGGGCGACGGGGCGTCGGCCCGGGGCCAGGCGGCACGCCCGTCGGTGACCGGACACCAGCCGGGTGACCGGAGGCCAGCCGGGTGGCGAGGCGCCGGCCGGGGAGCCGGGCATCGGCCGGGAAGCCGGGCATCGGCCGGGGAGCCGGGCATCGGCCGGGGAGCCGGGCATCGGCCGGGGAGCCGGGGCGCTCCCCTCCGCGACCGGACGCCAGCCAGGCGGCCAGGCGCACGCCCGGAGGCGGGGCGCTCCCCTCCGCGACCGGACACCGGCCGAGTGGCGAGGCGTCGGCCGGGTGGCGAGGCGCCCGCCGAGGAGCCGGGGCGCTCCCTCCGCGACCGGACACCGGCCGGGTGGCGAGGCGCCGGCCGGGGAGCCGGGCATCGGCCGGGAAGCCGGGCATCGGCCGGGGAGCCGGGGCGCTCCCCTCCGCGACCGGACGCCAGCCAGGCGGCCAGGCGTCGACCGAGGAGCCGGGGCGCTCCCCTCCGCGACCGGACGCCAGCCAGGCGGCGAGGCGCCCGCCGAGAGCCGGGGCACGCCCCACCCTGACCGGACGCCAGCCAGGCGGCGGGACGTCGGCCGAGGGCCAGGGACCGCCCCTCGGCTGAGGGCAGCGTCGACCGAGAGGCAGCGGCGCACGCCCGGAGACGGGGCACCGCCCGAAGACCGGGCGCCAGCCCGAAGACCGGGCGCCAGCCCGAAGACCGGGCGCCGGCACGAAGGTCGGGCATCGCTTGGTGGGTGGCATCGGCTTGGTGGCCGGTGTCAGACGATGGCGCGGGTGTTGCCGCCGTCTGCCAGCAGAACCGTGCCCGTGACGAAGGCGGCCTGTTCGCTGGCGAGGAAGGCGACCAGGGCGCCCAGGTCCTCCGCGCGGCCGATGCGGCCGACGGGCAGGGAGGCTGCGACCTCGGCGAGGCGTTCCTCGACCTCGTCGCCGTACTGGACGTCGAGGATCGGGGTGCGGTGGAAACCGGGCGCCAGCACGTTGACCGTGACCCCGGATGCGCCGAACGCGTCGACGAGGCCCTTGGCGAAGCCGAGGACGCCAAGCCGCGCCACCGAGGACAGTCCGCTGCCCGGGTGGGGCCGGCGCACCGACTCGGAAGTGATCATCACGATCCGCCCCCAGCCGGCCTGCCGCAGATGGGGTGCGGCGGCCAGCGACAGCGAGACGTGCGGCAGCAGGTTGTCGTTGACGGCCTCGCGGTACTCGGCGACCTCGAAGTCCTCGACGGGGCCGAAGGGAACGCCTCCGGAGTTCGTCACCACGACGTGCAGCGCCCCGAACGCCTCGGCGACCTCGCTCACCCATCCGGCGGCGGCCTGCTCGTCACGCAGGTCCACCGACCGGCTCAGCACCCGGCCGGGACCGCACGCGTCCACCTCCTTGTGGGCCGCGGCGAGCCGCTCGGGATCGCGGCCACAGATCGACACGTCGGCGCCCTCCGCCGCGAGCACCTTGGCGACCGCGAGCCCGATACCGCTGCTGGAGGCCGCCACGAGCGCGGCTTTGCCGGCGAGTCCGAGGTTCACCAGAGCTCACCCGGCCAGAGGGGGGCGACGAAGCCTTGCCGGGCCGCCGTCCGTGAACTCGCCTTCGGGGACGGGGTGTCGGCCGTACGAGGGTGTGCGGTGCCGCCCGCCGCAGTGGGCGGTGTGCCGGACCGGCGGGACGGTGCCACCGGGTAGCCGTACCGGCCGAGCAGCGGCAGCGCCGGGACCGTGGCCGCCGTGATGTCGGCCGGGGACAGGGCGGTGCGCCAGCGCTCGTCGGGGCGGATCTGCGTCACCCCGCGCCGCAGCCGGTCCGGATTGCCGGTGACCGTGTGGTTGACGCCGAGCGGGACCCGGCCGGACTCGTCGACCGGGACCTCGTCGTCCAGGCCGGCGAAGCGCAGCACCTCGGCCACCGTCTGCCGGGGCCGGGCGCACAGGTCCTCGTGCCGGACGCGCAGGTAGCGGTCGCCCGCCACCGTGCCGACGAGCTCGGAGGCGAGGTTGAAGGCCGTCCAGTAACCGCTGGAGCGGGCCGGGGACATCGGGTCGATGTACTCCTTCGCGCTGCGGTACGACAGGGCGGTGGCCCTCGGGTCCCGCACGATGTGCAGCACCCGTACGTCGAGGTCGGACCGGCCCAGCAGGGCAGCGGCCTCCGCCGGGCACTTGGAGCCGTCCACCACCAGCCGGTCGGCTCCGCCGGCGGCGATCCGACGGTAGACGGCGGCCGACTGGTCGAGCAGCTCGGCGACCCCGGGAGCGGCGGGCCGCGTGCCGCGCGCCTCGGCGAGCCGGTCCCGGGTGTGCCGGGTGCGCATCAGCCTGCGCTGGAAGCCCAGCATGCGGTGCGCGGCGGCCTCGGTGCCCCCGGCGGGCAGGGCGGCCAGCGCCTCCGACCACAGCGGGCACTCGGTCAGCGGCCGGCCGCAGCCGCAGCTGGAGTTGGTTCCGGTGCCGAGGACGCCGTTCTTCCACAGGAAGTGCAGCTCACCGATGTGCCGGACGCCGGGCAGCTCGTTGAGGACGTTGCCGAGCAGGGTGCTGCCGCTGCGCATCCACCCGGTGATGTAGAGGACACGGACAGGGGGGCGAGGAGGGCCGGACATGGGGGTTCCCTTCGTCGGCTGACGCACGTCGGGGGCGGGTCAGTCGCGGGTCAGCAGCAGGAAGTGCTGGGGCAGGTGGACGGCGAGACCGACGCGGCTGGTCGCCTCGACGACGTCGGAGCCGTCCGGGCCCTGGCCGCGCAGCAGCGCCAGCGAGGCGACGCCGGGCACCAGCAGGGTCACGGCGGCCCGGAAGTCGCCGAGCAGGACCTGGCCGCGCGGGATCATGCGGGTGCGGGAGACGGTGATGCCCGCCGCCCCCAGCTGGCCGAGGACGCCGGCGCGGACCAGCTCCCAGTAGGTGAAGGGGTGGACGACGATGCCGTCGCAGGAGCCGCCGGTCTCCTCCACCTCGGCGGCCGCCTCCGTGATCGACGCGTACACGTCGTCGCCGAGGGCGCCGTGGCGCATGCCGGGCAGGTCGAGCAGACCGGTGATGGCCTTGTCGTCGCTGCCGTGCAGCAGGGTCTGGTTCTCCACCACGGACAGCCGGACCAGGACGCGGTAGTCGATGAAGGACGCGAGCAGCGCCGGCTCGTCGAGGAGCCCGGCGGGCAGCGGCACCCGCACCTTCAGGTCGGTCAGCTCGGCGTGCTGCAGACGGGAGGTGAAGGAACCTTCCGGGGTGGTGCGGTACGACGTGCCGGAGGCGGCCAGGTGCGTGGCCGGCTCGTGCACGAACGGCACCGGGGCGTCGGCCACCGACGCCGTCTTCAGCAGGTGCCGTACGGCATAGCGGGGCCGGGTCGCGAACAGCGGGAACACGGCCGGGAGATGGGCGCGAAACGGTATGACGCGATCCTCGTCGGCCGCGGCCCCGCGCACCGACCAGGCGAATTCCTCGCCCGGGCTGCGCTCGTCGAGCGACGGGTCGGCGAGGTTTATCCGGACGCCCTGCTGTACTGCCGAGGAGGCGGGTGCTGCCAGCATTCTTTTCTCCTTGAGTAGCTGCCTGAGTGGCCCTGGACGTGCCGCTTGAACGGCCCTTGAGTGGGATCGATGCTAGGCCGCCGCCGGACATTTCGGCGGAGTAATTCCACGCCCGTTTTTTATGACCTGAATAAGGCGCCGTGATTCCCGTTCGGGACGACTGCACCCACCGGACATGAAGATCTCACACACATTCGGTGAGCTGCGCCGTGGCCGCCGCGAACCGGCCAGTCCTAGGCTGCTGCCAGCTCCAGGAATTCCAACCGACGACGGGGTGAGAGAATGCGTCACGACCTGCAGATAAACCGCCTGAGGGCATTGGTGGCCGTGGTCGAGCACGGCGGATTCCGGCGGGCCGCGGAGGCCCTGCACATCACCCAGCCCGCGGTCAGCCAGCAGATCCGCCAGCTCAGCGGCCTCATCAAGAGCCCGGTCTTCGCCGCCACGGGCCGGGAGATGCGGCTCAGCCCGCAGGGCGAGGAGCTGCTGGAGTACGCCCGCCGGATGGTGGCGCTGAACGACGAGGCGGTCGCCCGGTTCGTGCCCGAAGCCGGCCAGGTGCTGCTGTCGGTCGGCGTGACCAGCCAGCTCGCCGAGGTCCTGCCGGAGTTCCTGCGCCGGGTCAACCGGGGGCTGCCCCGGGTGCAGCTGCGGGTCCGGACGGGGGTGAGCGAGGTGCTGGCGCAGCAGCTCGGCTCCGGTCAGCTCGACGCGGCGCTGCTGTTGCAGGCCGCCCCGCCGGACCCGGGCACGGACGCCCTGGAGCTGGGCAGGATGCGCATGGGCTGGTTCGGCCGGCCCGCCACCCGCGAGCGGGACCCGCTTCCGCTGGCGCTGTTCCCCGCCCCCTGCACCCTGCGCGGACTGGTCGGCGAGGTCCTGGACGACGCAGGCGTCCCCTGGCGCGTCGCCTACGAGGGGCCCGAGTTGATCGGCCTGCGCTCGGCCGCCAAGGCCGGCCTCGGCATGACCTGCCTGATCGCCAACGGCGACGAGTTGTGGGGGCTGGCCCGCACCGCGCATGCGGGGCTTCCGCAGCCGCCGGCCCCACTGCCGGTGACCCTGGCGCTGGCCCCCGGTGCGGCCCCGGAGGGCTTCGCCCGGATCGCGGAGAAGGCGTTCCGGCAGGCGCTCCAGGGATATCCGCTTGAGCCTGCGGGCCCCGCGGACACCCTCATTCCCACGGGCATGAGCAGCCACGCATAAGCAGCCGCGTTCACTCCCATTCGAGCCGGTCATGAAATCCGGCCGAACGGCGGAAAACCCAGGGATACAGTCCTTTTGGTCCTTGCTCCACCAGATTCCATCACGTGAGGGGAATTCCCATGTCCCAGACCCTGACGATCACCGAATGCCTCGAGTGCGACGCGACGGTGCCCTGGGAGAACGACGCCCGGGTCGGCGAAATTCTCGAGTGCCCGGAGTGCCGTACGGAATTGGAGGTCGAATCCGTCGAGCCGCCGCGCCTCATCCTCGCGCCCGAGGTCGAGGAGGACTGGGGCGAGTAAGCAGCCCCGGATCCGACACAGAGGACAGAGGGACACAGGGGAAGGAGAAGAAGCCATGAGTTCCGCGGCACCGCGGCTCGGCGTGCTCGCCTCGCGAGTCCGCTTCGAGGAGAAATGCATCCTGGCAGCCCTGGAGAGGCGTGGCGTCGCGTGCCTGCAGATCGACCCCCGCGCGCTGTCGGTCCGGGCGGGCTCGCCCTGGAACGGCCCGCGCACGGTCCTCAACCGGGAGGTCGGCCACTACCGGGCGCTGTACGCAGCGAGCGCCCTGGAGTCGACGGGCACGAAGGTGCTCAACACCGCCGCCGCGACGGCGGTGTGCGGTGACAAGTGGCAGACGTCGGCGGCGCTGGTCGCCCGCGGTCTGCCGACTCCCGAGACCACCCTCGCGCTGACCCCGGAGGCGGCACTCGAAGCCCTGGAGCAGCTCGGCTACCCGGCCGTGATCAAACCCCTGGTCGGCTCCTGGGGGCGCCTGGTGACCCGGGTGACCGACCCCGCGATGGCCGCGGCCGTCCTGGAGCACCTGGCGGCGCTGCCCTCCCCGCAGTCGCACATCGTCTACGTGCAGCGCGAGGTCGCCAAGGCCGACCGGGACATCCGGGTCCTCGTGGTCGGCGGACGGGCGGTCGGGGCGACGTACCGGCGCAGCGATCAGTGGCGTACGAACGTCGCCCGCGGAGCGGTCAGCGAGCGCTGTCCGCTCGACCCGGACCTCACCGCACTCGCGGTGGCCGCCGCGGACACCGTCGGCGCGCACATCGCCGGCGTGGACCTGCTCCAGGACCCCGACGGTCGGCTCACCGTGCTCGAGGTCAACGACCGGGTGGAGTTCCGGGGCCTGCAACAGAGCCATGGGACGGACATCGACGCAGCGGACGCCATCGCCGCCCTGCTGATCAAGGAGGCACAGGCATGATCCGGGCAGCCGTCGTGGGCGCGGCCGGCTACATCGGCGGGGAACTGCTCCGCCTGCTGGTCAACCACCCCCAGGTGGAGGTCGTCGGCGCCGTCTCGCGCACCCTGCGCGGGCGGCCGGTCGACAGCGTCCACCCCAACCTGCGCGGCCGCACCCGGCTGACGTTCTCGTCGTACGACCAACTCGGCCACCCCGACGTGCTGTTCCTGGCCACCCCGCACCGGGAGACCATGCAGCGGATGCCCGAGTACCTCGACTCGGCGCGGGTCGTCATCGATCTGTCCGGGGACTTCCGGCTGCGCGACACCGATGTCTACGAGGACTACTACGGCACCCCACACGAGGCGCCCGCTCTGATCGACACGTTCACCCCGGGCATCCCCGAGTTCCACCGCGAGCGGCTGCGCAGCGCCGACCGGATCTCCGTGCCCGGCTGCATGGCCACCGCCGGACTGCTCTCCCTGGTCCCGCTGGCCCGCGCCGGGCTGGTGCGGGGCGACATCACGGTGGACGCCCGTACCGGGTCCAGCGGCTCCGGCGCCAAGGCCGGCTCGGAGAACCTGCACGCCGAACGCAGCGGCGCACTGCGGGTGTTCGCGCCCACCCGGCACCGGCACGAGGCCGAGATCGCGCAGGCGACCGGGCACACCATCCATATGACGGCCACCGGCGTCGAGGCGGTGCGGGGGGTGCAGCTGCTGTGCCGGGCGGCGCTTGCCGACGGGGTCGACGAGCGCGCCATCCGCGCCACCTACCGCTCCTGGTACGGCGACGAGCCGTTCGTGCGGATCGTCGCCGCCCGGCGCGGCATGCACCGCTTCCCCGACGCCAAGATCCTGTCCGGCTCCAACTACTGCGACGTCGGCTTCGCGCTGGACCGCGGGGCCTCCACCGTCACCGTGATCGCGGCCCTGGACAACCTCGTCAAGGGCGGCGCGGGCAACGCCGTGCAGTGCATGAACGTGCGCTTCGGCGAACCGGAGGACCGCGGCCTGGAGTTCACCGGGCTGCATCCGAACTGACCGCGACCGCACCGTCGTACGCCCGCCTGCGCCGCCGTACGCCCGCACCCCGTACGCCTCCGGCGTCCACTCGCCACCGCACCCGCCGAAAGGACCAGGCATGAGCAGCCCGCCCCTGCTGCGCGGCACCCCGCCGCCGGCCGCACCGACCGCCGACCGCCCCGTCGGCCCGTCCCGGGCCGAGGCACCCCGCGGCGGAGCCGAACTGCCCGAGGTCATCACCCGGATCAGGGAGCACATCGTGACGATGTGCGCGTCCGCCGAGGGCGGTCACCTGGGCGGTTCGATGTCCCTGGTGGAGATCCTGGCCGTGCTCTACTTCCGGGTGCTGCGCCACGACCCCCGCTTCCCGGGGCAGCCCGACCGGGACATCCTGCTGCTCAGCAAGGGGCACGGGGGCATCGGCCTGTTCGCGACGCTGTGCGAGGCCGGCTACTTCCCGGCCGAGGAGCTGCAGGCCTACGCCAGGCCGGGCAGCCACTTCACGGCTCACCCGCACCCCGGGATCCCCGGTGTGGAGATGCCCTCCGGCTCCCTCGGCCACGGACTGGCCGTCGGCGTCGGGCACGCGCTGGGGCACAGGCTGGAGGGCTCCGAGCGGCGCTGTTTCGTCGTCATGGGCGACGGGGAGCTGCAGGAGGGCTCGGTGTGGGAGGCCGCCTCGGTCGCCTCCGCGCAGCGGCTCGGCCATCTCACCGCGATCGTGGACCGCAACGGCCTGCAGATCAGCGGCCCCACCGAGTCCGTCGGCGCGCTCGAACCGCTGTCCGACCGCTGGCGCGCCTTCGGCTGGCGGGTGCTGGAGGCCGACGGCCATGACACCGAGGCGCTGACCGACGCACTGTCCTTGCCGCCGGACCCGGAGCGCCCCACCGTCCTGATCGCGCGCACCGTCAAGGGCAAGGGCGTCCCCCAGATCGAGGGTCAGGCCCGCAGCCACTATGCCCGCCTCGGCCGCCGCCAGCAGCTCCAGCTCCTGAAGGCCCTGCGCGCGGACGCGGAGGTCCGCCGATGACCACCGCCACGGCTCCCACCGAGCGCCGAGCCGCCCCCGCCGAGCGTTCCGCTCGTGAGGTCTACCGCGACACCGTCGCCGAACTCCTCCCCCGCGAGGAGCGGTTGGTGGTCCTGGACAGTGACACCGGGCTGTTCGGCGGGGTCGACTTCGGGGACGGCGCGGACCGGTATCTGAATCTCGGGATCGCCGAGCACACCCTGATGGGTGCCGCGGCCGGGCTCGCCCGTGAGGGGCGGATCGCGATCGTCAACACGATGGCCGCGTTCGCCGCGTCCCGGGCCCTGGAGGCGGTGAAGCTCGACATCGCGCTGGGCGAGCTGCCGGTGGTGATCGCGGCCACCCACTCCGGGGTGTCGGCCGGTCACCTCGGCCCCACGCACCACGCCCTGGAGGACCTGGCGTCGATGCGGGTGCTGCCCCACATGACCGTGGTGGTGCCCGGCGACCCCGCCCAGACCGCCGAACTTCTCCGTCAGGCCCTGGCGTGGGGCGGCCCGGTCTACCTCCGCCTCGGCCGGGGCGCCACCCCCGCCCTCCCGGCCGACGCCGAGCCGCCGCGCCTCGGCAAGGCCCAGATCCTGCGCCGAGGCGGCGACATCACGCTCGCCGCCTGCGGCCCCTACCCGGTCCTGGCGGCCCTGGAGGCGGCCGAACTCCTCGCCGCGGACGACATCTCGGCGAACGTCCTGCACCTGCACACCGTCAAGCCGCTCGACGCCCCGGCGCTGCTCGACGCGCTGGGCGACCAGCGGCATCTGATCACGGTGGAGGAGCACTGGGCGGCCGGCGGGTTCGGCTCCGCGGTCGCCGAGGAACTGGGCGCGCTGCCGGTCCGGGTCCACCGGGTCGCGATGCCGGACGCCTTCGTGCCGGTCGCCGGCAGCCAGCGCCAGCTACTCGAACAGGGCGGTGTCAGCGCCCAGTCCATCGCCGCCCGCGCCCGCCGGGCGCTCGGCAACTCCGGGGGAGGCACCCGATGACCACGACAGCACAGCGACCGTCGAAGTCCCCGGCAGAACTCGGCGACGAGTGGCGCGCGGCCGGCTTCTGGCGCGACGAGACGATCCTGCACGACCTGCGCCGCTGGGCCGCCGAGCGCCCCGACAAGCCCGCCCTGGTCTGCTACTCCGGCACCGACGCGCAGACCGTGACGTACGCCGAACTCGCCCGCCGGGTCGACCGGCTCGCGGTCGGGCTGCTCCGGCTCGGCGTGCGGCGCGGCGACGTGGTGACGCTGCAACTGCCCAACTCCTGGGAACTGGTGGCGCTGTGCCTGGCCGCCGCACGGGTCGGCGCGGTCGCCGGTCCCGTCGTACCGACGATGCGCCGCCGCGAGGTGGAGTTCATGACCCGGCTCACCGCCAGCCCGGTCTACATCGCCGCCGCCGAGTTCCGGGGCTTCTCCTACGCCGAGATGAGCGCCGAGGTCGCGCAGGCCGTGCCCACCCTGCGCCACCGGGTGCTGCTCGGCGGCGACGGCCGGGAGGGCGGCCACCTCGCCGACGGCGCACTGGACTTCACCCGCGACCTGTACGCCCCCACGCCCGACCCGGACCTGCTCGCGTCCCTCGACTGCCTGGAGGCAGGGCCGGACGACGCCGGGCAGATCATGTTCACCTCCGGCACGACCGGGGAGCCCAAGGGCGTCGTGCACAGCCACAACACCTTGTACGCGATGAACAAGGCGCAGGCCGACGTCCTCGGCCTCGCCGGCGACGAGATCACCGCGATGGGCTCGCCGACCACCCATCAGGCCGGTTTCACCTGGAACTTCGTGATGCCGATGCTGCTCGGCGCGACCGCGGTGCAGGTGGACCGGTGGGACGCGGACCGGATGCTGCGCATCCTCCAGGAGCAGCGGGTGACGTTCTTCATGGGGGCGCCCACCTTCCTGTCCGACCTGATCGACGCCCAGCGCCGCACCCCCCACGACCTGTCCGCGCTGCGCAGCTTCGCCACCGGCAGCGCGCCGATCGCGCCGCTGCTGGTGGAGGACGCCGACGCGCTGCTCGGCTGCCGGGTGTACGCGCTGTGGGGCATGACGGAGAACGGCTGCGTGACCGTCACCCGGCCCGAACAGCCGCCGCTGCGGGCCGCCGAGAGCGACGGCACCGCGGTCCCCGGCATGGAGGTCCGCGTCACCGCCAAGGACGGCACCCCCGTACGCCCCGGGGAGAACGGCCGTCTCCAGGTGCGCGGCGCCGCCCAGTGCCTGGGCTACTTCCGGCGGCAGGAGGTCTACGACGCCTCGGTGACCTCCGACGGCTGGTTCGACACCGGCGACCTGGCCCGGGACGACGGCCACGGTGGCATCCGCATCGTGGGCCGGGTCAAGGACATGATCATGCGCGGCGCCGAGAACATCCCGGTCGTCGAGGTCGAGGGCGCGCTGCTGCGGCACCCCGCGATCAAGGACGTCGCGGTGGTCGGCTACCCGGACGAGCGGCTCGGGGAGCGCGCGTGCGCCTTCCTGGTCACCAGCGGCCCGGTCCTCGGCCTGCCCGACCTCCAGGAGCACCTGGCCGGGCTGGGCATGGCCAAGACGTACTGGCCGGAGCGGGTGGAACTGCTGCCGGAGCTGCCTCGCACCCCCTCCGGAAAGATCCAGAAATTCGCCTTGCGTGACCTGTTGCGTACGCCGGGCCACTCCGTACCTTCCGGCCCCGCCGCCTGACGCCCGCCGAGAGAAGGAAGCACCCTCGATGGACTTCACGTTCACCCCAGCGCAGAACGAACTGGCCAAGCGGGTCGCCGGGTTCGCCGCCGAGAAGATCGCCCCGCACCGCCAGGAGCAGGACCGCGCCGGCACCTACCGCCCGGACCTGATCGCGGACATGGCCGCCGCGGACCTGTTCGCCCTGCGCATCCCGGAACAGTACGGCGGCCTCGGCCTCGACGCGGTCAGCGCGGGCATCGCACTGGAGCAGCTGGCAGCGGCCGATCTCGCGGTCTGCTTCCCGGTGCTCAACGCCGCGCTCATCGGCGGTGTCCTCGCCGACAACGGCAACCCGGAGCAGCGGGCGGCCTGGCTGCCGCCGATCGCCCGCGGGGAGGCCGTGGTCGCCCTCGCGCTGACCGAGCCCGACCACGGCACGGACGCGGCGGGCATCCGGATGAGCGCCGAGCCGGACGGTGACGGCTGGGTGCTGACCGGCGAGAAGACCTCGATCATGATCGCCGCGCACGCCACCCACGCGCTGGTCTTCGCCCGCACCGGCGGGAACGGCCCGCGCGGCATCAGCGCCTTCTACATCCCACTGGACGACGCGCGGATACACCGGGAGCGGCTGACCGATCTGGGCTGCAGGGCCGGCGGCAGGGGCCGTATCGTCCTCGACAGGGTGCGCGTCGGCCGCGGTGACCTGGTCGGCGAAGCGGGCGGCGGCTTCGCGGCCGTGATGCGCGGCTTCGGGGTCTCGCGGGCGTACATCGCGCTGATGGCGATCGCGGTGGGCAACGCCGCCCTGGACGAGGCGTACGCCCACGCCACCCGGCGGACCGCCTTCGGACAGCCCCTCGGCCGGTTCCAGTCGGTGGCGTTCCCGCTCGTGGAGCACACCACCCTGCTGCACGCGGCGCGCCTGGTCGGCTACGAGGCGCTGTGCACGGCGGACCGGGGCGGGGATCCCCGCATCCCGTCGAACATGGCCAAGTGGTGGGCGCCCAAGGCCGCCGTGGAGGCCACCCACCAGGCGCTGCTGACCATGGGGCACCTGGGCTGGAGCGAGGACGGGCCGGTTGCCCAGCGGCTGCGGGACGTCATCGGCCTCCAGCTCGCCGACGGCACGGCGGCGGCGACCAAGCTGACGGTGGCGCGCCTGGTCCTGGGCAGGGAGTACGCGCCGTGACGGCCGTCCTGCCGCGCTCAGCGGTTCGCCGCGTCGGCCTTCAGGCCCTGCCGGTAGACCTGCATCTTGGAACGGGTGCCGCACACCGCCATGGAGCACCAGCGGCCGGAGCGGTTGCGGGCACGGTCGTAGAAGGCCCACTCGCAGCGGTGGTCATGGCAGGACTTCAGCCGCTGCCAGGTGCCCTCCTTGGCCGCCTCGACGACGATCCCGAGGATCTGCCCGAACAGGCCCTGGACGCCCGCGCGGGCGGGCCGCAGGCCGGGCAGGCCCACGTCGTCGAAGCCGAGGACCAGCGGGGAGTGCGCAGCGACGCGCTCGACGACGGCGCGAGCCGCCGGGTCGGGGGCACCGCCGTTGTTCTCCCGCAGCAACGCCCGCAGGGCCTCGCGGAGTTCGACCGCCCGCCTGCGGTCCGCCTCGGTGACACCGTCGGCGGCGCCGGGGGGGCCGTACTCCTCAAGCCAGCGCGTGATCCCCCCGACGGTGGCGAACTCGTCCGGTCCGAACTCCACGTTGAGGCTGTTGACGAAGGACTGCACCAGGGCGAGCCGACCGGGCGCGACCTCGCGGTTCCCCGGTTGCCGCACCCTCGGTCGTCCTGTCGGCGCACTCGGCGCCGTGGCCTGCGCCGGCATTCCACTCATGCCGCAGACCTTACCGGTCACTCGTGTTGACCGGTATCCATCTCCACCGCTCCATGTCCACCGCTCCATCTCCACCTCCGTATCTCCACCTCCGTATCTCCCCCCCACGAAAGGAATCCCATGGCCGGGAACACCGGCGGGCGACCGCCGCTCCTTCTGCTGTGCACCGCACAGTTCATGCTCGCCCTCGACTTCGCCATCGTGAACGTCGCCCTCGGCGGCATGCAGCGCGACCTCGGCTTCACCGACAGCGGACTGCAGTGGGTCGTGGGCGCCTACGCGCTCTTCTACGGCGGGTTCCTGCTGCTCGGCGGCCGGGCCGGGGACGTCATCGGCCGCAAGCGGCTGTTCGTCACCGGGCTCACCGTCTTCACCCTCGCCTCGCTCGTCGGCGGCCTCGCCACCGCCCCGTTCGTCCTGGTCGCCGCCCGCGCGCTGCAGGGTCTGGCGGCAGCGGCGGTCTCCCCTGCCGTCCTCGCGCTGATCGCCGCCGGGTTCCCGGAGGGCAAGGAGCGTGTGAAGGCGATGGGTGTCTTCGGCGCGGTCTCCTCCGCCGGCTTCTCCGTCGGTGTCGCGGCCGGCGGTCTGCTCACCGAGTACATCAGCTGGCGTGCGGTGATGCTGGTCAACCTGCCGGTCGGCATCGTCCTGGTCGCGCTCGCCGCGCGAAAGCTCGTCGCCGACCACAACCAGACCCGGTCCACGCGTCTCGACGTGCCCGGCGCGGTCCTCGTCACCTCCGCGATGTGCGCGTTCAGCTACGGCCTGACCGTCGCCTCGGACAAGGGCTGGGGCACGACACCGGTCATCGTCTCCCTGACGGCCGGCGGCGTGCTGCTGATCGCCTTCCTGGTGGTGCAGACCCGGGTCTCCGCTCCGCTCGTGCCGCTGTCGATCTTCCGCAACCGCAGCCTGTCCTCCGGCAACGTGATCGCGTTCCTGTCGGGCGGTGTGATGTCGGTGTCCACCTTCTTCATCACCCTGTACCTGCAGCAGGTGCTCCACTACTCCTCCGTCAAGACCGGACTCGCCTTCTTCCCGCAGGCGTTCGTCGTGTTCCTCGCCAGCGTCCCGGTGATCCGCCTGACCGAGAAGCTGGGCGCGCGCAACACGCTGACCCTCGGCGGTGTGCTCCTCGCCGCGGGCGGGGCGCTGCTCGCGCAGGTCACGGCGGACAGCTCGTACCTGCTGGTGGTGCTGCCCGGCGGTGTCCTGCTCGGCCTGGGTGTGACGGTCATGATGATCACCACGGCCGTCGCCGCGACCAGCGGGGTCAGCGGGCCGCAGATGGGTCTCGCCTCCGGTCTGTACAACTCCGGCCGCCAGCTGGGCGTGGGCCTGTGCCTCGCCCTGGGCGTGGCGCTCGCCGGCATCGCGCACGGCGCGGTCCGGGCCATCCCGATCGACGGCTTCCGCGCGGCGTTCTGGTTCACCGCCGCGCTCTCCGTCGGCATCGTCGCGGTCTCGGCCCTCGGCCTGCGCGGCACGGCGGTCGCCACGGCAGCCCGCCCGCAGACCGACGCGGCCCCGGGCAAGGAGGCCCTGGGCACCCCGGCCGAGGCGCCGGTGGCGGCCCAGTAGTCCACCGGCGGTTCGCCGCCGTCCCCCGCGCGCGGCCGGCCCTCGCTCCCCCGGAGGGCCGGCCGCCGCGCCCATCCGGTACACGCATGCGGAGAGGATCAGGAACGAGCCATGACTCACATACTCGTCGCGGGCGGCGGCATCGGCGGACTGGCGGTCGCGCTGGGCCAGGCCCGCAGCGGACATCGGGTGACGGTCCTGGAGAGCCGCCCCGAGTTCAGCGAGATCGGCGCCGGAATCCAGCTGGCACCCAACGCCTTCCACGCTCTGGACGCCCTCGGTGTCCGCGACGCCGTGGCCGACCGCGCCGACTTCATCGACGAACTCCGCTTCATGGACGGTACGACCGGACACCGGGTCGCCGCGATGCCGCTGACCGGCAGCTACCGCACCCGCTTCGGCAACCCCTACGCCGTCGTACACCGCGCCGACCTGCACCGTGCCCTGTTCGACGGCTGCCGGGAGTCGGGTGTGGAGCTCATCGCCGGTCAGCGCGTGACCCGCTACGAGCACTCCGGCGGCCACGTGGCCGCGACGACCGCCACCGGCGACCGCTTCCGCGGCCAGGCGCTCATAGGCGCCGACGGCCTGCGCTCCGCCGTCCGCGAGCAGCTCGTCGGCGACGGCGCGCCGCGCGTCTGCGGCCACACCATCTACCGCTCCGTCATCCCGATGTCCGAGGTTCCCGAGCGGCTGCGGACCCGGGCCGTGACCCTGTGGGCGGGCCCGAAGTGGCACTTCGTGCACTATCCCATCGGCGCCGGCGCCTACCTCAACCTCGCCGCCACCCGCGACGACGGCGCCGTCCACGAGATCACCGGAACCCCCGCCCCCGGCGAGCGGGTCCTCGCCGAGTTCGACGAACTGTCCGACGCCGCACGCCAGGTGCTTCAGCTCGGCCGGGACTGGCGGACCTGGGTGCTGTGCGACCGCGACCCGGTCGAGACCTGGGTGGACGGCCGGGTGGCACTGGCCGGCGACGCCGCCCACCCGATGCTCCAGTACGCCGCCCAGGGTGCCTGCATGGCCCTGGAGGACGCGGTGGTGCTCGCCGCACTGCTGCGCTGCGACCCGGCCGACGTCTCCCAGCGCCTGGAGAAGTACAACGGCGTACGGCGCGAGCGCACCGCCCGCACCACGCTCACCGCCCGCTGGATGGGCAGCGAGCTGTACCACGCGGCCGGTGTCCGCGCCGCCGAGCGCGACGCGCTGCTCGCCTCGCACTCCACCGAGGACCTGTACGACGTGGTGTCCTGGCTGCACGGCGCCACCGACTTCACCACCGTTTGACGCGCACGGAAGGCAGATGCCCGTATGGCCGCCCAGCACGACGACGCCGAAATGCTGCACTTTCCCGCCGAGGAGGACCTGGAGAACTGGCTCGAACAACATCACGCGCGGTCGAGCGGGGTGTGGCTGAAAATCGCGAAGAAGGGCTCCGGAATCCCCTCGGTCAATTCCACCCAGGCCCTCGACGTGGCCCTGTGCTACGGCTGGATCCCGGGCCAGCGCAAATCGCTGGACGAGCGTTTCTTCCTGCAGAAGGTCACCCCGCGCCGGCCGCGCAGCGTGTGGTCGATGGTCAACATCCGCAAGGTAGAGGCGCTGATCGAAGCCGGGCGGATGCGCGAGCCGGGCCTGGCGGAGATCCGGGCCGCGCAGGCCGACGGCCGCTGGGCCGCCGCCTACGAATCACAGGCCCTCGCCGAGGTGCCGGAGGATCTGGCGGCGGTGCTGAGCGAACGGCCGGGCGCCGCCGAGCGGTTCGAACGGCTCGACCGCACCACGCGTTACGGCCTGATGCTGCCGCTCCTCAAGGCGGTCGGCGAGCAGAACCGGGCCGCCCAGCTGAAGAAGATCATGCAGAAGCTGGAGTCGGCCGAGAGCTGACGCCCCCAAAAGCGGTCACCCAAACAGCCGTCGCCCGGCTCCACACAGCGGGCGGCGGCTTTTCGCTTCCATAAAGGATCCGTCACCGCACACCCCCGGCTTCCGGTGTTCCGGACCCTATTCTTCCCGGCATGACTCTTCACGTACGCCATTGGGGCACGGGCGACCAGGTCGCCGTACTCGTCCACGGAATGCTGAGCAACGGGGAATGCTGGTGGGAAATCGGCCCGGCGCTGGCCGAGCGCGGCTATCGGGTGGTGGCCGTGGATCTCCCGGGCCACGGCCTCTCCCCCGCCGACCCCGACGCCGACCTGGACAGTTTCGTCACCGCTCTCCTGAAGTCCGTGCCGGCCGCTCCGGCGCTCGCCGTCGGCCACTCGATGGGGGCCTTCGTGCTCGCCTCCGCCCTGGACCGGCTGGCCCCCGAGCGGGTGGTGTACGTCGACACGCCCTTCGGACCCAGCCGGGCCGACTTCGACTCCCCGACGCTCACCGCGGCGTACACCAAGGCGAAGGAGCGCCGTACGCTCGACGCCCTCGACCGGCAGGAGCCCGGCTGGCAGCAGCGGGATCGGGTCGTCGAGGCGCGGGCGGCCGAGCAGTTCGACGTGGCCACCTCGGTGAGCCTGTTCGCCTCGGTGGCCGGGATGGACTTCGCCCCGCCGGAGCACGTCCCCTCGCTGATGATCCACCCCGAGCCCAGCCGCTTCGTCCCGCCGGCCGCGGTCGAGCGGCTCACGGCCTGGGGCGTACAGGTGCGCTCGATCGAGGGGGCCGGGCACATCACCTGGTACGGCCACCACGACGAGTTCATGGCGGCGCTCGACGGCTGGCTTGCGCAGCCGCTGCCGAAGGCCGCCTGAAGCGCCCCCGTACGCCCGCCTCTGTACGCCCAGAGCCCCACCGGTTCAACCGGCGGGGCTCTCTGACGTCCTGTCCGGTCAGGCGGCGGCTGCCGGGACCCGGTCCGCGACCAGGGCCGCCATCCTCGCCACGGTCGGCTCGTCGAAGAGGTCGACGATCTCGATGTCCACCACGAACCGCTTGCGCACCAGCTCGGTCAGCCGGGCGGCGCGCAGCGAATCCCCGCCCAGTTCGAAGAAGTTGTCCTGCACGCCCACGCCGTCGAGTTCCAGCACCTCGGTACACAGCCCGAGCAGCGCCTCCTCCAGCTCCCCCGCGGGGGCCTGGTACGGGGTGTCGAGCTCGGGGCGCGAGCGCGGCGGCTCGGGCAGGGCGGTACGGTCGATCTTGCCGTTGACGCTGAGGGGCAGCCCGCCGATGACGTACACGGCCGGGACCATGAACGACGGCAGCCGCTGGGACAGCCCGCGACGGATGTCGCGCACCGACGGCACGGTCCCCTGGCTGGGCTCGACGTATGCGGTCAGCTGGACGTCGCCCTGCCCGTCCTGACGGGCGAGTACGGCGGCCTGGTCGACCCCCGGCAGGGTGGTGAGGACGACCTCGATCTCGCCGAGGTGAACCCGGTTGCCGCGCACCTTGACCTGGTTGTCGGTGCGGCCGACGATCTCGATACTGCCGTCCGGCCAGTACCGGGCCAGGTCTCCGGTGCGGTACATCACGGGGTGGCGGGCGGGGTCGATCGGGTTGCGGATCCACTTCTCGGCGGTGGCCTCCGGGCGGCCCAGGTAGCCGGCCGAGAGGCTGACGCCGGCGATGCACAGCTCGCCGACGAGGCCCGGCGGCAGCGGGCGCAGCTCCTCGTCGAGGACGTACGTGGTGACGTTGGTGGTGGGGCGGCCGATCGGCGGCAGCCGGCGGGCCCGGCCCTCGGCACCCAGCTGCTCGCCGAGTTCGGTGATGTCGCAGCTGGCGACGACGGTGGCCTCCGCCGAGCCGTAGAGGTTGATCAGCCGGAACGGCAGGCCGGCCGGGGGCCAGGACTGGATGCGCTCACCGCACACGCGGATGTTCTCGAGCGGGGTGTCCTCGGGCCACTCCAGGCGCCACAGCCGCTCGGCCATCGGCTTCATCAGCAGGGTGGTGGTGATGCCCTCGCGCAGGAACCACTCCTGGAGGCGGTGCTCGGAGGAGACCACCGACACGTCGGGAATGTGCACGGTCCCGCCGCGGGCGAGGACGGGGAAGCACTCGACCTCGATCATCCCGTAGCCGGGGGCGGCGAGCCAGGTGCCCTGGGAGGCGGCGGTCATGCCGCACAGTTCGGCCATGCTGTGGATCAGGTTGCGGGCGGCGCCGAAGCGGACCATGACGGCCTTGGGGGCGCCGGTGGAGCCGGAGGTGTAGCAGATGTGGATCAGGTCGTCCGCGTCGACCGGCTCGCTCACCTCGGTGTCCGGCTCGGTGCGCCAGTCGTCGGTGTCCAGGGCGATCACCGGGGCGAGGCCGCTGACCTTGTCCGCGTGGGCGGCGAGGGTCAGTACGACGGCGGCGGAGGCGTCCTTGATCATGTAGCGGACGCGGTCGGCGGGGAAGTCGCTGTCGAGCAGGATCGCCGCGCAGGCCAGCTTGAAGCAGGCCAGCTGCGCGATCAGGCTCTCCGCGCTGCGCGGGAAGCAGACGCCGACCCGGTCGCCGGAACGCACGCCGCGGGCAGCGAGCCGATGGGCCAACTGGTTGGCCCGGCCGTCGAGTTCGCGGTACGTCAGCCGAGTGCCGGGAAGGATCACCGCGAGCGCGTCGGGGGAGCGGCGCGCGTGCTCGGCGACCAGCTCGTGGAAGTACTCCGGGCCCACCGGCCCCTCGGTGTCGTTCCACTCCACCAGGGTGCGATGCAGCTCCTCGTCGGTCAGCAGGGCGATGTCCCGGACCGTGCCGTCCGCGTCGGCCGCCAGGGCGGCGAGGATCCGCTCCAGGTGGCGGGCGTACTGGTCGGCGGCCTCGGCGTCGAACTCGTCGCCGTCCAGGGCGAGTTCCAGGCCCTCGCCGGTCATGGAGACGGTCAGCGCGGCGAGCGCCGCCGACGCGGGCCCGGCGGTGTCGACGGCGGCGTGCGCCGGCCGTCCGGTGCCGCCCTCTTCGGCGACGGGGGCCTCCGGTACGGCGCGCAGGAGATCCCCGGCAGTGGTCGGTCCGTCGACGCGGAGCGCGACCGTCTCGGTGACGCCCGGCTGCCGGCGGCGGCCTATCAGCAGATCGGTCTCTCCCGTGTACTTGTGCACGAGCGCCGCCAGGGCGGCCGTCGCGTACACCTCGGACCGCTCGGCGACGACCGCGGGGGCGTCGATGGCACGCCGGTGCAGCGCACCGCTCCGCGCGCCGTCCAGGACGCGCGCCAGGGGCAGGGACGAACTCGTGGTGACAGCCACGGCATTGGTTCCTCTCGGGTGCTGTTTCGGATGGACTGCAGGGGGTGTGCTCAGGCGGCGGAGGCCCGGCGGGTGTCGATCGCCGCGGCCAGGTCGTCGACCATGTGGGCCGTGGTCGACCAGTCCACGCACGCGTCGGTGACGCTCTGGCCGTACACGAGGCGGTCGGTGCGGCCGAGTTGGAGGTCCTGGCGGCCCGCGGTGAGGAAGCTCTCGATCATGACGCCGGCGATCCCCTGCTCACCCGCGGCGATGCGGCGGGCGATGTCGGCGATGACGAGCGGCTGCCGCTCGTGGTCCTTGTTGCTGTTGCCGTGGCTGGCGTCGACGATCAGCCGCTGCGGCAGACCGGCGGCGGCCAGTTCCTCCAGCGCGGCGGCGACCTGCGCGGGACCGTAGTTGGGGCCGTCGGCACCACCGCGCAGCACCACATGGCCGTCGGGGTTGCCCTGGGTCGCGACGACGGCCGCCCGGCCGTCACCGTCGATGCCCGGGTAGACATGGGCGCGGGAGGCGGCGACGACGGCGTCCACGGCGTCCCGGACCCCGCCGTCGGTCGTGTTCTTGAACCCGACCGGCATGCCGAGGCCGCTGCAGAACTGGCGGTGCACCTGGCTCTGCACCGTGCGCGCCCCGATGGCCCCCCAGGCGACCGCGTCGGCCAGGTAGGGCGGGACCAGCGGGTCCAGGAACTCGCAGGCCACGGGCAGTCCCATGCCGGCGATCTGGGCCATCAGGCCGCGGGCGAGGCCGAGCCCGCCGGGCAGGTCGTGCGAACCGTCCAGGCCGGGGTCGCTGAGCAGCCCCTTCCAGCCGACCCGGGTACGCGGCTTCTCCACGTACACCCGCATGACGACGATCAGCTGGTCCCGGCTCTCCGCGGCGAGCGCGGACAGCCGCTCGGCGTATCCGAGGGCGGCGTCCGGGTCGTGCACGGAACACGGGCCGGTGATGACGACCATGCGGTCGTCGTGGCCCGCGAGCACCCGGCCGATGTCGCGGCGGGCCAGCGCGGTGGTCTTCTTCGCGAGGGCGGACAGGGGGATCTGCTGACGCAGCGCGTCCGGGCTGGGCAGCACCCGCGGGGGCGCCGGCGCCGGGACGGCGGGGGCGTTCGGGGCGATGCTCGCGGTACGAAAGGGAGTCATGGACGTGATCCGTTTCCTTGGGCGAAGGGTGCGGACGGGGCGGTGCAGGCCGTGTGGGGCGGCGGCGCCGGTCTGGTGCTGCGGGGGGGCCGGGTCGCTCAGACGCCGTCGGCCGTGAGGACCGCGGCGGAGAAGGTGAAGCCCATGCCGGTGCCGATCACGAGGATGCGGTCGCCGGGGGTCAGCAGGTCGTTCCTGAGCAGGTGATCGAGGCCGTACATCTGGTCGCAGGGGCCGAGGTGGCCGATGGTCAGGCCGAGTTCGTGCACGGTGTTGCGCG
Source organism: Streptomyces sp. NPDC030820 (assembly GCF_055572075.1). Taxonomy (NCBI): domain Bacteria; kingdom Bacillati; phylum Actinomycetota; class Actinomycetes; order Kitasatosporales; family Streptomycetaceae; genus Streptomyces; species Streptomyces sp. NPDC030820. The sequence continues at coordinate 208,940 of NZ_JBVIEB010000015.1, forward strand.
GGGTGATGCCGAGCGGCCGTATGAAGCTCTCGCGGTACAGGGTCCGGCCGACGAACGGGGTCAGGAACCAGTCGATCTCGTCGGCCGTGATGCCGGCCTCGCCCAGGGCGCGTCCGACCACCTGCCGGGTGCAGTCGGCGACGCGGGTGTGCACGTCCCTGAGCGTGACCTCGCCGGACGCCAGGAACTCACGCGTCCTGCGCCGCATGTCGGGCTGCCCCTCGGGCACCGTGCGGAACGGCTCGGCGCCCCGGGACAGTCCCTCCAGGACGGTGTCGGTCCGGCTCACCAGTGAGCGCAGCCGCAGCCGCCCGGTGTCACGGGTGACGACCCCGGCGGCGGCGCCGTCGCCGAAGATCATGCCGGGGGAGGTGTAGAAGCGGTCGGTGGGCGGCGCGAACCGGTCGGCCAGGGTGATCAGCACCGACGGCACGTCCGGGCGGGCGATCAGCGTGGAGGCGGCGACGTCGAGCGCGGCCAGGGAGCCGTTGGACCAGGCGTTGACCGTCGTCGGAGTGGAGTCGACGTGCTGCCCCAGCAGCTCCCGGGCGATCCAGCAGGCGGCGGGCCACAGGTCGATGCCCTGGAAGTGGCCGTGACTGTGGAGCAGCAGGGTGTCGGTGTCGACACGCGCTCCCTTCTCCGCCGCTTCCTTGACGGCCTGCCGGCCCGCGGTCACCGCCATCTCGGGCGGCGCCTGTGTGGCCCGCGCGTAACTGACCATGCCGGTGCTCTCGGCGGCCTCGGCCGAGTACCGGCCGTCGGCGACCGCCGCGGCCACCGGCTCGAACGCGCCGAGGGTTCCTCCGGTGCCGGCGATCCAGATGTTGTCGAAGCGCATCGGACGGTTCCTTCCAGGGTGGGGCGGCGGGATAAGAGGTGCTGGGGCGGCGGGACAAGGGGGTGCTGGGGCTGCGGGAACAGAGATGCTGGGGCGGGGGGAAGAGGTCGAGCGGTACGAAGGCCCGGCACGATCGGCCGGCCCGCTACCATCAAAAACGTTATGCCGGTATCGAGGCCGAGACAACGGCCCCTCGATAAGGGCCCGTTACCTCACCGAGCAGCTCCGCGATCAGCTCCCTGAGCAGTTCGGGACCGTGCCGCGTCAGCGCCGACGCGGGGTGGAACTGGACGGAGGCGAAGCCGGGCCCGCGCAGCGCGTGCACCTCGCCGTCCGCCTCGCGGAACACCCGCACCAGACCGTCCCGTTCGGGGCACTCGACGAGGTCCTGGGCGCTGTGCGCGGCGAAGGTGTTGTAGAAGCCCACGGGCTCACGGCGCCCGAAGCAGTCGATCGTGCGCTGCACCCCCTGGCTGGGCACGCTGCGGCGCACCAGCGGAAGCCCGAGCAGCGTGCTGAGCACCTGGTGCCCGAGGCAGACGGAGAAGAACGGGATGCCGTCCCGCAGCAGCCGCGAGGTCACCCCGCGCAGCCGGGCGATCTTCGGGTCGGCCGTCTCCCGGGGGTCACCCGGACCGGGCCCGACGATCACCAGGTCGTAGTCGTCGAGCGGGAGTTCGTCGTCGTGCCGGCGTACGTCGACGTACGGCCCGTGCGCCTGGAGCAGATGGCGAGCCATGTGGGTGAAGGTGTCCTCGGCGTCGATCACCAGGATCCGGCGCCCGGACAGCGCGGCCGACGGCCGGGCCCGCTCGCGCGGGTCCTCGAACCAGAAGCCGGCCAGCGGCCGGTTGCGCTCGGCCAGCGCCGCCCGCACCGCCGGATGCGCGGCCAGCGGCTCCGGCCGTCCGGCGGCGGACCCCGGCCGCGCGCCGGCCGGTGCCCGCAGCGCCTCGATCAGCCCGGCCGCCTTGGCCCGGGTCTCCGCGGCCTCCGCCACCGGGTCGGAGTCGCGGACCAGGGTGGCGCCCACCGGGATCCGAACCCGGCCCGCCGCGTCGATCTCCGCCGTACGTATGAGGATGGCCGAGTCCATCCGCCGGGCCCCCGAGCCGTCCCGGCCGATCAGAGCCGCGACCCCCGCGTAGTGCCCGCGCCCCTCCGGTTCGTGACGGCTGATCACCTCGCAGGCGCTCTCGAGCGGGCCGCCGGTGACGGTCGGCGCGAGCAGCGTCTCACGCAGGATCTCCCGTACGTCCAGGGAGCTGTGGCCCTCGATGAGGTACTCGGTGTGGGCGAGCCGGTCCATCTCCTTCAGGAACGGCCCGGTGACCCTTCCGCCGAGGTCGCAGACCCGGCCCATCATCTTCAGTTCCTCGTCGAGGACCATGTACAGCTCGCCCGCCTCCTTGGGGTCGGCGAGGAAGGCCAGCACCTCCTTGGGGACGGGCCCGCCCGGCGGATAGCGGTACGTGCCGCTGATCGGGTTCATGACGACCCGGCCGGCGTCCAGGCTGACATGGCGCTCCGGCGAGGCGCCGACGAAGGTGCGCTCCCCGGTGTGCACGACGAACGACCAGTGGCTGCCCGGGGCGCGGCCGGCCAGCCGGCGGAAGAACGACAGCGCGGTCCGCGCCGACCAGCCCTCGATCCGCGCCGTGAAGGACCGCCGGAGCACGAAGTTGGCGCCCGCGCCCCGCCCGATCTCCTCGGCGAGCACCCGGCGCACCCGGGCGGCGTACTCCTCGTCGTCGGCGTCGAAGCGGCCCTCGTCCATCGTGATCGGCACGTCCGGCAGCTGTTCGAGGACGTCCCCCAGCGGCAGCACCGCCTGGTCGTCCACGGCCAGGGCGATCAGCGGCGCCCCGTCGTCGACACAGGCGAAGCCACGCTCGCGGATCTGCCGGTACGGCAACAGCGCGAGCACCTCGTGCCGCTCTCCGGCCGGCTCGTCCGCACGGGGTTCCGCGAGGGGGACGTCCGAGATCAGCTCGTGTACGGCGACCCGCCCGGTCAGTACGTCGATCCGGTCGGGCCCCGTCGCGCCGGGCCGGTGCAGCAGCGCGAACGGGGGCGGGTCGGCGCCGAGGACGCGCTCGAGGATCGGGTGCGCGGTCATGACCGTCCCCCCGCCATCGCGGCCCCCGCCGTCTCGGCCGTCGTGCCCATCGCGTCCAGCACGGCCCGCGTCGGCAGGGTGACCGAGCAGCGGCCCGCGACGTACTCCAGCGTCTCCCGATGCCGCCGGGCGGAGAAGTCGGCGATCGCGTCGCTCACCACGAAGGTCTGGATGTCCTGCGAGAAGCCCTCGTGCGCGGTCATGAGGATGCCGACATGGGCGTACACCCCGCAGATCACCAGCTGGTCGCGGCCGGTGCGGCGCAGCATGCCCAGCAGATCGGTACGGCAGAACGCGCTCGGCCGCCACTTGGTGAACACCACGTCACCGGGGCCCGGGGCAATCCGTTCCGGGATGGCGCGGTGCTCGTCGTCCGCGCTCATCCCGGCGCCCCAGAAGTCCTTGAGCAGCCCGCGCTGCTCGTCGTTCATGCCGCCCGGCTGGGCGGTGTACACCACGGGCGCGCCGGCCGCCGCGAACGCCCCGCGCAGGGCCTCGGTGTGGTCGAGCAGATCGGTCAGCGGCTGCCGGCCGGTGTCCGCACCGCCGTACCCGAAGGGGCTGAGGAAGTAGTTCTGCAGATCGTGGACGAGCAGCACCGCACGGGCGGGATCGACCGTCCACGAGGCTGTGTTGCGCGGAAGTTCGTCCTCCGTCGGCATCGGATAGGGGTCGATGAGAGGGATCGCCATGGTGGCTCCAGGGTCTGAGCGGGTCGGGGGAAGCAGGGGCCGGCCGGACGGGCCCGGTGTGGTCAGGCTCCGAGCGCGGCGCCGCCGTCCACCACGAGGGAGTGCAGGGTGATGTGCGCGGCCTGCTCGGAGAGGAGGAAGAGCACCGCGTGCGCGACGTCCTCGGGCCGGGCGAGCCGGCCCAGCGGGATGCCCACCCGGTAGGTGTCCGGTGAGCCCTCGACGGACGGCCGGGCGAAGTCGCCGTCGGCGTACATCGAGGTGAGCATCGGGGTCTCGGTGGAGCCGGGCGCGACGACGTTGCAGCGGATGCCGTACCGCGCGACTTCCAGGCCGAGGGTCCGGGTGAAGCTGGTCGCCGCCGCCTTCGACGCCGCGTAGGCCGCCATGGTCCAGCGCGGTACGCCCGCCGAGTTGGAGGCGACGGTCACCACCGCGCCCGAGCGGCGCGGCACCATCCGTCCGACGACCGCCCGGCTGACGTGGAAGACGCCGGTGGCGTTGACCGCGAAGGTGAACTCCCAGTCCTCGTCGCTGTATCCGGTGACCTCCCCGGTGCGCAGCACCCCGGCCGCGTTCACCAGGTGGTCCAGCGGCCCGAGTTCGGCCTCGGCGCGCTCCACCGCGGCGTCCACCTCGGCGCTGGAGCGCACGTCGGCGGCCAGCGCCAGCACGCTCGCCCCGTCGGCCTCCAGCTCCTTCACCAGCGGCTCCAGGGCGGCCCCGTCGGCGTCGAGCAGGGCGACCCGGGCACCGGCGGCGGCAAGCTCGCGGGCCACGGAGGCACCGATGCCGCCGGCGGCGCCGGTGACGAGGGCCGTACTGCCGTACAGGGCGGCCTGCACCTTGGACTCGCTCATCCCGTCTGCCTCCATCCCGTGTGATGTGCGGCCGCCGCCCGGCGGCGCCGTTCGAGCGTCTCGGTCCGGCGGCGCAGCACCGCCGCGACCGTGTCGGCGTCCACGCCCAGGCAGCGCACCGTGAAGGAGGACAGGGCCTCCAGGTACTCCGCCTCCAGGGCGTCCTCGTCGAGCTCCGTGGAGCGGCCGTCCTCGATCAGGACCCGGCCGGCGACGACGACGGTCTCCACGTCCATGGAGCCGCCGAGCGACAGGAACCCCTCCAAAGGGCGCGGATTGAGCAGATAGCGCCAGTCGCCGGCGGGCACGAGCAGCAGGTCCGCCTGCTTGCCCGGCTCCAGGCTGCCGATCCGCTCGCCCTGGTCCAGGCCCCGGGCGGGCAGCCGGGTGGCCATCGCGAGGGCGTCGGTGGGCAGCACCTCGGTCGGGTCGGCGTACATCTCGTTGTAGAGCTGCCACACCGCCCGCATCGCCTCCGGCATCCCGCCGAGCGGTACGGCGGCCCCGTCGGTCGACACCGACACGTCCAGCCCGGCCCGCCGGAACTCCGGGATCACCCGGGTCTCGGAGACGGTGGACTCGCCGGCCTGCCCGTACTTCGCGGGCGAGTGGCTGATGTGCGCGCCCGCGTCGATGAGCAGCGCCCGCTCCCCCGGGTCGGCGAAGCCGCAGTGCACCGCCATGAACCGGTTCGACAGCAGCCCGGCGTCGGCGAACCGCCGTACCGGAGTGGCACCGTAGTAGGCCAGCATCACGTCGGCCTCGTTGCGCAGCGCGCCCACGTGGGTGGCGAACGGGACGTCGTAGCGGGCGATCAGGTCGGCGAACCCGGCGGCGAGTTCGTCGCTCATGTTGGTGCCGTAGACGGCGGTGGGCCAGGCCCGGACGAGACCGTCGCGGTCGGCAGCACACTCGTCGAGCAGTTCCTCGATGCGCTGGAGCTCGAGGTCGGTGTCGCGGGTGCGCCGGAAGCGGCTGTCGCCGGGGGCGCAGACCGCGTCGGCGGCCCAGGTGCTCACCGTGACCCGCATCCCCAGACCCCGGGCGGCCCGGGCCAGCGCCTGCGGCTGGTTGAGGGAGCCGACGTCGCCCAGCGTGGTCACACCGGAGCGCAGCTGGGTCCACATCGAGTAGCGGGCGATGGCGAGGGCCTCGTCGGGGGTGAGCCGGTCGACATGGTCGTGGAAGGCGTCGAAGACGACGGAGATCTGCGGCACGTCGCCGCCCAGCGCCATGAACACCGGTTTGTCGTCGCGGTCCGAGGCGGAACGCAGCGCGCCCTTGAAGGGGAAGCGCATCGCGAACATCTCGTGCCAGTGGGCGTTGACGAAGCCGGGCAGGATCATCCGGTCGTGGGCGTCGATGACGCGCAGCCCGCCGGCTCGGTGCTCCGGCCGGATCGCCGCCTCGACCTCGGCGCTCGGACCGGCGGCGACGATCAGGCCGTCCGCCGCGAGCACGGCGCCGTCGGGCACGACCCGGTCGGTGGCGTCCGCGAGGTAGAGCACCCCGCCACGGATCAGCAGGGCGGCCATCACGCCGCTCCCGTCTCACGCACGGCCCACGCCTCGCCGAGGTGCCGGTGCCAGGCGTCGAGGGTCGGGGCGCCGGTGAGCGCGGCGAAGTCGACGGGGATGCCCTGCCGACGCCACCGGGTCACCAGCAGCATGGCCTCCAGCGACCCGAGCCCGAGGTGCACCAGATGGGCGTCACCGTCGATCTCTTCGGGCGGGACACCGATGGCCTGGCCGACGTCACGCCGCAGCTCGTCGAGGGAGAGCGGGGTGGTGCGGCGGGCGGCGCGGGGCCGTACGGAGGAAGTGGGGGAGGAAGAGGCAGCAGGGACAGGAGTTGGGGTGGTGGGTACGGTCATGGTGTTCACCTCGTGGGTGTCGATGCGGGCGGTGATGGCGGCGCCGGGGCGGGCCTGTCGCCTCGTCGGTGTCGAAGGGGCGTCACCTCGTCGGTGCCGGAACAGGGGCGGGCGCGACGGCCGCAGCAGCCGGGGTGCGCCGGGCCTGCCCCCAGTCGCGGGAGTACTCCGGGTCGGCGGCGGCCGCCGACAGGACCTTCTTGTCGATCTTCCCGAGCGGTGTGAGCGGCAGGTCCGCCACATACTCGGCGCGGTCCGGCAGCTTGAAGTCGGCCAGCCCCCGCTCCTGCAGCGCGGCCTTGAGCGCGCTGAGCGGCGGCGCCTCCTCCTCGGCCCGGCTGACGAGGAACGCGTAGATCCGCTCCCCGAGGAACTCGTCGGGCACCGGTACGACGGCCGCCGCGGCGACACCCGCAACGGTGACGAGGTGTGCCTCCACCTCCCCGGCGGCGATCTTGTCCCCGCCCCGGATGACGACGTCCTTGATCCGCCCTTCGACCACGAGCCGCCCCTCGGGGGTGATGCCGGCCAGGTCGCCGGTGCGGTAGAACCCGTCTTCCGTGAAGGCCCGCGCGTTGTGCTCGGGAGCCCGGTAGTAGCCGCGCAGGGTGTACGGCCCGCGGGTCAGCAGCTCCCCGGCCTCACCGACCGGAACCGGTGCACCGGTCGACGGGTCGACGATCAGCACCTCGTCGGCCTCCGACACCGGCCGCCCCTGTGTGTGCAGCACGGCGTGCGGATCGTCGTCCGGCCGGGTCATGGTGAGCAGCCCCTCGGCCATGCCGAACACCTGCTGCAGCCGGCATCCGAGTTCCGGCGCGATCCGCGCGGCCAGCTCCGGTTCGAGCCGGGCCCCGCCGATCTGCAGGACCTCGAGGCTGGACAAGTCCGCGTCGGACCACTGCCGCTCCTCCAACCAGAGCCGGGCCACGGTCGGCACCACCGAGGTCAGGGTGACGCGCTCGGCCTCGATCAGCCGGAAGCAGTCGTCGGCGGTGGGATCGGGCGCGAGCACGACGGTCCCACCGGACGACAGTGTGCCGACGACTCCGGGACAGCCCCAGGCGAAGTTGAACTCCACCGGCAGCGCGGCGAGATAGACCGACCCGGGTCCGAGTCCCGACTGCCCGGCCACCGTGCGGGTCTGGTACGCGTAGTCGTCGTGGGTCCGCGGAATGAGCTTCGGCAACGCGGTCGTACCCCCCGACAGCAGGAAGAAGGCCACGTCGGACGGGTCGTTGGCGGGCAACGGCAGCGGCTCGGCGTCGACCTTCTCCAGGGGTACGACCAGGCCGTCGCCGTCCGCGGCGCCCGTGCCGCCGGTACCGTCCATGACGAACACCCGGCGCAGCGCGGGGAGTTCGGCTGCGAGCTGACGCCCGAGGGCGGTGTGGTCGAAGCCGCGGAAGAGGCCGGGCACCACATACCCGGACGCCCCCGACAGCTCGCACAGGTGCCGCACCTCCTGAGCGCGGTGCGAGGTGAGCGAGAACACCGGCTTGGCGCCGGCCCGGAACAGGGCGAAGGCCGTCTCCACGAACTGTGCGACGTTGGGCAGCTGGAGCACGATCCGGTCGCCCGGCCGCACTCCCTCACGGACGAACCCGGCGGCCCTGCGGTCGACCCGGTCGGCCAGTTCTTCGTAGCTGATGCGCTCCGGGCCGGCGACGAGGGCCGTGGCGGCGCCGTACGCGTCGGCCCATGCGCGGGGCAGCGAGCCGAGGTCGATGCCGCGCCACAGCCCGGCGCGGCGGTAGCGCTCGGCGGTCTCGGCGGGCCAGGGTGTGCAGCCGTCGAGCATCATCGGTCGTCCTCCTTGACCATGTCGTTCGTCCGGTCGATCGTTGGGCCGACCGTGTGGCCGTCCGTTTGGCCGTCCGTTTGGTCGTCCGCGTACTCACCGGTGATCTCCACGACCGCGCAGGCGACCTCCATGCCGGGCCCGGCCGCGAGGAGCAGCACGTGGTCGCCCGGCGTGACCTCGCCGCGGGTCCACAGGTGCTCCAGGGCGATGAAGGGGTCGGCGGCGCCGACGTGGCCGATGTCCCGGCTGAACTCCCAGGTGCCGTGGGAGGGTCCGATGTCCAGGGGTGCGAGGTAGATGCTGTGCAGCGCTCCCTTGGCGTACCCGGTGTGGCAGACGCGGGCCACCTTCTCCAGGCTGGTGCCGGCCTCGTCGAGGACGCGGTCGACGGTGTCGGCGACCACCTCGCCGAAGTGCACGCTCGGCGCGGCCGTCCCCTGTTCCCACTGCCGGCGCAGATGGGCGTTGCGCTCCTCGAAGTTGAGCGAGCGGCCGACGGTGATGCCGGGCGGAAAGAGCTGCTCGCCGGCGCGGTGCAGCTCCTCCAGCGCGGGCGCGGATGCCGAGCCGATGGACACCAGCCGGGCGAACCCACCGCGCCGGGAGACGACGGCGGCCGCACCGCCGTCCGCGAGGAGGAACAGCTTGGAGGAGTTCCAGCGGTCCACGACGGGGGCGGAGAAGTTGTCGCCGGAGGTGACGAGGACGGCATCCCGGGAGGGATCGGCGGCCAGCCGGTGTGCCGCCAACTCCAGTGCGGCGAGCATGCCGAGACAGCCGGGCCCGATCTGGGCGGCGCCGATCGGACGGTCGAGGGTGTGCCGCAGCACGTAGTGCGGCGCGGACCAGCCGTCGGGCCCCTGGTGGTAGGTGGCGCAGTGCAGCAGCGCCCCGAAGTCGTCCGGGGTGAGCCCGGTGGCGGCGCTGCGGCGCAGGGCGGTGCGCGCGGCGCGTACGGCCATGTCGGGGGCGGGCAGCTCACCGGCGACCCGAACGGCCCGCATGCCGGAGGTGTCCCGGTCGGCGGCGTCGTACCAGCCGTGGGCCACAGCCTCCTCGGTAGTGACGGCGTCCGGAAGCCAGCTGCCGACACCCGCCAGCCATATGTCCATGCCGGCGACTTTCATCGCTGGTCCCCGTCACGGGGGTCGTCCGTCGCCGGGACCAGGAACCGGGCGACGCTGTCGAGCTTCTCGCACGTCTCCTCGAACTCCCGCTCGGGCGTGGAGTGTCCGACGATGCCGGCCCCGGCGCGCAGCCAGGTGCGTTCGCCCTGGCGGTAGGCGCTGCGCAGCACGAGGGCCGCGTCCATGGCGCCGGAGTGGTCGACGGTGAGGACGGCGCCGCTGTACAGCCCGCGCGCCTCGGTCTCGTACCGCCGGATGGAGTCGTAGGCGGCGGCCTTGGGCACACCGGAGGCGGTGACGGCGGGGAAGACGGCGCCGAAGGCGTCCCACGCGTTCCGCCCCGGGGCGAGCCGCCCGGCAACGCGGGAGGCGAGGTGCTGCACACTTCCCCGCTCCCTCACGGCCATGAACTCGGGGACCTCCACGGACCCCTCGACGCACACGTCGACCAGTTCGTCCGCGCCGACCTTGACCGAGATGGCGTGCTCGTAGACCTCCTTCGGGGAGCCGAAGAGGTCGGCGCGCAGGCTCTCGTTGACCAGGACGTCCTCGGTGAGGGCACGGGTGCCGGCCAGCGGCTGGCTCACGACCCGCCCGTCCTCGGAGACCTGGACGACGATCTCGGGGCTGAAGCCGATGGCCTCGGTGCCGCCGAGGTCGAGCATGAAGGAGCGGGCGGGGTTGTTGCCACGCCGCCCGGCGACGTACGTGGCGGTCAGATCGGTCCGCCCCGGCACCTCGACGACCCGGGACAGGATCACCTTGTGCAGCTCACCGGCGTTGATGTCGTCGACGGCGTGCTGGACGGCGGCCCGGTAGTGGGTGCCGTCGGTGGCGTGGACATCGAGGGCCCGAGGCCGCCCACCACCAGCAGGCTTCTGGCTGATGACGGTGTTGACGAGAGCGTCGAGCGTGGCCTGATCGGCGGCGCGCAGGAGGGCGTGACCCTCGCCGAAGCGGACCTCGGCGCGCGGCACGATGAGCTGCATCAGCCGCTGGTCGCCGAGGTGCCGGCGGTCGCCGCCCTTGGCGTACGACAGCTCGAAGGCGGCCCAGCCGTAGGCGCGCCAGTGGGGCACTTCGACCTGGGCGAGCAGCTCGGAGACGAGCTGCAGCGGCTGGTCGCTCCAGGGCAGCTCGGCGTCGGGCACCCCGTCCTGGCGCAGCCGCGCACCGTCCCGGTCGAGGGTCAGCTCGGCGCGCACACCGCCCGCGTAGGCCCAGCTCCCCCCGTTCTCGTAGACGACGTACGACTCGTGCAGCCCGGAGTCGGCGAGCCGCGCCGCCATGAGCAAGGGGTCTTCGCTGAGCGGCAGTTGGGTCTCGTAGTAGTGACGCGAGGCAAGGGCGATCATCTGCGTGGTCCTCCCGTGAGGCTGTTACCTTCCATGAGGTTACGGAGGTAACAGTCCCGGGTCGCCGCCCAGCCGATCAGGCTTCCTTCTCGAACTGCCAAACCGAACTACGAAGGAGACGAGGGATGTAGGACAGAAACAGACCTACAAGAGGGTTACTTTCGTAGAGCCCAACGCCCCCCACACATGAGGAACAAGAAATGCTGCGAGGTCTCACGACGGTCCGCTTCCACACCGCCGACCTGGAGTCCGCCAAGTCCTGGTACACCGAACTCCTCGGCATCGAGCCCTACTTCGAGCGCCCCGGCTACGTGGAGTTCCGCATCGGCGACTACGAGCACGAGCTGGGCCTGCTGGACAGCAAGTACACGGGAGCCCTGGGCGCACACGGCGAGGGGAGCGCCGTGGGCGGCCCGGTGATCTACTGGCACGTGGATGACGTCCGGGCCGCCGTGGACCGCCTGTTGTCCCTGGGCGCAACACTCCACGAGCCGATCCGCGAGTTCGGCGAGGGCTTCATCGGCGCCTCGGTCGTGGACCCCTTCGGCAACACCCTCGGCGTCATGCAGAACCGCCACTACCTGGACATCCTCTCCACCCGCTGACCTGCCCGCCCCCCTGATCCGCGATGCGTGGACCCATGGCAGCCCAATGACCTGACCAGGTAAAACAGCAAATCCGCCGATGTGGATCAGGCCCGGCGCCGGTGGGCCCTGTGTTTGATGGCGCCGTGCGCACGACCACAGGCAACGGCAACAACGGCAGGGTTCCGGGTGCGGTGGCCCCTTCCTGTCAGGTCCGCTACTTCCGCTACCTTCGCTACCGGCCTCGGCAGCGGAAGTACCGTACTTTCCGCCGGGGGCGGGCGGTAGCGCTGCAACGCGTCGTGCAGAACGGTCGCGCCCTTGAAGACGCAGTCGCGCAGGTCCGTGAGCAGACGGATTCCGATGCTGCCCTTGTCGCTGGTCTTGTCGCTGGTCTTGGCCGCGTTCACCAGCTCGATGCAGGCAGCGCGAGCTCCGGGAACACCCCGTCGATCCGGTCGCGGACGGACTCTCATCCGCTACCGCAGGCTCATGGCGTAAGGCGGCTCTTCGCCATCACGGCCAACCCTGTGCACGCCCATTCGGTTCTGGGCGGGTGAATGGTCACGAGCATCACCACAGCCACCATGACAACCACAAGCGACGCAGCGAGTATCAGCCGGAGCGTTCGCGTGAACATCGGCCTGCTAGCAGCCTGTGGCAATGGGCTCAGTGGTCGTCGGTCTCGGGCCAGTACCAGGACTCGTCGTCCTCCAGCGCGAGGTCGCTCGGGATACCGTGCTCAAGCTTCCCTTCGAGCCACATGCCCAGCCATTCACGGAGCGTCAGGTCGCACTTGTGCCGCTCTCCCTGGTCCCACCACCACATCTGCCCTTCCGGGCTTCGGCAGTCGAGCATGGACCACATGGCACAGCCGTGGTCGCAGAACAACAACACCCCGTGAGGCGGGGCAGGTGGCGCTTCCGGATCCGGATCGGGCTCGTCGTACTGGAGATACATCTCCAGCATGCTTGGCCCGTCGCTCGTGTATCCGTCACGGAGGCCTTCGATGCCGCCGAAGGGACCGAAACCGCCGTTGGCCACCTCCGTGTAGAGGCGGCGGAGCAGAGGCGGGAGTGGGTAACCGATGATGCGCTCTGCCTCCGCCAGCGCCTCCGCGGACGCGGGTGCCGACGTGAGCGGAATGTCGTGCAGGTCCGTTGGGCGCCCTGCCTGAACGCGGGCCTTGACGGCGGCCAGCACCTCGTCATCGGTCACGCTGATGATGATCGCAGATGCGGAGCGTCGGTGTTCCCCCGGAGGCGTCGACGGCCACGCCGTAGACCCGGCTCCCGTCCGGGGCCCCGGCGACAGCCTTGCCGTACATCGCCATGGCGAACTGCCCGTCAAGCGCCAGATCCGAGACGCGGTACCGATCGGCGGTCGCGCCCTGAACTGACGGGACCGCCAGATGCAGCCCGTCCGCCGTGACCGCGAAGTCGCTCAGGACGGGGACGGGCAGCGCCTTCGCGGCGCCTGCCGGGTCAGCGCACCGACCTCGGCCCGGTACGTGACGACGGCTGAGGTGTCACCCGTCTGCACGGCGGCCGCGAGTACGCCGGAGGGCGTCGGGTCGTCGCCGGCATGGGCGCCGCCGCACAACCGCCAGTCCGCCAGCGTCTGAATCACCAACGGGCGAGAAGCGGGATGGAGGCCGAAGGGACGGCGCCCCCTTCGTCGCACGCCACGGCCCCGCCCCTCAAGGTCATGCCCCGGAAGCTGGAAGTGTCCGCAATGCGCCACAACCGTTCGAGGGAACCGTGGCCAACCACGGATCGACAGGGCGGCCACAAGCACATGCCCCCCGTGATCGCCCTCGCCCGCCGCCGCGTCGGCGTTCTCTGGTTGGGCAACACGGCGGCGGTACAGTCCGTGCATGAAGCCAGCTGACGCTAACGCCGCGCGGCGACCAGGCAAGTTCACCAGCCGCCTGCGCCATCTCGCTCGGCGGCCCTTGCTGCTCGCCTGGTTTGTGGCTCTGGCGGCCCTCTCGATCGTGCTTCAGTCCGAGATCCCTCAGCCGTGGACCGGCCTGATCTACCTAGTGGTCATGCCTGCCGCTGTGCTCCCGGCCACGCGCAGCTTCGAACGCGCTCGCCCGGACCGAGAAGATCCCTCCAACACCTGACGCCGACCTCGTCGCCCCCGAACTGCCCCGCTTACCGGAACTCGCCCCCGTCTGGGAGCAGGTCGGGCCGGAACGCCATCACCCCGCCGAGGCCGGCTCGACGTCCCCGGCATGGAGGTGGCCATCCTCCAGCTGTGGGCGCTCATGCTCTACCCGCACCTGGTCTTCAGCGCCTGCGGCACGACCATCGACGGCGACATGTTCCTCGGCCACTGCACGCCACGCCCCACCGAGCCGTGGTCGACAGCGCAGCCGGAGTAACGGAGGAGCGGGGCACTGCGCTGCAGGTAATGGAGTGTGCTTCCGATCCCGGTGGGCGAGACGGCCAACGAGGCGGTTTTTAACAATCGTTACGTTTGTTGGGCTATAAAGTCGCGGTAAACACCTGTGGTTGAGGGAGGGCACGGGGGTAGCGTTCCGGCGCTCGGCAGTAGGAGATCAAGTGCGGCCGTAGGGGCGGCTGCCACTTACGCCGAAGAAGCCGGAGACAGTCCATGCGTGTGTATTCCGCACGGCGCAGATCGCGCCGCGGGACGGAGGGTGGTGGGCGGTCGGCTTTCGCCGTCGTCGCCGCCGCGCTTCTGATAGCGGGGACGGGACCCGTCGCCGCTTACGGAGTGGACAGCGACTCGGGATCCAGCCGCCATGACGTGGCGGGCGAGGAGTCCCATGAACTGATGGAGTCCCTCGACTCGTTCAACGAGCCGCGGCTCTCGCCCAGCGCACAGATCGCGCCGGGCGCGTACGCCGGCGCCTGGGCGCACATCAAGAACATGCCGGTCGCGTCCGGCAGTTGGAGCGAGGTCACCACCTCGCCGTACAACGAGGACGCACTGCACTACCGCGACCGGTCCGCCTCCAACTCCGGGGGCGGCGCGGGGCATTCGGCCGGTCGTATCGCCGCCCTGGCCACCGATCCCACGCATCAGGGGGTCGTGTACGCGGGCGCCGCGGGCGGGGGTGTGTTCCGGTCCACCGACAACGGCAAGACCTGGACGCCGATCGCCGACCGGCTGCCCGCCCTGTCCGTGGGGGCCCTCGCGGTCGCGCCCGACGGCTCGCTGTGGCTGGCCACCGGTGAGGCGACCACCGCCTCCGACAACTACCTGGGCAGCGGCGTCTACCGGCTCGCCGACCCGGTCACCGGCAGCTTCGGCGAGAGCGACAAGGTGGGCGGCACCGAGCTGGACAGCAGCTCCATCCACACCCTCACCTTCGACAAGGCCGCCGGGTACGTCTTCGCCGCCTCCTCGCACGGCGTCTTCCGGCGCCCGCTGTCGGCCGGGCAGAACGCCGCCTGGTCCAGGGTTCTGGCCCCGTGCGCGGGCATCGGCATCAGCGGCGTGGGCTGCGGGGTGGACAGCCACTACGCGGACATCGCCAACGACATCGCCGTACAGCCCGGCACCGACGGCAGGAAGCTGCTGGCGAACGTGGCCTGGCGCAGCGGCGCCGACTACAACGGCTTCTACTACTCCGACGACGCCGGCACCACCTGGAAGCGGTCCAACCCGACGGGCGCGATCAACCCCGCCGAGATCGGCAACGCCGCCTTCGCCTACGCGGCCGACGGCAGCAAGCTGTACGTCTCGATGGAGTCCCCGAAACTCCTCAACAAGGCGTCCGGCTCCGGCGTGTACTCGGTGCTCGCCGGCGTGTACGTCAGCCGGAGCGGCGACGCCAGCGGCTCGTTCCAGCAGATCGCGACCTCCTCGTCGCTGTCGGCGAGCGGCTCGGCGATGAAGATCAACGCGATCGGCTCCGGCTACCAGCCCGGCTCCCAGGCCTGGTACGACCAGGTCATCGCGGTCGACCCGAACGACCCGAACCACGTCTACCTGGGCCTTGAGGAGATGTTCGAGTCCCGGGACGGCGGCGCCACCTGGAAGGCGATCGGCCGGTACTGGAACTTCGGCATGAAGTGCTTCTCGTACGACCCGGCCGCGAACTCCTGCGACGGCGACGTGATGCACTCCGACCAGCACGCGCTCGCCTTCTCGCAGTGGAAGGGCAGCACGCCGGAGGTGTTCGTCGGCAACGACGGCGGTGCCTACGCCCGCCCGACCGCGCAGACCACCGCCGGCTGGCGCAACCTCAACGAGTCCGGCACCCTGCGCAACCTGCAGTACTACTCGGTACGCGCGGGGAAGATGACCGACGGCAGCGGCGACGCCGTCTGGGGCGGCCTGCAGGACAACGGCGTCTCGCTGCTCGCGCCCCAGGGCGCCACCTACCAGGGGCAGCAGCTCAACCCGGACGGCGAGATGGTCTCCCCGTTCGGCGGTGACGGCGGCGACCAGCTGGTCAACCCGGACAACGGCTGCCAGACGGTCGGCGAGTACGTCGACCTCGCGCTGCAGATCACGAACAACTGCGGCTACACCGCGAGCGACGACGGCTCCGAGGACGTCATCACCGACATCGCACCCGGCGACCCGGGCGCCCGCTTCATCGCCCCGTTCAGCGCGGACGAGACCGACCCGAACGGCCTGTGGGTCGCGGGCGGCCAGTACGTCTGGGGCAACACCAGGACCTGGAACAGCACCTCCGGCGCCGACTGGACCAAGCTGTACGACCTGGGCGCCGGCCACTCCGCCTCGGCGGTCGCCAGCCGCAACCATGTGACGTGGGCGGCCTGGTGCGGACCCTGCTCCAAGGTCGACGGCACCTTCGGGCGGGGCATCGCCACCAACTACGGCGGCACCTGGCACCAGGTGAGCCTGCCCGCCGCCTTCCCCAACCGGTACGTCTCCGGTCTGGCCATCGACCCGTCCGACGCGTCCGGCAAGACGGTCTACGCGGTGATCAACGGCTTCTCGCGGCACTGGAACGAGGGCCCCGGCGCCGGCTACGGCCACGTCTGGAAGACCACCGACGGCGGCACGACCTGGACGGACGTCAGCGGTGACCCCGCGGCCTCGGACTCCTTCCCGGACGCCCCGGCCAACTCGGCGCTGATCACCCGGAACGGCACCCTCGTGGTCGCCACCGACCTGGGCGTGTTCACCAGCACCTCGGCGGGCCACTGGGCGCGTCTGGGCACGAACCTGCCCACCTCGCCGGCGGTCTACCTCTCGTCGAGCCCGGACGGCAGCCAGGTGTACGTGGCCACGCACGGCCGCGGCATCTGGAAGACCCGGACGCCGTAACACCGGCGACAGCACAGGGGGCCCCGGACCGGTCGGTCCGGGGCCCCCTTCCGTGTGCGAGCCGATCCGGGTACGAGCCGACGCCTCACGACACCCTTGGCCGGACGGCGTACGGCGGCCGGCCCGGTCAGGCGCTCAGCACCCCGGTGGCCAGCAGGCCCAGCAGCCCCAGGCCGATGACGATGCGGTAGACCACGAAGGCGTTGAAGGTGTGCTTGGCGACGAACTTCAGCAGCCAGGCGATGGAGGCGTAGGCGACCACGAAGGAGACGGCGGTGCCCACGGCGAGCGGGACGACGCCGACTCCGGCGCCCACGGCGTCCTTCAGCTCGTACAGGCCCGCGCCGGTCAGGGCCGGGATGCCGAGGAAGAACGACAGCCGGGTGGCGGCGACGCGGTCGAGGTCCAGGACGAGCGCGGTGGACATGGTGGCGCCGGAGCGGGAGAAACCGGGGAAGAGCAGGGCGAGGATCTGGGAGCAGCCGACCCACATCGCGTCCCTGAAGGTCGTGTCGTCCTCGCCGCGCTTGTGCCGCCCCATCTGGTCGGCCGCCCACATCACGGCCGAGCCGACGATCAGCGAGCCGGCCACCACCCACAGCGAGCCCAGCGGGCCCTCGACCAGCTTCTTGGCGGCCAGGCCGACCACGACGATCGGGATGGTGGCGTAGATGACCCACCAGGCGAACTTGTAGTCGTGGTGGTAACGCTCCTCACGGTTGCGCAGGCCGCGCCCCCAGGCGGAGACGATCCGCACGATGTCCTTGAAGAAGTAGAACAGCACGGCGGCGATGGCGCCGACCTGGATGACGGCGGTGAAGCCGACGACCGAGGTGTCCTCGACCGGGATGCCCATCAGCCCCTCGGCGATCTTCAGATGGCCGGTCGAGGAGACGGGCAGGAACTCGGTCACCCCCTCGACGATGCCGAGAACAACAGCCTGACCGAGGCTTATGGCGCTCATCGGGGTCCTTTCGTGGCACACTCGGACGTCAGCAGCATTTACACGGCCGTAGAAGTTCTACACGACTGTAGAAGATCAGCGGGAGAACGACAAACCCATGGGCGCCCACACACAGGGACGCGGCCCCAAGCGGGCCAACGGAGTACGCGAGGCCGAACTCCTCGGCCTGCTGCAGCGGGCCGAGGGCGCGCTGACCCCCGGGGAGGTCGCCGAGCGGCTCGGGGGCGAGCTGACGTACAGCAGCGTGGTCACGATCCTCACCCGCATGTACACCAAGGGCCTGCTCGGCCGCACCCCCCGCGGCCGGGCCTACGCCTACGCCCCCGTCACCGACGACGCCGGCCTCGCCGCCCGCCGGATGCGCACCGTCCTGGAGGAGCGGCCCGACCGCGAGGCCGTCCTCGCCCGGTTCGCCGACGAACTGTCCGACACGGACGCCGAGTTGCTGCGTCAGCTGCTCGGCCCCGACCAGCACCCCGGCCAGTAGGACCAGCACGAACCGGTAACCGACCGGAACCGGTAGACCGGCAGGAACCAGTAGACCGGCAGGAACCGGTAGACCGGTAGGAACAGGAAGGGGCCGCTCGGAATGCATGTCGCCGTCTATCTGCCGCTGCTGCTCTCGCTCATCGCCCCGCTCGGCGCCCGCCCGCTGGCCGAACGCTGCGAACCCCGCCTCGCCACCTGGCTGCTCACCGCCTCGTCCCTCGTCCTGGGCGCGGCGAGCACGATATCCCTGGGCCTGCTGGCCGTGGCCGGCCTGATCCGTGTCCCGCAACTCGCCGCCCTGGGCCACTGGTCGGCCGGCACCGCACAGCACGACGCCCCCGCCGCGCTGTCCGTGTCGCTGATCGCCGGCCTGCTGCTCGGTGGCGCCGTGCTGATGGCGGCACGGATGCTGTGGCGCCGGGCCCGTTCACTGGCCGCCGCCGCGTGGGACGCCGCCTGCATGCCCGCCCGGGACGGTCTGGTCGTCGTCCCCGACGACGCTCCCGACGCCTTCGCCATCCCCGGACTGCCCGGGCGGATCGTCGTCTCCACCGGCATGCTGCACAGCCTGGAGGAGTCCGAGCACGACATCCTGCTCGCCCACGAGCGCGCCCATCTGACCGCCCACCACTACGCCTTCGTCGCCCTCGCCCAGCTCGGCGCCGCCGCCAACCCGTTCCTGCGTCCCCTCGCCACCGCGGTCACCTACACGATCGAGCGCTGGGCCGACGAGAACGCGGCCGCCTCGACCGGTGACCGCAGGCGGGTCGCCCGCACCGTCGGCAAGGCGGCCCTCGCCGCGCACCGCGCTCCCGCGCTCGCCCGGATCGCCGGTGCGGCCCTCGGCTTCCTCGGCCGCCGAAGCCCCCTTGCCAAGGCCGGCCCGGTCCCCCGCCGCGTCGCCGCGCTGCTGGCTCCGCCGCTGGGCCGCCACCCGGCTCTCACGGCGGCGACGGCAGCGGTCCTGACCGCGGCGACGCTGGCCACGGCGGAGGCGGCCCATGACTTCCACCTGCTGCTGCGGACGGTTGGCGTGTCCTGACCGCGCCGTCGGGGTCCGGCCGCCTGCGGCACGGCACCGTCGGGGGGGCGGGCCGTTCCCGGCTGCTGGTGCGTTGGGGCTGGTCGCGCCCACGAGGCGGAGCCGCACATCGATACAGCGCCGCGTCCCTTCGGGGCGCTCACTGGTCAGAAGGGCCACCAAAACGGCCACCCAGGCGCCGGCAGGCCACCCCGGGCACGTGGACCCGGCCACTGAACGCCGCAGAGCCCTCCTCTCCCCCGTTCGGCCCGCTTTTCCGCGTGCCCGCTCGTACGCACCCGTAAGGTGGAGCCGTGATCCTCGCGCAGCCCGCCGCCGACACGGCCAGGGCCCGCATCCGCCAGGCGGTGCGGGCCCCCGTTCTGGTCGCCGTGCTGCTCGGGCTGTTCCTCATGCACGGCGGCCCGGCCGCGGCCGCGGGCGGCTGCCACGGAGCCATGCAGGCCACCGACACCGCCGTCATGGGACCGGCACCCGCCCCGATGGCTGCGCACACGGACCCGATGCGCTCGGCGCCCTCGACGCCGGCCGCGCACCCCGCCGACCACGCCGAGGCAGCGCATCCCGCCGGCCGCCCCGCGACCACAGCCGCCAAAGCCGCACCCCACGTGGACGAGGCCATGCGGGGTGCGTTGTGTCTGGCCACGACGCCCCGGTCCGGGATCCCGGCGCCTCCGCTCGCGGCGGCCGCCCTCGTGTTCCCGGCCGCCGTCCTGCTGCCGTGGGCCCGGCCGGGTTCCGACGGCAACCGTCGCCGGGGGCCACCGGCCGGCGGGCGCCGACTCCTGCTCCAGGTGTGCATCGCGCGGACGTGACGAGACCTCCGGGATCCGGCTCGTCGCCGCGGTCCCGCACGGCTCTCCCACGTTAGGCAGCGCCGCCTCACGGCGCCCACCTGGAAAGACACACTCATGACCCAGCGTTTCCGCACATCCCGCCGCGCCCTCGCCGCGGCCGCCGCCACCGCGGCACTCACCCTGACCCTCGCCGCCTGCGGCTCGAACTCCACCTCCGGCTCCGGCCACGGCTCCGGCATGGCCGGCATGGACCACAGCGCCACGCCGTCCCCGTCCGCGTCGGACGACGGCATGGCATCGATGCCCGGCATGGAGCCCGTGTCCGCGGGCAACGGCCTGGCCTCCGCGAAGGACGGCTACAAGATGACCGCCACGGCCGCCACCGTCCCGGCCGGCAAGGCGAGCGCGTACCGCTTCACCGTCACCGGCCCCGACGGCAAGCCGGTCACCGGCTTCGCCGTCGACCAGACCAAGCGGATGCACTTCTACGCCATCCGCTCCGACCTCACCGGCTTCCAGCACCTGCACCCCACCATGGCCGGCGACGGCACCTGGACCGCGCCGCTGGCCACGCTGCAGCCGGGTACCTGGCGGATGTACGCCTCCTTCGTCCCGGACAGCGGTGCCGGCAAGGGCAAGGACTTCGTCCTCAGCCGCACCGTGAAGGTGTCCGGCATGGCGATGCTCGACCCCCTGCCGAAGGCGTCCGGCACCGCCACCGTCGACGGTTACACCGTGACGGTGAAGGGCGATCCGATGGCGGGCATGGCACACCAGCTGACCGCCACCGTCACCAAGGACGGCAAGCCGGTCACCGACCTCCAGCCCTACCTCGACACCTACGCCCACCTGACCGCGTTCCACCAGGGCGACCTCGCCTTCGCCCACCTCCACCCGGAGACCCGGGTCGACGGCGACCACGGCGGGCCGACGCTGCCCTTCCACGCCGAGTTCGCGCAGTCCGGAAACTGGCGGCTGTTCCTCCAGTTCCAGACCGGCGGCAGGCTGCACACCGCGTCCCTCACCCTGCACGTCGCCTGAACCGACGGTGGGGGGGGGGGGGGGGGGGGGGGGGGGGGGGGGAGAGGGGGGGGGGGGGGGGGGGTTGGTCTCCGTTCTCCTGGTCCTCGTCTTTCGTGGTTTTGTTCTT